>DATNAQ010000127.1:0-39531 GCA_035607415.1 Polyangia bacterium
CGCGCGCTCGCACAGCGCGAGCAGATCGGCCCAGCGCTCGGCGCGATAGAACGCGCGCCCCGCGGCCGCGTAGACGGTGTGACCCGCCGGCGCCAGCTCGAGCGCACGCCGGTAGCTCGTCAGCGCCGCTTCGACGTCGCCACGCCGCTCCTGCAGCTTGGCCGCGCGCTCGAGCAGCGACGCCTGCTCGCCGGCGTCGTCGGTGAGCGCGCCGAGCCGCGCCAGCACCGCCTCGAGCTCGGCGGGCGCGTCGGTGTCCTCGAGCAGCTGCGCCAGCCGCGACAGCGCGAAGCGCGGGCCGTCGCCCTCGATGCCGGCGGCGATGCTGAACGCTTCGATGGCGCGCTTCGGATCGCCGAGCCGCAGCGCCGCCAGCTCGCCGATCTGCGTGAGCAGCCAGGCCGCGCGCCGCGCCTCGACGCCGCGATCGACCTCCTCGCGATAGAGCGTGCACAGCTTCTCGTAGGCGCCCTTGCGCCGCAGCGCCAGCTCGAGCGCGTCGAACACCGCGCTCGCCGCCGGCAGCGCGGCGCGCGCCTGCTCGAGCGCGACGATGCCGTCGTCGACGGTCGCCGGGTTGGCGACGAGCAGCTCGCCCGCCCGCACCAGCGCCCCCGCGCGCTCGACGGGCGACGGCGCGCTCGCCGCCTCGGCGCGATGCATCCACACCAGCTTGTCGACGTCGTTCGACTTGAGGAACACGCGGCCGGCGCCCTCGAGCGCGGGCAGGTGGCTGGCGTCGGCTTCGATCGCCTTCGAGTAGGCCTCGGCGGCGCCGTCGCCGTCGGCGAGCCGCTCTTCGCGCACCAGCCCGATGCGCGACCAGATGGCCGCGCGCATCGACGCGTCGCTCACGCCGTCGAGCCGCTCGAGCTCGAGCTCGACGACGCGCGCGTGATCGCCGCGCTGCGCGGCCAGGTCGGCGAGCTCGGCGAGGGTGGCGGCGCGCATGGTGGCGTCATTCGACGCGGCGGACAGCGCTTCGCCGAACGCCTTCTCGGCGCGCTCGGCGTCGCCGAGCCGATAGCGATAGAGGTAGCCGAGATCGAACCAGCCCGCCGGTGCCGCCGCGCTGCCGTCGCGCAGCGCGCGCTCGACCACGGCGCCGAGCTCGCGCGCGTTGTCGCCCGCCGCGTAGAGCCGCTCGAGCAGGAAGCGCACCGCCGGTGAATCGGCCGCGTGCACCTCGCCCGAGACCGCCGCCTGCAGCGCCGCTTCGCTCGCTCCCGCCGCGTCGTAGAGCCGTCCCGCGTACGCCAGGAACTCCGCCTTCACGCGCGGATCACCGACGGCGTCCGCGATCTTTTTGCACTGCGCCGCCGCCGCCGTGCGATCGCCGTCGCGCAGCGCCAGGCGCAACAGCGCGAGCAGCGCCGTCACGTCGCTCGGGTTGATCTCGACGGCGGCCGCGTAGCTCTGCCGCGCCGCCGCCAGGTTGCCGACGGCGCGCTCGTACAGCCCGCCGCGCTCGGTCTCGAGCGCCGCGCGATACGCCGGCGTCGGCGCCAGCTTGATCTCGCCCTCGAGCGCCGCGAGCTGATCGTCGAGCGAGCCGGCCCTGATCGCAGTCTTGCGATAGGCGCGCGCGATGTGCAGCGCCGGCCGCCGCGCGTACGCGTCGCGGATCGCCTCGAGCGCGCCCCGGGCGTCGTCGAGCGGATAGGAGCGCAGCGCGGCCACGTCGTGCAGCGCCTGCGCCGCATCCCCGTCGTCGACGAGCGTAGGCAGCAGCGCCTCGAGGAACTGCGCGGTCAGCCGCGCGCGCGCCAGCTCGGCCTGGCTCGCCTGCATTCCGTCGAGCGCGAGGATGCCGTTGGCGTCGATCTCTGCCGGCTCTTCGCGCGTGCGCTCAGTCGTGCTGCCCGGGTCCGATCCCTGTTCCATGGGGCCTTTTCGCTCGTCGGGGAGTTTCCCATTATACCGCGTCGGACCGGCCCGTTGTAAGCTCCCGGCGTGTTCGTCGACTTCTTCTACGAGCTCCGCAAGCGCGGCGTGAAGGTCGGTCCGCAGGAGGCGCTCGCCGTCGCCGAAGCGCTGGCGCGCGACCTACACGAGACCACGCTAGATGGTTTTTATGAAGTCACGCGTGCGCTCTGTGTGCATCGAGAGCAGGATCTGGACGCGTTCGACACCGCGTTCGCCAGCTACTTTCACGGCATCGAGGTCGAGGCGCTGCAGATCTCCGAGGAGCTGCTCGACTGGCTCGCCAACAACGCGCCGCGCCGCGAGCTCACCGACGAGGAACGCCAGCTCCTCGAGTCGCTCGATCTGAAGGAGGCGCGCCGCCGGCTCGAGGAGCGGCTGCGCGAGCAGCGCGAGCGTCACGACCGCGGCAACCGCTGGGTGGGGACGGGCGGCACGTCGCCGCACGGACGCGGCGGCACGCATCCGACGGGCATCACTGTCGGTGAAGGACCCGACGGCGGACGCAGCGCGGTGGCGCGCGCGGGCGCCCATCGCTTCCGCGAGCTGCGCGGCGATCTCAACCTCGACGTGCGCTCCATCGAGCTCGCGCTCCGGCGGCTGCGCGCGTTCGTGCGCGAAGGCGCGCTCACCGAGCTCGACGTCGAGGCGACGATCGACAAGACCGCGTCGAACGCGGGCGAGCTCGAGATCGTGATGCGCCCCGAGCGCCGCCCCGACGTCAAGGTGCTCTTGCTCATCGACGTCGGCGGCTCGATGGATCCGCACGTGCAAGTGTCCGAGCGCCTCTTCTCGGCGGCGAAGCGCGCCACGCACTGGAAGCGGCTCGACACCTTCTACTTCCACAACTGCCTCTACGGCCACGTCTACCCGACGACGTGGCTGCGCAACGGCGTCGCCATTCCGCAGCTCCTCGCGGAGCGCGACGCCAGCTGGAAGCTAATCGTCATCGGCGACGCGCTCATGCATCCGTCCGAGCTGTGGCAGACCGGCGGCTGGGGCGGGCAGGACTTCGACAACGACGTGCCGGGGCTGGCGTGGATGGATCTGGTCGCGCGCCACTTCCGCAAGACGGCGTGGCTCAACCCCGAGCCCGAGCGCTTCTGGCGCGGCACCGCGCAGACGGTCGGCAACTTGTTCCCGATGTTCCGCCTCTCGCTCGACGGGCTGGCGCAAGCCGTCGCGCATCTCACGCGTGGCAGGAGACCCTGATGCGCTTCGCAATCCTCTTCGTGGCAGCCATGACGCTGGTGACCGATAACATGAAATATCCCGAGACTCCGCGCGACGCGATCGTCGACGACGTTCACGGCGTGAAGATCCCCGATCCCTATCGCTGGCTCGAGGACGCGACCAAGCCCAACGTCAAGGCGTGGATGGCCGCCGAGGACAAAGAGGCGCGCGGCTTTTTGTCGCAGCTGCCGGGGCGCGACAAGCTGCTCGCGCGCTTCAGGGAGCTCTTCTACCTCGAGTCGGTGTCGCCGCCGCACCACTTCGGCAACCGCTACTTCTACACGCGGCGCCACAAGGACAAGGAGAAGGCGGTCCTCTATTGGAAGGAAGGCGCGAGCGGCGAAGAGAAGGTGCTGCTCGATCCCAACACGCTGTCGGCCGACGGCTCGACCTCGCTCGGCGTGTGGAACCCGTCGTGGGACGGCAAGACGCTCGCCTACGGCCTCAAGCCCAACAACAGCGACGAGACCATCCTGCACGTCATGGACGTGGCGACGGGCAAAATCTCGACGGTCGACGTCATCCCCGGCGGCAAGTACGCCTCGCCGTCGTGGACGCCGAAGGGGGACGGCTTCTACTACACGTGGCTGCCGCCGTTGTCCGACAGCATCAAGCCCGACGTGCGTCCGGGCTACGCCGAGCTGCGCTATCACGCGCTCGGCGCGGATCCGGCGAGCGATCGCGTCGTGCACGAGAAGACCGGCAACCCCGAGACCTTCCTCGGCGGCTACGCCTCGAAGGACGGCCACTGGCTGTTCTCCGTCGTGCAGCACGGCTGGAACTCGACCGACGTCTACTATCGCGATCTGCGCAAGAAGGGCGACGCGTGGCATCCGTTCGTCGTCGGCAAGCCGTTCCAGTACAACGTCGAGGCCTACAAGGACGTCTTCTACGTGACGACCAACGAGGATGCGCCGCGCTGGCGCGTCTTCCGCGTCGACACCCACAAGCTCGATCGCAAGAGCTGGCGCGAGATCGTGCCCGAGCGCAAGGACGCCGTGATCGAAGACGCCAGCGTGCTCGGCGCGCACCTCATGGTGCGCACGCTGCGCGACGCGTCGAGCCACCTCGAGGTGCGCGGGCTCGACGGCAAGCTGGTGCGCGAGGTGCAGCTGCCCGGCATCGGCACGGTCGCCGCGGTCGTCGGCGATCCCGACGACGACGAGGCCTACTTCTCGTTCGTCTCGTTCAACATCACGCCACGCTCGTTCAAGACGTCGATGAAGAAGGGCGGCCTCGAGCTGTTCTACGAGGTCAAGGTTCCCGTCGACACGGCGCCCTACACCGTCGAGCAGGTCTGGTACCCGTCGAAGGACGGCACCAAGATCTCGATGTTCGTGGTGCGTCGCAAGGACATGCCCAAGAACGGGACCACACCGTTCTTCCTGACCGGCTACGGCGGGTTCCAGGTCTCGATGACGCCCGGCTTCTACGCGTCGATCTTCCCGTGGCTCGAGGCGGGCGGCGGCTACGCGGTGCCCAACCTGCGCGGCGGCGGCGAGTACGGCGAGGAGTGGCACAAAGCGGGGATGCGCGAGAACAAGCAGAACGTGTTCGACGATTTCGCCGCGGCCGCCGAGTGGCTGATTGCCAACCAGTACACGACGAGCGGCAAGCTCGCGATCAGCGGCGGCTCCAATGGCGGCCTGCTCATGGGCGCCGCGGTCACGCAGCACCCCGAGCTGTTCCGCGCGGTCATCTGCGCGGTGCCGCTGCTCGATATGATCCGATATCATTTGTTTGGCAGTGGCAAAACCTGGATTTCAGAATACGGATCAGCCGAAGATCCAAAGGAATTCCAGTGGCTGTACGGATACTCGCCGTATCAAAAGGTAAAGCAGGGCACTAAATATCCCGCGCTCCTCATGATGTCGGCCGACTCCGACGATCGCGTCGACCCCATGCACGCGCGCAAGATGACCGCGGCGCTGCAGTGGGCCCAGGGCGGATCGCCCAAGGACAACCGGCCGATCCTCATGCGCATCGAGAAGCACGCCGGCCACGGCGGCGCCGATCTCGTGAAACAAGCGGTCGAACAGTCGGCGGATTCATATGCCTTTTTGATGTACGAGCTGGGAATGAAACCGTAACCAACTTTTGACTTGACGATCGGATCCGAGAGGATCATTTTGGCCCCGGTTCATTCCTCAGCGGAGGCGATCGTGGCTGCGAAACAGACCCGTCGTTCGATCTCGGTGCGCGGTACGACGTACGACAATCTCCGTCGGTACTGCGCCGAGCAGGACATCTCGATGAGCGAGGTGGTGGAAGAGCAGATCGCGCGTCTGCTCGAGCGTCCGAGCGCGGCCGGCCGTCCCGCGCCGGTGCCCTACGAGAAGGTCGTGGCGCCGCGCATCGCGCGCGCGCCCAAGGGCGACTACCGTACGATTCGCTTTTAGTTTCGTACGAAACTAATGCGGTAAGTATTCTTCGGAAAAGCCGTCGAATTCCATCTTGGCGCCGCACGCGCTGCACTTGGGCGCGTGCGTCGTGGCGGCTCCCGGCTGGTACGGAATGCTGCGCGCCTCTTCGGTGCCGCAGCTCGGGCAGACGAACGGCAGCTTCGCCGACTTGACCGTGGCGCTGCCGAGCAGGTTCGGAATCATCGTGACCTGATTGGCGACGGCGGCGGAGATGTCCTCCAGGACCACGTCGCGCGCGCCCAGCTTGTTCATGAAGTGCTCGAGCGCGCGCACGCCGAGCGACGAGATGCCGCGCACGCCGTCGAGGCGCAAGGTGACGCGCTGGCCCGGTTTGGCGGCCTCGAGGATCTGGTGGCCGTCGAACTTCTCGTCGATTTTGCCGGCGAGCGTGGCGCGGATGCCGCCGTCGTCGCTCGGGCCGATCTCGATTTTCACCATCTGAAGCTTTTTCTCCTACGTTGCTCCGTCGAGGTACAGGTGCAGGGCGCTGCCGCGGGCGAGCGCGGTGCGGTTGGAACCGGAGACGTGCATGACGGCGGTGACCTCGGTGAAGCGGCCGCGCATGGCGTGCGCGATGAGCTGATTGGCCGCGCCGTAGGTGAGCATCAGCCCGAGGCCGGCTCCGCTCGTGCCTGGCGCGGGGCGCGCGGTCTTGGGATCGAGCAGCTTGGTGAGCGAGCGCTGGATGTTGCCGCGCTCGAGCGCGCCGAAGCGATCGGCGACGCTGACCACGAAGTTGCGGCCGTCGCAGCCGTAGTGGAGCTTGACCTGCTGGTTGGGCGCGAGCTGCACCGGCGTGCGGCGGTCGAGCCCGGCGTGGATCGCGGTGCCGCCGGCGTCGCGAGGCGCGTCGTAGATGGCGTTGAGCAGCAGCTCCTCGGTGGCGACCTCGATGCGGCGCTTCTTCTCGTCCGACAGCTCGAGCGCGGCGGCGAGCTCCATGACGGCGTCGAGCGCGCGCTCTTTGTCGTCGCTGGATTGCACGACTGCCTCGGTCGTGGAGAAGCCCTGGATCAAATAGGGATGCGCGCCGAGGGGCGAGCCACCGTCGGAGAACGCGCGGCGCAGCGCCACCGCCAGATCCTGCTCGTCGGGGCCGTCGAAGCTGCGCTGCTCCTGCGGCAGATCGAGCCAGCCGCCGAGCTTGGGCACCACGTGGTGCACGTTCTGCGACGCCAGCGTGGCGAGCAGCCGCTTCTTGGCGTGCACGCCGGCGGTGACGACGATCGGGATCGCGGGATAGAACTCGGCGACCTGACGTACCAGGGTCATTGGATCGGCCGCCGGATCGACGTCGAGGTCGAGGACCGCGACCTTCAGCTCGCCGGGCGCCGCCTTGGGCATTTGCGCGGGCGAAAGCGCGTGATTGACCCCGATGCCGACGGCGCCGAGCGCCTGGGCCACGCGGCGGATGGTGGCCGGGTGGCGTGTGACCACCGTGCCGCGCCCGTGCTGGGGCAGGTGCGAATCCGTCGACAAGAGGGCCACAGCCCATCATAGCGGAATTTTCCCCGCTCGTGGCGTGCTTTCTTGCAACATGGGGTACGCAATGGCCGACGAAAACGCACCCGCCATGTCCGGCGACACCAAGCCATGTCCTTATTGCGGCGAGGAGATCAAGAAGGTGGCGGTGCGCTGCAAGCACTGCCAGGCCGATCTATCGAAACCGCCGACTAATCCGCCGACGTCGTCGGCTGGGGCCAAGCCCGTCGACGGCGACCCCGACTTCGACAGGGGCGCGTCGCCGGGGGCGCAGAAGCCGATGGACGACTTCGAGGTGCGCTTTCTCGAGTTCGCCTACAAGACGACGGAGACGCTCAACGTGCCGTCGGTGGCGCACGCGCTCAAGATGAAGACGGCCGACGTGTCGGAGAAGCTCGAGGACATGGCGGCGCGCGACGTCATCGGCCGCGAGGTCGACGACGAGGGCAACGTCTTCTTCACCATCCCGGGGCGGCCGGCGTCGCGAGGGCCGGCGAATCCGCCGCTGGCGACGGTGGGGCCGGCCGGGCAGATGGTGCACGTCAGTCCGCCGTCGGACGGCACGGCGGTGACGGCGCTGGTGCTCAACATCATCCTCCCCGGCGTCGGCTCGCTGGTCGCGGGACGCACGTCGCAAGGCGTGCTGCAGCTGGTCTTGTGGGTCGTAGCCTTTCCGCTGTGCTTCGTCTTGATCGGCTTTCCGATGCTGCTCGCGATATGGGTCTGGTCGCTGGTCACGGGGATCCAAATCCTCGAAGAGTCCAAACGCCGCCAAACTGCTTCGTGATTCGCATGCTTGCGATTTATTAGGAGGCACGCTCCGCCGATCAGGCGTACAATCGGACTGTCGGAGGTGTGCTCATGCTCTCTCGTTTGGGTTTGGCGCTCTCAGCGTGGCGATTGGTCGCGCGGCGGGTGCTCCTCGTCGGTGGCGCGCTCGTCGTCGGCGGAGTGTTGGCCGTCGCAATCGGTGGCGCGCCGGCGTCGCTGGCGCCGGCGATCGGCCACGAGTATCGGCTCGTGCTCGACGCCGAGTCCGATCCGCCGTGCGTGTACGGCTCGGCGTGGAACGACGGCGACGTCGTGATGCCGCACGACAACACGGACGGCAAGACCGTGAAGTTCACGAGCCGTTACGACTTCCAGGACGGCTGCACCTGGGAAGCGACGGAGACGCTGACGCCGTCGGAGACCGGCTACGACTACGAGTACGTCGAGCACATCGTGGAGTGCAAGAAGGACGCGACGCCGGGCCTGGCGTGTCCGCGTCACGGGCACGTCACGGTCGTTCCGGCGCTGTAGCCGCTACTGAATGACGACGGTCCCCTGCGACGCAGGCGGACTGATCACCGCGCTCGGGTCTGGCGTCGTGCTGCCCGTACGCGTATTGAACCGCACTCTTCCGACGGCGCCACCACCTCCGCCTGCTCCGTTACCGTTATCGCCCGGGCTTCCTGTCGGATTCGCTCCCGCGCCGCCGCCGCCGCCGTTGGCTGCACCCGTCGCGGTACCTCCGGCGGCACGCGCGGAAGTGAGATCTCCGGCCTTACCTGGAGCCGCGCTCACATCACCGCCGCCACCGCCGCCGCCACCGTTCGCCGCCAGTTTGCCGGTCGCAGCTACGTTGATGGTGGGTGCTTCGACCAAGATGCCGCCGCCGGCGCCGCCGCCGCCGCCGCCGTGGGTGGCGTCGCCGGGCGCGCCGCCGCAACCGCCGGCGTTGATGCCGCCGCTGACGCTGATCGTGCCCTGCGCGGCGAGCTGCAGCGCGGCGCCGCCGCCACCGCCGTTGCCGTTGGTCGTGCCCGCAGTCCCGCTGGATCCGCCGCCGAAGCCGCCGAGGAGCGGACTGATCGCCGCGGCACCTGCGACCGCGCCGGCGGTGCCGCCGTTGGTGCCGCCGTGCTTGCCGCCGGCGCCGCCGACGTCGCCGTAACCGCCGCCGCCGCCGCCCGCCAGCGCGTCGGCGACCGAGCCGCCCGCGCCGGTGCCGGCCGCGTTCGTCGGGCCGGAGCCGCCGATGGTGCCGCCCGGGCCGGCGACGGTGCCGACGCACAACGTCGACGTCGCCATCAGCGCTTGCGTGGGATCCATGTAGCCGCGCGCGTCGATGGTGCCGGCGACGGTGAGATCGCTCGCCGACAAGATCGACACGCCCGCCGACGCCGCCGAGTGCTTGAAGACCACGAGCGTGCTCGCCGGGATCGTCAGCTTCGCGAAGGTCCAGATGCCGACGCCGCTGGCGACGTGGAAGCCGATGCCGTTCTCGACGCCGCGCGAGCCGGGCGCGACGTTGGGCATGCGTACCGACGCGCCGGCGCCGTCCTGGATCTCGCCGGTGTCGGCGTCGAAGACGAGCAGCGGCTGCGTCAGCGTCGGCTCCTTCAGGCCGGCGTAGACGAAGTCGGAGGCGACCGCGGGCGCCGTCGGCTGCAGCGCGAGGCAGTCGACGCCGGCCGTGTTGCAGCCGATCACGCAGGCGGTCGTGTCGACGCCGGTGCCGTCGGGGTTGCAGACCGAGAGCATGCCGCCGGTGCAGGTCGAGTCGCCGGGGGTGCAGACGGGGCTGAGGTCGGGCTCGTCGCCCAGGTCGCCGGCGGCGCTGCCCATGTCGTTGTCGCCGTTGGAGCCGAGATCGTCCTTGCTGCCGCCGGGGTTGAACGAGCAGCCAGTGACGAAAATCACGAAAGCGATGGTGTGTTTCACGGGCGCATCTTACCCAAATCCAGCTCGAGCAGGCGGACTCGCAACCCTCCGTTCGACAACGGATGCTCGGCCAAGACGCGGGCGCCGACGGCGTCGACGAGGCGCGCGTCGGAGACGAGCAGGGCGGCGCGCCAACCGGCGAAGCGCGCGCGCAGGGCGCGGCCGATGGCGCCGTACAGCGAGCGCAACGCGCGCGGATCGCCGAGGCGGCGGCCGTAGGGCGGGTTCATGATCACGGTGCCCGGGCCGGGCGGCGGCGCCAGATCCTCGAGCTCCGACTGCACGAGCGTCACGTGCGCGGCGAGGCCGGCGCGTTCGGCGTTGTGCGTGGCGGCAGTGACGGCGGCCGGCGAGCGGTCGCTGCCGACGATGGGCGCGGGCGGCGCGGGCAGGCGCGCGGCTTCGGCCTCGTCGTGGAGCGCGGCGAAGCGGGCGGCGTCGAAGGTCGGCCACGAGGCGAAGGCGAACTTGCGCGCCAGCCCGGGTGCGAGGCGCATGGCGATCGCGCAGGCTTCGAGCGGCAACGTGCCGGCGCCGCACATCGGATCGACGAGCGGCGTCGACGGATCCCAGCCACACAAAAGGAGCAGCGCGGCGGCGAGCGTCTCGCGCAGCGGCGCGTGGGCGATCTCCTGGCGCCAGCCGCGGCGGTGCAGGAGCTCGCCCGAGCTGTCGACGCTGACGGTGAAGACGTCGGACACGCCGCGCACGAGCACCTTCTGCGCCTCGCCCTCGCCACTTTCGCGGGTGGGGAGCGTCTCGCGCAGCCGATCGGCGATGGCGGAGCCGAGGTTCTCGGCGATCCCGCCGGTGTGATAGAGCCGGCTGCCCGACTGCGAGGCCGAGATGGTGACGGGGCGCGCGGGATCGACGAAGCGCTCCCACGGCAGCGTGCCGGCGCGGCGGCGCATCTTGGCGAACTCGCGCGCTTCGAAGCTGCCGACGCGCACGAGGATGCGGGTGGCGGTGCGCAGCCACAGGTTGGCGCGATAGAGGACGTCGGGGTCGCCGGCGAATTCGACGCCGCCGGCGACGGTGCGGACGTCGCGCACGCCGGGCAGCGCGGCCACTTCACGCGCGAGCACGGCTTCGATGCCGGGCGCGGCGACGGCGAACATGGCGAGCGCGTCGGCCGTCGAGGCCACGCGCGCGCGATCGCCCTTGGCCGGCTTCGCCCGCGGCGCGCTCTTCTGCCCGCGCGACTCGCCCGGCTGCGGCATCTTGGCCGAGCGGCCGCCGAACACGAGGTGCGCCAGGATCTCGACGGTGCCCGAGCCGCCGGCAACCGGCGAGTCGGCGTGCGCGGCGAGCGTGAAGCCGAGCGACTCCCCTTTTTCGCGCACGGCGGCGAGCGCGTCGCGGCGCAGGTTGGCGTCGCTGACGTCGCCGCCCTTGACGCGCTTGTCGGCGACCTCGAACTGCGGCTTCACCAGCACCACGCCCTCGGCGCCGGGCCGCAGGCGGAAGGCGAGCCCGCGCAGCATGTTGCGCGCGGCGATGAAGCTGACGTCGACGGTGAAGAAGTCGAAGGGGCCGGGCGCCGTGTCGAGCGAGAGCGTCTTCCAGTGCACGCCCTCGAGGTTGGTCACGCGCGCGTCGTCGCGCAGCGACGGATGCAGCTGCCCGGTGCCGACGTCGACGGCGGTGACGTGCGCGGCGCCGTGCGCGAGCAGCGCCTCGGTGAAGCCGCCCGTCGAGGCGCCGACGTCGAGGGCGCGCGCGCCACGGATCTTGGCGGCGAGCCCGAAGCGCTCGATGGCGGCTTCGAGCTTGAGACCTCCGCGACCGACCCGACCCCCGCGCTCGTCTCGACCGCCGCGCTCGCTCTTCACTAGTCGGTCGGTGGCGAGAGGTCGTGCACGGTCGTGTTGCCCGCCATGTCGCGCACGCCGCCGTCGCCGGTGTAGGGCGGCACGTCGACGGCGAAGTCGTATGGGTCCTTGTGCAGGTCGGGCAGCTCGGGCGGCGAGAACATGTCGCTGCACGCGCCCAACGCGAGGGCGGCGACGGCGACGAGGAACAAGCGCTTCACGCGCCAAGTCTACTACAATGCCGCCATGCCGCGAACTGTGCTCGTCGGGGTGCTGCTCGTGGGGTGCGCGACGTCGACGACGGCGCAAGCCCAGCTCGTGCCGGTGGCGGCGGAGCCGATGTCGGTGGCCTGCGACGATCTCGATCTGCCGTCGCTGGCCGAGGCCATCGAGCGCGAGCTGCCGGCGCTCGAGAAGTCGTCGGCGACGCTGGCCGGCACGACCACGACGGCGCGCGACTACGCGACGCGCACGCTCCGGCCGATCCTGGCCTACGCCAAGGCCGACGATCGGCCGCACCTGTGCGGGGCGCTGCAGTATTCGATGAAGTGGCTGCGCGTCGGCAGCGAGCACGTGCTGTTCACCGCCTATCACACGCCGACGGTGCTCGGCTCGTTGACCAAGACCGAGACGTTTCGCTTTCCGCTCTATCGCCGGCCCAGGGACGCGGGGGCGAAGCTGACGACGGCGCAGATCCTCGGCGGCGGCCTGGCCGGGCGCGGGCTCGAGCTGGTGTGGCTGGCCGATGCCTACGACGCGCTGGCGCTGCACGTCGAGGGCGCGGGCGTGATCATGCTGCCCGACGGGCGCGCCTTTCCCGTCGGCAGCGACGGGCACAACGGGCAGCCGTACCAGAACGTGTCGAAGCTGCTCATCGCCGATCACAAGCTGCCGTCGGGGCCGCCGCCGCCGTCGCATGCGCCGGGCAATCCCAAGGCGCGCGCGTACTTCGCGGCGCATCCGGCCGATCTCGACGTCTACTGGGGGCGCAACGCGCACTTCGTGTTCTTCCGTCCCGTCGCCAAGGCGGGCGGCGGGAAGTTCGGCGCGCTCGTCGCCGGGCGCTCGGTGGCGATCGACGAGGCGCGCGTGCCGATGGGCGCGCTCGTCTACGTGCGCGCGCAGAAGCCGGTCGTCGCGAACGGCACGATCACCGGCTGGCAGCCGATGACGCGGCTCGTGCTCGGGCAGGACACCGGCGCCGGCATCCGCGGGCAGCGCATGGACGTCTATTTCGGCGAGGACGAGGTGGCGCTCGCCGCCGCCCAGGCGATGACGGTGCAAGGCGACGCCTGGGTGCTTATGTCCAAGTGATGACCACCCGCGCGCGCGTGTGGCAGGGCGACCTCACGACGCTCGACGTCGACGCGATCGTGAACGCGGCCAATTCGTCGCTGCTCGGTGGTGGCGGCGTCGACGGCGCGATCCATCGCGCGGCCGGGCCGGAGCTCGTCCACGAATGCCGCCTGCTCGGCGGCTGCAAGACCGGCGACGCGAAGATGACGCGCGGCCATCGGCTGAAGGCGCGGCACATCATCCACACCGTCGGGCCGGTGTGGCGCGGCGGTGACGCGGGCGAGCCGGCGCTGTTGGCGTCGTGCTATCGGCGCAGCCTCGAGCTCGCGCACGAGGCGAATCTCGCCAGCGTCGCGTTCCCCGCGATCTCGACGGGCATCTACGGTTACCCCGTCGACGAGGCGGCGAAGATAGCGGTGCGCGAGGTCATGACCTGGCTCGCCGCGCACGAGCAGCCGCGCGAGGTCGTGCTCTGCACCTTCGGCGGCGACGCCACGCGCGCGTTCGAGCGGGAGCTCGCCGCGTGGCGGTGATCGAGACCGATATCCCGGCGCGGCTCGACCGCCTGCCGTGGGCGCGCTGGCACTGGCTCGTGGTGGTGGCGCTCGGGATCACCTGGATCCTCGACGGGCTCGAGGTCACCATCGTCGGCTCGCTCGGGTCGGTGCTGCAGGAGCCGTCGACGCTGGCGCTGACGGCGCGCGACGTCGGCTTGTCGGCGACGGCGTACATCGCGGGCGCGATCTCGGGCGCGCTGTTCTTCGGGCGGCTCACCGATCGGCTCGGGCGCAAGAAGCTGTTCCTGGTGACGCTCGGCGTCTATCTCGGCGCCACCGCGCTCACGGCGCTGTCGTGGAGCTTCTGGTCGTTCGCGCTGTTTCGCGCGTTCACCGGCTTCGGCATCGGCGGCGAGTGTGCGGCGATGAACTCGGCGATCGACGAGCTCCTGCCCGCGCGCGTGCGCGGCTTCTGCGACATCGCGCTCAACGGCACCTACTGGGTGGGCGCGGCGCTCGGCGCGCTGGCGTCAGCGGTGCTGCTCAATCCGCGCGTCATCGGCCACGCGCTCGGCTGGCGGCTGGCGTTCGGGATGGGCGCGGTGCTCGGCTTCTCGATCCTGTTCATCCGGCGCCTGTTGCCGGAGAGCCCGCGCTGGCTGCTCACGCACGGGCGCGCCGAGGAAGCGGAACAGGTGGTGCGGCAGATCGAAGCGACGATCATGCGCGAGGAGAAGCTGACGTCGCTGCCGCCGCCGAAGGGCCTGTTGCGCGTGCACGTGCGGCCGCACACCAGCATCGGCGACGTCGTGCGCATCCTCGGCGGGCCCTATCGGCGGCGCACGATGCTGGGGCTCGGGCTGATGATCTCGCAGGCGTTCTTCTACAACGCCGTGTTCTTCACGTACGCGCTCGTGCTGTCGACCTTCTACGGCGTGGCGCCCGAGCACGTCGGCTTCTACATCGTGCCGTTCGCGCTCGGTAACTTCCTCGGGCCGCTGACCATCGGGCGCCTCTTCGACTCGATCGGGCGACGGCCGATGATCGCCGGGACCTACGCGGCGTCGGCGGTGATGCTGCTGGTGACCGGCTTCCTGTTCGATCGCGGCGTGCTCACGGCGACGACGCAGACGATCTTGTGGAGCGTCATCTTCTTCGTGGCGTCGTCGGCGGCGTCGAGCGCGTATCTGACGGTGAGCGAGGTCTTCCCGCTCGAGATCCGCGCCATGGCGATCGCGGTCTTCTACGCCATCGGCACCGGCGTGGGCGGGCTTCTGGCGCCGGCGATCTTCGGCGTGCTCATCGAGTCGAAGTCGCGTTCGGCGCTGTTCGGCGGCTATGCCTTCGGCGCGGCGCTCATGCTCGGCGGCGCGGCGGTGGCGTGGTTCCTCGGCGTCAAGGCCGAGCGCCGCTCGCTCGAGGAGCTGGCGCTGCCAACATGAAGAGCAGGATCCACGAGAGCATCGACACGAGCGCGCCGGCGCGCAGCCCGGGCGTGCGATAGCGGAACGCGATCCGGTGCGTGCCCGCCGGGATGGCGACGGCGCGCGCGACCTCGTCGGCACGCACGATCGGCGCCGGCGCGCCGTCGACGGTGGCCCGCCAGCCGTCGGCGAAGGCGTCGAGCAGCACCGCGTAGCCGGCGGTGGGCGCGATGCACGCGAGGTCGACGGCTTCGGGCTCGGGCGTGGTGATCAGGCACGGCGTGAGCCTGCCGTCGAGGGCGAGGCTGGCGGCGACGAACGCGCGCGGGCGATGCTGGCGGTTCTCGGCGAGCACGAGGCCGCCGAGCTCGGCGCGCGCGACGAACGGCGTGTTGGCGACGGCGCCGGCGGGCAGGATCACCCAGCGCACGTCGAAGCGATCGAGGAGCTGCGCGCCCTCGTTGGCGCCCGCGTCCCAGACGGCATGCCAGCGCGCTTCGAGCGCCGGCTCGTAGCCGGGCACGTGCGCGAGGCCGTAGGGCACGCCCGCGTTCTCGAGGCCGGTGTCGCGCTGCGCGATCGACGCTTCGGCGCGCGTGGCCGCCTGCGAGCGCGGCTGCAGCCCGGGCAGACGATAGATGCGCGGCCGCGGCTCGTGCGGCGCCGTCGGGATCGCGGCGAGGAGCGGCGGCACGCGCGTGACCGCCTCGCGCGGCACGAGCGGCTGCACGACCCAGCCTTCGACCGCGAGGTGGAGCGCGATCGCGCCCAGCGCCAGCGACGGGCGGCGGAGGACGAGCGCGCCCGCGACGGCGGCGCCCGCGAGCGCTGCGCCCCAGGCGTGGAACAGCGCGAACGGCAGCGCGAGGGCGGCGAGCACGATCGCCAGCGTGATCCGCGCGCGCTTTGCCGCGAAGGCGCGCGAAAAGCCGACGCCGGCGAGGATCGCCACGATCGTGACGACGGCGCTGACGTGCTTCTCGGGATAGCGGATCAGCCGTTCGGGCAGCGCGATCGTGCGATAGACGGCGTAGATCGGCGTGTAGCGCCCGAGCGCGAGCACGAGGAGCGCGCCGGCGACGACCGCGAGCGCGCGCGCCTGCCGCTCGCCACGCGCCACCGCGTACCCGGCGAACGCGAGCACCGGCGCGCCGAGATAGACGCTGAAGGCCCACGTCGCCTCGAGGTGGCGCCCGTTGGCCTCGTCGGGCAGCGGCAGCCGCGGCCAGGCGAGCTCGAGGAGGCGGCGCGGATGCATCGACCACACGGTCGCATCGGCGAACGGCAGCCCGCTGGCGCGCTCGGAGGCGCCGAGCAGGTGCAGCGACGGCAACAGCGACTCCATCGCCAGCGGCAGCGCCGCCGCCAGCGTGCCGAAGAGCCACAACAGACCGACCCCGCGGCGCGGCGCGCGCACCAGGGTCCAACCGAGCGCGAGCAGCCCCGCGTCGACGAGGCAGGCCGGCTCGCCCGACAAGATCTGCGCCGCCCACGCCGCCGCCGCCCACGCCGCCGCCCGTCGCCGCGCGCCGGGCGCGGCGAGCAGCAAGCGATCGATCGCCACGAGCAGCCACGGCGTCCACGCCAGGCTCAAGATCGGGATGCCGTCGACGATCACCGACGCTGCGTACCCCGACAGCCCGGCCGCCACGCCCGCCAGCGCTCCGCCCGCGCGATCGGCGCCGATGCGCCGCGCGAGCACGCTCGTCCCCGCCGCCAGCAACGCCAGATGCACAATCAACAACAGGTCGCTGCCCCACGCCGCCGGCACGAGCGCCACCAGCCACGCCGGCAGATAGGCCACGCCGTGCGCCGGATTGCCGGCGAACGAGATGCCGAGCCCCACGCCGTCGTTCCACTCCGGCACGCGCCCCGCAGCCAGCGCCGCGTGCAGGAACGCGCGCGACGGCAGCGTCCAGGTCAGCTGATCGCGCAGCGCGAACGTCTCGCCGCCGACGAGCGGCCGCAGATACGCGGCCGCGACGATCAGAGCGGCGAGCACCAGACCTGCGGCTTGTGTCGCGTCGTCACCGCCTCGACCGCCGCGGCCACCGCCAGCGCGCGCAGATCCTCGCCGTGCGGCGCGATGATCTGCATCCCGACCGGCAGCCCCGCCGCGTCGTAGCCGCACGGCACCGACACCGCCGGCATGCCCGACAGGTTCTGCGCGAAGGTGAAGGTCACCTGGCGGTTGATCTTGGCCTCGTCGAGCTCGCCGCCGGCTGCGTCCTTCGGGATCGGCGGCGCCGTCCCCGCCGTCGTCGGCGTGACGATCACGTCCACGTTCTCCCAGGCCCACTCGAAGTCGCGCACGACGAGCGCGCGCGCCCGCTGCGCCTTGACGAACGCCACCGCGCTCATGCCGCGCGCCATCTCGAACGCGATCCGCGTCGAGGGCGACATCGGCTCGCCACGCTCGATGGCCGCGTCCATCGCCGCCGCGCCTTCGACGGTGAACGTCGCCGCGCCCACCGGCAGCGACAGCTCGATGTGCGGCAGATCCACCTCGACGAGCTGCCCGCCGACGACGCGCTCGGCCGCCGCGCGCACGATCGCCGCCACCTCGCCGTCCGCCCACTGCCACCAGCGCTCGCACACGCCGATGCGCAGCGGCTTCGGCAGATCGGGCAGCACCAGCCGCTCGTCGGTCATCACGCTGAACGCGAGCAGCGTGTCCTCCACCGTCGCCGCCAGCGGCCCCGAATGCTCGAGCGACCAGCACAGCACCGGCACGCCCTCCATCGGCACGCGCCCGAACGTGCCCTTGATCCCGACGACGCCGTTGTGCGCCGCCGGAATGCGCACCGAGCCGCCGCCGTCGTTGCCGAGCGCGATGGGGACCAGGCCCATACCCACGCTCGCGCCCGAGCCGGTCGACGAGCCGCCGGTGTCGTGCGCCGGGTTGTAGGGGTTGCGCGCGATCCCGTGCCACGGATTGATCCCCGACGGCGCCACGCCCAGCTCCGACATGTTGGTCTTGCCGAAGATGATCGCGCCCGCCCCGCGCAAACGCGCGACCGTGACCGCGTCCGCCGTCGCGGGCTGCTTGCCGAGAAAGGATGTGCCGCAGGTCGTGCCGTAGCCGGCGACGTCGTACTCGTCCTTGACCGCGACCGGCACCCCGTCGAGATCCGAGCGCGGCGCCCCGCGCGCCCAGCGCATCGCCGACGCCTCGGCCTGGCGACGCACGTCGCCCCCGTCGAGGGCGATGAAGGTGCGCATCGGCGGGTCCATGCGGTCGAGCGTCTGCGCCGCGGTCAGCGCGCGCTCGGCCACCTGCACCGGGTCGGTCGAGCGCTTGCGATAGGCCGCCGCATAATCGGCGACCGTCGGGAACCGAAAGCTCATGGGCGGTGTTTCCGGACGTAATGCTGCGGCATGTACAATGGGGCCGGCTCGCCCTCGGCGGCGAAGTCGATCTCGCGCAGCTTGCGGTCGATGACGAGGCGCGAGAGGAGTCGCGGCATGGGGCCGCGCAGGATGCTCTCCGCGAGGCGCAATCCGATACCAGCCAGCCGTGGGGTCGACGATTTCATGTGCGGCATCACACTATCGCCGAAGGGAGTCGGAATAAAGTACTGGCACTCCTCGTTGCGACGTTGAAACTTTCCGCCACCGACGGACACTAGAGGAGATTGGTGCTCAAAGTGGTGACAGAAGACTCCAGCGCCGATGCCACGCCAATCCTGGAATTGCGCGGCATCTCGAAGATCTACCGCATGGGCGAGATCGAGGTGAAGGCGCTGCGCAACGTCGACTTCGTGGTTCGCCCCGGGGAGATGGTGGCCATCATGGGCGCCTCCGGCTCGGGCAAGTCGACCATGCTCAACCTCATCGGCACGCTCGACCGTCCCACCGAGGGCCAGTACCTCCTCGACGGCGAGCCGGTGCAGGACCTCGACGAGTTCGAGCTCGCCGAGCGGCGCAATCGCAAGATCGGCTTCGTGTTCCAGTCCTTCAACCTCTTGCCGCGCGACAATGCGCTCGAGAACGTCGAGCTGCCCATGGTCTACGCCGGCCAGCGGCGCGGCGAGCGGCGCAAGAAGGCGAAGCGCGCGCTCGAGCGCGTCGGCCTCGCCGATCGCATGGACCACCTGCCCAATCAGCTCTCGGGCGGCCAGCAGCAGCGCGTCTCGATCGCGCGCGCCATCGTCAACGAGCCGCTGCTCCTGCTCGCGGACGAGCCGACGGGCGCGCTCGATTCGTCGACGACCAAGCAGGTCATGGAGCTGTTCGTCGAGCTGCACCGCCAGGGCATGACGGTGGTGCTGGTGACACATGACCCCAACATCGCTGCCTACGCCGAGCGCGTGGTCAGCTTCTCCGACGGTGTCATCGTCAGCGACGAGACCAAGGCCAAGGATGGACATGCGAGCGACCGTAGTACTCACGCTGGTTCTGACCGCTAGCGCCGGCGTCGCGCACGCGGATGCGCGCAAGCTGACGCTGCAGGAGGCGGTGTCGCTGGCGCTGCGCACCGATCCGGCCGTAGGCGAGGCGCAGGTCACGAAGGACCGGGCGCGGCTCGGCGTCTTTCGCGCGCAGCTCGATCGCTTTCAGCTGAAGGCGGACGGATCGATCAACGAGCTGTGGAACAAGAGCAGCATCGGCCTGCCGCCGCAGCTCAACTGCACCGTCGCGGCGGCCGGGCAGAACTTCACGGTGCCGGTCTCGTCGGCGAGCGACTGCACCGCGGCGACGTTCATGCTGCCTGCCGGTGCGCCGGCGCCGATGATCACGGGGGCCGCGCCCGACTCGTTGTGGCAGGGCCTGTCGAACCTCACGATCCAGGGCAACTACTTTCTGTTCTCCGGCTTTCGCGTCGAGGCCAACGTCAGGAAGGCCAAGCTCAACGAGCAGGCAGCGATCGTTCAGATCAAGCAGCAGCGCAAGGACATCGCGCTCTCGGTGGCGCGCGCCTACTGGCGCGTGCGCAGTCTGCTCATCCAGCGCGACGTGCAGCGGCAGGCGCTGCAACGCATGGTAGACGCCGAGGCGATCGCCGAAGGGCGGTTGCGCGCGGGCCTGGCGCCGCCGATCGACAAGAACCGCGCGACGCAGCGCAAGCTGGCTCAGATGGCGACGCTCGAAGATCTGCAGGGCCAGGCGCGCGCGGCCGCGGCGCAGCTCGGCGTCGCGCTCGGGCTGCAGGGCGACATCGAGCTCACCGACGACGTGGTGGTGCCCGAGGAGCCGCCGGCGTCGCCGGTGGAGCTGGTGCGCGACGCGCTCGGCCGCCGTTCCGAGGTCAAGAACGCGCAGCTGCAGCTCGCGGTGCAGCACCAGAACGTGGTGATGGCGCGCTCCGGCTTCTATCCGCAGCTGACGCTCGTCGGCAACTTCCAGTACGGCAACAACGTGTTCAACATCGCGTCGAACACGCGCTCCAGCTTGCCGTCGGCGAATCCGTTCAGCGGGATGTCGGGCGCGTTCTACGGCGGCGTCAGCCTCAACATGAACTTCTTCGACACGCTGAACACCTACACGGCGACGGGCGACGCGCGCTACCAGGAGAAGATCAATCAGGAGGAGGTGCGCCGCTACGAGCGGCTCGTCGACTCCGACGTGCGCGGCGCGTACGAGACGCTGCTCAAGCTCTACAAGCAGCGCGCGCCGCTCATCCAGGCGCGCGACGTCGCGCGCGACAACCTCACCATCGTCGAGGGCCGTTACAAGAACGGCGACGCGCTCATCATCGAGTACCTCGACGCTCAGATCGACCTCGCCAATGCCGAGCTCAGCCTGGCGAGCGTGACCGCGCAGTTGCAGCTCCAGTGGTACGAGCTGCAGGCGTCGCTCGGCTACATCGTCGGAGTGGACCATGGCTAACGGAACGAGGAAGCGGCGGCGCTGGGTTGTGCCCGTCGTCGTGGTGCTGATCAGCGGCGGCGTGGTGTTCGCCTTCGCCAAGCGCGGCGGCGCCGGGCCGAAGGACCTCGATCCGTCGCTGATCACGACGGTCAAGCGCAACGATCTCGCGATCGAGGTGCTCGAGACCGGCAAGGTGCAGCCGCGCGAGAAGGTCGACGTGAAGTCGAAGGTCGCCGGCCAGGTGGCCAAGGTCTTCGTCGACGCCGGCGATCGCGTGAAGAAGGGGCAGCTCTTGCTCCAGCTCGATCCGATCGACTACGAGCGGCAGGTCGCCAAGTCCGAAGCCGACGTGGCCGCGGCCAAGAACGCGGTCGACTTCGCTCAGCTGACGCTCGAGCGCCGGCAGAACGGCTTGAAGGAACGCGGCGTGGCGCAGATGGACGTCGACACCGCGATGGCGGACCTCAGGGGCAAGAAGGTGGCGCTGCAGACGGCGACGGTGGCGAACAACGCGGCGCTCGATCAGCTCCACTACTGCCGCATCACCTCGCCGATGGACGGGACCGTCACCGAGCGCGTCATTCAACCGGGCGAGACGGTGGTGCCGGGCGTGCAGGCGACCTTCGACGGCAAGGCGCTCATGACGGTGTCGGATCTGTCGACGTTGCTCGTCAAGGCGGACCTGAACCAGATCGACGTCGCCAAGGTGAAGCTCGGCCAGAAGGTCACGGTCACGCTCGATGCGCTGCCGGGCAAGAGCTACGACGCGGAGATCACCAAGATCGCGCCGGCGTCGATCCTGCCGAAGGACAAGCAGGTCGACGTGTTCCCCGTCGAGGCGACGCTGGCCAAGGCCGATCCGGCGATCAAGCCGGGCATGACCGCCGACGTGCGCATCCACATCGAGAAGAAGGAGCACGTGCTGGCGCTGCCGATCGAGGCGGTGGTGAAGGAGAACGGCAAGCAGTACGTGTCGAAGGTGGTGCCGGCCGAGAACGGCAAGCAGAAGACCGACAAGGTCGAGGTCACCGTCGGCGCGCGCAACGATCGCGAGATCGAGATCGCCAGCGGCATCAAGGAAGGCGACAAGGTCCTGATCAAGCCGGCCTCCTCCGCGGAAAACGAATACAAGATGTAATGTGGCTCGAGTACCTAAATATCGCGCGTAAGGTCCTCGTCGGGCACAAGTTCCGATCGCTGCTGACCGTTCTCAGCATCACGATCGGCGCCTTCTCCATCGTCGTCATGTCGTCGCTGGCGCAGAGTGGCCTGACGACGCTGTTCCGCGGCATGGAGGAGCTCGGCGGCGGGCGGCTCATCTTCGTCGGGCCCAAGCAGGCCGAGCGCGAAGAGGCCAAGCAGGCCAGCTACACGCGCGGGCTCACCGTCGAGGATCGCGACATCGTCTTCGAGCGGCTGCCGCACGTGGTCGAGCACTCGATGTTCACCAGCCTCGGGCGCAAGGAGATGGTCAGCGACACCGGGCGGCTCAAGCGCACCGATCTGGTGGCGGCCGACGGCGACTTCTTCAGCTTCACGCACCTCGTCCGCGACAAGGGGCGCTTCTTCGACAGCGACGACGACGCCAAGCACGCCAAGGTCTGCGTGGTCGGCGCCAAGGTCGCGCAGGAGATGTGGGACGGCGAGGCCGTCGGCCACACGCTCGAGCTCGACGGCATCCGCTGCCGCGTGATCGGGCAGACCACCGATCTCGACCGCTGGGGCATGGACTTCGACTTCAGTTGGGTCGACTTCGTGGCCATGCCGCTCGAGACGGTGAACGAGGTCGATCAGAAGGCCAAGGCGGCGGCGCAGCTGCAGGTGAAGACCGACGACGCCTCGCACAACGACATCGTCAAGCGCATCGCCAACGCGCTGCTCGCCGACCGCCACCACGGCATCGACGACTACGAGATCTTCGACATGTCGTCGATCATGAACAACTTCAATTCGTTTTTCGCGATCATGCGGACCATCGTCGGGTTCATCGCCGGCATCGCGCTGCTCGTCGGCGGCGTCGGCGTCATGAACATGATGCTGGTGAGCGTGTCCGAGCGCGTGCGCGAGATCGGCATCCGCAAGGCCATCGGCGCCAACCCCAACGACATCGGCCGGCAGTTCCTGCTCGAGGCGATCGTGCTCGCGGGGACAGGCGGTGTCATCGGCGTCGTCAGCGGTGTCGGCGTTACCTATTTCGCCTGTTGGCTGATCCGTCACTTCAAGCCGACCTGGGTGACGGTGCTGGCACACGGCGCGATCATCGCGGCGCTGTCGGTCTCCGTCGGCGTCGGCCTGCTCTTCGGCTACTTTCCGGCACGGCGCGCGTCCAAGCTCGACGCCATCACCGCGATTCGAGGATCCTGACGTGCGGTTCGTCGATCAGATCCGCTCGGTGCGCCACACCTTCGAGTCCAACCGCGGGCGCGTCGCGCTGACGCTGCTCGGCATCATGATCGGCGCGGGATCGATCGTGCTGCTCGCGTCGCTCCTGTCCGGCGGGCAGGAAGCGCTGATGGCGGCGAACCAGGGCGCCACCGACGCCAACCTGGTGCGCGTCGATCCCGACGAGCCGGCGACGAAGGATCTACAGAAGACGCGGCGCGAGCTCAATCAGGGCGACGCGGAGACGCTCGACGCCTCGCCCGTGCTCAGCGACGTGCAGGTGACCTCCGAGCGCGGCAAGTGGACCAAGGCGATCCGCGGCAAGCAGAAGAAGAACATCTCGCTCGACGCCACGGCGCCGATCGCCTTGACGCTCTACAAGCTCGAGGTGGGCAAGGGACGCTTCCTCACCGACGACGACTTGCGCGAGCGGCGGCGCGTGGCCGTCGTCGGCATCAACGTCTGGAACGAGCTCCTGCAGCACCCCGACTCGTTGGCCAATGCCACCGTCACCGTCGACAACGTCGAGTGGTCGGTGGTCGGCGTGCTCAAGAACAAGGCGAGCATGGGCCCCTCCACGCAGGGCCCGTGGCTGTGGAACAACAAGATCCTGGTGCCGCGCACCACCTATGACGCGACCTTTTACAACCAGCACCAGGTCGACCGCGTGTTCGTGCGCATCGGCGGCGTTGGGCCGCTCGCCGCGCGGCTGGCGGCGGGCCGCGACAACATCGAGAGCACGCTCTTGCGACGGCACTACGGCGTGCAGAACTTCAAGGTCGATCGCCGGGCCAAGGACAAGGCGCAGGAGGAGCTGATCTTCACGGTCATCAAGATCCTGCTCCTCGGCACCGGCCTGCTCTCGCTGTTCGTCGGCGGCATCAACATCATGAACATCATGCTCGTGACGGTAACCGAGCGGACGCGCGAGATCGGCGTGCGCCGCGCCATCGGCGCCAACCCGACGTCGATCATGATGCAGTTCCTGCTCGAGTCGGGGCTGATCGCGCTCGCCGGTGGCATCATCGGCGTGCTCGGCGGGCTGACGCTGGCGTGGCTGACGGCGGCGCTCTTGACCAAGATGCTCGGCAACTGGAACCTGCACGTCGAGGCGTGGTCGATCGCGCTCGGGCTGGGGCTGTCGGTGACCACGGGCGTGATCTTCGGGCTGTTCCCCGCGTGGCGCGCGGCCAAGCTCGATCCGGTCGAAGCGCTGCGCTACGAGTAGCGCGGCCGCGGCTCAGGCCAGGAGGCGCAGCTCGGCGTCGGCGTCGAACGAGGCGCGCTGCGACTCCGGCGGCAAGAGCGCGTTGCGATCGGCGAGGCGCTGGCTCAGCCCGACGAGCCGATCGACGGCGGCGCGGATGCGCGCCTGGCTCTCGGGGGGGCGCGCGCCTTCGCCGAGCGCGGCGTCGAGCACGAGCGTCTGCAGCGGCGTGTTCAGGCGATCGCACAGGGCGAGCAGCATCGTGGCGCGCCGGTGCATCGCGGTCGCTTCGGTCTCGGCGCGCAACAGCTGCACCGACGCCAGCCGGCGCTGCTCGCGCATGCGCGACGAGATGAGCGCGATCAGCACGAAGACGAGGAGCACCCACGGCGCCGACAGTGGGATCAGATCTTTGTGCAGCCCGAGGTGCAGCCCGAAATACTGAACCAGGGCCACCACCGCCGTGACGAGGATGAGCGCGGTGCCGAGCCAGCGCCGCGTGGCGGCGGCGAGGCCGAGCGCGATCATGAGCACGCGGTGGCCGAGAAACGGCGAGTAGGGCTGCTGCATCGTCGACAGCAGGAGCTGGTTGTAGCTCACGAGCGGCAGGATCAGGACGAACAGGATCAAAAGGACGACGGTCGCGCGCCGCTCCGACGGGCGATCCCTCGTGCCGACCAGGTAGATGAGCACGAGCGCGCTGAACGCCGCCTCCACCGACGTGCGCGGCTCGATGCGCATGGCGGGCGGCCAGCGCAGCAGCAGGACGACGCCGAGGAGGACGGCCACGACGGCGGCGAAGATGGTGACCACCAGTTGCGCGTCGCCGTCGAGGAGCCGGCGCTCGGCCGCGCGCGTCGACTCCGCGGGCTCGGCGCTGAGGAGCTGGGCGAGCCGCGTGCGCACCTCGTCGAGGCGTCCGAGCGTGCGGCCGAGCCTTTCCGGAGCGGGCGCGGTGCCGGCCTCGGTTCCGATGGCGGCGACGCCGGCACCGAGCTCGTCGCGCACCTCGGCGAACAGTGGCGTGAGTCGCGCCAGCGCATCGAGCTCGCCCTGCACGCGCGTGTGCCGGCGGGCGAGCGCGCGCCGGCCGGCGCTCATCATGAACAGGCTGACGCCGAGGACGGCGAAGCACACGGAGCCGAGCGGCTCGGTGATCGGCAGGACCGCGCCAAGCCCGACGGCGTGCGCGTAGAAGTAGACGAACAGGCACTCGCAGACGAACGCCGACATCACCAGCCCGCCGAGCGGCCACACCGTCGGGATGACGAGCGGCATCGTCACCGTGGCGATCTGCGGCACCGTGAACGCTTCGAGCGGCCGGCCGAGCCGGCACCAGACCATCGCCGTCCACGGCAGCAGCACCAGCGTGTAGGCGATCGCCAGCGCGGAGAAGACGATCGCCGCGCGCCGGTTGGGCTGCGCGCGCGTCGCGATGAAGTAGGCGATCGCGACGGCGCCCACCACCGTCTGCGCGAGGTTGGGCACGCCGAACGGCCGCCAGGGCACGAACGCGAGCGAGATGGCGCCCCACAGGAACACGAGCAGCGCCAGGAGCGCCGCGCTCCGGTAGGCGGTGTCGCTGGGCGCGCTCACGGCCGCTCGAACAGCTCGGTGATCGCCCGCATCGAGAACGGCTTGGCGAGCAGCCGAGTGTTCGGCACCGCGAGCGCCTCGACGACGCGCGGATCGCTCTTGGCATGGCCGGTCATGAACACGATGGATCCATGGTACCCGTGTTCGCGCAGCCAGCGAAAGGCGTCGACGCCGTTCGGCTGGCCGACGCCGAGGTTGATGTCGATCATGGCGAGCCCGGAGCGCAGCGCATCACCGGCGCGATCCGCCAGCTCGCCGAGCGAGGCGACGCTGAGACAGTCACGCACGCCGGCGACGAGGAGGAGCTCGCTGACGGCGTCGCGCAGATCCTCGTCGTCATCGATGACCAGCGCCTTGTCGACCGTAGACATACGGGTGGCAAGGTAGGCGACGTTCGGGCGTGCGCAATCCGGTGCTGCCCGCGACGGGCGAGCGATGCGCCGCGCGGCGAGCTACTTCTCGTCGCCGTGTGCGGGCAGCGCGGCGCGCCGGCTCGCTTGCAGCGCCTTGCGCTCGCGCCGCTTGCGACGGCGCGCATCGCCCGCGCTCTCGCCGGGCAGGCGCGTCTGCACCTCGATGCTGCCGAATAGCGCCGTGCCGGTGATGCGCAGGATCGGACGATCGGGATCGGCGACGGCGTGCGCGTGGCTCTCGATGCTGCCGAAGATGCTCGAGCCGTCGCACTCGACGGCGAGCTGCGGCGGCACGATGATCTCGAGGCTGCCGAAGACGGCGCGCACCTCCAGCGTCACCGCCTGCGACGAGAAGCGCGCCTCGCGAAAGTCGAGCACCGTCGAGCCGAAGACGGCGCCGACCGAGATGCGGTCGGGGACGATCCAGGCGCCGTGGCGCTCGAGGCTGCCGAAGAAGGAGAGCAGGCGCTTCTTGGTCGCGTTCTTCTCGAGCGCGGCGTCGACGCCGAGCGGTACCAGCGCCGTCGCCTTCGTCGGTGGTGACGGCGCGGGCAGATCGGCGACCAGCGCGTCGAGCTCGGCGACCGTCGCCGCCGAGTGGGCGCGCGCGACGCGATCGTCGAACTGATCCATCGTCAATAGATCGGCGGCGAAGCCGTCGGCGAGCTGCTGGATGGCCGCCTCGCGACGATCGCGGAGCGCGACGAGCGAGCCGGGCGGGGCGGGATCGGCCATGCGCGCGCGATCAGTTGGCGCCGCAGGTGCCGGCGGCGCTGCAGGCGCCGCAGCCGAGCTGCTTGCACACGCCGGCGTTCATGCCGCAGGGGATTTGCGTGCAGAACATGCCGAGGCCGCCGTCGGCGCCGCCGGGGAAGCCGCCCGAGCCGCCACCGCCGCCGCCGGGGAAGCCGCCGCCGCCGCCGGGGCCACCGCCGGTGCCGCCGCCCGGACCACCGCCGAAGCCGCCGCCACCGCCGTTGCCGCCGTTGCCGCCACACTGACCGAAGCCGCCGGACGACGACTGGCAGATGTTGCCCGTCGGGCAGTCGCCCGAGTCGCAACAATAGATCATGCCGATCGGGCTCGTCCCGCAGGTGCCCATGCGGCAGGCGAGGCCGGGCTCGCAGTCGCACGCGCTCGTGCACTTGGCGCCGTTGCCGCCGAGCGGCTTGGCCATGTCGAAGGCGCCGCTGCCGGCGCCGCCGCCGGAGCCGTTGCCGCCCGAGCCCGGCGAGTTGTCGATGGGCAGCCCCTGCGCGGTGCAACCGGCCAGGGCGAGCAGGGCGACGACGGCGAGCTGACGCATGTGGTACCTCCGGCGTCGCGGAGCATTGCTCAGGCCGCGTCCCAGGTCAACGAGTCTCCGATTTTCGGATGGTGTGGGCCCCCACCCCGGTCGTGTCACCGTCGACGCAGCGCCCGGCGCGATCGTGGCGTCCGCGCCCGCCCCGTCGGCGGCATGCGCGCTGCAGTGCTGCCGCGCGGCTGGAGGTCGAGATGCGGAAGGTTCTGCTGGGAGCGCTGCTCGCGTCGGGCGCCGTCGTCACGGGCGGCTGCAACTCGGGGCTGGGCGCGCCGAGCTCGCCGATGGTCGAGGCGCAGGTCGACTACAACATGGTGGTCGCCGACGATCGCGCGAAGTTTCGCGAACAGGACATGACGTACCAGGGATCGGTCGGTCCCTACGCGGTCTACAAGATCACCGGCCCGAGCCCGCGGCTCGTCGGGCCGTACGTGAAGGCGCCGGCCGGCTTCGGCTATGCGATGGCGTGCGGCGCCACGCACTACTTCTCGGTGAAGACGGCGGCGAATTCGGCGCTGGCCGGGATGCAGCTGCGCGGCGGCCATTCGGGCGCGATGGTGCTCGTCGACGTGCCGCAGATGCCGCTCGACCAGGGCGGCTGCACCACGCCGAAGGACACGTTCGGCAACCCGGTGCCCGACGGTGGCACCGGCGGCGCGGGCGGAACCGGCGGCGGCGGCGAAGGCGGAACCGGCGGCGGTGGCGAAGGCGGAACCGGCGGCGGCGGCGAAGGCGGCGGCGGCGGCACCGTCGGCGGCTCGCCCGGCGGCGGCACTGGCACCACCGGCGGCGGGCCCATCGGCGACAACGGGCCGCCCGGCGGTCTCGGCGGCGGCGCCACCCCCGGCGACGGCAGCGGCGGCGACACCGGCGTGCAGCAGATCGGCCTCACCGTCAGCCCGCCGCCTCCGATGGGCTCGACGATCCTCGTGCGCCGCGTCGCGCTCACCGCCGCGCAGTCGCACAACGGCAGCCACATCGAGCCCAACATCTGCTGCACCGACAACGTGTGCTCGCTTCAGTAGACGACCAGGGAGCCCCCGGCACGTGAAGACCTCCCCCTCACTTCTCGTGCTGGTTCTCATGAGCGCCGCCGCCGTGCCCGCATGCGGCGGCGGCGTCTCAGTTTCCGCCGGCGGCACCGTCGACACCGGCGGCAGCTCGGTGGCGCTCGCGTTCGCCGACACCGGCGGCACGGGCGTCGCGCCGGCGGCCGATCCCGACGTCGTCGTCGCCAGCGGCAAGCGCGGCGAGGTCGACGTGCTCGAGCGGGTCGACGACGTTTCGTGGCGCGTCTTCGGCAGCTACTTCTCCGGCGGCGAGACGGTGCAGGTCGCCGGCGGGCGCGTCGCCGGCGCGGGCGCCGTGTTCGTGCGCAACTCGGACGGCGAGGTCGCGCTCATGCCGACGCAGGCGGGCGCGTCGCATCGGCTCGGCTTCCCGGTCTCGATCTTTCACTTCATCCGCAACCAGGTGCCCACCGACGCCTCGCCGCCGGCGGCCGGCTTCGCCGTCGGCGATCTCGACGGCGACGGCTCGGTCGACGCGGCGATCGCGGCGCCCGGGCTCGGCATCGTCGTCCTGCCCGGCCTCGCCGCCGCCGCCGATCCCAACGTGAGCGCCGAGCATCCGCCGACGATCAACGGCTTCAAGCTCGCCGCCGGCCCGTCGCCGAGCGACGTGGCGATCGGTGACATCGACGGCGACGGCCGCGCCGACATCGCCGCGCTCGACGCGCAAACGCCGACGCTGCGCACCTACCTCACGCAGTCGCAGGCGCCGCTCGACATCGTCGCCGCGTCGACGCTGACCCTGCCCGCGATCGGCACCGCCGTGCGCATGACCGGCTGCGCGTCGCGCCCGCTCGTGGTCACGCTCGCCGACGGGCGCATCGTCGCCGTCTCGCCGGCGGGCAAGATCGAGCCGATCCTCGGCGAGCTCTCGCCGGTCGGGCCCATCGCCGCGTCGGGCGACGCGCTCGCCGTCGAGAGCCAGCGCGTGACCGGCATGTCGCTCTTCGACGCGTGCGCCGGCAGCGGCGCCGGCCTCGGCCTGCCGGTGGGCATCGCCGCCGTGGCCATGACGCCGGCCGACGCCACCGCGACGCGCCAGCTCGCGGTGCTCCAGCCCGACGGTGCCACCGTCTCGTTGTACGTCGCGCGTAACGCCAACCCGCGCTGAGGCGTATGCTCCTTTCGGGAGGAGCCATGCGGATCGCGCTCGCCGTCGTTGCCGTGCTCGCCGTCGGAGTCGTCGCCCTCGTGGGAGCGCGCGCTCTCGCCGCCACCATCAAGCCCGACGCCGCCGCCGTCGCCGCGGCGAAGGTGCCGTTTCCGTATGCGGAGTGGGACGCGCTCTTGAAGAAATACGTCGACGACCAGGGGCGCGTCGACTACGCCGCCGTCAATCGAGATGGGCGCGCCGCGTTCGACAAGGTATTCGCCGCCGTCGCCGCGTCGTCGCCGAAGAAGAACCCGGCGCAGTACCCGACGGCCGAGGCGCAGAAGGCCTACTACCTCGACGCCTACAACGTCCTCGTGTGGAAGGACGTGCTCGGGCGCCTGCCCAAGCTCAAGAACGTCGACAGCGAGAAGGTCTCATTCTTCTATTTCACCAAGTTTTCCGTCGGTGGCGCCGACATGAACCTCTACGATCTGGAGAACAAGATCGTGCGTCCGCAGTTCAAGGACGCGCGCGTCCACTTCGCGCTCAACTGCGCGTCGGGCGGCTGTCCGATGCTGCCGCGCGACGCCTTCACGCCCGACAAGGTCGACGCGCAGCTGTCACGCGAGGCGCGCAAGTTCGTCAACGAGCGGCGCAACGTCGACTTCGATCCGGCGACGAAGCGGCTCAAGCTGTCGCACATCTTCGACTGGTACAAAGAAGACTTCGGCAAGGAGCCGGCCAAGGTGATCGCGTGGATCAACCACTACCGCGACGCCGACGCGCAGCTGCCCACCGACGCCAAGATCGATTATGTCGATTACGATTGGACGCTGAACGACGTGCACCTGCTCAATCGCTAGGCGAGCGGGTGCCGCTCGGTCGAGCAGGCGCCGCTCAGTCGAGCGGGCGGGCGGCGACGCGCGGCGGGACCGCTTCCGGCGCGGGCGACGACACCAGCGCGTGCGACGTCACCGGCGCGGACGACGACGCCGGCGCGCGGACGCCGTCGCGGATGTGCTTGGGCGGCGTGCGCAGATCCCAGACCACGCCGACCCACGACAGCATCTTGAGGAAGTAGTACGAGGTGTCGATCTCCCACCAGAAGAAACCCTGGTTCGCCGTCGACTGGTAGTAGTGGTGATTGTTGTGCCAACCCTCGCCGCCGGTGATGAGCGCGAGCACGAGGTTGTTCTTGCTGTCGTCGTTCGACGGATAGCGCGTCGAGCCGAACACGTGCGACAGCGAGTTGATCGTGAAGGTGCCGTGCCACAGGAGCACCGTCGAGACGAAGAAGCCCCACACGAGCATGCCCCAGCCACCGACGAGCGTCATGACCACGGCGAGCGCGACCGCCGGCAGGAGGTGATACTTGTTGAGCCAGCGCAGCTCGGGATACTGCGCGAAGTCCTTGATGCGCTCCATCTTGGTGCGGTCGTACTTCGGCGACAGGATCCAGCCGACGTGCGCCTGCCACAGGCCCTTCTGCCGCGGCGAGTGGATGTCGTCGGGCTGGTCCGAGTACTTGTGATGATCGCGATGGTGCGCCGCCCACCACAGCGCGCCCTTTTGCGCCGAGCTCTCGGCGAAGAGCGCGAGCAGGAACTGGAAGACGCGGCTGGTCTTGAAGGCGCGATGCGAGAAGTAGCGGTGGTAACCAACGGTCACGAACGTCATGCGCACGAAGTACGCGACGATGGCCGCTACCGGATACCACCAATGCCACCCGACGAGGCAGACGCCGACGATCGCGGCGAGGTGCACGCCGAAGAACGGCAGCGAGGTGACCGGGTCCAACCGGTCGGCGCCGTCGCGGACTGCCAAGGCCTTTTGCATGCGGTCATTGTGGTGTGCGATTGTCACGGCACTGTCATCGCACCATCATGATCACGTAAATGGCTGAAGTAGCTGAATTGACGAGGCCCCGCGCCACCCCGCCGCGCGGGTACGACAAGTATGCGGCGCAGATCCGTCTGCTGGTGGTGCTCGTATTGTGCTTCGCGGTGGCGCCCGGCGCGCTGCTCCTGACGGTCGGCGTGCTGGTGCTGGTGTTCGGCCACCAGGTGCACGACATCATCTTCGGCATCCTGATCTTGTCGCTGGCGGCGACGCTGATCGCGGGCATCACGGCGACCGTCGTCTACGTGCGGCGCGGGACGTCGCTGGCCAAGCTGCAGGCGGAGTTCGTGCAGAAGGTGTCGCACGATCTGCGGACGCCGCTGACGAGCATCAAGATGTTCGTGGAGACGCTGCAGGGACGAAAGATCACGGATCAACAGAAGGTCGACGAGTGCCTCGACGTGTTGTCGCGCGAGACCGATCGATTGACCGCGATGGTCGAGCGCCTGCTCGAGTGGGCGCGCATGGAGGCGGGCAAGCGCGCCTACAACCCCGAGCGCGTCAGCGTCGAGCACGTCGTCGACACGGCGCTCGAGGGGCTCGACTCGCAGGTGAAGCTGAGCGGGCTCGAGAACGTCACGCACGTGCAGAAGGAGATCGCCGACGATCTGCCGCGCATCGACGTCGATCCCGAGGCGATGGCCGAGGCGTTCATCAACGTCATGTCGAATGCGTTGCGCTACACGCCCGACAACCGTAAGGAGATTCTCGTGCGCGCCGTGAAGCGGGACAAGGAGGTCGTCATCACCATCAGCGACAACGGGCCGGGGATCCCGCACCACGAGCAGTCGAGGATCTTCGAGAAGTTCTATCGCGTCGTCGATCCGGCGCTGCCCGACGTCGAGGGTTCCGGGCTCGGCCTGGCGATGGTGCACCACATCGTGCGCGCGCATCGCGGGCGCATCACCGTGCAGAGCGACGTCGGCAAGGGCGCGGCATTTCACATCGTCCTGCCGGCGGCGGGCACTTGATGGCCGAGACGGTGCTCATCGTCGAGGACGACCCGTCGATCTTGAAGGGTCTGCAGATGAACCTCGGGCTCGAGGGCTTTCGCACGATCTGCGCGCACGACGGCGAGGAGGGGCTGGCGATGCTGCGCTCGCACAGGCCCGACGTGGTGCTGCTCGATCTGATGCTGCCCAAGCTCGGCGGGCTCGACGTGATCAAACGGCTGCGCGTCGACGATCCGGATACGCCGGTGATCGTGTTGTCGGCGAAGGATCAAGAGGGTGACAAGGTGCTGGCCTTGTCGCTCGGCGCCGACGACTATGTCACCAAGCCATTCTCCGTCGTCGAGGTGATCGCGCGGCTGCGCGTGGCGTTGCGGCGGCGGCGGCGCACCAAGGCGGGCGGCGGCGAGTCGGGCACGCGCTTCGGCGTCGTGGAGCTCGATGTGGCGGGGCGGCGCATCATCGTCGAGGGCGCGGCGGTCGATTCGACGGCGCGCGAGTTCGATCTGCTTCTCTTTTTGCACACGCATCCGGGCACGGTGTTCTCGCGCGAGCAGCTGATGCAGCAGGTGTGGGGACCCAACCACTTCGGCACCGTGCGCACCGTCGACAACTTCATCGCGCGGCTGCGCGCCAAGATCGAGGACGATCCCGATCGGCCAAAGCACATCGAGACCGTGCGCGGCGTGGGCTATCGCTTCAATCCGTGACAGGAGTGTCTTCCGTTCTGTAAAGTGGCCGGGCATGCGTCTACTCGGAGGGCTCGCGCTCATTCTCGCATTCGTCGTGTCGTGGTCTGGTCGAGCAGTGGCGGACGACGTTTCGGATGCCAAGGAGCACTACAAAAAGGGAACTGCCGCCTACGCGCTCGGGCATTACGCCGACGCGGCGAAGGAGTACGAGGCGGCGTTCTCGTCGGAGCCCGACCCGGCGCTGCTGTACAACGCGGCGCAGGCGCATCGCCTCGCCGGGAACAACACGCGCGCGCTGGAGCTCTATCAAAGCTACCTGCGGCTGTACGCGCCGCAGATGCATAACCAGAAGGAGATCGAGCGGCACATCTCCGATCTGAAGAAGGCGATCGCGGCGCAGGCGAAGGCGACGCAGTCGCCGCCGACGTCGACAGCGCCCGTGGGATCGACGCCGGCCGCGTCGGGGACTCAGGCGAGCGCGCCGCCATCGGGCGCGCCGCCGCCGGTGAGCGAGCCGCCGCCGGGCGCGGCTTCGACGCCGCCGACGACGTCGCCGAGCACGCCGCCGCCGAGCGCGGCCGCGCCGGCGCCCGAGGCCAACGCGGTGACGGCGAGCGCGCCGCCGCCCGGGCGCACGCCGGTCACCAAGAAGGCGTGGTTCTGGGCCACCGTCGGCGTGGGCGCAGTCGTCGTCGTTGGCGTCGCCGTCGGGCTCGGCGTCGGGCTCGGCAGCGGCAAGAGCGATCCGCACCCGACCTTCGGCCAGGTGTCGTTCTGATGCGCGCCCTCGCCATCGCGGCGCTCGTCGCCGCCACCGCCGGCTGCGGCGGCACGCGCAACTGCAAGAAGAACACGGTGCTCGTCACCGTCGACCTCGACGCGGCGAGCGCCGCGTCCGACAGCTTGACCCTCACCATCAAAATCAACGGCGAGACCGAGACGCGCACGGTTGCGCATTCGTCGAGCGTCGCCAAGGGCACCGTCGAGATCGACTTCGACAATGGCTATCCGTCGGGACAGATGATCGACGTCGCGGTGCAGGCGCTCGCCGGCGGCGCCGTCGTGGGCACGGGCGAGAACTTTGCGACGCTCGGGCCGACCTGCACGCCGCTCGAGGTCGACGTCGCCGGCGCCAGCGTGGGTAACGATCTCGCCGTCGGCGACGGCGGCGGGATGAGCGGCGATCTGGCGGCCGCCGATCTGTCGAGCGGATTGTCCACCGACTTCTCGGCTTGCACCGACGTCTTCGTCTCGCCGAGCGGCGACGACGCCAACAGCGGCTGCGATCCGACGGTGCCGCGGAAGACGATCGGCGCCGCGCTCGGCGTCGGCACCGCCACCGACATCCGCGTGTGCAAGGGCACCTACCCCGAGCACGTGCAGGTCGCGACGGCGGTGGCGCTCCACGGCGGCTACGACTGCACGAGCTGGACGCGCACCGCGAGTTACGGCTATCCGAATTTCGACGGCGTCAACGAGACCATCCTCGCGCCGACGACGGCGGGCCCCGCGGTGGCGGTGCAGACCGGCGGCGTCACCGTCGAGGGGTTCACCATGCACGGCGTCGACGGCGCGGGCATCACCACCGTCGCCATGGCCATCGCCACCGGCGGCGCCGCGGTCGTGCATGACAATCACATCGTCGGCGGCGGCACCTCGTCGGCGTCGAGCGGCTTCGGCTCCATCGGCCTCAACGTGCTGTCGACGACGATGAGCGACATCTACGCCAACCTCGTCAACGGCGGCAGCGGCTCGACGACGTCGCTGACGGCAGCCGGCTCGGTCGGCGTCGTGCTCGGCGCGCCCGGCCTTTGCCACCTGCACGGCAACACCATCCAGGGCGGCACCGGGAGCGCCATCGGCGGCGCGCCGTCGTCGACGATGGTGACCGGCGCCGTCGGCCTCTTCTTCGAGTCCAGCACCAGCGCGTTCACCGCCGCCAACGGCAACGCCGTCGAGGACAACGTCATCACCGGCGGCAATCCCGGCAGCGCTCCCATCACCAACAACAACGGCGCCGGCTCGATTGCCGTGCGCATCGCCAACACGCAGGGCGGCGCCGTCGACCTGGTTCACAACACCATCGACGGCGGTATCGGCACCGGCGGCAGCACCGCCAGCGCCATCGGGGTGGCGCAGCTCGCGAACGTCATCGTCAACGTCGTCGGCAACCGCATCAACGGCGGCTCCTGGATGACCACGCCGGCGCCGTCGGGGTCGGTGGCGACCATGGGCATCTTGGCCATCAGCGGGAGCAACTTCATCATCAACAACATGATCCACGGCGGCAACAGCGGCGCGTCGACGACCCTTCCCGCCGAAGGCATCCGCATGGCCGTGAGCAACGCGACGATCACGCACAACACGATCTTCGGCGGCGCGGCGATGCGCGGCGTCGGCATCCACGTCGCGAGCGGCATCTTCGAAACGGTGGTCAACGAGAACTTCTACTTCGGGGTTGAATCGTCGATCCAGGTGATGCTCCAGCTCGACAGTTGCGCCACCGCCGGGCCGCTCGCGTCCTGGCAGGGCAACTCCGAGGCGTTCGCCTTCGCGATGGCCTACGGCCCCAACACCGGCATGAGCGGCAGCTGCTCGAACGGGCTGCTCTTCGGGCCGATGTCGGGCGCGTCCACCGAGATCGCGACCTGCACGGCGGCAACGGCCGGCAAATGCAATAGCTTTGGCGGCACCACCGTCGGCAACAACACCTGGCTGGACTCGACCTGCACCGGCGGCAACTCGCTCTGCTCGATCGTCGCCGGCTGCAACAATCCCGACGATGGGACGGCCGATCCGACCATGTGCGGACAGGAGATCTTCACCTCCTACGACAAGGCGTCCTTCGGCCTCGCCGATCTTCAGGGCGCCGGTTGGAAGCTGAAGTCCGGGGCGCCGTGTCCGGTCTCGAAGAGCGCCTTCGATGACACGGCGGCGGTGCCGAAAGATCTGTACGGCACGACGCGTACGAACCCGCCCTCGGTCGGCGCGCACGAGTTCGACGGCACGTGTATGTGATAGGCTGCGTTACATGTTTCAGTTCGAGCGATCCGAGCGCGAGGGCGTGACGGTGTTGACCGTCGCCGGCAGCCTCGATGCGGCGACGGCGGTGGGGCTGAAGAAGGAAGTGGTTGCGCTCACCGACGGTGGCAAGACGCGGGTCGCGGTCGACCTGGCGAAGCTGACGCTGATCGACTCGACCGGTGTCGGCGTCTTGATCTCGCTGTTCAAGCGCGCGCGCGCGGCCGGCGGCGCGGTCCATTTTGCCGGCCTTGCCGCGCAGCCCAAGGAGATCTTTCGCCTGCTGCGGCTCGATCGCTCGCTCGATCTCCATCCGACGCTCGACGCCGCGATCGAAAAGCTGAAGGGCTGAGCCGCATGCGGGGGGTGAGCCGATGGCGTGGTTAGTCGCCGTCGACGGTGAGCTGTCGGGGCGGCGCTTCTCGCTCGACGCGCCCTGCCTGGTCGGGCGTGGGCCGTACAACCACGTCGTCCTCGACGACACGCGCATCTCGCGCCAGCACGCCAAGGTCTCGCCCGAGCCGGGCGGCCACATCGTCTACGATCTCAACAGCGCCAACGGCACCTTCGTCAACGACGTGCAGGTCAAGCGGCAGAAGCTGGCGCCGGGCGACGTGGTGCGCTTCGGGCCGTTCAGCTTCCGCTTCGAGTCGGAGGCGCTCGATCGCACGGGGCCGATCAAGCTCGGCAAGTTCGTCGAGGTGCACACGCAGGTCGGCGTCGATCCGCCGTCGAAGATCATCGACTCGCTCGACGCGTCGCTGGCGACCAACCCGGGCGTGGCGCACGATCTGGCCGAGCTCGAGGACGCCGATCGCAAGCTGCGCACGCTCTACATGTTCATGCAGTCGATCGCGACCACGCTCGAGTCGGGCGAGCTGTTTTCGCGCATCTTGAAGAACCTGCTCGAGCTGTTCCCGACGGCGTCGGCGGTGGCGGTCTACCTACGCGAGCTGACGACGGGGATGATGGAGCCGCGCAAGGTGATGCGGCGCGACGCGGCGCCGCCGTCGTTGTCGACGCTGCCGGGGCTGTTTCACGAGGAGGTCGTGCAGAAGGGGCGCGCGATCTTGTCGGCGCCGCTGGTGCCCGGCGGCAAGGGCAAGGGCGGGACGTCGATGCACGCGCCGATGATCTTCGGCAACGACGTGCAGGGCGTCTTGCACGTGCGCGCCGAGGACACCAAGGTCGGCTTCAACCAGGGCGACCTCGATCTGTTGACGGGCCTGGCGTCACAGGCGGCGATGGCGCTGTCGAACGCGCGCATGCACGCCGAGTCGCTCAAGCAGCAGCGGCTGCAGCAGGACCTCTTGCTCGCCGAGCAGATCCAGAAGTCGTTCCTGCCGCGGCAGCTGCCATCGGTGGAGGGGATCGAGTTCGTCACCGAGTATCGGCCCGCCTATTCGGTGGGCGGCGACTTCTATGATCTCTTCTGGCTCGATCACGAGCGCATCGGCGTGTTCATCGGCGACGTGTCGGGCAAGGGCGTGTCGGCGGCGCTCCTCATGGCGCGCATCTCGAGCGATTTGCGCGTGGCGGCGCTGGCCGAGTCGTCGCCGGCCCGCGCGATCTCGCGCGTCAACCAGGCGGTGCTCGAGCGCAAGCAGCACGACATCTTCGTCACCGGGATCTACCTGTCGCTCGACGTGAAGACCAAGCAGCTCACGCTCGCCAACGCGGGGCACCTGCCGCCGTTCGTGCGGCGCAAGACGCGCGGCGAGCTGGTACGCGTCGAGGGCGGCAGCGGCACGGCCATCGGCATCTTCGACGAGGCGGTGTACGAGCAGACCACGATCCAGCTCGAGCCCGGCGACACGCTGGTGCTGTGCACCGACGGGATCCTCGAAGCCACCGACGAGCTCGGCGAGCAGTTCGGTTTCGAGCGCCTCGAGCTGTCGCTGTCGTCGGGCACGTCGCGGCCCAAAGACGTCGCCGACCGCCTGCAGCGCGACCTGCGCGAGCACGTCGGCGACGCCGCGCAGTACGACGACGTCACCATGATCCTCCTCGGCGTGGCCGCCGATCCCGCGCCGGCGCGGCTGCGTCGCCGCGACGAGCCGACGCAGACCGTGAAGCCCGAATGAGCGCGCGGCTCGCCGCGCCGGTGGTAGCGCTGATCGCGGCCCTGCTGCCGTCGCCGGCGAGCGCGACGGAGTTTCGCGACGCGCAGACCGGCTTTCGCGTCGCGCTCGACTTCCCCGATGCGCGCCTCTGCATCCTCAAGCCGGCGGAGCTGACCGACGCCGCCGCGTGCGAAGGCGTCGATCTCGCCAAGGCGCGCACCGGCGCGCAGAACGCGCCCACGCGGCTCGTGGGGCTCGTCATCCGCCCCGAAGGGCGCTGGTTCCTCGGCGTCCTCGTCGTCGATCGTCCGGCGAAGCTGGTCACGACCAGGGACGCGCGCCAGTACGCGGTCGGCGTCAGCGACGGCTTCAAGCGCCGCTTCTCCGACGTCGAGATCGCCAAGCTCGCCGACGTCGACGCCCACGGCGCCCCGGCGTTCCGCTTCGAGAACAGCTGGACCGCCGGCGCGTTTCCCTACGACGCCGCCTGGACCGGCGTCATCCTCGGCGAGAAGCACCTGTTCCAGATCCAACTCATGGGCACGAGCGCGGAGCTCACCGCGATGGAGCAAGCCGGCGACGCCATGCTCCGCTCCGCCTACGAGCCGCACGCGGGACCCGCCGCCAGGTTCCCCCGCATCGGCCGCCTCATCCGCGTCCTGCTCAACCACGTCATGCTGAGCGGCCTCATCCTTCTGCTGCTCGTCGCCGTCGCCGTCGCCATCCGACTCGCCCGCCGAAGATCGTGACACCGGTCGAGGTCGCCCTTTGGAACCTCGCGATGGTTCGTGCCGCTGCCGGAATCGGAAGCCCGGGTCTTCGATCCGTCGTATTGGTACCGAAACGACAATCGCCGCACGCGCGATCCAGCGCGCGCAGACGAGGAGCGGCTGCGCTGGCGCGGATATGCCGCCGAGATCGAAGCGGCCGTGCGTCGCAGCGGGTCGGCCCCAATCGAGCGCCTCACCGTCGTCGAGTCGGACGACAACATCGAAGCCTGGGTGCGCGTCCGCGTCGAGCTGCTCGAGCGTCCCGGCGAGCTCGAAGCCATCCTCACCTGGCAGAACTGCGACTAGACCTGATCGCATGCCTGTCGCACCAGCGCCAGCGTAGGAGTCGGGCAAAGAGGTCGCGCGCAGAGGTGCCGCGCCGCGCGAGTTCCGCAGCCCGCGGCAAACGCTCGACGCGAGCCCGGCGCCCCATCGGGCGAGGACTGTTCGAGCCCGGCGCGGCACC
>DATNAQ010000133.1:0-31108 GCA_035607415.1 Polyangia bacterium
ACCGAAGCACGCGGATCGCAGTGGGCGGCCATCGTGGCGATTGCGAGACGCTGCGGCGGTGGTGCGTCGAGCCGAGCGTGACGCCGGCGGGCGGCCAGCGCTGACGACGAGCGAACGAGAGCGCATGAAGGAGCTCGAGCGCGAGGTGCGCGAGCTGAAGCGGGCGACGAGATTCTGCGCACGGCGTTGGCGTTTTCGCGCAGGCGGCGCCTCGACCGCCGACTCAAGTGATGGTCGATTTCATCGACGAGCATCGCGGCGAGTACGGCAACGACGTCGTCGCGCCGCCGGGGCCTTGGTTCTCGCCACACCTTTCCGATCCTCGCGGCGTTGCATGCGCGTCGTAGAACGATCCTTCGTTCCTGCAGGGCTCCGCTGCGCCCAGCATCCCATGCGTACGTCCCCAGCATGAGAAGAGCGGCGTTCACGGCGTCGTGTGTTGCGGAGCCGCCGTTGACCTCGACGCTCGAGCCCTCATCCGCTGTTGATGGACAGGCGGGCGAGCGCGCCGCGTAGGTGCGATGGCAGCTCGACCGGTCGGCGCGTGGCTCGATCGACGAAGACGTGCACGAATTCACCCTGAGCGGCGGCAGTGTTGTCGTCTGCGGTGAATATCGCGATCTCGTACCGGACGCTGGAGCGCCCGAGGTGCGCCACGCGCAAGCCGGCCTCGAGCGCGTCGGGGAAGGCGAGCGCGCGCAAGTACGCACAGCGCGATTCCACGCACAAACCAATGACGGCGCCGGCGTGGATGTCGAGCCCGCCCTCATCGATGAGCCAGCGGTTGATGACGGTGTCGAAGTACGAGTAATAGACGACGTTGTTGACGTGGCCGTAGACGTCGTTGTCCATCCAGCGCGTGGCGATCGGCAGCCGGTGCGGATAGTCGCTCTTGTGATGGGGCGTCGGGCCGGGCATCACCAGTACCTCAGCGCGTCGGTGAAGAGCTTCGCCAGGGATGCTTCGTCGATGACGCGAGGCGCATTGTCGACGAGCCGTTTCTGTGCGAACGCGCCGCGCGTGAGCCGTGCGACGTCATCGGCGCGATAGCCGACGCCGGCAAGACCGTTGGGTGCGTTGGTCATCTGCATCATCGTAATGAGCTTGTCGGCGAGGATCGCGCCGGCGTCCGCGTCGATCGCGTCGCGGGTATCGGCGCCGACCGCGCGCGCGGCTTCGAGGTGGCGCGCCGGCGCGCTCGACGCCAGGGCGCGAAAGACGCTCGGCGCGTTGACGATGACCGACAGTCCGTGCGGCACGAAGGCCTCATCGTCGGGATAGCCCAGGCAGTGGTACTCGCGCCCGGGGCCGAGATCGTGTGCCAGGCCGGCGACGGCGTAGGACATCGCATGCGGCAGGTGCACGCCGGCGTTGCCGAACGCGATGCCGGCCAGCGTCGCCGCCCAGGCCAGCGCGTGGCGCGCCTCGACATCGTGGGCATCGGCGACGGCACGCGCGAGGAAGCGGCCGCACAGCTCGAGCGCCTGGAGGCTGCCGATGTCGCTCCACGGGTTGCGACCCTGGCTCATCGGTCGCGCCGTCGGCGATGTCGGGCGCGAGCGCGCGCTGAAGGGCCGTGCCGTGTAGGACTCGACGGCGTGGCACAACACGTCGAAGCCGGCGGCGGCGACCACGGAAGAGGGCAGGGTCTCGGTGCAGGTCGGGTCGACGAGCGCGTGCGCCGGCCGCAGCCGGCGCGAGGCGATGCCGGTCTTGGCGCCGAGCTCGACGGCGTCGAAGATGGCGATCCCTGTGCATTCGCTGCCGGTGCCCGCCGTCGTCGGACAGGCGACGTGCGGCGGCAACGTGCCGGGCACCGCGCGTCCCTGGCCGATGGGCGCGTTGACGTAGTCGAAGAAGTCGGCGGGCCAGGTGGCGTACAGCGCTGCAGCCTTGCAGGTGTCGATGACCGAGCCGCCGCCGACGGACAGGTAGCCATCGAAGCGGCCCTCGCGCGCGAAGGCGGCGGCGACCGCCATCGAGCGATCGGTCGGCTCGATGTGGACCTCGTCGAAAACGACGGCGTCGAGGCCGGCGGCAGCGAGCGAGGCGCGCGCGACCGCGACGTGCGCGAGGGCACCGACGCGGGCGTCGGTGAAGAGCGCGACGCGGTGGCAGCCGAGCGCTGCCAGCGTCGGGCCGCACTCGCGGAGCACGCCGGGACCGAAGGTGACGGCGTTGGTGTCGACGGCGAAGGCCTCCTCGCAGCCGGCGGCGAAGGCGTATCCGTGGAAGCAGCTCACGTTGGGCAGTCTACACCGCGGCGGCGTCACGGCGGCCCAGCGCGTCGCGGCTCCCAAGGGCTGCTGTCGGGGCATTGTCGCGCGCGTAGCATTCTCGAGAAGGAAAGCGAGGCAACCACTGCCGAATCAGGCGATGGTCCGATGATTCACAAAAAAGTCGGAGGTGCGTGAAGGATTTTGTGGCTGCGAGTACCAATGGGGCGAAAGGCGAGTGAAGAGCCATGAGCGCCGACTGTGAACGATTCGAGCTCGAGATCGGCCTGCGCGAGCACGGCCTGCTGGACGCGGCGCGAAGCGCGGCGCTCGATGCCCACCTGGCGACCTGCGCCTCGTGCCGGTCGTTCGCCTCTGTGGCGCGACGAGCCGAGGCCGCGCTGCGCCGGCAGTCCGAGTCCGACGCGGAAACCATCGATTGGGGCCGGTTGAGCGCGAACACTGCCCGGATCCGGCGTAGCTATCGCATCAAGCTCTGGTTGGCGCCGATCTTTTTCCTGCAGGTTCCACTGATCGCCCTGCTGGCGCCCGTTAGACTGCCGCGCGAAGTCCTGATCGCGGGACCATTCGCGACCGTCGCGATCTTCGCTGCGTATGTCTGGTTGGTCGGGCGTCCATTCCGCATGCTCACGGCGGCGGCGCGGGGCCGCGACGATCTTCTGCTCGGCTACGTACGAGAGCTGCGTCGCCAGCGGCTGCGAGCCTGGATCTTTGCCATCTGGAACGCGTCGGTGGCGGTCATGAGCGTGGGATGTGCGTTCGCTTTCGCCGACATTCGCGGTTACGCGGCCGCCTGTGCGCTCTTCTTTGCGGCGTGGTCCGCATACGATGTCGCCGTCACGCTTCCACGTCGGCGTCGCGCCCTGACCGAGGTGAGTCGATGAGCGGCGCCGCCCGCATCGACGAAGCCGCGCTGATCCGACGTCTTCAGGAGCGATCGCCGTCGCGCGACGCCGCGTTCGCCGAGCTGTTCGATGCGTACCGCACCCGCGTCTTCGCGGTCTGCCGCAACCTGACGCGGAGCCGTGCCGACGCCGAGGACGCGACGCAGGAAGTATTCGTCGCCCTGATGCGTGCACTTCCCGGCTTTCGCGGTGAGTCGGCGCTGGGCACGTTCGTTCACCGCATTGCGGTTCGCATCGCAATCAAGCATCGGCTCAGGAGCGTCCGACACAGTGAGCTCCGAGTCGAGACACCGGAGCATCCGCTGGTCGAGTCGCTCGAGGCGCGTGAGGAGCAGCGTCGGCTCAGTGACGCGGTCGAGCAGCTGTCTCTCGAGCATCGCACCGTGTTGGCGCTGTTTGCCGTCGAGGATCTGAGCCATCGGGAAATCGCCGACATTCTCGGTATTCCCGAAGGCACTGTCTGGTCGCGTCTTCATCTGGCGCGAAAGCGACTCGCTGCTCTGCTGGCGTAGTCGGCTCGAGGACTCGCGGCTCGCGACGCCGCGCAGGTTCGAGCTCACCGGCGCCGGCCGGTGTCGAGGCCACGACGGCGCTGCATCACCCATCGCGGGATCTGGCAGTGCGGCGCCCCTCGACGAAGCGACGCTGAGCCTCTTCGGTGAGGAGCGCCTCCATCGGGGGATGACCTTCGGTGAAACCGGCCGATCGTGGGTGCTCTTCGATGCGCGCCACCCCACTGCGCCGCGATCGCCGCCAGCATCGAGGCGGGACGGCTGCGTCGCGAGCTCGCGGAGCACGACGTGCACGCGCTCGTCGAAGAGGTCGTCGAGGAGCGTCAACGGGACAAGATGAGGGCGGAGTAGGGCGCGAGCGCGAGCGAGACGTTGAACGGCAGGCCATCGCGCGCAACGTTGACCGTGGTGACGTCGGCGGTGCCGAGGCCCGCGAAGTCGGGCGAGTAGGCTTTGTCGTCGCTGCGGAAGCGGATCTTCCATGGACCGCCGGCCGGCATCCCGATCTGATAGGTGGGGAAGGTCGTGCCGGAGAAATTGGCGATGACGACGACGTCGTCGCCGCCGGCCTTCCAGCGGCGCCACGCGATCACCTTGGCGTTGTCGTTCACGTGGAACACGGCCACGCCGTCGCCGGTGAGGCCGAGCGTCGTGCCGGCGACGTTGCGCCGGAGGTGCACGAGGTCGGTGTACAGCTTGACGATGCCGGCGTAGGTCGTGGCGCGCGACCAGTCGAGCGGATGATTGTCGGCGAAGTAGCCGTTCATCAGCATCTCCTGGCCCATGAACAGCATCGGGATGCCGGGCGAAGTCAGCGCCACGACGGCCCCCAGCGTCGAGCGCTGGCGCGCCGCGAGGCTGCCGGCGTTGCCGGGCGTAATCATCTCCGGGATGCGCTGCTTGCCGTTGGCCACCTCGTCGTGGCTCTCGGTGAAGATGACGCGCTCCGAGGCGTGCGCGTTGTACTCGCGCGCGATCGCGGTGGCGACGGTGGCCATCGATCGCGCGCCGTCGGTCGACGCCTCGACGGCGCCGTTGACGTCGTGAACGAAGCCGTCCCACTGCGCGTCGAAGCCGCCGCCTCCGTCGTTGGTCTTGCGCGAGATGTTCGGGTCCGACTGCCAGTCCTCGGCGATCTGGATGGTGCGTGGTGACAGCGCGTGCGCCTGGTCGTTCATGGCGCGGAGCAACGACCAGCCGTCGCCGATGCCGCCGTGGATGTTGATCGTCGAGTCCCAGCGCATGCCGTCGACGCGGAAATCGCGAATCCACATGAGCGTGTCATCGAGGATGAAGGCGCGCACCTCGGGACGGCCGAAGTCGGGCCGCGGCCCCCAGGGGGTGGTGGCGAGCTGGTTCGTGTAGAAGTAGATGCCCTGCTTGGCGAGACAGTCGCCGTCCCAGCAGTGCAGGAGCGTCGCGTCGTAGTGGTTGTGAACGACGTCGAGGATGACGCCGATGCCGCGCGCGTGCGCGGCGTCGACGAGCGCGCGCAGGTCGTCGGGCGTGCCGTAGCTCGACTCGGGAGCGAACAGGCCGGCGGGGTTGTAGCCCCAGCTGCGCGTGCCGGGGAACTCGCTGATGGGCATGAGCTCGATCATGTTGATGCCGAGCGCGACCAGGGCGTCGAGGCGATCGATGGCGCTGCGATACGTTCCATTCGCTGCGCCGGCCGGCACGTTGAAGGTGCCGACGTGCATCTCGTAGATGATCTGGTGATCGAAGTCGGGCGGCGAGAACGGCGCCGACTGCCAGGCGAACGCGCTCGGATCGACGAGGATGCTGTCGCCGCCGGCGTCGGTGAGGGCGCGGGCACGTGGATCGGCGCGCTGCAGCGCCTGGCTCCCTTCGGACACGATGTAGTGGTAATGCTGCCCCGCCTGCGCGCTGTCGACGTCACCGCTCCAGACGTTGCTCGCGTCCTTGACCAAAAGGTGCGTTGCCCAGCCGTCCCAATCGCCGGTGACGGCGACGGCGTCGGCGTGCGGCGCCCAGACCTTGAACGTCGCGCCGGTCGGCGTCAGCGTGCCGCCGAGGCCGGGTGGCGGCGCGGGCCCGAGGTCGAGCGCGCCGCCGCCGCCGTCGCCGCCGTCGTTGTCATCGGCGCCGGGCGTCGCGTCACCGGCGTCGGCGCCGCCCATGCCGCCCGCCGGCCTCATCTTGAACGAGCAGCCGCTCGCGACCGCGACCAACAGCGTCAATCGGAAGGCGATGTTCATTGGCATCCTCCACGGCTCGCCCCCACGACCGCTATAGCCCCAGGCCGCGCGGGCCGCCATCGAGCGGACGTCAATGATCGCGGCGCAAACGTCAGGCACATTGACCGCGGCGGAAGCGTCGGCTTATGGATCGAGGGATGGCGGCGGCGCGCAGCGAGCCAATGGAGCTTCGGGTGGATCGCGACGCCGAGGCGCTGTGCGGTTCGCGCGTGCACCCCTCGCCGGCGCTCGTCCTGCCGCTCGATACGACGATCGTGACGCTGCGCGCGGCGACGACCGAGGCGCGTCTCGATCGCGCGAGCTTCGCGGTGGTGCCCGCGCGCGTGCCGCACACCATCGATGCGCCGCCGTCGGGCGCCATCGCCGTCGTCACCCTCGGCGTCACCGACGGGCTGCGTGCGACGACCGCGCGCGACTATCCGGAGGTGGACGCGCGTCGGCTGGTCGAGGTGCTCGGCGGCGTGCGCATCCTGCCGCGCACACGCTGGGTCGACGAGCTCGTGCATCGGTACGTGTTCGAGCGCTCGGTGTGCGCGCGCCGCGGCAGCAAAGCGGCGCGCTTCCTCGAGGCGGAGCTGACCAAGGAGGTCTACTTCCTCGGCTGCGAGCAGATCGATCGCCACACCCGCACGTCGGTGCTGTTCGAGGGCGACCAGGTGGCGGCACGGGCGCGCGCATGGATCGAGGAGCACCTGTTCGAGCCCTTCCGCATCGACGAGCTGGCGGGCGCGTGTCATGTGAGCGAGTCGACGGTGCTGCGCGCGTTCCGCCGCGAGGTCGGCGTGTCGCCGCTGGCGTACCTGCGCCGGCGGCGGCTCGAGGAGAGCATGCAGCTCCTCGAATCCGGTCGCTACGGAGTGACCGAAGTGGCGGCGCGCGTCGGTTACGACAATCCGTCGGCGTTCGCGGCGGCGTTTCGCGGCCAGTTCGGGCTGCCGCCGTCGCAAGCGCGACCGGCGGTGCCGGCGGAGGCGCGGCTGCCTGCGCACGGTGCGCCGCCGGGGCCCCCGCCCAAGCGATCACGACGGCGACGCCGCGGAAGTTGACGGCGCGGCGGCGGCGCGCCAACGCAGCAGCGCGCATGGTTCGCTCATGCGCAACCAATGGTTCGCCCTCTTGTGCTCGCTCGCCTGCGGCTGCCACGCCGTCGCTCACGACGACGCCGTCGATCGCATCGAGGCCACGCCCGCCGCGCGCGCCGGCTGGCGCTCGCAGGTGCTCTATCTCGTCATCCCCGATCGTTTTCGCAACGGCGACCCGACCAACGACGACGCCACCGGCTGCCTCGACCGCGCCAACCCGCGCCGCTTCCACGGCGGTGACTTCGCGGGGCTTCGCCAGAGCCTCGGCTACGTGCAAGACCTTGGTGCGACCGCCATCTGGATCACGCCGCCGAATCGCCAGGCCGGTCCGCCCGGCGACGCGTGCGGCTATCACGGCTACTGGATCGACTACGTCGACCCGCCCGACGACGCGCTCGAGCCCGAGCTCGGCACGGCTGCTGATCTGTCGAGCCTGAGCGCCGCCATGCACGCGGCGGGGATGCGCCTGGTCCTCGACATGGTGGTCAACCACGCGGGCGACCGCGCGCGGCTGCCGCGTCAGCATGCCGACTGGTTCCACGATCCGTCGACGTGCGGGCGCCTCGGCGCGCCCGAGGTCTTCTGCCCCGTCGACAACCATCCCGACTTCGCGCAGGAGCGCGCCGATGTCGCGACGTACCTGTCATCGCTCGAAGAGCGCGCCGTCATGCGCTACGGCGTGGATGGCATTCGCATGGACACCGCCAAGCACGTCCTGCCGAGCTATTTCCACGACAGCTTCTTCCCGGCGGTGCGTGGCGCACGGCCGGATCTGTTCGCCGTCGCCGAAATCTTCGACGAAGGGTCGAGCGCTTCATTCGTGCCCTACCTCGATGCCGGCTTCGATTCCGCGTTCCACTATCCGCTGTATGCGGCGCTCGTCGACACCATCGGCCACTCGGGGTCGACGGATCGCATCGCCCAGGCGGTGGCGGACGGCATCGCTCGTGTCGGCGCCGATCGCGCGCTCGACCTGGTCCTGTTCGTCGACAATCACGACGTGCCGCGCTTCGCCAACGTGCCCGGTTACGGCGTGCCCGAGGACGAGATTCGACGGCGACTGATGCTCGCGCTCGATCTGATCTTCACGCTCCCCGGCATCCCGCAGCTCTACTACGGCGACGAGCTCGGGCTGTACGGCGGCGGCGATCCCGACAATCGGCGCGACTTGCCCGCGTGGGCCGAGGATGCCGGCGCTCGCGCGCAGCCGCACCCCGGCGTCGCCGTCGCCGGCTCCGCGCTCGTCTACGCGCGCGTGCAGAAGCTGTCGGCGCTACGTCGCGGCGTGCCCGCGCTCGCGGACGGGGAGTATCACGAGCTGTGGCGACAGAATGGCGCGGCCAACCCCAATGTCTTCGCGTTTTCGCGCGGCAGCGGCGCCGGCATGCGCCTCGTCGTGGTCAGCAACGGCGCCCGCAACACGGGCACGATGCGCATCCCGGTGCACGGGCTCGCCGACGGGACGCAGCTCGTCGACGAGCTCGGCGACGGAGCGCCCGCGACGCTGACCGTCGGCGGCAGCGCGATCGTGGTCGACCTTCCGCCGCGCTCGGCCGCCATCTACCGCGTCGGGCCGTAGCGCGGGCGTTCGGGCTCTTCTTCATCGTCGGGGCGCGTAGGGGGGCGTCGGTCGCGCAGCGAACGCGCGAATCCACCGCCACAGCGATCGGGCGTCGTCGGGCGTCAGGGAGCCTAGCGCCGGCATGAGGCGCCCTGCCGAGCCGGGCACACGGAAGCGCGCGTGCGCATAGATGCTGGTCGCAGGATCGCGATATCCCGATTCGTCGTCGCGGATCGAGCGGAAGTGGCGGAACCAGGCGTCGCTGTAGATCGGATCGGGCTCGATGAAGTCCCAGCCGAGACTGCCGCCGACGCCACGAGCGGCATGACAGAACTGGCAGATCTGGTGAAAGAGGCGGCCTCCGGCGCGCACTGCCGACGGACCCGGGACCTCGAGCTGGGCGTCGTACGCCATGCCGTCGACGAGCTCGATTCCGATGAGCGTGTCGACATAGGCCCAGGGCGAAAAATTCGATGACGGCCGCTCGGTGCCGTCGGGGTGCCAGGGTTCGTTGACGACGACGCGATTGCGCGCCGGCACGGCCACCTCGCTTCCGAGCGGCACGCCAGCGAGCGGCGGGAACACGCCAGGCTTTAGGAGGGCGTCGGGACGCGGCGACATGGCGCGCGCCAGGAATGGATCGAGCTGCGTCATGACGCGTTCGTCGCGGAATGGCAGCGGCACGGTCATGCCGTTGGCGAAGTGCAGGAGCGCCACATCGGCGGTTGCGGGCGGAGTGCCGGCGGCGATGACTTCCGCGAGCGGGATGCCGCGATAGAAGTTCGAGCCGCCGTACTGGGCGTCGGCGTGGCGCTGCGTCTCGAGGGCGAGCGAGTCGACGTCGAGCCGCTTGACCGGCCCGCGAGCTTCGGCGCCGCCGACAGTGCCTGGCTGTCGGACCCAGATCTCGACGACGCTCGCGTTCTCCGCAGCGGTCGCGCTCGCTGCGAGGATGCTCGACAGAAGGACGCCGGCGCCGACACTGACACGCATGCGCTGTCGCCTGGCAAGAGACGTGCCGGCCGCGCGCCAGCGAATTCACGCAAAGCGTGCGGCTATTTCTTGGCGTCGGGGCTGTACTGCTGCAGGCGATATTGGATCGTGCGTGGCGAGATCCCGAGCATCTCGGCGGCGCGCGACGTCGAGCCGCCGGTATGCTCGAGCGTCTTCATGATCGCGTAGCGCTCGAGATCCTCCATGGTCGCGCCGGGGATCTGCGGCATGCCGTCGGGACGCTTCTCGGCGGTCGCGATCGCCGAGGCGAAGTCCTCGACGCCGATGCGTGACTTCTTGCAGACGACGACGGCGCGTTCGATCGCGTTCTCGAGCTCGCGTACGTTGCCCGGCCACTCGTAGTTGGCGAGCCGTGCCAGCGCGTCGTCGGTGAACCCTTCGATCGCCTTCTCGTTCTCGCGGGCGTACTTGGCGAGAAAGTGCGCCGCCAGAAGCGGGATGTCCGACGAGCGCGCGCGGAGCGGGGGCATCTCGACCGAGACGACGTTGAGCCGGTAGTAGAGATCCTCGCGAAAGAGGCCGTCCTTGACCCGCTGCAGAAGGTTGCGATTCGTCGCGGTGATGACGCGAACGTCGACCTTGACGGTCTGATTTCCGCCGACGCGCTCGAACTCGTGCTCCTGCAAGAAGCGCAGGAGCTTGACCTGTATCGAGGCAGAGATCTCGCCGATCTCGTCGAGGAACAGCGTGCCGCCATCTGCTTGCTCGAAGCGGCCCTCGCGGCGTCCGACCGCGCCGGTGAAGGAGCCGCGCTCGTGTCCGAAGAGCTCGCTCTCGAGCAGCGACTCGGCCAGCGCCGCGCAGTGCAGCTTGACGAAGGACTTCTTGGCGCGAGGGCTGTGCTGGTGGATCGCCGCCGCGACCAGCTCTTTGCCGGTACCGCTCTCGCCGTTGATCAACACGGACGCCCGAGACGGGGCGACCTGCAGCACGGCGTCGAAGACCTGCTGCATGGCCGGGCTGGAACCGATGATGTTGTCGATCCGATGCTTCTCAGAGAGTCGCTCGCGCAGCTGTCCCGCTTCCGCGCGGAGGCGCTTGCGCTCCACTTCGCGCTTGAGAACCAGCGAGAGCTCCTCGACGTTGACCGGCTTGGTCAGGTAGTCCGCGGCGCCCTTGCGCATCGCCTGCACCGCACTTTCGACGGCGCCAAAGGCGGTCATGACGATGACGACGCACTCCGGATCGCGCTCGCGGATTTTCTCCATGAGCTCGAGCCCGGTGAGGCCCGGCATCTTGAGGTCGGTGACGACGACGTCGGGCCTGAGCTCCTCGAGCTTGGGGAGTGCCTTGAAGCCGTCGGCCGCGATCTCGACGACATAGCCTTCGTCCCGCAAGAGCTCCGCGAGTGCGGTTCGGGCGTTGGCTTCGTCATCGACGATGAGGACTCGTTCGCGTGGCATTTGGCTTCCAGCTCCTTCAGGCTCGCGTCAGGATCGAGTACAGCACTGCGAGCCCGCCCGGAGCAATCGCTGCGCCACGTAGAGGATCTGGATTCGGGTGGTTCTCATGCGCAGCCATTGCGGATGCCGCGGCGGACGACGCAGCATTTGCGCGATCTCGGGCGTACCGGGACGGACGCCGGCTGGAACGGTTCCTGCTCTGACGCCGCGTTGGAGGCGACCATGGACGTCCAGGAAATCATGACTGCGCCGGTTCAAACTCTGGACCCGGAAGACACCCTCAACTGTGCCGCCAAGTTGATGCGCGATCGCGCGCTCGGTTGCGTGCCGATTGTGAGCGCCGCCGGCGTTCTCGTCGGCGTCCTGACAGATCGCGACATCGCGCTCGGCGCTTACGAGTACGGAGAGGCCCTCTGGAAGCTGCGAATCGCCGACAGCATGCACACGCAGGTTCATACCTGCCGCGCCGACGACGACATCGAGACCGCTGCCCGCATCATGCGGAACAATCGCGTCCGTCGCTTGCCTGTCGTCGATGGAGCGAACAGGCCGATCGGCATCGTGTCGCTCGACGATCTGGCGCATGCCTCGAGGGTGCCCGTCATCGATCCGACGCCGGGCTTGACCGCCGATGAGATCGGCGACCTCTACGATGCGACGTCGGGCCGCAGCAAACACGAGCGCAGGAGTCACGGATGACGACGGCGATCAGTAGGATTCTGGTTCCGGTCGACTTCTCCGAGGGCGCGAAGCCTGCTCTGGCGCTGGCTGCGACGATGGCGCGAGTGTTTGGCGCTTCCATCGAGCTGCTCCATGTGTGGCAGCCGCCGCCGCTGATTCCACTGACGATGGTGATCGTCCCGGCGCAGCCGGAGCCGGTCGACATGGCGGAGCTGGCGCGCTCGACGGCGGGCGCGCAAATGAAGGAGCTGGTGACGCGCCTCCACGAGCAGGGCGTCGAGCAGGTGCGGAGCCGCGTCAGCATCGGCAGCCCGGCGCACGAGATTGTCGATCTCGCCGAGCTTGGCCATTTCGACATGATCGTGATGGGCACGCACGGGCGCACCGGCTTCGCGCGCGCGATGCTCGGCAGCGTCGCGGAGAAGGTCGTGCGTCGCGCCAGGTGCCCTGTGCTGACGGCTCGAGAGCGACGTGATGCTGCCTGACAGCGGCACCTCCCCGACGACGCCGGCGGAGCCTCGCCAAGTCATGGATCACCCCGAAGCTGCGGTCGCCGACCCGCTTCGGTCGTTGCGTCCGCGCAGATCCGACCCCCGTTAGCGCATTTCTCGCGCCGCCTCTTTCGCTCCCCCGCAGGGTTTGCGCGTTTTCGGCCCAAATCGCCTGGCGACGGTTGGCCCTCGCCGTGCACTACGGCCCGGCCATGATCATCCGTCAGACCTGCGCTTGCGTCCTTCTCTTGAGCGTGGTCGGCTGCGAAGGGCCGCGCGGGCCTGCCGGCGCGACCGGCCCGGAGGGCACGCCGGGTGCGCCCGGTGATGCCGGCGCCGCCGGGCCGACGGGCCCGACCGGGCCGAGCGGCGACGGCGGTGTCGCCGGTTGTCCTGGCCTCGCACCCGGGCAGACGGCCGGGCTCAACGCGACGGTCAACGTCTCGGCGCCGGCCAACGGCACGTTCTTCGTCGGCGGCGAGCGCGCTACGATCACGATTCACTTCAGCAACCATTGCGGCCAGACGTTGGGTGCGAGCGATCTGGGCACGGCGAACCTCTACGTCTCGGGCCCACGCTTGGGCTCGGCGACGAAGACGGCGTCGAAGCTGCTCAACTGCGTCACCGATCGTGCTGCGTCCGACGGCCAGCATCACTTCATCAACCTCGGGAATCCCAAGCTCGCCGACCCGTCGCAGAACAACTTGACGCAAGCGGCCGACGGCACCCTCAGCTTCACGCTGGCGCCCGTCAGCGACGAGGCGCCCGGCACCTATACCGTCGGCGTGTGGGCCAAGAGCAAGGACGACAAGGACCAGCTCTTCCCGACGATCGATCTGCAGATCGGCAACGCGACCGCCGAAGTCTTCGCCAGCGGACCGAGCGAGAAGTCGACCTGCTTCGCCTGCCATCGCGGCGCGATGTCGGGCAAGTCGTATCAGGCGCACATCATCCCCGGCTTCTCGCCCGAGGGAAACTACGCGCTCGACGCCACGCCGATCGCCACCTGCAAGCTCTGCCACAACCTCGACGGCTACAGCGTCAATCCGACGGTGCGCAAGGTTCACGGCGCGCATCGCGGCGTCGACCAGATGGCTCCCGGTGTCGCGCATCCCGAGTACGGCCTTCCCGCCGACGCGACGCTCGCCGAGTTCACCGACGTCGAGTTTCCGTCGATGCCGGACGGGCTCAAGGACTGCGCCAAGTGCCACGCCGACAATCGCTGGAAGAGCGCGTCGCGGATGGCGTGCGGGACCTGCCACGACAACGTCTTCTTCGACAGCGGCACGTTGAACCCGCCGCGCGCGTTCGGCAAGCCGCCGGCGGGCGCGTGCACCACCGACGCGTCGTGCGGCGTCTTCGGCGACTTCGCCACCTGCGACGTGCCGACGGGGACCTGCTTCCGCAAGACGCACCCGACGCAGAGCGACGACGCGCAATGCAGCACCTGCCATCCGGCCGATGCGCCGGGCCTGGCGCCGGTGTCGGCGGTGCACGAGGTGCTACAGGTGACCCGCTCGCCCGGGCTGAAGCTGGTCAACGTCGCGCTCGCCGGTGGGAGCGGCGCCGCCGGCTCGTTCGTCGTCGGTACCGATACGCCGACCTTGACGTTCCAGCTCGTCGACGGCACCGGCGCGGTGGTCTCGACGCTCAAGACGGATGCGACGCTCTCGGGCACGGCGATCTTGTCGGGCCCGACCGACGATCGGCAGCGCGTCTACGGGCCGCTCACCATCAAGTCGAGCGGAACGCTCACGTTCGACGCCACGTCCGGCAGCTACACCTACGTCTTCCCGTCGGTGTTCCCGACGCTGGCGATCGCACCGTACAACACCACCGCGCCGTTCGTGCGGCCCAACCTGGCGGGCACCTACACGCTGTGGCTCTACATCAACAAGGCGAGCACGATCAACGGCGCGTCGGTCCGCTTCGCGGCCAACAGCGTGACCGACTTCGCCGTCGGCGCGGCCGCGCCGATCCGCCCGCGCCAGGTGGTGGCAGACGCCGCGTGCAACTCGTGCCACGTCAACGTGCAGGCGCACGGCGGTGGACGACAGACCGTCGGCAGCGAGTGCACCAACTGCCACACGCGCGGATCGGTCGATCGCACCGTGGGCTCGAAGGGCATCGCCTGCACCGCGGACGCGCAATGTCCGGGCAACGCCGCCGGCTGGGAGACCTGCCAGGACACCAACGGCGACATCGTCCTCGACACCTGCGTCATCGTCACCGATCCGACGCCGAATCAGTCGATCGACTTCGGCGTGCTCCTGCACGGCATCCACTTCTCGCGCCTGCGCGACGGCTACGCCGAGCGCAACAACCTGGTCGCGCCGGGCGTGCTGAGCGCCGTCGGCTTCAACAACGGCGTGACCACGTTCGACACCGACCTCTTCCCGCAGGACGTGCGCAACTGCAAGACCTGCCACGTCGACGCGGGCGGCGCCTGCTCGACTGCGATGCCGTGCGGAGTCGGCCAGTCGTGCGTGGCGGGCACGTGCAGCAACATCGCGTGGCTGACGCCGTCGACGCGCGTCTGCACTTCTTGTCACGATGACGCAAGCACGGCCGGCCACGCCGCCATCAACACCTGGACCGACGGCAGCGGCGCGGTCATCGAGACCTGCGACACGTGCCATGGCAGCGATGCCGACTTCGCGGTCGACAAGGTGCACAACATCGCCAATCCGTACGTTCCGCCCTATCCGCGGGAGAAGCAGTAGTTGCGTATGGCGCTCGTCGGACTGCTCGCCGTCGGTTGCGGCGCGGCGCGTCCCGTCGACGACGGGCGCCCGTGCGCGAGCGCCTCCGCGTGCGAGCAGATCCACCCCGACGGCATCGCCGATCCCGCCAGTCCCGATTTCCACGGCACGTTGTTGCAGTCGACGGGCTGGAATTTCGCCACCTGCCAGAAGTGTCACGGGACCGACTTCGCGGGCGGCACGTCGGGCAAGTCGTGCCTGAAGTGTCACGCCGACGGCCCGACGGGCTGCACAGTCTGTCACGACCAGCCGCCGGCGACGGGCGCGCACCTCGCGCACGCGCGCAAGTACGACTGCACCTCGTGTCACGTCAAGCCGACGAGCTACAGCGACGTCGGTCATCTCTTCGCCGCCGACGGGAGCGTGATGACGCGCGCGCGGGTCACGGTGGCGTGGGACGGCACTCGATGCAGCAACACTTATTGTCATGGTGACGCAACGCCGGCGTGGAACGGCGGGCCGGGCGAGGCGACCTGCGGGAGCTGCCACGGCGTTCCGCCCGCCAACCACGCGAGCAACCGCTGCGGCGATTGCCACGGCCGTGTGGCCGACAACAGCGCGCACATCGTCGGCGACGCGCTGCACGCCGACGGCAAGGTCAGCCTCGGCGACGACGGCGGCACCTGCCTGTCGTGTCATCCCACGCCCGGCGGCGCGCACCTGAGCCACGCGCAGGCGCCGCACGAGCTTCGTGGGCCCATCGGCTGCACCGAATGCCACGTGGTCCCGACCGCGGTCGACAGCCCGGGCCACATCGATCATCCGACGGTGCAGGTGTTCCCGCCCGGCAGCGGCATGCTCGCGCGCGCCGGCGGGGCGCAGCCCAGCTGGAACGGCGCCACCTGCAGCGGGACTTATTGTCATGGTGACGCAACGCCGACCTGGGTGCCGGGCAACGGCGCCGCCAGCTGCGGCTCCTGCCACGCGATCCCGCCAGCCACGAGCGCGCACGCGGGCGTGACCTCGCTCGCCGATTGCTCGCGCTGCCATCCGGCGACGATGAACGCGTCGGGTGGCCTCATCGTCGGCGGCAAGCACCTCGACGGAGTCGTCGATGTGCAATAGCGCGCTCGCCAGCTCGCTGCTGTTGCTCCTCGTCGCCGCGGAAGTCCGCGCCGAGACCGTCGACGCCACCATCACGACGATGGTCGCCGGTCGCCAGGATCCGCGCGACGGTATCCTCTACTCGTCGGTGCCGGTGATCCAATCGGTCACTCTCGACGTCGGCGACGTGCGCCTCCGTCACGTGGAGGATCTGCGGCTCGTCGTCTCCGGCTGGGGCGAGCTCACGCTCGGCGCCGCGCCGGTGCTCGAGGGGGCCACCGGCGACCTCGACATCGGCTTCGTCGAGGGCAAGCTCTTCGATCGCCGGCTCGAGCTGCGTCTCGGGCGCCAGCTCATCTTCGGCGGCGCGGCGCGCCTGCAGCCGATGGACGGCGCCTCGGCGACGGTGCGCATCTGGCGGCGCGTCGGGCTCAACGTCTACGGCGGCGTGCCGGTGACGCCGCGCTTCGGCGTGCACCAGGGCGACTTCATGACCGGCGGCCGGCTCTTCTGGCGACTCACCGTCGACAGCGAAGTGGGCGCGTCGTTCCTCGAGATGCTCAAGGACGGCCTGCAGGCGCGTCAGGATCTCGGCGTCGACGGGCGCTGGCGAGTGGGGCGTTCGCTGGTGTTGACCGGCTATGCGCTCCTCAGCCTGCTCGAGCTGCGCCTCGCCGAAGGCGATCTCGCGGCCACCTGGCAGCCGCTGTCGGCCCTGCAGATCGGCGCCGACTATCGCCGCACTTCGCCCGACCTGTTCCTGCCACGCAGCTCGATCTTGTCGGTGTTCTCGCAAGAGACGCGCGACCAAGCCGGCGGAAACGTCTGGTGGCGGCCGATCTCGCGTCTGCGCGCCGAGGCCGACTATCACGTGATCCTCGCCGAGGCGGGCTTCGGCCAAGAGGGCGGCGGTCGGGTGAGCGCGTCGCTCGGCCCGGCGTTCGAGACCACGCTCGCCGCGGAGGTCCGCTTCCTTCGGCTGGCGACGGCCAACGGCTACGTTCAGGCGCGGCTCTACGCGATCCAGCGCCTCTCGGCCGTCTGGGTCGCCACGCTCGACCTCGATCTGTACTCGCTCGAGCAGCCGATCAACGGACAGACGCTGTCGTTCACCAGCGCCGCCACGCTCGGTTGGGACATCTCGGCGCGCTGGCGTGCCGTCGTCACCGCCATCGCCGACACCACGCCGCAGGTGACGAGCCGCTTCGAGTGCATGGCCAAGCTCGTCTACAACGCGGTCTATCGCGTCCGGGTGCGCCAGTGAAGCGCCTCGGCCTGTGCCTCCTCGTCGTCGCCACCGCGTCGTGCGCGCCCTGGCTGACCATCCGCCTCAACTACGGCGTCGACGCGATCCGCGCGCCGCACGGGGTGCACAAGAACGCCAAGGTCGAGTGCATCGCCTGCCACGAGGAGATCTACGACGCCAAGACGCTCGACAAGCGGGTTCTGCCCAAAGAAGAGAAGTGTCTCGAGTGCCATCGCGAGCAGAAGCAGCAGGGCAAGTGCAGTAATTGTCATACGGACGTAAAGCGCGCGCTGCCGTGGCCCGAGCGCGAGCCGACGCTGCGCATGTCGCACGCCGATCACATCGATCGCGTGAAGGAAGACTGCAGCGTCTGCCACAAGTCGCTACCGAACCCGCTGCGCGCCGCCGACGCCGCGCCGCCGATGAGCGCCTGCTTGTCGTGTCACGAGCACAAGCAGGAGTACGACGACGGCCGCTGCAGCCGCTGCCACATCGATCTATCGCGCTATCCGCTCAAGCCGGTATCGATGTTCTCGCACCAGGGGAACTTCGTGCGCGAGCACGGCCGCTCGGCGCGCGCCGCCGGCGCCACCTGCACGCAGTGCCACGAGCAGACCTTCTGCAGCGACTGCCACGCCAATACCGTGTCGACGAAGATCGAGGTGAAATTCCCCGAGCGCGTCGACGCGGGCTTCATCCACCGCAACGACTTCCTCGGCCGCCACTCCGTCGAGGCACAAGGCGATCCGGCGTCGTGCCGACGCTGCCACGGCTCGAGCTTCTGCGAGAATTGCCACACGCAACAGAACCTGACGCCGCAGGCGGCCAACCCGCGCGATCCGCACCCCGTGGGCTGGTCCTTCCCCGGTTCGCGTGAGTTTCACGGAACCGCCGCGCGCCAGGACATCACGCGCTGCGCTGGCTGCCACGATCAGGGCGCGCGCTCGATCTGCGTCGACTGCCATCGCGTCGGTGGCATCGGCGGCGATCCGCATCCTCCCGGCTGGCAATCCCGCCACGACCGGAACGAGATATCGCACAACTCGATGTGCCTGGCGTGCCACCCATGACGTTGCTCATCCTGCTTCTCGTCGTCGCGCTGCTCCTACTGGCGCCGGTCGTTCTGCATCCGTCGCTGACGTTGCGGCGGGCCGGACGCGTCTTCGCGTTTCTCGCCATCGTCGTCGTGCCCGCGGCCGCGGGCCTCGCCGGCCTCGAGGAGCACGTGGAACGGACCAAGACGGTCGCGTTCTGCACCTCGTGCCACGTCATGCAGCGCTACGGCAAGAGCCTGCACATCGACGACGTCGAGCACCTCGCCGCGCAGCACTGGCAATACAACCGCGTGCCGCAAGAGACCGCCTGTTTTGCCTGCCACACCAACTACACGCTCTACGGCGACTACAAGGCCAAGCTGCGCGGGCTGCGCCACGTCTGGGTGCAGTACGCGGGCACGATCCCCTCGAAGATCGAGCTCTATTCTCCCTACAACAACCGCGAGTGTCTGCACTGCCACGCCGGCGCGCGCTCGTTTCTCGAGTCCGTCACCCACAAGGGTGAGATGGCCGCGATCCAGGCCAATACCAAGTCCTGTCTGACCAAGAGGTGCCACGGAACCGTGCACGACGTCGCGCAGGTCGACGCGCTGGCGCTGTGGCCCAAGGAGGAGAAGCGATGAACGAGACAACGCTCGAGCGTCGGCTACGCGCTTCAGGTGGCCTGGTGATGCTCGGGCTGATGATCGAGATCGCCAGCCTCACCTGGCGCCATCCGACGGCGTTCATCCTGTTCGTCGTCGGTGGCGGCGCCTTCATGGCCGCGGGGATGTTCTGGTTTCTCTACACGATCGTTTCACGAGGAGGAGAATGACCATGCGTTGGATGATGTTGGTTGCGTTGGTTGCGTTGGTTTCGTCGGTGGCGTACGCGGAGCCGAATCCGCAGATCGATCGGCTGTGGCGCGCCAAGTGCGCTTCGTGCCACGGGCCCGACGGCAAGGGACAGACCGAGCAGGGCAAGAAGATGGCGGTGGGCGACATGTCGAGCGCGGCGTGGCAGGGTGCGCTCGCCGATGACAAGGTCAAGGCCGCCATCAGCGACGGGCTCAAGCGGCTGAAGAACGGCGTGGCCCAGGAGATGGAGGCGTACAAGACCAAGCTGCGCCCCGACCAGATCGACGGCCTCGTCGCTTACGTCCGTGGTCTGAAGAAGTAGCGCGGCCGCAAGCGGTGCGCGGGGACCGCAGCGGGGCGCAAGGAGTGCGGCGGATCGGCGCTCACGATCGCCGTCGCAAACGGTCGCTCTTCTGGCGCCGCAGTTGCAGTCCGCAGGGCCAGGAGGCTCGTCATGCTGGCACGTCTTCCGCTTCTGCCCGTCGTCCTGTTGACCTCGTTTCTCTCGGTCGTCATCGCCGTGCTCTTTGTCGGTCACGGCGAAGCGGGGCACTGAGCGATGTTCATTCGCCGGCTGCTCGTCCCCGTCGATCTCTCGGCGCGCTCCGTCCATGCGGTGGCCTACGCCTGCGAGCTCGCCGCGTCCTCGGCAGGCGCCGAGGTCGACGTGTTGCACGTGATCGCAGGACCAGGCCAGCTGCGCAGCGCCGTCGAGGGTTACTTGCAGCGGCCGCTGCCGCACGCGACCGCGGACGACCTCGGTCGCGCGCAGGCCGAAGTGCGAAGGCTCGTCGAGGAGTCGGCGCGGCATGACATCAGGCCGCGCATCCTCGTCGACAGCGGAGATCCCGCCGCGGTCATCGTACGCACCGCGGCGGAGTCCGCTGCCGATCTCATCGTCATGACGACGCGCGGACATCGCGGGCTCGGTGAGCTCGTCCTCGGCAGCGTCACGCACAAGGTGCTCAACTGCGCGCGCTGCCCGGTGTTGACGCTGGCGCGGGTCGATTCAGACCGGGACGCCGGCGCGATCTAGATCTCGTCGCGATGCCGAACACGAGTGGGCCGGACACGACCGGCAGGCAGCCGATCTGGAGCTGTTTCAACGCTGCGGCCACGATGCCGAGCGGGGTCGCCGGCTCGACGGCAAACACGTCGCTCGACATGACCTCCGAGACCTCGCGTCCCTCGCCACGCGCGAGGTCGCAGCGACAGGCCAGGCCCAGCAGCGTCCGCTGGCGATCGAAGACGAGCAGGTGATGGACACCGGAGGCCGCGGGTCGGCGCGGATCCAGTGGCCGACCGGCTCCGCGCTGTCCACGGTGCAATAGAGCCGCAGCTCCGGCGCGGCGCGCCACGCCTGCAGGTGGACGCAGTCGACGCACGCGCTGCGTCGACGGCACCATGGCGCCGGCAGAAGACGCGCGCGCTCGCGAGCGTGCGTTCCGGGGAGACGGCGCCGCCCACATGCAGCACCGTGTGGAACGGCGTCGGCGGGCGGATGTCGACCAGACTGCGGGCGCTGTGGCCGACCCGATGAACGGCGCAGTCACGCTGCTTGGTTGCGGCCGGGCGGACACGAGCACCACCTCTTGGCCGAGCGGCCGTCCGCGGCGCTGGCGACCTCGTATCTCTCGTCGCGCAAAAGCTCGCTCAGCGCCGAGCGCGCGTTGGGCTCGTCGTCGACGACGAGGACTCGGGGTCGCATGACGGCAGCTACTGCGATTGGCGGGCCAATGGAATCGCTTGCGCGCCTCGTGGTGGGCTGAGCAACAAAGCGTCTGTTTGTGGGCTAGAAGCGGCGGATGCGAATTTCAGCGTTCGGCGTGGTGCGATCGTAGCTACCCGCCGGCGAGGTCACGAACATCGAAGGCCCGTCCTGCGTCTCGGGAGCGGCGACCCCAGTGGCGGCGCCTTCGCCGACGCTGGGCTCGGCGATGTCGACCGGGTCGCTCGTGATGACGGCCGAGAGCCAATGCGCCGGATGAGCGCTGCAGCGCGAGCAGCTCTCGGCAGACTCGCCATCGACGAGGATGTGGCCACACTCGCGGCAGCTCCACGCCGTCAGCCTGGCGAGCTTCTCACGCTCGGGCGCGGGCACGATCAGCACGGGCACGTGGCTGCGGCGCGTGACCGACTCCGAGATGCTACCCATCAGCACGCGCGAGACGCCGGCGCGTCCGTGGCTGCCGAGGACCACCAGCTGCGGAGAGAGGTCGTCGATGGCCTCGAGCAGCCCGAGGACCGGGTTGTCGCAGCGGACGTACGTCCGCGCGGTCACTCCGGCCGTCTCGGCGCGCGCGGCGAGCGACGCGAGCTCGGCCTTCGCGGTCGTGACGTACGGCGTGTTCTCCTCGGACATGCCGAACGGGACCGACGGACAGACATTCACCAGATCGAGAGGCGCCGCGAGCCGCTTCGCCAGATCGATCGCTACATCCAGTGCACGGTTCGAGGTCGAGCCGAAGTCGACCGCCACCATGATGCTCTTGTCGTTCATGTGTCGCCTCCCGGCGTGTCGCTGAGCAATCAGCGTGCCGTCGAGCAAGCGGTTCTCGAACGCCGTGATTCGCGCAAGAGCTGCGTCGCGGGCTGATTGCGGCGCAGATTCGGCGCGCGCGCGCTGGCGAAACGGGACGTTGCCGCCGGCACGTCACGTGCTTCGAGCCTCGCTCATGATGCAGCGAATACTGATCCCGATCGATTTCTCCGACACGTCGATGGCGGCGGCCGAATACGGGTGCGAGCTCGCGGTCCGGCTCGGCGCGGACGTGACGTTGTTGAACGTCTTTTCGGCCGGTATCGTTGCCACCCCCGACGCGGCGTTCGTGCCGACGCCGGAGGAGCTCGAAGCGTTGGCGCGCGGAGCGCGGGCGCACCTCGAGTCGACGGCCGCGAAGCTGGACCGCGAGCATCTGTCGATCGAATGCGTCGTGCTCGAGGGCATGCCGGCCGACGTGATTTGCGCGTTCGCCGAACGCGAGCAAGCGGAGTTGATCGTGATGGGGACGCACGGGCGGCGCGGCGTCTCGCATTTGCTGCTCGGATCGGTGGCCGAGCAGGTGCTCAGACATGGGCCGTGCCCGGTGCTGACCATCGGCCGCGCGTGCGCGCAGGCCGCCAACGTGGCGACGCTGTGAGCCTTCAACCTCGTCGACAACGCGGCCCAGGCTGCCGCGCCCACGGGAGGTGCGCGTCAGATCGACGCCGGCGCTCGGCGTCTGCGATCCGCACGGCATGAGGTTACGCACGAGCGCATGCAAGCGACGCGGCCGACTTCATGAACAGGCCGAAGAGCAGCCCGACGAGCCCGCCCATCAGCGACAACGGCACCGACTCGACAAGAACTCCGCGCATGGCGGCTACGGCTCGATGCCCACGCTGAGCGGACGCGCGAGATCGGCGTGCGCATGGCGGTCGGCGCCAGGCCGCGCAACACGGCGCGCAAGGCCGCGCGGCTCGATCCGATCGAGGCGCTTCGCTTCGAGTCGCCCGCGGGTCAGCGCTTCGCGGGGAGGTCGCGAAGGCGCTCTCGCGTCATCTGCTGCAGTAATTGCACCTGCGGCTCCGACGCCGCGCGCACGGTCAGGCGCGCACCGCTCGGCACATCCTCGACGGCGACGCGCGTTCCCTGAATCATGCCCGGGCAGTATCCGAACTTGCCGCTGCCCGTGCCGGCGCCAGTGTGCTCGAGCGAGCCACGGGCCGATTGCATCGCGACCTCCTCTTGTCGGTGCGCGCGGAACTGGATTTCGCGGCGCGCCTCGGGATCGCTGGAGACGACGGTGACGACGACGCCGTCCTTGATGTCCTCCACGGCCGATTTCGCATGCGGAACCGCCGACGGGCAGTTGAGCATGTCATGCTCCTTCTTGCCCGTTCTGTCGTCGCCTGTCGTGGTATTGGCAGCCGCCACGCCGCCTGCCAGCAGCAGCATCGTGACCTCGATGATTCGCGTCATGGTCCATCCCCCTCTTCGACACCGGTAGCATTGATCGTTCCACCGGCTCGAGGGACGGCTAACGGGGCACGACGTAGCCGTCGTGACGGGCGAGCCAGGCGAGAACATCGATCGACGAGACCAGGCCGGCCACCTTCTCGTCGTCGGTGACGATGGGAATGCGGTGGATGTGCTCGAGCGCCATGAGGGCGGCTGCCTGCGAAATGCTGGCGGTCTCCGGCAGCACGAAGGTGAGACGCTCCATCACGTCGCGTACAAATGCGTCGTGTTCGCGCGCGCACAGGAGGTCGGCTCGCGAAACCACGCCGATGCAGCGTCCGAGCGCGTCGACGACGGGCACGCCCGTGATGTGCCGTTCGGCGAGGAACCGGCGCAGCGACGCAAGATCGAGATCTTCGCGCGCGCACCAGACATCGGCGGTCATGATCTCGGAAACGGTTGTGTGCTCGCCCGCGGTCGCGTCTCCCAGCGCGCGGCGGCGCAGCACGGCCGGTCGCGCCGCGACGCCGGCGCGCGCGGTCTCCACGGTCAGGCGGCGGCAGAGCACGTAGTTGCGGTGGTGCAGCAGGTCGATGTCCGCCCCGGCATGGTGGGCGCAGGCCTCGCATTCGGCGACCGCGACCGAATGGCCGCGCGGCAGGCAATAGACCTCGTTCTCGCTGTGCATGTCGCCGTTGCCAGCGATGACGCGTCGAACGTGAACCGGCAGCTGCGCGAGGTCGTCGTTCTCGTGTCTCATCGCGCCGCCGTCCGCCGCAGCTTTTCGCCGAGCACGCGCGCGCGCCGCCGCGTGGTCGTCTGCAAGCGGCGGACATCCTCCGGCCGGTCGGCGCGAATGATCATCTTGGCCCCGTCGGTGGTCCACTCGACGGAAATGGAGGTGCGCTCCATCATTCCCGGGCAGAAGCCATAGCGGCCGCTGCCGGTGCCGAGGCCGGTGTGCTCGATGGCGCCGCGCTCGGGGCGATCGACCACCTCGAGCTGATACTGCACGCGCCGGCGGATCTCCGTCTGCGCGACGGGATCGAGTGGCGCCCGCACCGTTACGGTCACGCCGCCGTCGATGTTGGCGACGCGAGTGCTCGCGCCGCCGACGGCCGAAGGGCAGTGGCTCATCTGCAGCTCGCGGCGTCCGCTCATGTCTTCGTCGGCGCCGGCGCCGTGGACCAGCGGAACGAAGGCGAGCGCGCCGAGCACGACGACCGAGCGGCCCAACCATCGCCGGCGACGCTTGCGCGCGTGCGGCGTCGGCAAACGGCTGCCGCACTCGCGATCGCAGGTGCGAGCCGGATCCGAGTCGACGAGCGAGCAACGAATGACGTCGCTGCCGGCAAGGGCGCGGCCCGCCGTCTCGTCCACGAGGAGGTGCGCCCGGCGGCCATCGCGCGGGCACTCGACGTGGCGGCGGCGCACGCGATGCGCACCGGCGCGCGCGATGATCCACAGCAGCGTGAGCGTGAAGAGCTCGACACCGACGATGACGACGAGCAGCCGATTGGGGTCCATGCACGCCGGAAGAGCAAGCGTCGTGCCCGGCGACGGCCGGCCGGCCTCGACTGCGCTCGGAGAAGGACCGCGCACGGTTTGCGTCCGAGCGACGGCCGGACGCAAGTCGTGCGGCCCTCGGACGCGATCGGCGCACGCTTCGGATTGGCACCACATTCGCTACTGCAGTCGTCGCATGCAACCGCGTCCTCTCCACGCGTTCGGCCTGGGTGCGCTGCTCGCGGCCACACTCGTGGGCCCGATCGTGGTCTTGGCGCCGTCGCGTCGCATGCGGCGCGAACGCCACCTGAAGCCGGTCGAGCGTCCGTCCGATCCGGCGCGCGCCGCGCTCGTGACGCAGATGCACACGCACGGGCGCGGGATGCTGGAGTTGGTCTCGGCCGATGCGTTCGGCGCCACGTCGCGGACCTGCATTCACTGCCACGAGTCGTACCTCACCGGCCGATGACGGAGGACGCCATGGACAAGCACAAGTCACGCACGCTCCCGATCCGAACTCGCCGCATCCTCGCTGGCGACGGGCAGGTCACCGCGACGCGGACGGTGCTGTGCCCGCAGCACGGCGAGGCAGTTGCCGTGTCGTTCTGCGGCGAGTGCCGCCGCTGCGAGAGGATCGACGAGGCCGGTGTGCAGTGCCGCCCGGACGCGCCGCGGCCCATGATGCGTTGGTCGTCGCGGCTGCACCGCATCCTACCGTCGGCGGCCGATCGCGCCGCCATCGCCAGCCTGATGTCCCGCGACGTCGCCTGCGTGCGCGACGACGTGGGCGTCGAGTCAGTCGCGGCGCTATTCCGCGATCGCTCCATCGGCGCCGCGCCGGTGGTCGATGCCGCCGGCTATCCGATCGGCATGGTGACGCGGAGCGATCTCTGGCGCGAACGCGCCGAGAACGAGGCGATTGTCGCCGACGTCATGACACCGCTGGCGTACACGCTGCGAGAGGACGATCCGCTCTCGCGCGCAGCCGCGGTGATGGCGGTCGAGCACGTGCATCACCTGCCGGTGGTGGCCGCCGACGGCCAGGTGGTCGGGATTCTGTCGAGCCTCGACTTCGTCCGCTGGGTGGCGGCGCAGTCGGCGTTCGTCGACGAGGTGTGACGGAGGAGGGCATCATGGCGCTGACGGTTGGAGAGATCATGAACCACGAGCTCATGTGGCTGCGTGCGGGCGACGCGGTGGATGTCGCGCTGACCGCGATCATGGGCATGGGCCTGAGCACCGCGCCGGTGCTCGACGAGGCGCGTCGACCCATCGGCATGGTGTCGTGGCGCGACCTGTTGCAGCCAAACGGCGGGGCCAGCGTCGGCGCGTGCATGAGTCGATCGGTCGAGGCCGTCCATCCCGGCGATCGCATCGAGCACGTCGCGATGAAGCTCGCCGCCGGCGGCTTCCATCACGCGCCGGTCGTGGACGGCGACGGCGTGCTCATCGGCTTCGTCTCATCGCTCGATCTGTTGCGCGCCTTCGTCGGCCAGCCGGCGTCGCATCCCGACACCTTCCCGCATTGGGACGAAGCGACTGCGGCCGCGTGGAGCGACGAGCACGTGCTCAACGACGCGCGCCTGGGCGACGCGCCGCGCGGGCCTGGCGTGGTCGTCTACATCGAGGGTGGACGCGGCCGTCGCGAATCGGTCGTCGCCGTCGAGCAGACCCATGACGTGCGCGCGCGACTGCTCGACTTCCTGTCCGATCCGGACGCGAGACCCGAGCTGGCGCGAGCGTTTGCTTCGGGAAACCTTCGCTATCGCGCGGCCGCCATCGCCGATCCGAAGCACCGCGCGGAGGTCGCCGCGCGCGTGCAGCAGGATCTGGAAGACGGCTGGTTCGAGCGGTTCCTGCGCCGCTAGGCGGCGCCGGTCGTGGCGCCGAGCTCGGCGTTGATGCGGGACCCGACCTCCTGAAGGAACCGGAGCACCGACGCTTCCGCGATGCGGTGGCCGACCAGCGCATCGAGCGCCTGACCGACGGCGCCGAGCGGCGGACGGTAGCGCCCGTGCAGGTCGAGCTGCGACTCGTGCGCCGACAGCGGATAGATCGACAACGTCGCCTCCATCGAAGGAAAGAGCGCCGCGGTGCTGGTCGCGCTCCACGTCAGCTCGATCTCGGTCCGGGGATCGCCGAGCGGCGACTGCTTGTCGCTCACCTCGCGCACGACGATTCGGATGTCGGCGCCGATCTCCAGCGCTCCGACGGACACGCGCAGCGTCGAGGCCAGCTCGTGCGCGCGTGATGCCGCCGTCGCGGTGGCGCGCTGGAAGATGCCGGCGGCGTCCCGGCGCAGGGCTTGCCGGACGCGCTCGTATTCGACGTTGACGTACTGATAGCAGCGTAGCTGTCTTGGGTCGCTCATGCTCGCGCTCCCGAGCAAGACGCGTACCGCACGAGCGCACGCTCGACGGTCGGCCATTCGGCGCGAGATGGGCGCAAGGTGTGCGCGGCCGGTCGCCGATGACGCAAAGCATGCGCGGAAGCGCGGCGCGGCGCCGCGTCGGCATTGGCACGACACGCGCAGTTCCGCTGGGCATGTCGGGTAAGGACATGCTCGAGCGCTTCGTTCCGCATGCGCGGCTCACGCAGATCGATCACGTCGACGTTGCCGTACCCGCCCGACAGGCCTACGACGTCGCCCGGCACCTCGACATGGCGCGCGCGCCGTTGGTGCGCGCCCTCTTCGCGCTGCGCTCGATCCCGGCGCGGCTGCGCGGGCATGAAGACGGGCCGCCGCGACTGGCCATCGACGACATCACGGGTGACGGTTCTGGGTTTCGCCTGCTGGCAGAGGATGCGGGGCACGGCTTCGTCGTCGGCGCGATCGGCCGCTTCTGGAAGCCGGACATCGAATGGGCGACGGTTGCACCGGAAGCGTTCGCCGGGTTCGCCGAGCCCGGTTGGGGCCGCGTCGCCTGGTCGATCGGCGTCGTGCCGCGGGGCGAGCTCGCCGCGCGCGTGTCGGTCGCGCTGCGCGTCGATGCCACCGACGATGCGTCGTGGCGCGCCGTGCATCGCTACTTCCGCCTCATCGGACCGTTCTCGCACTTCATCCGGCGCGAGATGCTGCGCCGGCTCGAGGCCGAGCTCGGCAGCGAGCGCGAGGCGGAGGTGCGGCAGTGGCTGCCGAGCGACGCGCTCATCCGTGACGCCGCCGCCGAGGACACCATGGGCATCGACATCGCAGCGACGCCGGCGGAGATCTGGCCCTGGCTCGTTCAGATGGGCTGCCACCGCGCCGGCTGGTACAGCTACGACCGCCTCGACAACGGCGGCCTTCCCAGCGCCACCGAGATCGTACCGTCGCTGCAGCGGATCGCCGTCGGCGACCTGCTGCCGGCCACGCCGGACGGCGACAGCGCCTTCGAGGTGCTGCAGATCGAGCCGGCGCAGACCCTCGTGCTCGGCGGCGTCTACGACGTCGGCAGCGGCAAGCAGGTTCCCTTCGCCGCGCCCAAGCCCGAGCGCTTCTGGCAGGCGACCTGGGCGTTCGTGCTTCAGCCGCTCGACGCCGGCACGACGCGTCTGACGGTGCGCGCGCGCCTGGCCTTCGCGCCGGCGGCGGTTGGCTTGCGAGCACTCTGGCTGGTGCCCATCCATCACTTCATGGAGGCGGAGCAGCTGCGCAACCTGAAGCGTCGCGCGGAGGGCCGGATCCGGCACGGCGGCGACAACTGGCAGGACGTGGGCTCCGGCATCGTTGGCGCGCTCGGCATGCTGTTCGATCTGGCCACACCGTTTCTGCGCGGCGTGCGCAATCGCTGGGGGCTCGACGCCGAGACGAGCGGATACGACTACCCGGGCGACGAGCACATCCCGGCGGCGAAGTGGCAGTGGACGCACGGCATCGAGATCGACGCGCCGGCCGCCGACGTCTGGGAGTGGGTGGCGCAGATCGGCGTCGGTCGCGCCGGCTTCTATAGCTACCAATGGCTGGAGAACCTCGTCGGCTGCGACGTGCAGAACGCCGAGCGCATCCATCCCGAGTGGCGCATGCGCGCGGGCGACAGCCTGCGACTGCATCCGAAGATGCCGCCGATGCGGGTCGTCGAGCTCGAGGAGGGTCGCTGGTTGGTGGCGCTCGGCGGTGGCGCCGCCGACGAACCGGACCACATCGCCGCCACGTGGCTGTTCTACGTCACGTCCCTGTCGCCGACACGCTCCCGCCTCATCAGCCGTTTTCGCGTCGGGTATGCGGCGGCCAGCAAGCGCGGGCGACGAATGTTCGGACCGTATCTGACCGAAGCCATCGGCTTCGTGATGGATCGCCGCATGCTGATCGGCGTCAAGGAGCGGGCCGAGCGAGTCAGCCAGCAGAGCCGCCCATGAAGAACCGCTCGTGGTGGCGGCCTGTCGTGTTCTGTACCGCGTGCTCGGCGCCGGGCGGCGACCGCGTGCGTCGAGCCTCTCGCCGCCGGCGATGGCGCGGAGCAGCCGCCCCCTTTCGATCCGCGGCGCTGCGTCGGCGTCGTCGAGCGCGTGCTGGTCGCGGGCGACGTGGTCGACGAGCGCGTGCAGCGCGTCGAGGAGCTCACGATCGAGGATGTCGCCGTCAAGCTCGAGAAGCTCCTCGGCGAGGATGCCGACGAGGCTGAGTAGAGACGCTGGCCCGGCGTCCGCAGCGGCAGCCTCTCGACGGCGACGTCGGCCCAGGCGTGCTCGCCGACGAAGTCGTCGACGAGGTTGATGCCACCGAGAGCGCCGTCAAAAACGTGGCGCCGATGCCTGTCGCCGACATGGCGTAGGTCTCGAGATGAACCGCGCGCGTCGCGCCGCGGATCGCGGCCAGCATGCGGGCGAACGCGACGTCCCCGCGGTCCAGAAGGACGATCGAGCTCTGCGCGCCGGCCGCGACCATCACGTCGCGAGTCTCCTGACGTGCGCGAGCGCGCGTGCGAGCCGGGCCGGCGACCTGCCGTCGAGCGTGCGCAGCGCGTCGTCGGCGGCGCGACGAAGCCGCGCGGCGCGCGAAGAGCGATGCAGGATATGGCGCTCGATCCGCGCGCATCGCTCGGCCCGACTGCGTAGTGATTGGAGATGGCGCCGAACGCCGAGCGTCGAGCTGCACGCCATGCACTCCAGGGCAGCTTCGGCGTCCACGCGCATGCGCTCCGCCGCGTCGCGGACGAAATGCGTCGCGGCCCTGCCCAGGCGATCGTCGTTGGAGGCTGACATGCCCGCCGATTGAGCAAGAGGCGTACCGCGCTGCCGGCCTGCGATCGGTTGGGCGCGCAAGGCTCCTGCGCAAGAGCTGCCGGGGCAACTGGTGGTCGACGCAGATCGTGCGCGCGATGAAAGCGACGGTCGGAGGGCGATCTTCAGCACGCCGTCGGCGTCGATGCGGTGGTCGCCGATGCCGGCGGCGAAGGCAAGACGACGCAGACCTTGCGGCGGCGCGCTCTCGCGGACGGCAACGGGCTCGGCGCGAAACATGCTTTGGCGTCCGGCTGGAGGTCTTCACATGGCGACCAGATCGCAGGAGCTCCGTGCCGAGGCGCAGCGCACCGGGCGGGCGAAGAAGCACCTGGCGCCGTGGCCCGAAGAAGGGCGCATCACGCACAACGAGGCGCACCGGCTCGACCGCAGGAGCACGCACGCGCTCGAGGAGCCCGGCGCCCATCCGTCGCGCAAGTCGACCCGCGGTAGCGGTATCGTCACCGAGACCGATTTTCTCGAAGTGGCGCGCGAAGCGCTGCTCGGAGTCGAGCCAGCCCTGCGGGCGCGCGCCTAGCCGCGCGCAACGCTTGCGGGCTCGCGTAGCCGTCTCGCAGGACTTGCGCGCTCCCACGCTTGCCGGCCGAGGAGCCGCGCGCCTCGCTCTTGGCACCTCCTTCGCAAGGGTCCCGCGTCATGAGCGACCTGGCCAAGAATGACAAAGCCGAAGCAAAGAACGACACCGCCGACCTGAAGCGCTCGCTCGCCGAGCTACGCGACGAGATCCGCGTGCGCATCCACCTGGGCGGCATGGACCTGCGCGACACCTTCGAGAAGCTCGAGCGTGAAGCCGACCACCTCGTGGCGCAAGTGCCGCCCGCGGCGACGCGCGCCTTGAACGACCTCGCGGCACGGCTCCGTCGCGTGGCCCACGCGCTCGACGGCAAGCAATGAGCGCCTCGGTCCTCGTCGAGGCAGCGGGCCATGCGACGTTGGCGCCGTCGAGCCACAATTCACAGCCGTGGCGATTCGTCATCCACGGCGATCGACTCGATCTCGTCGCCGATCGATCGCGGGCGCTGCCCGTCGTCGATCCCGACGATCGCGAGCTCGCCATCAGCTGCGGGGCAGCGCTGTTTCAGCTGCGCCTGGCGCTGCGCCACGCCGGCTACGCGTCGTCCGTCGAGCTGACGCCGTCCTGTGTCGGCAATGACGTGCTCGCCACCGTGCGCCTCGGCGAGCCGCGCGCGGCGACACCTGAGGACGAGCGGCTGTTCGCCGTCATCTCGCGGCGTCATACCAATCGCGCGCCGTTCGACTCCCGCGACGTCCCCGAGGCGGTGCGCTTCGGTCTCATCGAGGCGGCGCGCCAGGAAGGTGCATGGCTCTACATCGCCTCCGGCATGGCCAAGGAGGGGCTCGCGGCGCTGATCAGCGAGGGTGACCGCCTG
>DATNAQ010000141.1:0-17895 GCA_035607415.1 Polyangia bacterium
CGGTCACCGAGCTCGGCATGTTCGTCGCCGAAGCGCAGCGCAAGGCCGACCAAGAGAAGGCGCGCCTCGAAGAGCTCGTCGCCGAGCGCACCGCCGCGCTCGAGCGGCTGGCCACCACCGACGTGCTCACCGGCGCGCTCAACCGCCGCCGCTTCCTCGAGCTCGCCGAGCAGGAGCTGGCGCGCGCCGTGCGTTATCGCCATCCGCTGTGCCTCGCCATGCTCGACCTCGATCACTTCAAGTCGATCAACGATCGCTTCGGCCACGCCGCCGGCGACGAGGCGCTGCGCGCGGTCGCCGACGTGGTGCGCGGCGGGCTGCGCACCGTCGACCTGCTCGGCCGCTACGGCGGCGAGGAGCTGATGGTGGCGCTGCCCGAGACCAACCGCGACGCCGCGTCGATCGCGCTCGAGCGCATCCGCACGCAGGTCGCGCTCATCCGGCTGACCCCGCCCGACGCGTCGGTGCGCGTCTCCGGCGGGCTCGTCGAGATGCTGGCCGGCGAGTCGCTCGAGGCCGGGCTGCGCCGCGCCGACGCCGCGCTCTACCAAGCCAAGCGCAGCGGGCGCAACCGCCTCATCGTCGCCTAGCGCGCGGCTACTGCAGCGCGCAGTAGCCGAAGATGGTGCAGCCGCCCGCGCAGCACTGATTGCAGCAGGTCTGATCGCTGTTGCACTCGTAGCCGAAGGCGAAGCAGGCCATGTCGCTCGGGCCGCCGCCGTGCGCCATGTCGCCGCTCGCCGGCATGCTCAGGTCGCCGCTCGGCGGCGTGCTCAGGTCGGCCGTCGTCTGCAGCGCGAAGTCCTGCGCCGTGCCGCCACCACCGCCGCTGCCTTGATGATCGACGCACAGCCCGTTGATGCAGAAGAAGCCGCTCGGGCAGGGCGGATTGTCGGTCGTGGAGCAGGCGAAGCCGCCGCTCTGCACATGTGGGCTGTAACAGCCGGTAATCGCGAAAACAAAAAACAGGCCGGTAAACACGGCTAACCGCACGAGACTATTATACCCGAATCAGCGGACGGCGGAGAAGCGGAGGCGTCCGGGGCGTCCCGGCGAGCCGGGCGGGCCGTCCGAGCCGCGCGGGCCGTCGGCGCCGCTCGAGCCCGCGGAGCAGCCGGGATCGTCGGTGACGGTGTTGCCGTCCGAGTCGGTGTGCGTGGTCGCCGAGCGGCCCGAGCCGCCGGGGCCGCCGCTGCCGCCGGGGCCGCCCGAGCCGCCCGGCCCGCCGGGGCCGCCTTCGGAGAAGACGTTGGCGCGCACGAGCGCGATCGCGTCCTGGCAGGGCGCGTCGCCGCAGCGGAGCGTCACGTCGACGTCGCCGCCGTCGCCACCGGCGCCGCCCGGTCCGCCGTCACCGCCGGGGCCGCCCGGTCCGCCGTCGCCGCACTCGCCGCCGCTCGAGCCGCTCGAGCCGGCGCTGCCGTCGCCGCCCGGCGCGCCGGCGACGCCGCGGCTGACCACGTGGAACCCCGGCGCGTCGATGCCCTCGACGGCCGCGAGGTAGACGCCACGGCCGCCGTCGACGCTGTAGATGAAGCGCGCCGGATCGCGCCGATCGACGAGCACGCGCAGGTTCGAGCCGTCATCGAAGATCATGTCGGCCGGCCGCTCGTAATAGAGGATCCAGTCGAACGTCAACAGGCGCTTGCCGGCCACGCTCACCGGCAGCACGAAGCGCTCGCCCATCTGCGCCAGGTTGACCGCGTCGCGCATGCTCACGTGATCGACGAAGTGGAAGGCGCCGCCCTTGTCGAGGTAGGCCGCCGGATTGTCGAGCGTGACGTCGCGCGGCAGCACGCACGGCGACGGATCGAGCTCGTGCGGCGGCGCGCACAAGGTCACCGGCCGCGAGATCCCCTGCGCCTCGAGGTAGAGCGCGCCGCGCAGCTTGACCTCGGGCAGCACCGAGAGCCCGGGGTGATCGCCGGCGTAGCCGAGCAGCGTCGCCGTCTGCTGCCACACGCTCTGGCGTACGAGCACGCCGCGCATCGGCACCTTGGCGGTCTCGAGCCAGCCGCGCGTCGGCGGATGATCGGCGAGCGCGAGCGGCCAGCGCCCGTCCTTCATGAGCGCCTCCTCGACGGTGGCGGCGGCGGCGCGCACCTCGGGGAACGGCGAAGCGGCGATGTGCAGGCGGATCACGCGGCGGCGCGCCTGCGCGCGCAGGCCGTCGTCGGGCAGGCGATCGGCGATGCGGCGCAGCGACTTCTCGTCGCCGGCGGCGTGCAGCGCGTCGATCGTGGCGAGCGTGACCGGCTCGCCCTTCCACAGGCCGTGCTCGAGATCCCAGGTGGCGAGCAGCTCTTCGCCGACGGGCGCCGCCAGCGGCCCGAGCTTGTGCGCGGCGAGCGCACGGCGCAGCTCGACGAACAGCGGCGCGTCGACGGCGGCGTGTCCATCGACGCCGTGCTTGCGCTCGATGTAGAAGCGCTGCATCGCGGCCAGCCGATCGCGCACCGCGGCGTCGCGCTCCAGGTCGTGCCTGCGGATGAGCGAGCGATAGCCGCGGCCCACGGCGTCGAGGAGCGACGCGGCGTCGTCGGGGCTGCTCGAGCGCACCAGCGCGTTGACGCAGCGGCGCCACAGCTCGGGCGCCACGTCGCCGTCGTCGAGCCCGCGCACCAGCGCCTTGCGGGCGTCGTCGTCGACGGTGGCGAGGTGCGGCCCCGAGGCGCGCAGGTCGCAGACGGTGGGGCTGGCGTCGCGCTGCCCGAGGTAGGCGACGAGCGCGTCGCCGGTGTCGTACGAGGCGAGCTCGGCGGCCGTCATCGGCAGCGGATAGTCGTGGCCGCAGCCGGCGGCCAGGAGCGACAGCGCGAGGATCGGCGTCAGCCTCATGCTCTCGTTGCAGCATGCGGGAGTCAGCAGCTGCAACGCAAGATCGGCGGCTGATTCGGGTTGGTTCCCGGAACCGTCGACGGCGGCGCGTCCTGCGCCTCGATGCAGCGCGAGGGGCAGGGCTGGACGAGCACGTAGTCGAGCTCGGTGGTCTGCATGCAGTCGGCGACGGGCGCGGCGCCCATCGGGCACAACGCGTCGGCGCTGGCGGCGGCGACGTTGCTGAAGGTCTCGACCAGCCGCGCGTGCAGGTGATCGGACGTCGCGCTCTCGACGGTGATGACGCGATGATCGAGCACGCCTTCGCAATACTGATAGTCGCGCACGGACGGGCCGCTGGCGAGCGGCTCATCGATCAACACCGGCCCGCGCGACGCCCCCGGATCGCCGTACCACCCCGGGCTCAGCTGAAGCCCGAGCTGTGCCGGCGTGTCGGCGACGAGCTTGGCCACGACGGTGTCGTCGGGCTGTTGCGTTCGACAGTCGCCGCTGCGCGTCTCGGTGAGCTGGTAGATCCCGGACGTCGGGTCGCCCGGCTGCGCGCCGCATCCGGCAGCGACGAGGATGGAAGTGATCGCGATCAATTTCATGAAGTCGGCTCCTCGCGCTGCGACGGCTGACTCCGCATTTTATTCGAAATGTCGGCAAGGGTCCGACCCTGGCGAATTGCCACGGTCCCTGGCATCGCGCCAGCGATCGGGCGCCTGCCCCGCCGCCGCGCGCGCGCTTGCCGCGGCACGGCGCCTGCTACTGGCAGGGAGCCATGTTCGCAGCTCGCAAGCTCTGGACGGTCGCGACCGCGGCGGCGTTGGCGGTCACGCTCGGCGTGTGGCGCCCGTGGAAGCACACCCCCGAAGCCGAGGCGTCGACCGCCCCGTCGGCCGAAGCGTCGCGCGCGGCGGAGGCGGTGTCGCCGACGATCACGCTGAGCGCGGCCGGGCTGGCCAAGAACCCGCTGTCGATCGTGCCGGTCAAGCGCGAGCCGCTGGCGCGCGACCTGTCGCTCGTCGGCTCGGTCACGTACGACGCCGACCACTACGCCGTCGTCGGGCCGCTCATCGCCGGACGCATCGTCGCCCTGCACGCCGGCTCCGGCGATCGCGTGCGCCGCGGTCAGACGCTGGCCGAGCTCGAGAGCCCCGACGTCGGCGCCGCGCAGGCCGCCTACCTCGAAGCGCGCGCGCGTCTCGCCGCCGCGCAGTCCAACCTGCGCCGCGAGCGCGAGCTGGCCACGCAGCGGGTGTCGTCCGATCGCGAGCGCGAGCTCGCCGAGGCGCAGGCCGCCTCCGAGCAGGCGGCGCTCGACGCCGCGCGGCAGCGCCTCGAGTCGCTCGGCTTCCGCGGCGTCGATCTCGACAAGCTCAACGCCGGCACCGGCGGCCGCGTCGCCATCCGCGCGCCGCTCGACGGCATCGTCGTCTCGCGCGAGGTCACGCTCGGCCAGGCGGTGCAGGCGGCCACCGACGCCTTCCGCGTCGCCGATCTCTCGCACCTGTGGGTCAACCTCGACGTGTACGAAAAAGATCTCGAGGCGGTGCATGTAAAGCAAGAGGTCGACGTCACCACCGAGTCGCTGCCCGGCCGCGTCTTCTCCGCGCACGTCGCCTACGTCGAGCCGCGCGTCGACGACAAGACGCGCACCGCGCGCGTGCGCATCGAGATGGAGAACGAAAAGGGCGCGCTGCGCCCGGGACAGTTCGTGTCGGCGCGGCTGCACGGCGATCCCAAACGCGCGCTCGCGTCGGTGCTGGCGGTGCCGCGCCGCGCCGTCCTCTCCGTCGACGGCAAGCACCTCCTGTTCGTGCGCAAGAGCAGCACCACCTTCGAGAAGCGCGCGGTCGAGCTCGGCGCCTCGGGCGGTGAGCTGGTCGAGATCGTGCGCGGCGTCGCCGAGGGCGATCCCGTCGTCACCGACGGCGCGTTCCTGCTCAAGAGCGAGCTGCTCCGTTGAGCCCGCTCGCTTCGCTCGTCGCGTTCGCGGTGCGCCGCCGCGGCGTGGTGCTGGTGGTGAGCGCGATCCTCTTCGCCGCCGCGCTCGCCACGCTGCCGAAATTGTCGATCGACGCCGTCCCCGACGTCACCAACGTGCAGGTCACCGTCATCACCAGCTCGCCCGGCCTGTCGCCGGCCGAGGTCGAGTCGTACCTCACGTTTCCCGTCGAGATGGCCATGAACGGCCTGCCCGAGCTCGACGAGATCCGCTCCATCAGCCGCACCGCGGTCAGCGCCGTCACCATCGTCTTCAAGGACAAGATGGACATCTGGCTGGCGCGCCAGCTCGTCTCCGAGCGGCTGAAGATGGCCGAAGCCGACATCCCGCCCGCCTACGGCCGCCCCGAGCTGGCGCCGGTGTCGACGGGCCTCGGCGAAATCTACGAGTTCTACCTCGAGAGCGATCGCCACACGCCGATGGAGCTGCGCACCATGCTCGATTGGGTGGTTTCGTGGAAGCTGCGCACCGTGCCCGGCGTCATCGAGGTCAACGCCATGGGCGGCGAGGCCAAGCAGTACCAGGTCGTGATCGATCCCAAGCGGCTCGCCGAATATCATCTATCCCTGGCGCGCATCCTCGACGTGCTCGAGAAGAACAACGGCAACGTCGGCGGCGGCTACATCGAGAAGCGCGACGAGCAGGTGGTCTTGCGCGGCGAGGCGCAGTTCAAGAGCCTGGAGGACATCGCCGGCACCACCGTCTCCGTCGACGAAGACGGCACGCCGGTCTTGCTCAAGCAGGTCGCGAACGTCAAGCTCGGCCCGGCGCTGCGCTACGGCGTGGTCACCAAGTACGGCAAGGGCGAGATCGTCGCCGGCACGGTGATGATGCTGATCGGCCAGAACTCGCGCCAGGTGGTGCAGAACGTCAAGCAGAAGCTCACGGAGATCCAGCGCGACCTGCCGCCGGGCGTGCGCATCGTGCCGTACTACGATCGCGCCGAGTTCATCGATCGCACGCTGCACACCGTCGCGGTCAACCTGTCCGAGGGCGCGCTGCTCGTCGTGATCGTGCTCTTCGTCGCGCTCGGGACCTTGCGCGGCAGCGTGCTGGCGGCGCTCGCCATCCCGCTGTCGATGTGCGTGGCCGTCATCGGCATGGTGACCGTCGGCGTCACCGGCAACCTCATGTCGCTCGGCGCCATCGACTTCGGCCTGCTCGTCGACGGCGCCATCGTCATGCTCGAAGCGGCGATGAGCGCGCTCGAGCGACGACGACCGTCGCGCGCCGAGATCCCCGACGTCGTCGCCGAAGCGATGGGCCAGGCGGCCAAGCCGGTGAGCTTCGCCGTCGCCATCATCCTGCTCGTCTATCTGCCGCTGATGGCGCTCGAGGGCACCGAGGGGCGCATGTTCCAGCCGATGGCCATCACCGTGGCCATGGCGCTCGCCGGCGCGCTCGTCTTCACGCTGACCACGTTCCCGGCGGCGTGCGCGTACCTTCTGCGCGTGCCGAAGCATCACGACAAGCCGGGCGTGTTCGAGCGGCTGGCGAAGCGGTACAAGCAGCTGCTGACGCGCGTGATGGCGCGGCCGCTGCCGCTCTACGTCACCGTCGGGACGATCCTCCTCGCCACCACGCCGATCGCCACCGGGCTCGGCGCCGAGTTCGTGCCGCGCATCGACGAGGGCGCGTTCGCGTTCGACATCAAGCGCCTGCCGTCGATCAGCTTGCAGGAGGCGGTGCGGCTGGGACAGCAGACCGAAGAGGTGCTGGCCCGCTTCCCCGAGTCGAAGGCCATCGTCACGCGCACCGGGCGCGCCGAGGTGGCGACCGATCCCGTCGGCTTCGACGAGGTCGAGGTCGACGTGACGCTGACGCCGAAGTCGCAGTGGAAGACGGCGCACGACATCGACGAGCTCGGCGAGGCGATGAAGAAGGCAATCGAGCGCGAGGTGCCGGCGACGTTCGTCGCGGTGAGCCAGCCGATCGAAGATCGCGTCAATCAGCTGTTGTCGGGCTCGAAGGCCGATCTGGCGATCAAGGTGTTCGGGCCCGATCTGCCGACGCTGAAGTCGCTCGCCGACCAGATCGCCGACACCATCCGGCCGCTGCAGGGCACGGGCGACTTGCGCGTGCAGCGCGTGCTCGGCCTACCGCTGCTCGACGTGCGCGTCGATCGCGCGCGCATGGCCCGCTACGGCATCCCCGCCGCCGACGTGCTCGACACGGTGTCGGCGGCGCGCGCGGGCGTCACCGCGGGCAAGGTCTTCGACGGCGCGCAGCGCTTCGACGTCACCGTGCTCATGCCACCGACGGCGCCCGATCCGCAGGCCATCGGCGAGCTGCTCGTCGGCGGGGCCAACGGCGCGCTCGTGCCCTTGTCGCAGCTGGCGAACATCGACCTGCGCGAGGGGCCGGCCACGATCTTGCGCGAGGGGCTCGAGCGGCGCGTGCTCGTCGAGGCCAACGTGCGCGGGCGCGATCTCGTGTCGTACGCCAACGAGTGCCGGCGCAAGGTCGAGTCGACGGTGAAGCTGCCGCCCGGGTATCACCTCGAGTGGGCGGGGCAGTTCGCCAACTTCAATCGCGCCAAGGATCGCCTGCTGGTGGTGGTGCCGATGGCGCTGGCCATCATCTTCGGCATGCTGTTCCTCATGTTCGGCGAGCTGCGCTCGGTGGCGGCGGTGTTCGCCTGCGTGCCGCTCGCGCTCGTCGGTGGCATCGTGGGGCTCGGCGTGCGCGGCATGCCGTTCTCGCTGCCGGCGGCGGTCGGCTTCATCGCGCTGTGCGGCGTGGCGGTGCTCAACGGCGTGGTGACCGCGAGCGAGGTCGAGCGGCGGCGCGCGCGCGGCGAGCCCGAGCCGTTCATCGACGGCGCGGTGGCGGTGATGCGGCCGGTGCTGACGACGGCGCTGGTGGCGGCGATCGGCTTCTTCCCGATGGCGCTGTCGACGCACGCAGGCGGCGAGGTGCAGCGGCCGCTCGCCACGGTGGTCATCGGCGGCATTGTCTCGTCGACGCTGCTGGGCCTCTGGATGCTGCCGGTCCTGCTGCGCCGCTTCGCCCGCCGTTAGCCGGCTTTATGGCAGTAGCCCGGCGCCTGCAGCGAGATGGTGTCCTTCGCGAAATAGGGGCTGCAGGGGCTTCCATCGACGCAGTCGGCAGCGGTCAGGCACATCTGGATGCACGACGCGCCGGCCGAATACGCCGAGCACAGATAGTAGGCCGACCCGCCGTAGACGTTGTTGTAGTCGCAGAAGGCTTCCGTCGCACACTTGGCGCCGAGCGAGCCCGGAGCCGCGGGCGCATTGCAGAAGTAGCCGTACGTGGTGCTTTGCCCCTCGAGGATTGCGGCGACCATGCACTTCTCGCCGGGCGCGCACGCGTTCGGGCCGGGTGTGCAGGGCTGGCCCTGCGACGTGCAGCGGTTGTTGCTGCAGGTGCCGACGCTGCAGGTGCCGCAGTCGATGGTGTGGCCGCAGCCGTCGTCCTGCGTCCCGCAGGTGCCGGGCGCCGACGGACAGGTGGTGTTCGTCGGCACGCAGCACTCGCCGTTGCTCGCGCAGCGATTCGACGCGCACTGGGAGTCGGCGTTGCAGGCGACGCAGACGTGATACGCCGTGGCGCAGTAGGGATCGTGGCCCGTGCAGTCGGTGTCGACGAGGCACTGAACGCATCGCTGCGACCCGGTGTCGCAGACATCTCCGTTGCTGCAGTCGGCGTTGCTGCTGCACGTCAATGATGACGAAGGGGCGACGCATTCCCCGCGGGCGTGGTCGCAGCTGCCGGGATAGCAATCGCCGTCGGACGTGCAGAGCGGACAGGCGGCCGGGTATTGTTTGTGTAGCGCCTGGAGGCCGGACGTGCAGCCTTGCAAGCAGACATCGCGACTCTCGGTCTTCCAGCAGGTGCCGTCGGTGCCGTAAGCCGCGTCGGCGCCCGCCGACTGAGCGGGCGCCGCGGCGTAGACGCAGCTGATGAAACGGCCGCAGACGTCCTCGTTTTCGCTCGCCGCGCCGGGCGCTGCGTCGGTCGCTGGTTGCGACGTGTGATCCACGCCACAGGCCGCGAGGAAGATGACCAGAAGTGCCGTGCTACGCATGCCCGCGGTATAGCGGCTCGTGCCAGCAAGATGGCGCCAACCGACGGAAGGATTGCGTCAGACGATGGCAGGACTGCGACGGCCTGGACCTTCGTAGAGGCGGGGCGCGAACGGCGGACCGGTTCCGCTCGCGCCTCCGCCCCTACGCCACGCCGCCCACCTCCGCCCCCATCCCCCTCAAGACTCCGAGCCCGTCGCGCGATCGAGCTCGATCCGCGCGCGCCACAGATCCCCGAGCACCTCGAGCTGCCGCCGCCGCGCATCCGCCGCCTCGCGCGCCACCTGCACCACGCGAAACAGATCGAGCTTGCCGCCGAGCCAGCCCGCGCGCACCAGCTCCACGTTCGCCTCCGCCGACGGCACGATGCGCTCCGACCACAGCGCCTCCTCGGCCTGGCGCGCCTCCAGCGTGTGCAGCGCCGCCGCCACCTGCTGCTCGATCTCGCGCACCAACAGCGAATCCTCGGCCTCCAGGCGCCGCCGCTCCGCGTGCGCGCGCGCCAGCTCGCCCTGGTTGCGCCGCCACAGCGGCAGCGGCAACGCCACGCCGCCGCCGACGTAGAGCTGCCCCGGCTGCTGCGACTGCGCGTCGACGTAGAGCGTCGGGTTCGGCGCGCGCTCGCGCGACAACCGCGACACGCTCGCGTCGACGTGCGCCACCGCCGCCTTGACGACGCGCCGCTCGGCGCGCGCCGCGATCGCGTGCTCGACGAGCACGTGCAGATCGCCCTGCAACGGGGGAGGAGAGGTCAACGGCGTCGACGGCTCGATGCTCACGTCACCGCCGACGCCGGTGACCAACCTGAGGGCCCGCTCCGCCTCCCCGACGGCAAGCTGGGCCTCTACATGCTCGTGCTCGAACCGCCCGCGCTCGACCTCCGCGAGGTGCAGCTCGATATCCGACGCGGCGCCCGCCTTCACGCGCGCCCGCGCCGCCTGCAACAACTGATCGCCGAGCGCCAGCCGCCGCGCCGCCGCCTCGACCTGCGCGCGGGCCACCTGCAGCGACACATACGCCGCACGCGCCTCGGCACGCGTATCGAGGCGCGCCAGCCGCTCCGCCTCGCTGGCCACGCCGAGCGCGCGATCGGCCTCGCGCATGCGCGCGCCGCGCTGGCCGGCGACCTCGATCATCTGCTCGAGCCGCACGCCCCACTCCACGCCCGTGGCCGGCGGCACGCTCGCCGAATCATCCCGTCGATGTCCGATGGTCGCCGAGGCAACCGGATTCGCGGGCAACAGCGCGCGCGCGCCGATGCGCTCCGTTGCGATGACGTCACGCTCCCGATGACTGCGGATGACCAGCGGCGCCGACTCGAGCGCGCGCGACACCGCCTCGCGCTCGGACATATGGATCGTCGGCTGTGCCCGCGCCGCCGCCGACGGCAACGCCGCCAGCGCCAGCCACACCGCGAGCAGGAAACGAGGCATCCCCGGCTGACCGAGCAAGCGTCGTGCCGCGTCAGAAGGCCCGCGCCCACGGGCTCGTCACGCGCACGCCCTGGCAAAATGCCAGGGTGGCGTGGCTCAATGCGCGCCGCGCTCGCGCCGATGGATGGTGGAGACGTCGATGCCGAGCACTTCCGCGGCCTTGGTCTTATTGCCGCCACACTGCGCGATGACCCAGGTGATGTACTCGCGCTCGAGCTGCTTGAGCGTCGCCAGGTTGCGCTTGGCGTCGTCGAGCGGCGCCGCCGTCCCCGACGCGGGCAGGAGCGCCTTCACATCCGCGGCCTGCACGATCTCGTCGAAGCCGATGATCACCAGCCGCTCGACCAGGTTCTCCAGCTCGCGCGCGTTGCCCGGCCAGCTCCAGCGCGCCAGCGTCGCCAGCGCCGCCGCGTCGAAGGCGCGCACCGGCGACGTCGGGTTGCGCGCGCGCGACGCCTGAAGGAAGTGCTCGGCGAGCAGCGGCACGTCGTCGAAGCGCTCGCGCAGGGGCGGCACGCGCACCGGCACCACGTTGAGCCGATAGTACAGATCTTGGCGGAACTGCCCGGCGCGCACGCGCTCCTCGAGATCCTGATGGGTCGCCGCCACCAGCCGCACGTCGACCTTGCGCGCGACGTCGCTGCCGACGGGACGGACCTCGCCCTCCTCGAGCACGCGCAGGAGCTTGGCCTGCAGCGGCGCCGGCATGTCGCCGATCTCGTCGAGCAGGAGCGTGCCGCCGTCGGCCTCGAGGAACAGCCCGCGCCGCGCCTGCGTCGCACCGGTGAAGGCGCCGCGCGCGTGGCCGAACAGCTCCGACTCGAGCAGGTTCTCGGGCAGCGCGGTGCAGTTGACCGCCACGAACGCGGCGCCCTTGCGCGGCCCTTCGAAGTGCAGCGCGCGCGCCACCAGCTCCTTGCCCACGCCGCTCTCGCCGCGCACCAGGACCGGCGCCGACGACTGCGCCACGCGCTCGAGCATGCGATAGAGGTCGCGCATGGCCGCGCTCTTGCCGATGAGCGTGCCGAAGCCCGAGCGCTCGCCGGCCCAGCGCCGGAGCGCGCGATGATCGTCGCGCACCCGCTGCTCGTCGAGCGCGCGCTCGACGTAGACCAGCACCTCGTCGAGCTGAAACGGCTTGGTGACGTAGTGATAGGCGCCGCGCTTGATCGCCTGCACCGCGCTCTCGATGGCGCCGAACGCCGTCATGATGAGCACCGGCGTCGTCGGATCGACCGCGCGCACCGCCTCGAGCACGTCGAGCCCGTCGACGGACTCCATGCGCAGATCGGTGATCACCAGATCGAACGGCTGCCGCTTCACCAGGGCGACGGCGTCGGCGCCACTGCCGGCCACCGTCGGCTCGTAGCCGGCGTCGCCGAGCTGATCGGCGAGCAGCCGCGCCATCTCTACGTGATCGTCAACGACCAGGATGGTTGGTTTCGATCGCCCCATGTCCGTCCTCGGGAGCGCGCGGCCAGGTGACGATCACCGTCGTGCCGCGCCCCACCTCGCTGTCCACCTCGATCTGTCCGCCGTGATCGCGCACCACCTGCGCGCACAGCGTCAGCCCCAATCCCGTGCCCTGCCCGCGCTTCTTGGTCGTGAAGAAGGGATCGAAGATCTGGTTGCGCTGCTCGGGCGGAATGCCCGCGCCGTCGTCGCGCACTTCGATGCGCGCGCGCGTCTTGCCGTCGACGGCGCCGGCGATGACCACGTGGCCGCCGGGCCGGCTGGCGTCGAGCGCGTTCATCGTGAGGTTCACCAGCATCTGCTGCAGCGCATCGGCGTCGGCGTGCAGCGGCGGCAGCCCCGGCGCGACCTCGACGGCGAGCGTCACCTTGCGCCGCTCGGCCTCGAAGCGCAAAAGGTCCACCACCGCGCGCGCGATCGGCTCCAGGCGCACCGCGCGCACCACCGCCTGCCGTGCCCGCGAGAAGTCGAGCAGCTGCCGGATGGTGCGGCTGATGAGATCGATCTGCTCGATGATGACGTTGAGCCCGCCCGACGCCGGCCCGTCGCTGCCGAGCTTGCCGCGCATGTACTCGGCGCGCCCGCGCACGACGCCGAGCGGCGTGCCGATCTCGTGCGCGATGCCGGCGGCGAGCACGCCCACGGTCGCCAGCTTCTCGGCGCGCAGGAGCTGATCCTCGAGCGCGCGCAGCTCCGACAGATCCTCGATCACGAGCAGCATGCGCGCCTCGGCGAAGCGGGGCTCGAGCGGCACCGCGTGCACGCTGTAACGCCCGTCGACGCCGAAGAGCGACAGCGTCGCGCCCGGCAGGCTGGTCACGGTGCGCGACGCGCCGGCGCTGTCGATGAGCGCGCGCAGCCGCTCGAGCGCCACCGGCGTCGCCTGCGCGAACGCGTGCGGCCACGGCTGGCCGAGCACGTCGCCGTCGAGGCGATCGCGAAACGCGCGGTTGAGCCCGGTGATCTCGCCGACGTCGGAGAGCACGAGCACCGCCGCCGGGATGTTGTCCACGATCTTCTCGGTCTTGTCGTGCAGGTGCGCCAGCCGCTGCGCGTGCGCCAGCCGCAGCTGCAGGGCCGCGCCGCGGCGCGCACCGACGATGAGATAGGCGGCCAGCGCCAACAGGCAGCTCGCGATCGCCGCCGCCGTCAGCGCGATGCGCAGCGTGAGCGCGCGCTCGTGCTGGCCGATCATCCCGACCGGCGTCACCACCGCCATCGACCACGACGATGCGCCGTGCACCTTGAGCGGCACGATCGTGACCACCGACTCGCCGAGCCCGGGGATGACCGCACGCGCCTCGTCGCCCGTCCAGCGCAGCCGCCGATCGTCGCCGCGCCGCATCGACGTCACCAGCTCGGCGAGCGCCGGCGACGGCGACGCCAGCGCCTTCATCAGCTCCGGCGTCGTCGCCGGCAGCGGCCGGCCGTGCCCGTCGAGGACGAGGACGTGCAGCCCGCGCTCGCCCGGCAGCGCGCGAAAGAACGACTGCGTGTCGACGAGCAGCGCCAGCGCGCCGCGGCCGCTCGCCGTGGCGAACGGCACCGTGAAGGCGCGCCGCCAGCCGCTGCGCGCCTCGGGCGGCACCAGCGCCACCTCGCCCGGCGGCCGGGTCAACGCCTCGCGCGCCGCCTCGGTCAGCGGCTCGAGCTCGCGCGACAGGCCCTGCTGCTCGTCGAGGATCGAGAGCACGGAGGCGCCGTTGCCGTCGACGACCACGACCGCCTGATAGGGATGGCCGATGTCGAGCAGCGCGCGCAGCCGCGACTTGACCTCGTCGGGCCGCCCCTGGCGCACCCAACCGGCGGCGAAGTGCAGATCCTCGAGCACGTCGTTGAGCTCGGTCTCGATGGTGCGCGCGCTGTCGCTGACGTGGACCTGCTCCTGCGCGGCGAACTCCTCGACGACGCGCGCGCGCGCCTGGCCGACGAGCACCGTCGCCAGCCAGATGACCCCGGCGAGCGCCGCCACCACGCCCGCCAGCACGATCCCGGTCCACCCGCGCATGCCGCCCCAGCGTGCCGCAAGCGCTGGCAGTTCGCCAGGGAGGCGTGGCGTTTTGCGCGGTTTCGGGACCTGGAGCACGCGAACGCGGAGCGAGTGCACGCCACGTGCCGGCACTCGCTCCGTCGTTCAGCGGGCGGTCACTTCCAGTCGAGGTTGAAGACGATCGTCGGCACGACGTTGGGGTTGTAGACGGTCTCGAGGAGACAGCCGACGAAGTCGATCGTTCCGTCCGACTGCGTCCACTTGATCTGATTGACGTCCGTCGGCAGCAGCGTGCCGTTGGGAGGCAGCGCGATGGTCGCGCTGCTGTTGGGGACGCACTCGGTCTCGCCGTGTCCCGGCTTGAGGAACAAGATCGTGTCGTCGAGGTTGTACGCCGAACGGAGCTTGGTGATGGTCCGACCCTGCGGCGTCCAAGAGCCGGTGTACGTCGGCGTTCCCGTCACGGGCGGCGGGTTCTCGTTCATGAACACGGTCAACGTCCCGACGGTGCCGTCACCGCCGCCGCCGCCCGTTCCCCCCACCGTGAGGCAGGCCGGCATGCTCCAGGCCGACGTGCCGAGGTCGTTGACGCCGCGGACCTTGAAGCAGTAGGTGGTGCCCGGCTGCGCCCCGTACCACTGGGCCGAGAACACGCGATTCGTCTCGATGTACGGCATCCAATTGTTCACCTGGACCTCGTACCCCGTCACGAGGTTGGCGGTCGGGTCCGTCCAGCTGATGTTCACGAAGCCGTTGCCGCCGAGGCTCGCCTGAACACTGGTCGGCGCGGGCGGCGCCGGCGGCGGCGCCACGTTCCTCGAGCGCGCGACCTTGAGCCAGTCGGACGCGAAGAACACCACGTCGCTCATCCCGTTGCCGTCGACATCGGCGGTCGTCCACCAGCCACCGCCGGGGTAGACCTCGGCACGCAGCACCGCCAGCTTGCTGCCGAAGCCGAACGGGCCGCCGAGCACGCGGCTCCAGTACGGCTCCGAATACGAGAGGATGTCGGCGTAGCCATCGCCGTTGAGGTCCTTCACGACCGGGCTCGCGCTGTGAAGCGCGCTGTCGGCGAAGGCCAGGCTCTCGGCGTTGAAGCCACCGTCCTTCGTCGAGCGCGCGACGTGGACGCCGTCGTTGTAGATGCCGACGATGTCCTTGTACCCGTCGTTGTCGACGTCCGCGAGATAGCGCTGATGCTGGGTGACGTCCCAGCCCGCGTTCGCGCCGAAGCTCGCCAGCACGTAGCGCGGCGCCTGGAACCCGGCGCCGGCCGACAGCGCCGTCCACACGCCGTCGTTGCCGAACGCGACGATGTCGGCGTGCCCGTCGCCGTTGAGATCGGCGGTCGTGCGAATGTGCCGGGCCACGGTCCAGCCCTGCTGCGTGCCGAAGTTGGCGATCATGTACGTCAGCGGGCCGAAGCCGCCCTGGCAATCGGCGAAGGCGACCCACACGCCGGCGTCGCCGAACGCGACGATGTCCTGGCAATGGTCGCCGTTGACGTCGGCGATGAGGCGCACGTGCTTGTCGACGCGCCAGCCTTGGTTGTACCCGGCGTCGGCGAGGACGAACCGCGGGGGTGCGAAGCCGTGGCCATTGGACAGCGACGTCCACACGCCGGCGTCGCCGAAGCCGACGATGTCGTCGAGGCCGTCGTGGTTGATGTCGCCGACGAGGCGGACGCTCCGGTCGGTGTGCCAGCCGGTGTCGCCGCTGAAGATGTCCCCGGCGAAGACGAGGTCGCTGAGCTGCGTGGTTCCCGAGAGCCCGACCCAGACGCCGTTGGAGCCGAAGCCGACGAAGTCGTCCTTGGCGTCGGCGTCGACGCGGCCGAACGCGATCGGCGTGTCGCTGTTCCACAGGCCGGTGCCGGTGGCGTAGGCCGTGGTCCACCAGTCGAACGGCAGGAACGACTGCTGTGGCACCGGCAACGGATACGGCGGAAAGATGCTGCGCATCAGTTGCGCCTGGTCACCGGGGTCGGCGCCGCCGCCGCCGCCGCACGCGGCCGCGAACGAGAGAATGGCGATCAGAATTGTGCGTTTCGAGACGAACGGTATTCGCATGCGCGCGCCACTCAGCAAGCCGCGTACCGATCGCCGAATGCGCGTAAGCCCGCGCGCGACGCGGGCTGCCGGCGCCGATCGCGCCGGCGGTCGACGACTTGCCTAAACAAATTGCCTGACGATCCGAAACAGTTCGCGCATTCCCGATCGCGCCTCGGCACAGTGGGTGCAATCACCTGATCGTTGGACGATGAGCACCCACGATCGCTCCATCGATCTCGGCCGTGCGCTCGTGCGCGAGCCCGACGTCGGCGACGCCCGGCACTATGCACGCCGCGTCCTGCTGCTGGCCCTCATCCATCCCGCCCTGTTCGCGCTGTCGCTCGTGGGGATCGTGCTCGTCCTCTGGCGCGGGCGCTTCTTCGTGACGCTGTCGCAGCGGTCCAACGTCGAGACGCTCACCATCGCCTTCCTGTTGCTCTTTTTCGCGTACATCGGCTCGCTCAGCCTGCGCGGCGCCTGGGGTGGGCTGCGCGTCCTGTACTACCGCTTGCTGCGGCGGCTCGTCGGTGACGGCGCGCGGATCGAGCGGCGCAAGAACGGTGCGCTCGGCGCCGTCACCAAGGGCCCGAGCGTCGCGCTCAACCTCGCCATCGAGCGCAGCGATCGCCCGGGCGAGCCGTTCGAGCTCGAGCTCCGCGACGACGTCGGCTCGCTGGGACGCCTGCGCGTCGACGGTGTTCGACTCGACCACGTCGATGCTCCGCGCGGCGGCTCCAACGATCTGTTCTCCTTCTTCACGCGCCAGGTCGCCGAGCTCACCGCCGTCCACCCGGACGACCTCGCCGTCGTGCAGTGGATGTCGATCGATGACGAGTCGCTGCTGCAGTTCGTAGCGACGGCGAAGGCGATCCGCGCGCTCGGGTCGAGCCTGCAGACGACGGCGTGGCCGACGCTGCAGCTCAGCGCTGCGCAGTGCGCGGAGCTCGAGCGGCGCTTCGCGGTCCTGTGTCCCACGCTCCGCGAGGAGGCGTTTTTGCCGCGCTGGGAATTCCAGGGCGAGCACAAGCTACCGATCATTCCCGAGCCGCTCGGCATCATCAGTCTCAAGCGCAGCGAGCGTCGGGTCGACGCATTGTCGTCGATGACGGCCGCGCTCTTGATCATCTCGATCGCGGTGGCGCTGCTCGTCTTCTTCATCGTGAGGCCGCCATGGGTCCCCGGGCGTTAGGGTTGGCCCTGCTTCTCGTGGCCGGATGCGGCGGCCCCCACGCGCGCGTCAGCAACGTGCGCGTCGAGCCGTCGCCGACGCCGGGCCGGGTTCGCGTCGAAGCGCGCGTCGAGAACCTCGGCCGCGGAGAGGGCCAGGTCGAGGCGCAGATCCGCCTGCGCGATCGCCGGACCGGACGCGCCATCGCGGCGGAGCGAAACCTCGAGCTGCGGCCGCACGGCACCGTCGCGCTCGTCGCCGATGTGGAAGCGCCGCCGGGCGACTACAGCGCGGAAGTCGACGCCGAATATCCGCCGCAGTGATCGAGCGGCTCGCTCAGCCCGACGTCGAGACCGTTTTGGCCGCGTCGAAGAGCCGCGCCGGCGTCACGCAGGCAGCTGATCCGCATCATTGGACGCATGGGCAGCAATAGTCCGTCACGCCCGGATACACGAGCATTCGGCACCGCAGCGACGGGGCAGGCGTCGCCGCTGGGCCCGCGCAGTGAAGAAAATACTCGGACGACGCGCATGGCGCGCTGACGCCGGCAAAGCAGCCGAGCATTGCTGCGTCGGTCGCCGTCGACACGCTCGACGGCCAATGGCACGTCCTCGGCGAGCTATCGCAAGCCGCCAACGCGATCGTCGTCGCAAGGAGGACCGCCGCTCGCATCGTTGGATTATACGTGAGCTGCGTTGGGAGATTCGCGCGTTCACGACGACCGCCCGGAGGGTCGGTCGCGCCGTGATAGACGCTGACCAAGTCGGCTTGTAGGCGCTCGTTCCTTGGCGCGTAAGAACCTGGTCGCGCCGTCCAGGCTGACGAACCCGAGGGATCGTGACGCCCCAAATCCATCACGAACCGGCGCCGAAGCCATCTCCGCTCGGCATGCGAAATCTTCAGCCG
>DATNAQ010000150.1:0-18065 GCA_035607415.1 Polyangia bacterium
CCGGCGCGCGGCACCACGAGCAGATAGTCGGCGACGAAGGCGAGCCGCCCAAGCAGCGACGCCAGCTCGGTCATGCCGGCGTGCAGCCGCGCGCGCGCCTCGTCGGGCGGAAGCGCCGCCACTGCCAGCGTCTCGGCGCGCAACTTGGCGATCGCGTCACCGAGCGGCGTGGCGCCGTCCTCGGGACAGAGCGCCGCCACCAGCTCGGGCATGGCGAACGCCGCGGCGCGCGCAGCGAAGGGCCGCACCGCGTCGCGCGCCAGCTCGAGCCACTCCTCCTCGCCGAGCGCGCGCCGCCGCATCGCCGTCAGCGCCGGCGCCAGCGCCGTGTCCTCGTCGACGGCACCGGCGCCGTCCTTCTGATCGGCGCGGCACGCCAGCGCCACGATGCCGAGCCAGTGCGCCAACACGCGCAACAGGCGCACGACGCTCTCGACCGCCTGCGCCGGCGCGCTCGCCGCCTCGAGCGCCGCGATCGCCTCGGCCAGCGGCTGCGGCGCGTCGTGCATCCAGCCGAGCCGCACCGTCTCGTCGAGCATCGGCAGGCTGGCGCGCGCCTCGTCGAGCCCGGCCGCGCCGCGCAGCGCCGCCGCCAGCTCCGTCACCGACGCGTAGCGATCTTCCGGCTTCTTCGCGGTCGCGCGCGCCAGCACCGCGTGCACCGCCACGGGGAACGCCGCGCCGAGCGGCGGCAGCGGCTGCGTGATGTGCGCGCGCGCCAACGCCGCCATCGACGGCGCCGCGAACGGCAACTTGCCGGTGAGCGCCTGAAACGCCATCACGCCGAGCGCATACAGATCGCTGCGCGCATCGGCCGCCGCGGCGCTGCGCCACAGCTCGGGCGCCATGTACGCGGGCGAGCCCATGCGCGTGCCCTTCTCGTCGTCGACCGGCGCCTCCTCGACGAGCTTGGCGACACCGAAGTCGAGGAGCTTCGGCCACAGCCGCCCGCCGCGCGACACCACCATCACGTTGGCCGGCTTCAGATCGCGGTGCACGATGCCCTGCTCGTGCGCGGTCGCGATCACCTCGCACAGCTTCTCGAGGAAGGGCACCAAGCGCGGCAGCGGCAGCGCCCCCTGCAGCGACAAGAGCTGCTCGAGCGGCGTGCCGCGCACCAGCTCCATCGCGATCCACAGCATGCCGTCGGGCTCGGCGCCGAACGCGTAGATGTGCGCGGCGTAGGGATGGTCGAGGCGCGCTGCGAGCCGCGCCTCGCGCATGAACCGCTGGATGATCTGCTGATTGGCGCGATGATTCTCGCGCAGGATCTTGACGACGGCCTCGCGCTCGAGGAGCGGCTGCTCGGCGCGATACACGCTGCCGAATTGCCCCTCGCCTACCTGCTCGCGCAACACGAAGTCGCCGAGGGTCCGGCCCTGCAGCCGGTCGACAGCCGTCACCGGCTCATTTTATCACGCCGGGCGCCCTACTTCATGGCGGTGACTTTGTTGCCAAAACGCTCGACGTTGACCAGCCACGCGGCGGCGTTCTTCACGTAGCGCCCCGTGCCGGCGGTGTCCCACTTGTAGTAGAGACGCGTGAAGCCGCCGTCGAGGATCGCACGCTTGCCGTTCGAGTCGTAATAGGCGGCGACGAGGTTGTCGGCGTGCCCGTAGCAAAGCGGCTTCAGCACCTGATTCGGCTGGATCGTCGCGATGGTGATGCCCTCGTAGAGGTAGTGCAGCCCCGTCGTCAAAAGGTGATTCGGCAGGATCCCGTGCACGCCCGGCTTCGGCCACAGGTTCACCGTCTGATCGCCGGGGACGTTGCCGAGCATCTTGGTGCCGAAGAGCGCCTGCGCGACGGCGTTGGCGTCGGCGTAATAGGGATCGTTGTCGCCCCAGATGTAGACGCCCTTGCCGCTCTCGAAGAACTCCTTGATGACCTTGATGTGATCGGGCCCGAGCTTCGGCGTCATGTCGCTGATGATCCACAGCTGACACGCCTTCTTCAGGAGCTCGCGCAGCTGCGCCGCCGGCGGCGGCTGATTCGACCAGCGATAGACGCTGAACCCTTTTTCCTTGAGCGCCGCACGCGGGAGCGAGAAGTCGAAGCCTTCGCCGGTGAAGAGCTGCAGCACCGCGACGGTCTGTCCCTGGAAGGCGCCGTCGACGGCGAGGTCGTTCTGGTTGCCTTGCGCGTTGCCCCACTTGTCGTGCTTGACCGCGACCGTGTGCTCTTCCCAGTGCGTCTTGCCGGCGGCGTCGCGCACCTGCACGCGATCGACCTCGGTCGCGGGCGCGCTCTGCCCGGCGGAGCGGTTGTATTGGGCGGAGGCCGGCGCGGCGAGCGCGACGGCGACCGTGGCGGCGAACGCGGCGAGGATGGTCTTCATGCCGTCTTGTCACGCACGACGGCGGGAAAGGATCTGACTAGGGTAGCGTCTCGCCGGTGACGATGTTGTAGATCGAGCGGCGGATCGCGTCGTGGCCGGCGGCGTTGGGATGGATGCAGGAGGCGGCGTCGTACCAGACCTGCGTCATGTCCGTGTTGTTGTAGCCGTGGCCCATGAAATTCGCGTGCATGTCGTAGAGCGTGCCGCCCGCTTTTCCGATCGACGTCGCCGCCACGCCGTTCCACCCGCCGAAGACCATCTGGTCCATCGTCGCGGTCACGTTGGCGCCGGGACCGCACTTCACCGTCGCGAAGTCGCCCATGCCATCGGTGAAGTCGTAGATGTTGGCGACGACGAGGTAGACCTTGCCGCTGCCGAGGCGGCCCGGCGTCATGAGCTCGCCGAGCTCGGCGTCGAGGTGCGTGCCGAACTCGCCGCGCACGGTGGCGTCGATGCCGCCGATCGCCTTGACCGCATGGCCGTTGAGATCGTTGCCGCCGATGGTGACGGTGACGAGGATGTCGCCGGGATACGACGTGCCGAGCCCGGTGATCTGCGCCTTCAAGGTCGGCGCGCCCACCGGGATCCCGTCGGAGTACGCGTCGGTGATGGCGCCGGCCACGGCCGCGTGCACGTACATCATCGACGGCCACTTCTTGGCCAGATCGGCGTGCAGCTGGTCGTAGAAGAAGGGCGCGTTGCCGCCCTGATCCGAGATCGAGTCGCCGAGCACGATGTACGTGCCGAGCGAGCCGCCGGGCGGTACCAGGCCGGTGGTCGTACCGCCACCGCCGCCGCTTCCACCGCTGCCGCCACCGCCGCCGCCGGCGCTCCCCCCACCGCCGGTGCCGCCGCTTCCGCCGCCGCTGGTGCCCCCGTTGCCGCCCGTGCCGTTGCCGCCCGTGCCGTTGCTGTTGCTCGTCGACGAGCCGCAGCCGGCGATCGCGAGCGCCGCGAAGATGACGATAATGGATCTTTTCATCCTCGCGGCGTAGCGCAGCCGTCGACGATCAAGCAATCAAACTTGTATGACGGGAAGTCGCGCGGAGAGGCTAGCGCGCAGAAGACGCGCGCCTAATGACCGACGTCGCGGCCCTTCAGATCGGGCGAGGTCATCGCCTCGGCGACGCGGCGCGCGAGGTTCTCGTGCTCCTCGCGCATCTCCTTCGGCAGGTGATCGCCGAACGAGTTCAGGAAGTCCTCCTGACCCGACACCGCCTCGGCCCACTCGGCCGGATCGACCTTGAGCAGCGTGTTCATCGCCTCGTCGGTGAGATCGGTGCCCTTGCGATCGATCGCGTCCTTCGTCGGTACGTAGCCGATCGGCGTCTCCACCACCTCGCCGCGCCCTTCGCAGCGATCGAGGATCCACTTCAAGACGCGCAGGTTGTCACCGAAGCCGGGCCACAAGAACTTGCCGTTCTCGCCGGTGCGGAACCAGTTGGTGCGGAAGATCTTCGGCGGCTTCGCCAGCTTCTTGCCGACGTCGACCCAGTGCCCGAAGTAGTCGCCCATGTTGAGCCCGCAGAACGGCAGCATGGCCATCGGATCGCGGCGCAACACGCCCACCTTGCCGGTCGCCGCCGCCGTCGTCTCCGACGAGAGCGTGGCGCCGAGGAAGGTGCCGTGCTGCCAGTCGCGCGACTGATACACGAGCGGCACGCGGCGCTGACGGCGCGCGCCGAACAGCATGGCTTCGATCGGCACGCCCTTCGGATTCTCGAATTCCGGAGAAATCGACGCGCACTGCGACGCCGGCGTGGTGAAGCGCGAGTTCGGATGCGCCGCCTTCTCCGGCGAGGCCGGCGTCCACGGACGCCCCTGCCAGTCGAGCGCCTCGGCCGGCGCCGGATCGTCATGACCCTCCCACCACACCGTGCCGTCGGGGCGCAGCGCCACGTTCGTATAGATCGTGTTGCGCTGAATCATGTTGAACGCGTTCGGGTTGGTCTTGTGCGACGTCCCCGGCACGACGCCGAAGAAGCCCGCCTCGGGGTTGACCGCCCACAGGCGCCCGTCATCGCCCGGCCGCAGCCACGCGATGTCGTCACCGACGGTCTCGGCCTTCCAGCCCGGCATCGTCGCCGGCGGCACCAGCATCGCCAGGTTGGTCTTGCCGCACGCCGACGGGAACGCCGCCGTGATGAAGCTCTTCTTCCCCTCCGGCGAGGTCAGCCCGAGGATCAGCATGTGCTCGGCGAGCCAGCCTTCCTTCTTGCCGAGCCACGACGCCAGACGCAGCGCCATGCACTTCTTGCCGAGGAGCGCGTTGCCGCCGTAGCCCGAGCCGATCGACCAGACCGTGTTGTCCTCGGGGAAGTGGCAGATGAAGCGGCGCTCGATCGACAGATCGCCGGTCGAGTGCAGACAGCGCGTGAAGTCGTCGCCGAAGGTCGCCATGTGATCGAGGGCGACCTTGCCCACGCGCGTCATGATGCGCATGTTGAGGACGACGTACTTCGAGTCGGTGATCTCGACGCCGACCTTGGAGAACTTCGAGCCGGGCGGCCCCATCAGGAAGGGCACCACGTACATGGTGCGGCCCTTCATCGCTCCGCGATAGAGCGGCGTCAGCTTGTCGCGCGCCTGCGCGGGCGCCATCCAGTTGTTGTTCGGCCCCGCGTCCTCCTTGTTCTTCGAGCAGACGAACGTGAGGTGCTCGGTGCGCGCCACGTCGTTCGGCGCCGAGCGGTGCAGGTAGCAGCCGGGCAGCTTCTGCTGGTTGAGCTCGATCAGCTCGCCCGACGCGACGCTCTCCTTGGTGAGCTGCGCGCGCTCGGCTTCGGAGCCGTCGCACCAGACCACGCGATCGGGCGTCGTCAGCTTGGCGATTTCATCTACCCACTTCTGGATGGCGGGATGTTGTCCTGGCATCGTTCTCCTCGTGATTGGGGGCCGTGCGGGGTGGGGAGAATGTGGAGACTTTCGAACCTTTTTGCAACTGTCACAGGCAGCTACATCTGCGAAGCGACACGCCGATGTGAGGCACGTGACCGCCATTTCGTTGGACCGGCGGGCCGAAGGGCAACCGCTGCACAATCTGATACGCTCGCCCGCGTGAAGCTGACCGTCGACGCCGACATCACGCGCGCCGAAACGCTGCCCGGTGCCGCCTACCGCTCGAAGGAGCTGCACGCCGAGATCATCGAGCGCGTGTTCGCGCCGAGCTGGCAGCTCGCGCCCGATGCGCCGCTCGTCGCCGACGGGATGGTCGCGCCGTTCACGCTCCTGCCCGGCACGCTCGACGATCCGCTGCTCCTGGTGCGCAGCGGCGAGGAGATGCGCTGCCTGTCGAATGTTTGCACGCACCGCGGCGCCCTTCTGTGCGACGAGCCGTGCGAGGCGACCTCGCTGCGCTGCCGCTATCACGGGCGCCGCTTCGCCCTCGACGGGCGCATGACGCACGCGCCCGAGTTCGAGGGCGCCGTCGATTTTCCGTCGGCGCGCGACAACCTGCCGGTGCTGCCGACGGCGCGCTTCGGCCCGCTCGTGCTCACGTCGGTGGCACCGGCGTGGGACGCCGAGGAGCAGCTCGGGCCGATGCGCGCGCGCCTCGGTGCGCTGCCGATCGATCGGCTCACGCTCGACCCGGAGAGCGTGCGCGACTACGACGTCGCCGCCAACTGGATGCTCTACGTCGACAACTACCTCGAGGGGCTGCACATCCCGTTCGTGCATCCGTCGCTGGCGCAGGCGCTCGACTTCGGCTCGTATCGCACCGAGCTCGACGCGCGCGGCACGACGCAGATCGGGATCGCCAAGGACGGCGAGAACACGTTCGCCGGCTCCAACGTGGCCGCCTACTACTTCTGGCTCTTCCCGAACCTGATGCTGAATTTCTACCCGTGGGGCTTGTCGCTCAACATCGTCATGCCCGCCGGCGTCGACGCCATGCGCGTGCACTATCGCGCCTACGTGCTCGACGAGGAGCTGCGCGAGCGCGGCGCCGGCGCCGGGCTCGATCGCGTCGAGCACGAGGACGAAGCGGTCGTCGAGTCGGTGCAGCGCGGCCTGCAGTCGCGGCTCTACCGGCGCGGCCGCTACTCGCCGTCGCGCGAGAGCGGCGTGCACCACTTCCACCGCCTGCTCTGCGCCGCGCTTGGTTAGGTGTACGAGCCGGCAGGGTCGCGGAGGTAGTGAGGTGCCATCCCGGCGTCGGAAAACGGCGCAGTCCGCCCGCCTCCGCGGGCGGTGCGCCTCCATCGGGCTCGCCTATGTCGCGCTTACGCGCGACGCGAGCCCTCTACGCCGCCGGGATGGCACCTCACTACCTCCGCTCAGGCGCCTGGTTCCACCGTCAATCGAACCGGCCGTTGCGCTTGTTCGTGGTACCAGGCGCTGAGCGGAGGTAGTAAGGGTCGCTGACGGCGGCGTAGAGGGCCGCGGTCGCGCGCAGCGCGACGTAGAGCGGTCCGATGGAGGCGCACCGCCCGCGAAGGCGGGCGGACTGCGCCGTTTTCCGACGCCGGCAGCGACCCTTACTACCTCCGCGACCCAGCCGGCCCGCTACCCCATCGCCGCTTCGAGCGGTAGATCGACGGTGAACGTGGTGCCGCCGTCGGTGTTGCCCTCGACGCGGATGGATCCACCGTGGCGGCGCACGATCTCCTGCGCGATGTGCAGCCCGAGGCCGATGCCGCCCGAGTTGCGGCCCTGGGCGTTGGTGGCGCGGAAAAAGGGCGTGAACAGCATCTCGCGCTGCTCCTCGGGGATGCCGATGCCGGCGTCGCGCACCGACAAGAGCGCGCGCTCGCCCTGACGGCGCACGTTGACGACGACCTCGCTGCGCTCGGGGCTGTAGCGCATCGCGTTCGACAGGAGGTTCGTCACCACCTGCTCGAGCCGCAGGCGATCCCAGCGGCCGATCACCGGCCCCTCGGCGTCGACGCGTGCGCGCGGCCCCTCGGCGGGGATGGTCATGTCGAGCACGTCGCGCACCAGCGCGACCAGATCGGTCTCGACCGGCTGCAGCGCGATCTCGCCCGACTGCGCGCGCACCGAATCGAGCAGCTGCGCCACGAGCCGCACCAGGCGCCCGGTCTGGCGGCGGATGCGCGCCAGCACGTGGCCGCGCCGCGCGGTGTCGTCGAGCGCGGCGGGATCGACGTCGATGAGCTGCGTGGTCGCGTGCAGCGCGGTCAGCGGCGTGCGCAGCTCGTGTGCCGCGACACTGAGGAAGCGATCCTTCTCCTGCGCCAGCTCGTGCAGCCGCGACACGTCCTGGCAGGCGAGCACCACCGCTTCGACGGCGCCGCCGTCGGGCGACCAGATCGGCGCTGCGGCCATCAGCACCGTCGCCAGCTTCTTGCCGTCGCGGCCGAGGATCACCTCGCAGCGCGCCGGATGGATCCCGCGCAGCGCCTGCGCCGGCGGCGCCTCGCCGGGATGGACCGGCGTGCCGTCGAGCAGCGTGATGGTCATGTCGCCGCAGCAGTGCTGCGCAGTCGGTGTAAAGTGGCCGCCGAAGCGCTCGCGCGCGCTGCGCGCCAGGCCGTTGCCGCGCACGAAGGCGCCGGTGCCGTCGTAGACCTCGATGAAGATGGGCAGGTGCTCGATGGTCGCGGCCAACCGCCCCGCCTGCCGCTGCGCCTCGGCCTGCGCGCTGCGCTGCTCGAGCACCGCCGCCGCCATCGACGCCAGGATGCGCGTCGCCTCGATGGTCTCCGCCGGATAGGCGTGCGGCGACGCGGCGCCGGCGAACAGGTGGCCGAACAGGTGCGACTCGTGGCGCATGGTGAGCGCCATGAACGAGCCGGCGCCGAAGCGGCGCGCCATGCGCACGAGCAGCCTGCCCTCGTCGGCGCGCGCCACGTCGCTGACGACGTAGGGCTCGCTGGCGTCGAGCGCCTCGCGCATGGCGTCGGCCGGCCCCTCGCTGCCGACGAGCGCCTCGTCCTTGCCCACGCCGGCGACCACGCGCACGCGGCCGCCGTGGACCTCGGTGATCGACGCCTGATCCGATCCGGTGAGCTCGACGGTGGTGTCGAGGATCAGCCGATGCAGCGCAGCCACGTCGAGCGTGCCGAGCGCGCGCTCGCCGAAGCGGCGCAACAGATCGGCGTGACGCGCGCGCCGATCGGCGAGCGCCTGCGTGCGCGCGTGCTCGATCGCCGCCGCGGGAAAGCGCGCCACCGCCGCCAGCAGGCGCAGCTGCTCGCGCGGCAGCGCATCGAACGACCCGAAGCCGATGCCGAGCACACCGACGATGCGCCCGCGATGGCGCATCGCCAGCCCGAGCGCGGCGTGGATGCCGCCGGCGCGCGCGCGGATGAACGCGTCGATGCCGTCGAAGCCGGAATCGTCGAGATCGACGTGGCGATAGTCGTCGCCGCTGAAGAAGCCTTCGACGAGCGCGACCGGCAGGTGGAACGCCGGCGTCGCCGAGCTCTCCTGCCAGCGCATGAACATGCCGCGCGCGTCGTCGCGCAGGTAGATGGCGCCGTTGGTGCCCGAGCCGGCTACCTTGCGCGCCAGCTCGAGGAAGCGAGCGAGGGCGTCGTCCACGTCGCGGAGCGACGCGAAGATCTCCGCCACCTCCTCCAGTACTGCGACCTCGACCACCGCGGTTCATTATACTGCGCGATACTGCGCGCGCGGCCAGCAGTGAACGCCCCGAGTACGGGCTGTCCCCGACGCTGGCCAGGCCAGCCCCGCGCCCAGGGCGCTATCCGTGGTAGACGCGCGAGGCGACGATCGTCCCGCCACGCACGTCGAACGCCTCGGCCACCGGCATCGGCGGCTCGTTCGGCGCGTGGCGCAGGTACTCGATGATCGCGCGCTCGCCATCGGCGACGATGGCCGTCGCCTCGTAGCGCAGCCCGGGCAGCCGCGCGTTGGCGTCGCGCCACCAGCCGGCGAGCGCCGCCTTGCCGCGCAGCTTGCCGCCGGTGTCGGGATGCAGCGTGCGTATCTTTGGCGACGTGTGGGTGGCGTCCTCGGCGTACAGCGCCACCAGCGCGTCGACGTCGTGCGCGTTGAACGCCTCGAGCCACGCGCGGGCGATCTGAAGCGGTGTCATCCGCGCATCGTACTGCTAAAATGAAGCGGGAACTTCTTGTCGCCGCCCGCCAAGAGAGCCGAGGCAGCCTTCACCGGCACCGATCGCTTCGTCATCCAGCGCCGCATGGGAGCCGGCGGCATGGGCGTCGTCTATCAGGCGCTCGATCGCGAGCGCAATCAGGTCGTGGCGCTCAAGACGCTGCGCGACGTCGACGCGGTGGCGCTGGTGCGCTTCAAGCGCGAGTTCCGCGCGCTCGCCGACATCTCGCATCCCAACCTGGTGTCGCTGTACGAGCTCGTCGCCGACGACGAGCGGCTCTTCTTCACGATGGAGCTGGTGAGCGGCGTCGGCTTCTTGCGCGCGGTGCGCGTCGGCGAGATCATCGAAACGCTCGACGCGACCGCCGCGCTCTCGGCGGCGAACGACGACTCGACGACCGATCAGACCATGGCCGGCAAGCGCGCGGCCACGACGAGCCCCGATCCGCCGCGCGCGCGGGACGGCGTCCCCGTCGGCGGCACGCTCGATCTGTTGCGCTTGCGCCGCGTCTTGCCGCAGCTCGCCGAGGGCGTGGCCGCGATCCACGATCGCGGGCTGCTCCATCGCGATCTCAAGCCGTCGAACGTGCTCGTCACGCACGACGGGCGCGTCAAGATCCTCGACTTCGGCCTGGTGACCGAGATCGATCGCGAGCGGCAGACCATCCCCGTCGAGGGCGTGGCCGGCACCGCCGCATACATGTCGCCCGAGCAGGGCGCGCGCCTGCCGCTGGCGCCGTCGAGCGATTGGTACGCCGTCGGCGTCATGCTCTACGAGGCGCTCACCGGACGGCTGCCGTTCGTCGGCGGCTCGACCGACGTGCTCATGGACAAGCAGCGCTTCGAGCCGCCGCCGCCGCATCAGATCGCCGCCGACGTCCCGGCCGATCTCGACGCTTTGTGCAGCGAGCTGCTGCGCCGCGAGCCCGAAGCGCGACCGACGGCCCGCGACGTCTTGCGCCGCCTCGGCGTCGACACCGGCGCCATCCACGTCTCGTCGGGGCCGTCGACGCGCTCGGCGACCACGTTCATCGGCCGCGGGCGCCACATGACCACGCTCGCCGACGCCTTCGCCGGCACGCGCCGCGGCAAGCTCGCCGTCGTCTTCGTGCACGGCCAGTCGGGCATGGGCAAGAGCGCGCTGGTGCGCCGCTTCCTCGACGGCGTCGAGACGCGCGACAACGCGCTCGTGGTCACGGGCCGCTGCTACGAGCGCGAGAGCGTGCCCTACAAGGCCGTCGACAGCGTGATCGACGCGCTCAGCCAACACCTGGCGCGGCTGCCGCGGCTCGAGGCCGAGGGGCTCATGCCGCGCGACGTGCCGGCGCTGGCGCGCCTGTTTCCGGCGCTGCGCCAGGTCGAGGCGGTGACCGCGGCGCCGCGGCGCGGCTACGAGACGCCCGATCCGCAGGAGCTGCGCCGGCGTGCGTTCGGCGCCTTGCGCGAGCTGTTGGCGCGGCTCGCCGATCGCCGCCCGCTCGTCGTCGCCATCGACGATCTCCAGTGGGGCGACGCCGACTCGGCGGCGCTGCTCGCGGCGATGGTGCGCCCGCCCGACGCGCCGGCGCTCTTGTTCATCGCCAGCCACCGCGCCGAAGACGCCGACTCCGCCTTTCTGCGCGAGCTGCGCGCCAGCATCACGCGCGAGGTCGGCGGCGTGCGCGAGCTCGAGGTCGGCCCGCTCGAGCCGTTCGAAGCGATCAGCCTGGCGCAGGCGCTGCTCGACGACGACGGCGCCGAAGCCGCGGCCAAGGCGCAGCGCATCGCCGAGGAGGCGGGCGGCAATCCCTTCTTCATCGACGAGCTCGCGCGCCACGTGCGCGAAGGTCTCGCCGCCGAGGCGCCGGCGCGCATCTCGCTCGACGAGGCGCTGCGCGCGCGCCTGCGCCGCCTGCCGCTCGAAGCGGCGCGCCTGCTCGCCATCGTCGCCACCGCGGGCCGGCCCATCGCGCTCGCCGTCGCGCAGCGCGCGGCCGAGGTGACCGATCCGGCGGCGCTCGCGCTCTTGCAGGCGGGCAACCTCGTGCGCACGCGCGGCGCCACCGAGGCGCGCGTCGTCGAGTGCTATCACGATCGCATCCGCGAGGCGCAGCTGGCGCTGCTCGACGGCGAGCGGCTGCGTCACGCGCACCTCCGGCTCGGCATCGCGCTCGAGTCGTCGCCGCGCCCCGACTCCGAGGCGCTGGCGGTGCACTTCGCCGCCGCCGGCGAAGACGTGCGCGCCTCCGAGTACGCCGCGCAAGCCGCGGCGCGCGCCTTCGAGGCGCTGGCGTTCGATCGCGCGGCGCGCCTCTATCGCCTCGCCATCGAGCTCATGCAGGCGCGCATCGACGCGCACACCGATCACGAGCGTTCGGTCGAGCGCGGCTCCCTGCGCCTTCTGTGGGCGCGCCTCGGCGACGCGCTCGCCAACGCCGGCCGCGGCGCCGAAGCCGCCGAAGCCTATCTGAAGGCGACGACGCGGGCGCCGGCGACCGAGGTGCTCGACTTGAAGCGCCGCGCGGCGACGCAGCTCCTCCTCGCCGGCCACTTCTCCGAGGGCCTGGCGGCGCTGAGCGAGGTCATGCGCGTCGTCGATCTGCGCGTGCCGGCCACGCCGTCGGAGGCGCTCACCGCCTACTTGTGGCGGCGCGCGCGCATCCGCCTGCGCGGCCTCGGCTGGAAGCGGCGCGAAGCGGGCACGCTGCCGCCGGAGATGCTCACGCGCATCGACGTCGCCGACGCCGCCACCACCGGCCTGTCGTCGATCGACGCCATCCGCGCCGCCGCCTTCCAGACGCAGCACCTGCTCTTGTCGCTCGACGCCGGCGAGCCCAATCGCGTGTTCCGCGCGCTCTGCACCGAGGCCTGCTTCGCCTCGATCGCCGGCGCCAACAAGCAGAAGCGCGTGTCGCAGGTGCTGGCGCTCGTCGAGAAGCTGGCCGAGGAGATCGACACGCCCGACGCGCGCGCCTTCTACGAAGGCACCATCGGCATCGCCGCCTTCCAGCTCGGACAGTTCCGCAAGTGCCTCGAGCACTCGGTGCGCGCCGAGGCGATCTTGCGCGATCGCTGCACCGGCTACCATTGGGAGCGCTCGACGGCGCAGATCTTCTCGCTCTACTCCGAGTCGCTGATCGGCCTGCCCAGCTTCGCGCCGCGCGCGCGCAACCTGGTCAAGGAGGCGATGGAGCGCGGCGACCTCTACACCGAGACGGTCTTGCAGACCACCGTGGGGCCGAGCGCGGCGCTGCTCGACGACGATCCCGACCTCGCGCTCGAGAACGTCAAAGAGGCGCTCGCCCGCTGGAACGTGCCCGACGTGATGCACGCGCAGCACTTCAACGGCATGATCAGCAACGTCACCACCGACATCTACCGCGGCGACGTCGCCGGCGCCTGGGAACGCGTCGACGGCACGTGGCGCGCCATCCAGCGCTCGCTGCTGCTGCACATGCAGACGCTGCGCTGCGTGGCGCACTTCGGACGCGCGCGCGCGGCAATGGCGGCGGCGCGCGCGGGACGCCCCGAGCTCATCCGTGTGGCCGCCGGCGATGCGCGCGCGCTCGCTCGCGAGAAGGTCGCCTACTGCGTCGCGCTCGGCGCGATCGTCGAAGGCGGCGTGCGCCAGCTGCGCGGCGACCTGGAGGGCGCCGTCACCTGGTGGCGCCGCGCGGCCGAGCTGTGTGATGGAGTGGAGATGCGCCTACACGCCGCCGGCGTGCGCTGGGAGCTCGGGCGCGTGATCGGTGGCGACGAGGGCGCCGCGCTCACCGCCGCCGCCGAGCAGGCGCTGCGCGACGCCGGCGTGCGCTCGCCGGTCCGCATGGTCACCAGCTTCACCGGCGGTCTCACGACGTAATCGGGCGTCCGCACAAAGTCGCTCAAGTCGATCGCCGGGCGGCCGATGCAGAGGACGTGAAGCCCAGCGTTGCACTGTTGGCCCTGCTCGTCGCGTCCGCCACGGCGAACGCCAAGGTCAAGAAGCCGCGCGCGCACGAGCGCGAGGCGGAGCCGGTCGCCGCGATCGCGCAGCCGTTCGATCCCGAGGAGGCGGTGCGCCAGATCCGTGCGCGCATGTCGGGCGTGCGCGCGTGCTACGAGCGCGCCAGCCGCACCGATTCGTCGCTGCGCGGCAAGCTGCAGCTCGGGTTCGACATCGCCGAGACCGGACAGGTGGCGGCGACGCAGATCGAATTGAACGGGCTGCGCGTCGACGCCGATTGGGGGACAGCGTCGCTGCTCACGTCATGCATCCGCACGCAGGCGCTCGGCTGGCGGCTCTCGCCCGAGAGCGTAGCCGGCGGCGCGCACGTCTCGTACGTCTTCGTGTTCGAGGAGGCGCAGGCCTATCGCTAGACGGCAGCGACGGCCGCGAACAGGCGCGGCGGTGTAGATCGTGACGTCGGCGCCGCGTCGTTGCAGGAGACGCGCGCTGGCCAGGCCGACGGCGCCGGCACCGAGCACGGCGATCGCACGCGCGTCGCTGGCGTCGAGCGCGAGGCGGCTGGCGTAGTTGTGCGCGACCAGCTTGTCGCCGGCGTTCTCGGCGGCCGCGCGGAAGCCGCTCGTGCGATAGGGGCGCAAGCCGGCGACGGTGCGGAGCTCGCGGCTGGGATCGACGCACACCGCGGGCAGGCGGCGACGGCGCGCGACCGGCGCCATCGTGGCGCAGCCGGCTGCGAGGCCGGCGCGCGTGCTTCAGCCGCCGAGGCAGCGCTCGAGCTGCGGCGGCAGCGCCTCGTCGAACTCGATGCCCACGAACCAGCCGCCACCGGCGTTGCGCTCGACGTGGCGAACCACGGCGGCGACGGTGAGCGTGTCGAATTCGGGCACGGCGACGGCGAGCCGTTCGCCGCGGCGCATCTCGTAGTCGCTCACGAAGGCGAAGCCGCCGGCGGAGACGTCGATGCCGTAGACGGCGAACCAGGTGGCCTCGCCCGCGCTCTGCAGGTGCAGGACGCTGCGATACTCGCTGCGCGCGTGGGTGCGGCGTTCGTGGGGTTGGGCGGCGCGGGAGAACATGTCGTCCGATCCATCGGACGACGCGCGCGAATCTTTAGCGGAGGATTACGGGCAGACGGCGTGCGCGCTGCGCGAGAGCGGATCGTTCGCCACCGCGGCGCCGCTGACGGTGAAGGCGCCGTTGACGGTGAGCGAGCCGCCGCCACCGGCCGCGTCCACGGTGCAGGCGACGGTGTAGTCGCCCGCGGCCCAATCGGTGGGCGCGCCGCCGCCGTCGACGGCGACGAGGTTCACGAGCGTGCGATCGGCGGTGGTCGCCCCGCAGGTGTCGCCGTTCTCCGGATAGGTCGCGACGGTGACCGGCGCGCCGCCCATGGTGACGGTGCACGTCGTCGTGGCCGCGGCGGGCGCGTTGAAACCGAGCTGCACGATCTCGTCGGGCGTCAGGGTCACCGCGGTCTGAGCGGCGATGTTCTTCGGCGTCGTCTTCGGCACGAGCAGCATGCCCTCGGTGGTGAACGACTTCGTGTAGGTGCCGGCGACGACGACACCGTTCTGATCGGCCATCGGATCGCCGTTGCGATCGGTGACCAGCGCGGCGTTGACCTTGATCGTGTAGGTGGCCGACGCGTTGAGCGGCGCGTCCGGCTTGAACACCAGCGCCGGGCCGTACGGCTGCAGGATCAGGTCCGACGACGCGGTCTGCGAGCCGGCCGGATCCCAGGTGACGGTGCCGACGACGGGCGTGCCCGACGCGTCGTCGATCTCGACGACCTGCGTGGCCGGGATGCTCGCGGGCAGGAGCTTGTTGAACACGAGGCGGATCTGCGTGCCGCCCGCTTCGCCTGCCACGTGCGACTCCGGCGGCGTCAGCGGCGCCAGCCCGGCGGCGAGCGGATCGGAGCAGAGGCCCGCCGAGGTGCACGCGACGTCGGGCGAGACATGCTGCAGGGTGAACTCGACGACGCAGGGATGGTTGACGTCGCACGACACGGCCGAGGTCAGCGGCGAGCCGGGCGTGTCGAGCAGATCCATGGCCACGCCGCGCACGCCCTGGCCGACGGCGTCCTGCACCATGATGCGGACCAGCTTGACCGGGCCGGTCGGGTCGGTCGGCGAATCCTCACCGCAGCCGATCGCGGCGACCGAGATTGCGAGCAAGACGACGATCCTGCGCATGGGCACTCCTTATTAATAGGCCGATTCCGATGACACCTTGATATGACCGAAGCGGCAACGGATGCAACCCGACGTGTCATCTCAGGTATTCTTGACACCACGCGTGGCATCCCGGACCATCGGGGACTCTTAGGGGGTTTCATGATTTCGGGACGTGCGTCCGTCCTCGTCCTCGTCGCTGTGTCATTTTTCGTCGCTGGCTGCCCGAATGGCGCCGGCCTCACGTGCCCGAACGGGCAGACGTTCTGCGGCGGGCAGTGCATCTTCGTGAACAACGATCCGGCCAACTGCGGCGCGTGCGGCAACACCTGCCCGGGCCAGCTCGCCTGCATCGCCGGCTCGTGCGGCTGTCCGCAGCCTCTCGTCAACTGCGGCAACGTCTGCGTCGACGCCAACGTCGATGGCCACAACTGCGGCGCGTGCGGCAACAGCTGCGGACCGGGCCAGGTCTGCTCGAACGGCTCGTGCGCGCTCAGCTGCGCGCCGAACCTGTTGGAGTGCGGGAATGCCTGCTTCGACGGCAACGTCGATCCCAACAACTGCGGCGCCTGCGGCACCAAGTGCGGGACCTTCCAGATCTGCTGCAGCGGCATGTGCGTCGACAACGGCACCGATCAGCATTGCGGTAGCTGCGCGCCCTGCCCGAACGGGATGAGCTGCGTCGACTTCGGCGGCTCGACGGGCGGCCTCATGTGTGGCCAGCCCGGTTGATGCGACGCGCCTTCGTCATCGCCGCGCTCGCCGCGTCACTCGCGACGGCACGCGCGGCGCGCGCCGAGGGCTTTGCGCTCGAGCGCTACGAGCCGACGCCGGCGGGCAGCTGGTTCGTGTCGGTGCCGCAGCCGTGGTACTCGTCGACGCGCTGGTTCGCGGGCGGGCTCACGCTCGACTACGGGCACAACGTGCTGCTCGGCGGGACGTTCGATCCGCGGTTTCACGAGACGGTGGCGATCGTCGAGCATCAGCTCGTCGGGCACGTCGATCTGGCGGGCTCGTTCCTCGATCGCTTCCTGGTGTCGGCGTCGCTGCCGGTGACGCTGCTCGAGCGTGGCACGCCGGCGTTCGGCGCCGCGCCCATCGGCGGTGCCGCGGTCGGTGACGTGCGGCTCGGCGCGATGGCGCGCCTCTTCGGCCAGCCCGATCGCAGCAAGTTCTCGCTGCACATCGGCGGCTACGTCTGGATTCCCGTCGGGACCAACGCCTCGCACGCCGGCGACGACAACGCACGCGGGCTGCCCGAGGTCGTCGCCAGCGGCATGCTCATCGATCACCTGCGCTACACGGTCGAGGTCGGCGTGCTCATCCGCGCGCAGCAGAGCATCGGCTTCGGGCCGGCGTCGTCGACGGCGAGCGAGTTCCGCGCCGGCGCCGGCATCGCCTGGGCCGATCGCGCGCGCACGTTCCACGTCGGGCCGGAGCTCACGCTCGGCACGCTCATCAACGGACCGCAAGCGGGCTCGCGCTACGGCACGAGCGTCGAGCTCTTGTTCGCCGCGCAATATTCGATCAAGCATCTGATCCTCGTCGGTGCGGCGGTGGGGCCGGGGCTGTCGTCGATGCTCGGCACGCCTGACGTGCGCGCGCTCGTGCGCGTGGCCTACGCGCCGATTCGCAAGCTCGGCCCGCCGAAGCCAAAGGACAGCGACAACGACGGCGTCCCCGACGCCGAGGATCTGTGCCCGCTGCAGGCGGGCACGGCCAAGGGCTGCCCCGACGCCGACAACGACGGCGTTCCCGACGCGCAGGACGTCTGTCCGCAGCAGGCCGGCACGGCGAAAGGCTGCCCCGACGCCGACAACGACGGCGTTCCCGACGCACAGGATCTCTGTCCGGGCATGAAGCCGGGCGCGAAGCCCGATCCGGCGAAGGCGGGCTGCCCGCTCGACAGCGACAACGACGGCGTGCCCGACGCCGAGGATCTGTGCCCGAACGCGAAGCCGGGCGACAAGCCCGATCCGTCGCAGAAGGGCTGCCCCGCCGACGAGGACAAGGACGGCGTTCCCGACTCCGAGGATCTCTGCCCGGGCGCGGCGCCGGGCGCACATCCCGATCCGGCCAAGCCGGGCTGCCCGCTGCCGGACGCGGACAACGACGGGATCCCCGACGCCGAGGACGCGTGCCCGAAGGATCCGGGCGAGGCGCGCCCGGAGGACGCGAAGGCCAACGGCTGTCCGAAGCTGACGATCACGCCGGGCGCGACGTTCCAGCTGCACTCGGTGCACTTCGAGACCAACAAGTGGGATCTACTGCCCGAGAGCTTCCCGATCCTCGACGAGGTGGCGAAGTTCCTCAACGAGCGGAAGGATCTCGACGAGGTGATCATCGAAGGGCACGCCGACGATCGCGGCACGCACGAATGGAACCTGCGCCTGTCGAAGCACCGCGCCAAGTCGGTGGTCGACTACCTCGTGTCCAAGGGCGTCAAGCGCAGCCGGCTCGACTATGTCGGCTACGGCGACACGCGGCCGCTCAACCCCGAGCGCACCGACGAGGCGCGCGCGCAGAACCGCCGCGTCGAGGTCCGCTTCCCCGACAAGACCGAGAAGAAGAGCGAAAAGAAGAGCGA
>DATNAQ010000153.1:0-8642 GCA_035607415.1 Polyangia bacterium
CGCGTGGCGTAGACCTTGTACCCCGCTCGTTCGAAGCCGAAGGCGAGTGCCGCGCCGCTCTTGCCGGCGGCGTCGAGAACGACCAACGACTCGAGGTGCGCCACGCGCGGCAGAGTATATACTAGTTCCCTCTTATGATTACGCTGGAAGTCCTGGCCGGGGACAAGACCGGCGCCACCTTCGAGCTCGACCTGCCGGTACTCACGCTCGGCCGCGCGCCGTCGAATCAGGTCGTGCTCTCCGACTATCACCTGTCGGGCGAGCACGGTCAGATCTTCCGCGAGGACGACCGCTACATCTATCGCGATCTCAAGTCGACCAACGGCTCGCGCATCCGGCGCAACGGCGGCGAGATCCCGCTCGACGACGGCGTGCTCGAGCAGATCCTGGCCGACGGCGACGAGCTCTTGCTCGGCGATCCGGCGCAGCCCGTGATCGTGCGCTGCCGCGTGAAGATCGAGGACGACGGCCGCGGCAAGCAGGAGATCATCGCGCGCCGCGATCTGTCGGAGCTGCCCGAGGTCCAGGGCAAGATCGAGCGCGAGCGCGTCGCGGCGCTGTACAACGTCGCCAAGAAGCTGGGGCGGCGCGGGCTCGATCTGGCGTCGGTGTTCGACGGCGTCGCCGAGGCCATCTTCGAGCAGGTGACCAAGGCCGGCTACGTGGCCATCGATCTCGCCGACGACGGCCGCATGAACACGGTGTTCATGCGCAGCCAGTCGGGCGCGCGGCCGTACGTCAGCCGCTCGGTGGTGCGCACGGTGCAGCGCGAAAAGGGCGCGCTCATCATCCGCGACGTGCAGGCCGAGCTGCCCGCCTCGTCGACGGAGACGAAGATGGCGATCACCGGCGGCATCATCGGCGTGCCCTTGTGGGACGGCGAGACCATCCGCGGCGTCATCCAGGTCGGCTCGGAGCGCGGCGTGTTCCTCGGCGGCGACCTCGATCTCGTCACCGCCGTGGCCAACATGGCGACGCTGGCGATCGAGAACGCGCGCCTGGTGCAGCGGCTGCGCCTCGCCGAGGAGAAGCTGCGCGGCGAAGTGAAGTACTTGAAGGGCCGCGAAGAGAAGCGGCGCTTTTCCGACATCATCGGCGAGTCGTCGGCGATGGCCGAGATCTTCAAGCAGCTGGAGAAGGTCATCGATACGCGCGCGACGGTGTGCATCGAGGGCGAGACCGGCACCGGCAAGGAAGTGATCGCCTCGGCGATCCACTATCAGGGCAAGCGGCGCGACAAGCTGTTCGTGGCGCAGAACTGCGCGGCGGTGCCGGAGACGCTGCTCGAGTCGGAGCTGTTCGGCCACAAGAAGGGCGCGTTCACCGGCGCCGATCACGACAAGAAGGGCCTGTTCGAGATCGCCGACGGCGGCACGCTGTTCCTCGACGAGATCGGCGAGATGTCGATCAACCTGCAGGCCAAGCTGTTGCGCGTCCTGCAGGAGGGCGAGATCCGCCCGGTCGGCGCCACGGCGCCGAAGGCGGTCGACGTGCGCATCATCTGCGCCACGAACCGCTCGCTCGAGAAGGAAGTCGAGAAGGGCTCGTTCCGGCAGGATCTGTTCTATCGCCTGCGCGTGTTCCCGATTCGGCTGCCGCCCTTGCGCGAGCGGCGCGAGGACGTTCCGCTGCTCGCCGAGCACTTCCTGCGCAAATACACCGCCGAGATGAACAAGGCGGTCGCCGGTGTGACGCCGGAAGCGCTCGATCAGCTCGCCGCGTACTCGTGGCCGGGCAACATCCGCGAGCTGGAGAACGAGGTGCAGCGCCTCGTCATCCAGTGCGACAACGAAGGCTTCATCACGCCCGAGCTGCTGGCGCCGGCGGTGCGCAAGGTCGAGGGGCTCCTCGGGCGGGTGGCGCCGAAGAAGGGCACGCTCAAGGACATGATGGAAGAGGTCGAGCGCTGGCTGCTCGTCGAGGCGCTGCGCGAGCACGGCGGCAACAAGACCAAGACGGCGGAGACGCTCGGCATCACGCGCGAAGGCTTGCACAAGAAGCTCGCGAAATACGGAATGTAGATTCCGTAATCCAAGGAGGCGCCATGAAGCGGGTGGCGATCGCGTGGATGGGAACGGCGCTGGTGGCGGGATTGCCGTCGCTGGCGATGCTGCCCTCGCAGGCGTGGGCGCAGGCGATGGTCGAGGTGCCGAACGCACCGCCGCCGCCGCCGCCGCAAGTGGCGCGGCAGCATCGCGGGCCGTCGCGCTACGAGCTGATCGTCGAGGTGACGCCGGGCGTGGACGTGCCGCTCGGAGGCGGCTACGGTCATGACTTCGGTCCGTCGTTCGGCATGGACGGGCACGTCGGGCTGGCGATCTGGATGCGCGGGCGGCGCTTCGCGCTCATGCCCGAGCTGTCGGTGGGCGGGACGCTGCTCGAAGGGACCGGCCTCGGGATGCCGGACACCAGTCTGGCATCGGCGTCGTTCTCGCGCGTGCGCGGCGAGGCCGGGCTGCGCGTGCTGGTGCCGCTCGGGCATCACCTCGTGGTCTATCCGCGCGTCGCCGTCGGGGGTGACTATTTCGCGGGGCAGGTGTCATACGACGATCCCACGCCCGGCAGCCGTGGGCCGGTGCTCGCCGAGGCGACGGCGTCGTCGTTCCTCTGCGAGGCGGGCGGCGGGCTGGTGGCGACGCTCGGGCGGCACTTCGCGCTCGGCGCGTACGTCGGCGCGCGGGTGACGCCGCTGTTGCGCGTGAGCTACGACAGCATGCAAGGGCTGCGGCATCTCGGAGACGATCGCTGGACGGCGGTCGACCTGACGGCGTCGGCGGCGCTGGCGCTGCGGCTGTAGCAGGCGCTGAGCGGGCGCTGAGCGAACGCTAGAGGATGCGGCAGCCGACGTCGTAGACGGCGAGCGCGGCGGTACCGGCGAACGCGAGCGCGGCGAGCACGCGCATCCGTCGGCGGCGCCACAGCCAGGCGACGGCGAGGCCGAAGGTCGCGCACAGCGGCGCGGCGGCGAACTGCAGGTAGGCGCCTTTGACGAGGCCCTCGGCGTCGATCGGATATTTGACGGCGAAGTGCAGCTGGCCGGCGACGGCGAGCGCGGGGATGGCGATGAGCACGGCGAGCGCGGCGTCGCGGCGGCGCCAGGCGGCGAGCGCGCAGCCGACGAAGCCGGCGAGCGTGGCGAGCGCGACGAGCGCGCCGCCGGCGATGGCGATGCGCGAGAGCGTGAGCACCTCGGGACGCAGCGGCTTCAGGTTGGCGCGCAGCGGCGCGTCGAGCGATTCGGGATAGGGGCCGAACGCGAAGTTGTAATAGTCGGCGAAGGTGCTGGCGAAGAGCTGCGTCGGGAACTCGGCGTGCGGCGCGAGGCCGACGGGGACGTAGGGGAAGGCGAAGATGCGCGGCGAGAAGCCGAGGTAGAAGCGCAGCGGCCGGCGCAAGAGGTACGGCTTGTCTTGCGTGCCGGCGAGGCGGTGGGCGTCGGCGCCGTCGAAGCCGCTGAGGACGAAGCGGCCGTGGGCGGCGCGCGTGTGCACGAACCAGGGGCCGGAGACGACGGCGCAGGTGGCGAGCGCGACGGCGAGCGCGGCGGCGAACGAGCGCGCGCGGCCGCGATCACCGCGACGTGCGGCGGCGAGCGCGACGGCGGCGCCGACGATCCCGACGGCGCCGAGGATCACCAGCGCCGACAGCTTGATCCACAGCGCCACGCCGAGGACGGCGCCGAACGCCGCGGCGCGGACGAGGCGCGCCCTGCCCTCCTTCGCCGCGAAGATCTCGGCGGCGAGCAGGATGGCCGCGGTCGAAACGAGGCCGTTGAGCGCCTCGTTCGTCACCATGCCGTCGGTGTGCAGCGACGCGGGCAGCACCGCGGCGATGGCCAGCGCCGCCGCGCGCGCGATGCGCTGCTCGGGTAGCCAACGCAACAGGCCCCACAAGATCAGCATCAGGCGCGCACAGCCGCTGGCGATCGAGATCCAGCCGAGCGCCTGCACGCCCGCGCCGGCGCGCATGCACAGCGCCGCGATCGCGTAGTACAGCGGCGGATGATACGCGGCGCGCGACTCGGCGAGCGGCATCCACGACCACGCGTGCGCGAGGTGCTCGATGTACGCGAAGTGATCGTCGAAGTCGTAGCTCCAGCGCACGTCGAAGCTGACGTGCATCATCACGCGCAGCATCACGCCGAACGCGACGAGCGTGAGCTCGGGCCACAGCTGCTGGAGGGTTCTCGGCGGCGCGCCGCTCACGCGCCTCAGCGTATCAGCGCTTTCGGTGCGCGGCGACGTCGACACGCGACGGGTTGACGATCACGCTGCCCGCCTCGCCATCGACGAGCACGCGATCACCGTCGGTGACCCAGCGGAACAGCTCGCTGACGCCGGCGACCACCGGCAGCCCGAGCGCCACGGCGGTGCCGAGCCCGGGCGAGGCCGCCGCCGGCGCCGACAAGATCGCGCCGGCGGCGTGGCCGGCGCGCATCTCGATGGCGTCGCACACGGTCAGGCGCGCCGCCACCAGCACGGCGCCGGGCGGCAGCTTCGCCGCCGGCGCGCCGAGGCGGTTGAGCACGCGCAGGCAGAGCGCCTCGACCTCGAGCGCGCGATCGACGAGCAGCTTCTCGCCCGACGCCGACAAGACGCGCGCGTACTCGCGCATCACGCGCTCGACCGCCGCTTCGGCGGACACGCCCTCGTCGATGTGATCGCGCATGCGGCCGCGCAGGCGCGCGTCGTCGAGCACGAAGCGCGCGGGCGACAGCAGCGAGGCCATGGTGGCGCGATCGAGCGGGCCCCAGGCCATGGCCCACGCGACCAGCTTGGTCATCTCGTCGGCGGCTTCGGCGAGGGCCACGCCGAGGCGCGCCTTCTCGTCGGCGATCGAGAGCGGGCCCACCGGCGGCTGCGACGGCTGATGATGGCGGCGCACCGCGATGGTGCCGAAGCCCTGCCCCGGCGCCGCCGCCTGGCCGCGCAGCGTCACCTCGTGCACGCGCGCGTGCGGGATCGCCGGCGTCGCCGCCGACAGCTCGGCCATGCGCTCGCGCTCGCGCAGCCGCGCCCGCTCGAGCGCGAACAGGACCGGCGGCGCCATCGACGCGATCAGCACGATCTCGCGCTGCCCGAAGGCGCGCGGCTGCTTGCGCTGCACGACCAGCGCGCCGACCGCGCGGCCGCCGTCGACGAGCGGCGTCGCGCACAGCGACGGAAAGCGCTCTTCGTCCATGAAGGCGAACGGCTTGTTGCGCGCGTCGGAGGCGGCGCGCGCGACCGACACCGGCCGCAGGCACTCGACCGAGAAGCCGGTCAGGCCCTCGCCCACGCGCATGCGCGCCTGCCCCACGGCTTCGCGCGAATAGCCGGAGGTCGCGCGCAGCACGAGGTCGCCCGAGATACGCCGGTTACCCGGCGAATCGGCCAGCTCGCGCAGGTAGATCGAGCAGACGTCGACGGCGAGCACCTGGGCGATGCGCGCGCACAGCGACTGCAGGACCTCCCCGAGCGGCGCCGGCCGCGACGCTTCTTCGGCCAGCTCGAGCATGGCGTCGAGGCGCGCCTCGCCGCGGGTGTGAACCTTCGGGACGGTGGACGCCGGGGAATGACGTCGGCGACGTGCCAGATCCATCTCGCCCTCCCTCCTTACTAGTTATACGGATTCGAGGTTTCATGCATGTTTCTGATCCAAGAAAATCTGGATCCTCGACGGGCCGCGCTTGGCCCTTGACAGTCATCCGCTATAACGGATGATAGGCGGATGCGCTTCTCGGCCCGCACCTTCGCGCTCGTCGCCGCGACCCTCGTCGTGGTGGCGGCGGGTTGTCGCGCGCGCGAGCCCAAGGGCGGCGCGGCGCCGACGACGTTGCGGCTCGGCTTCTTCCCCAACCTCACGCACGGGCCGGCGCTCGTGGGGCTGCAGCGCGGCGACTTCGCGCGCGCGCTGGCGCCGCTTGCCGTCGACGCCAAGCCGTTCAACGCCGGACCGCAGGCGATGGAGGCGCTGTTCGCGCGCGCGCTCGACGCCTGCTACGTCGGGCCGGCGCCGGCGATCAACGGCTACCTGCGCTCGCACGGCGACGCGCTGGTGGTGGTCTCGGGCGCGGCGCTCAACGGCGCCGGGCTCGTGGTGCGCAAGGAGGCCGGCATCCACGGGCCGGGCGACCTGCACGGCAAGAAGCTGGCGTCGCCGCAGCTCGGCAACACGCAGGACGTGGCGCTGCGTGTGTACCTGAAGGAGCACGGCCTGCAGTCCAAGGATCGCGGCGGCGACGTGCAGGTGCTGCCGCTGGCCAACGCCGACATCCTGGCGCTCATGAAGCAGAAAGAGCTCGACGGCGCGTGGGTGCCCGAGCCGTGGACCACGCGCCTCATCGACGAGGCCGGCGGCGAGCTGCTCGTCGACGAGCGCGATCTGTGGCCGGACAAGAAGTTCCCGACGACGGTGCTGGTCGTGACCAAGGAGCTCGTGACCCGGCATCCCGAGATCGTGCAGAAGCTGGTCGACGCCAACGTGGCGGCGATCGCGTGGATGAAGGCGCACCCCGACGAGGCGCGCGCGCTCGTCGACACCGGGCTGCAGAAGTGGGCCAAAAAGGCGCTGCCCGAGGAGCTGCTCAAGAAGGCCTACGCCAACGTCGAGCCGTCGGCGGAGCTGCTCGACGCCGCGCTCAAGAAGCAGCTCGCCGACGGGCGGGCGCTCGGCTTTCTGCCCGAGGGCGACGTCGCCGGGTTGACCACGCGCCGCTTTCTCGACGCCGCGATCGCGGACGGCAAATGATCGCGCTCGAGTCGGTGGCCAAGCACTTCACGTCGCGGCGCGGCACGCACCACGCGCTCGCCGGCGTGTCGCTGACGATCGAGGAGGGGCAGTTCGTCTGCCTGCTCGGGCCGTCGGGCTGCGGCAAGTCGACGCTGCTCAACCTGATCGCCGGGCTCGACCGCGCCGACTCCGGCCGCGTGACGCTCGACGGGCGCGAGATCACCGGGCCGGGCCCGGAGCGCAGCGTGATGTTCCAGGACTCGGCGCTGTTCCCCTGGCTCTCGGTGCGCAAGAACGTCGACTTCGGGCTCGAGCTCGCCGGCGTGCGCGACAAGCACGAGCGCGCCGCGCGCACCGAGACCTTCCTCAAGAAGGTGCACCTGTGGCGCTTTCGCGACGCCTACGTGCACGAGCTGTCGGGCGGCATGCGCCAACGCGTGGCGCTCGCCCGCGCGCTGGCGCCCGATCCGCACGTGCTGCTCATGGACGAGCCGTTCGCCGCGCTCGACGCGCAGACGCGCGACGTGCTGCACGGCGAGCTGACCGAGATCTGGCGCGCGACCAAGAAGACCGTCGTGTTCGTGACGCACAACGTGCGCGAAGCGGTGCGCCTCGGCGATCGCGTGGTGCTCATGGCCACGTCGCCGGGGCGGGTGAAGCTCGACGAGACCATCGCGCTCGCGCGGCCGCGCGTGACCGAGGGCGACGTCGCCTACTACGTCGGACGCATCATGAAGGAGCTGCGCACCGAGGTAGAGAAAGTGATGCGTGAGGAGATCGACGATGCGTGGCAGCCTGCGCCGGGCGCTGTTCCTGGTGGCACTGGTTCTGGCGTGGGAGGCGGCATCTAGGCTCGGCCTGTGGCGGCCGTGGGTGTTCCCGTCGCCGTCGGCGATCGGGCGCAGCTTGTGGTCGGGCGTGGTCGATGGCTCGATTCCGCGTGGCATCGCGACGTCGCTGCGGCGGCTCGTGATCGGCTACCTGTTGTCGCTCGTCGGCGGCGTCGGGCTCGGGCTCGGGTTGGCGCGCTCGCGGACGCTGCGCGAATCGCTGGGCACCATCGTGACCGGGCTGCAGGCGCTGCCGTCGATCTGCTGGCTGCCGCTCGCGCTCTTGTGGTTCGGGCTGTCGGAGTCGGCGATCTTGTTCGTGGTCGTCGCCGGCTCGCTCTTGTCGATCACGGTGGCGACGGAGTCGGGGGTGTCGAACGTGCCGCCGCTCTACGTGCGCGCGGCGCGCACGATGGGGGCGCGCGGAGCGACCCTCTACTTGCGCGTGATCCTGCCCGCGGCGCTGCCGTCGATCTTGTCGGGCATGCGGCTCGGCTGGACCTTCGCGTGGCGCTCGTTGATGGCGGGCGAGCTGCTGTTCGTGTCCGGCGGATTGGGACAGCTCCTCGCCACGGGGCGCGAGCTCGGCGACATGGCGCGCGTGATGGCGGTGATGGTCGCGATCGTCACGCTCGGCCTGGTGACCGAGGTCCTCATCTTCCAGCGGCTCGACGCGCGTGTGCGCGAGGTCTGGGGTACCGACCGTAGCTGACGGCACAGGCCTTGCTCATTCTGCCGGTGTGATTGAAGTCCGCCGCGTCGGAAAACGGTTCCAGTCGACTACGCGCGGCGTGACCGCGGCGTTGCGCGAGATGTCGCTCACCGTCGACGACGGCGAATTCGTCTGCCTGGTAGGCCCTTCCGGCTGCGGCAAGACGACGCTGCTCAACCTCATCGCCGGGCTCGAGCGGCCCGACGAAGGCGAGGTGCTCGTTCACGGCAAGCGCGTGCGCGCGCCCGGGCCGGATCGCGGCGTCATGTTCCAGGACGCGGCGCTGTTCCCGTGGCTGTCGGTGGCGGAGAACGTCGCCTTCGGCATGAAGGAGCTCAGGCTGCCGCGGAAGGAGCGCGACGCGCGCGCGAAAAAATATCTCGACCTCG
>DATNAQ010000074.1:0-9781 GCA_035607415.1 Polyangia bacterium
CGAGCCCGACGAGGCGGCGCGGCGCTTCCGGGAGGCGGTGTCGGCGCGGGCGGGCTATCCGCCGGCGATCCAGGGGCTCGCGGATCTGGCGGCGCAGTCGGGCGCGTGGGACGAGGTCGAGGCGCTCTTGCGCGACGCGGCCTCGCGCGAAGGCGTGCCGCCGCAGGTGGCGGCGCAGTTCCACCGGCGGCTGGCGGACGCCGCCGAGCAGCAGGGGCGGCTCGACGACGCGTATCAGGCGCTGCTCGAGGCCGATCGGCTGACGCCGGGCGATCTGCAGACGCGCCTGTTGCTCGGCGAGAATCGCTATCGCGCGCATCGCTATCGCGAGGCGGCGCAGTACCTCGGCGCCATCGCCGATCATCCGGATGCGGAGCGGCTGCCCGAGGAGGCAGGCGAGGCGGTCTATCACGGCGCGCTCGCCGAGCTGAAGCTGCGGCGGCCCGAGAAGGCGATGGCGCTCCTCGGCGCGGCGGTGCGCATCCATCCCGGCCACGCGGCGGCGCTCGGCCTGCTCGCCGAGCGCGCGCTCGAGGACGGCGACGTGCAGAAGGGCCTCGAGCTGCTCGAGCTGCAGGCGCAGGCGACCCGCGATCCCGACGAGCGCGCGCTGCGCTTCGAGCGCGTGGCCGACGCGATCCTGTCCGAGCTGAACGACACGGCGCGCGCCTCGGCGAACTACGATCAGGCGGCGGCGGCCGCGGGCGACAAGGGATCGGTGACGCTGCTCGAGAAGACGCTCAACCTGCAGCGTGCCGGCGGCAAGATCGAGCTGGCGGCCAAGACGGCGGCGCTCTTGCTCGAGCGCGACGCGCCGCCGCCGGAGCGGGCCAAGCGGTTGCGCGAAGCGGCGGCGCTCGACGCGGCGCTCGGGCGCAAGGGGGAGGCGCGCGAGCGGCTGCAGAAGGCGCTCGAGCTCGATCCGCTCGATCACGAGACGCTGGCCGGGCTGTCGGCGATGTGGGTGCAGGAGGGCAAGGACGACGAAGCGGCGCAGCTGCTCACGCGCGCGCTGCCGCTCTTGCCGCCGCCGACGCCGGGGTTGCGCGCGGCGCGGGCGTCGCTGTGGATGCGGCTCGGCGAGTCTCGCGAGCGGCTGCGCGACTCGCGCGGCGCGGTCGTCGCGTTCGAGAAGGCGCTGGAGGCCGATCCGGCGCGGCGGCCGCTGCGCGAGCTCCTGCTCGAGCGCTACGGCGACGATCCGCAGCACGACACGCTCGTGCGACAGCATCGCACGATGATCCTGCAGGAGGAGCCGCTGCACGCGCCGTCCTTGCGCGCGATGGCCAACATCGATGCGCGCACCGGCGCGCGCGACGGCGGGCGGCGCTTCCTCGAGCTCCTCGCCGTGTCGGGGCAGATTCGCGACGACGAGCGGCGGCGGCTGTCGGAGACGGCGCCCAAGCCGAACGAAGACGACGGCGGCGGCTCGCTCGACGACGACGATCATACGCTGCTCGCGCACCAGGAGGCGCTGGCGCTGGCCGGCGTGTTCGCGGCGCTGTGGGAAGGCACCGCCCCCGAATATAGTGGCCGGGCGCTGGGGCTCGATTCCTTCGGCGTCGGGCCGAACGATCGCGTCTCGCCGGTGGCCAAGAGCGACCTGGCGCGCGCCTACGCCGAGTGCGCCAAGATGCTCGGCAACCGCAAGACGGCGATGTACCTGAAGCCGGATCCGGAGTTCGCCGACGTGACGCTGGTGGCGCAGCCGCCGACGGCGATCGTGGTCGGGCCCAAGCTCACCGAAGGGCGCGCCGCCGCCGACGTGCGCTTCGTGATCGCGCGCGCGCTCGAGATCGCGCGGCCCGAGTACATCCTGGCCGCGGCGCTGCCGCCGCCGGAGTTCACGCGGCTGTTCGCGGCGATCCTGCGAGCGTTCCATCCGCGCCACGCGCGGCGCAAGGCCGACGAGCAAGACGAGGCGGCGAAGTGGAAGCGCGCCCTGCCCTACAAGGTCGCCAAGCGGCTCGCCGAGCTGTTCCGCAATCTGGCGAACACCGAGTTCTCGTCGCACCGCTGGCGGCGCGCCGTGCAGAAGACGGGCAACCGCGCGGGCCTGCTCGGCTGCAGCGACATCATCGCCGCGGCGCGCGTGCTCCAGGCCGAGGGCGATCGCGAGGGCATCGAGGATCTGGCGCGCTTCGCCGCCAGCGACGACTACCTGGCCCTGCGGACGAAGCTGGACGGCGCGTTCGGTCGACGGTAAAGTCCGCGACCGATGTATCTGGGCAAGGTCATCGGCACCGTCGTCGCCGAGCGGAAATACGAAGGGCTCGAGGGCAAGAAGCTGCTCGTCGTCGAGCCGCTCGACCACACCGGCAAGCGCACGCGCGATCCCGAAGTCGCCGTCGACACGGTGCAGGCGGGGCCCGGCGACCTCGTCTGGCTGGTCGGATCGCGCGAGGCGGCGCTGGCGCTCGAGCCGTGGTTCGTGCCGGTGGACGCGGCCATCGTCGGCATCGTCGACGACGTGGATGCCCCTGTGAGCGGTAGAAAATGAAGCTGTGCCGCGTCGAAGGGACCGTGGTCGGGTCGGTGCATCACAAGGTGTACGACGGGCAGAAGCTCCTGGTGGTCACGCCCCTCGACGGCGGCGACTCGTTCCTGGCGGTCGATCGCGTGCAGGCGGGCGTCGGTGACACGGTGCTCGTGAACCAGGAGGGCAACGGCGCGCGGCAGCTCCTCAAGATGGGGCAGCAGGTGCCGATCCGCTCGCTCATCGTCGGCGTCGTCGACGAGGTGTACCGCGATGAATGATCGCGCCAAGGAGATCGCCGAGTATTCGCAGCGGCTGCACGCGCGCGGCTGGGTGGCGAACCACGACGGCAACGTGTCGGTGCGCGACGGCAGCGGGCGCTACCTGGCGACGCCGACGGCGACCTCGAAGGCGGCGGTCCGCGCCGACGGGCTCGTGGTCGTCGACGACGCGGGCAAGCAGGTCGCTGGGCGCGGCAAGCCGTTCTCGGAGATCGGGCTGCACCTGACGGTGTTCGCCAACCGCAGCGACGTGAACGCGGTCGTGCACGCGCATCCGCCGACGGCGACGGGCTTCGCGGTGGCCGGCGTGCCGCTCGACGAGGCCTTCCTGGCCGAGGCGGTGGTGTCGCTCGGGGCGGGCGTGCCGACGGTGCCGTTCGCCGCGCCGGGGCCCGATGCGTGCCGCGCGCTGGCGCCGTACACGGTCGGGCACGACGCGGTGCTGCTCGCCGGGCACGGCGTCTTGACGTGGGGGCCGGATCTCGAGACCGCCTATCTGCGCATGGAGCTCGTCGAGCACCTGGCGCGCATCGCGCTGGTGGCGCGGCAGCTCGGTGGCGCGCGGCCGCTGCCGTCGGCGGTGATGCCGAAGCTCTTGGAGTCGCGCGCCAAGGCCGGTCTCGGCCGCGCGGCGAGCGCTCCGCCGCCGAGCGCTCCGCCGGCGAGCGCTCCGCCGGCGAGCATGCAGGCGGCGGCAGCAGGCGGCAAGAAGGTCGTCGTCGCCTGCGCCCCGGCGCCGCCCGGCAGCGACGTCGAAGTCTACGATCCCAAGCGCGCGCCGCGCGCCGCGGTGCTCCCCTCGCCTACCGAGCTGGCGAGCATCATCCGCCAGGAAATCGCCGCCGCCCTCAAGAAGTAACGGTCGCGCTACCCGCCTCCGCGCCGGCGCCTAGAACCAACGCATGAGGAGAACGCTCATGCGCACGCTCATCGCTTCGCTCCTGCTCGTCGGTGGGGTCGCCTTTGCCGACAAGCCCACGCACTCCAAGCCGACCGACATCAACAGCGCCTCGCCCGCCGATCTCAAGGAGCTGCCCGGCGTCACCGACGACATCGCCAACAAGATCGTCGCCGGCCGCCCCTACACCGACAAGGCGCAGCTGCTCCAGCAGAACATGGTCGACAAGGGCGAGTACCAAAAGCTGCGGCCGCTCATCGTGGCCAAGCAGCCGAAGGCCATCGGCGGCCAGAACGCCGTCGAGAAGCACACCGGCCCCGGCCCAGCGACCGACGCGAACGTGAAGAAGTAGCGAAAGCGCGAATCACTTGCGTAGATCTACTGCGGTGCGCGACGCCGGCTGCCTTAGTGAATCGCGCTTTAGTAGCGCGCCTGCAGCGTGAGGTTGAAGCCGATCTGGTTCGGGTGGTTGAACTCGCGCACCGACGTGCCGTCGGGCGCCTTCACCAGGTGCGTCTGGTTGCCGTCGTTCTGATAGTAGACCTGCAGGATCACCGCAAACCAATCGAGGAAGTCCTGGCGCAGCTCCGCCTTCGCCGCGAAGATCGGCACCTCGCGGATGGGGCGCCCCTGCGCGTCCGTCGACGGCAGAATCGAGATGTCGCCTTCGTTGCGCACGACGATCGTCGCCGCCTGCGACAGCGAGTTGCCGGTGTTGCCCGTCAGCGGGCCCATGAGCGGCTGCCCCGCCGGCGGCGTGAAGGTCGCCGGCCGCTCGACGCCCACCGACAGGCCGCCGGTGAACCCGATGCGCTCCCACAGATAATCGAGGCCGATCACGCCGAACAGCTCGGAGCCGATCTGCGCGCCCGCCGGGAAGTCCTGGTACGGCACCAGCGACGGCTGGTTCATGAGGATGTAGCCGAGGCTGCGCGTCTCGAAGTCGCCGCGCAGGCGCACGTGGCCGAACTGCGCGCGCAGGTTCACGTCGCCCGCGTAGGACAGCTGCGTCGTCGTCGAGTTGGGGCGCGCCACGTCCTGCAGCGTGGTGCCGACGGCGGTGAACTCCGCCGCCGCCAGCCAGTTGAAGCCGGGCAGATAGGCCGGCCGCGTGAAGTAGCGCGACGCGGTCACCATCGGATCGTTCACGTAGAGCTTGAAGTCGGCCGACTGCGTGGGCGAGATGCCCTTGAACGCCGAGACCTGGATGGTGCCGCCGTAGGTCTGCACCGGGAAGTCGGTGAACGTCATGCCCATCGGCCCGACGGTGGTGCCGAAGAACAGCGGGTTGGTGCCGCGATCGAAGTAGCCGCCGTTGGCCTCGACGCGCAGGTGCTCGGGGATGATGTCGACGCCGGCGCCGGCGAGCGCGCCGTAGACGGCGACCTGCTCGTTGACCTGCGGGTTGCGGTTGAGCAGCATCGACGTCTTGAAGCCGACGTAGGCGTAGTAGCGCTCGCCGGAGAGCTGCAGCTTGGCGCCCGGCGCCGGGTTGGTGTTGGTGGTGAAGCTCGCCGCACCGACGGGGAGGTCGGGGTTGAACTTGAAGAAGATGGGCGAGCCGCCCCACGAGATGCGGTAGCTGTAGCCGAGGCGCATGCGGTCGGCGTTGAGCGGGAAGGCGGTGAAGGCGATGTTGGTCTTGCCGCCGCCCTGCTCGTGGTTGGGATCGAGCCAGTAGGTGATCTTGATGTAGCTGCCGTCGTCGATCGACGACAGGTTCACGTCGGTGAACTGGAGGAGGCGGAGCACGTAGGCCGCCTCGGCGGTGAAGCGGCGGTTGCCCATCTTTTTGTAAATGACGAGATGGGTCAGGTTTTCATATCCCGTATAACGGGTATCGTAGTTATCGAAGAAGAGGATGCCCAGCGAGTTCGGCTGACCGATCCGCACGCCCGGGACCGACGGGTTCGTCTCGCCCGGCTTGACGAGCAGGTTCTCGTCGGTGAGCGTGAAGTTGAGGCGCGTGTCGACGTAATCGCCTGCCCACGCCGCTGGTGCGGCGAATAGCGATACGAGCGTACACGTCACGGTCAGAATGCGGCGCATTGTTATCCCCTGTGCAGATTTGAATCGTGTTTTGTCTTATTGGACGACGATATCTTCTTGGCGTCGCGGATCGAGCGACCAGAAGTTGTACGGATTCTTGTAGCAGGTGCCGGTGATGCAGTTTCCCTTGGCGCACGGGACGGTCGCCGAGCACGAGATGGTGTTGCCGTTGGCGTCGAGATACGCGTTCTGGCCCGAGTTGTTGCGCAGCATGCCGGTGAAGGTCGCGGTCTTGCCGACCACCTGCAGCGGGTCGAACGTGCCCAGCACCTTCGACGGCAGCTCGACGCCGATGTTGGTGAAGGCGTCGCACGAGCCGTCGTTGTCCACGACGAACTGGTTGTACTTGTTCCAGCTGTCGATGGTCGACTGGATGTTGGGATCGTTCGTCGGATTGGGCGGCAACGGATTGCAGATGACGCCGGTGTACGCGACGACGCTGGCGCAGGCGCCGAGCATCTTGCCGGTGTTGCTCAGATCGGCGAACTGCAGCTGGACCGGCGGCGGCACCGTCGCCAGCGGCACGGTCATGTCCGCCGTCTCGAACAGCGGGAAGTTGAGCTCGGTGAAGCCAACGAACTTGGAGTAGTTGCCGCTGAACGTGGTGATGATGCGGCCCTCGACGATCTCCGGCGGCGGCTTGCCGAACGCGTAGAGGTAGATGCTGTTGAACTGCCCCGGCGGCACGCCGGTGTCGGTGACGGTGAAGGCGTTGGCGTAGACGGCGCCGACGACGAGCTGCCCGGTGCCGGAGGCGTGATCGAAGATGAGGAACTTGCCGTTGAACGGCGAGCAGAAGCTCGCGTTCGGCGCGGTCAGATCGGCCGGCGTCTGCGCCTCGTTGATGAGGGCGTTGCGAAAGTAGATCGTCGGCGACGCGCCGGCGGCGTGCGAGGTCGGCTCGTCGATCCAGATCGACGTCGAGCCGTAGGCGGCCGGCAGCATGACCGTGTGGTTCATGAGCATGCCGCCCTTGAGCGCGACCGTCTCGATGGGCATCGCGTTGGCGCTGTCGTCGGCGCCGCAGCCCGACTCGGCGCCGGTCTTGACGCCGCCGAACGAGATGTAGACGTCGAGGTTGTAGTCGCCCGGGACGACGTTGCCCTGCTCGTCGCGCCCGATGACGTTGAAGGTCGCTTGCTGGACCTGGACCGGCGACGCCGGCGAGCCGAGCCCGGTCGGCGGCGGATCGAGCAGCTCGACGTCGAGCGTGGTGAGCACGTTGGCCGTCGGCGACGCGTTGTGCTGCACGCAGCCGGCCACGAGCGCGACGCCGAAGACCCAGGCGCAAACGAGCTGACGAGCGAACGCGGAAGGCTGACGGCTGTACATCCTAATTCTCCGCCGTGGTGAACATCTGGATGCGGCCATCGTGTGCCTCCACGTCGGGGCCGAGGCACGCGATGCCGGTGTAGTCGTACTTCGAAGGCGTCATGCCCTGCGTCTGGCAACCGGCGAAGTTCGCGTCGCCGTTGCACTGGACCGTGCAGTCGTAGGTCTCGCCCTGCGCGTCGCGGCAGTTGACGCCGACGACGTTGGTGTACATCGACGGCTCGGTGCAGCGGTTGGGCAGCGTGCGGATGTAGTCGACGAGCGCGTCGCGCAGCGAGATGCCGGTGTTGAACTTGGTGGTGTTGCGCTTGAGCACCGAGAAGCCCGAGCCGCCGGCGGCGATGTAGTCGTTGACGGCGACGCGGTACTCGCCGAACGGATCGAGCGGCTTGCACGACGTGCCGTTGAAGGTCCCGTCGGGCATGCGGCAGTTGTCACCGATGTAGATGTTCTTGGCGCACGCCCCGGGGTGGCCGAGGCGCGCGTTGCAGTCGGTGTCGTCGTCGGCGCAAATGGCGTCGAAGTAGATGCCCGAGACCTGCGCCTGCGTGCGGCAGCCGCGCTCCGCCGAGCGCGCCGCGACGAAGTCCATCATCTGCTGCGTCTCGTCGCCCGACAGCTCCATCGTGGTGATGGTGTTGTCGAACGGGAAGACGTTGTACATCTCCTCGAGGTTGAGCGGGCCCGACTCGAAGTCGGCGCGGATGCCGAGCGAGTTGGTCACCGAGTAGTCGGCCTCGACGCCTTCGCGGAGGCGCATCGCGGTGGCGACGAGGTTGCCGAGCTGCGAGTCGCCGCCGTCGTTGTCGGAGCGCGTGGTCTTCGGGCAGTTGCCGGCGTCCTGGGTCAAGCACGGCACCACGGCGTAGACCTGCGTCAGGTTCAAGAACTGGTTCATCTTGAACAGGTACGGCTCGAGCATGTTGTCCATCACCGGATCGCTCGGGATCGAGTCGTCGATCGGGATGATGTGATACGTGTACGACTTGATCGTCGACTTGTCGCCGGGGACGTTGGGATCGGCGACGTGGAAGACGAGGTCGAGCCGGCCGACGTACTTGGCGAACGCGCCCGAGTGGCAGAGCACGGTGTGGCCGCTGACGTGGCCGTCGTCGGGATCGATGTGCGGCAGATCCTTGGGCGGGTTGAGCACGATGTGCAGGTGGCCGCCGAAGATGATGTCGACGCCGTCGATGGCGACGGCGGTGTTCTGATCCTCGTTCTCGGCGGCGCCGGCGGCGACGCCCTCGTCCTCGTCGAGGCCGAGGTGCGAGACGATGGCCAGGATGTCGACCTGCGAGCGCATCACCTGCACCGCGTTGGTGATCGCCTGCGTGGCGTCGATGGGGCGCACGCCGAGCGTGTTGCCGCCCTCGATGATGCCCTCGATCGACGAGAGGTTGCCGAGGCCGATGATGCCGATGCGCAGACCGCCGACGTTGGTGGCGGTCCAGTCGTGGATGATGTCGCGGAGCTTCGGCTGCGTGGGATCGTCGGGATCGGAGAACTCGTAGTTGGCGGCGAGAATGGGGAAGCCGCCGAACTTCTGGTACTGCTCCTCGAGGTTGACGGAGCCGTGGTCGAACTCGTGGTTGCCGAGCGCCATCGCGGTCAGGCCGAGCTGCGACATGGCGCGCATCTCGACTTCGCCGTTGAAGGTGTTGAACACCGGCGCGCCTTCCCAGATGTCGCCCGAGTCGACGTGGATCGAGCGCGCCGCCGGCGGGCCGATGAGCGGCTCGAGCTGATCGCACGGCGGCCCGGTGTAGATGCCGCGGATGCACTTGACCACCGTCGAGACGCGGCCGATGCCGCCGACGACGGCGAAGTCCTGCCCGGACTTCGGGATGAGGCCGAGCCCTTTGTCGATCTGCCCCGGCGCGAAGTAGTACGGGAAGAAGCGCGAGTGCAAATCGGCGGTGTGGACGATGGTGAGGTGGACGTCCTGGCCCGCGAGATCCGGGATCGCCTGCTGCTGCGTGCAGCCGGTGGCCGCCGCGGCGAGCATTAGATAAAGGAAAGTATTTCTCATGGGTCCTACTTGTATGTGTCGGGGGCTGGCAGCCCTTCAAAAAAAGATATACTGCCAGCCCCGACAATGCGGAGAGCAAAAATCGTCTGCACCTTAGGCCCAGCCTCACGTGAGCCGACGTTCATCGGCAACCTCATCGATGAGGGCATGGACGTCGCCCGCATCAACTTCTCGCACGGCGATCCCGAGGATCACAAAGCGGTGATCGCGGCGGTGCGCGCCGAGGCCGACAAGCGCGGCCGGCCGGTGGCGGTCCTGCAGGACTTGCAGGGCCCCAAGATCCGCGTCGGACGCTTCGTGAAGGGATCGACCGAGCTCGAGCCCGGCGCCGACTTCACGCTGACCACGCGCGACGTGCCCGGCACCGACGAGATCGCCTCGACGACCTACAGCGGCCTGCCCGGCGACGTGAAGCCGGGAGACGTGCTGCTGCTCGACGACGGCCTGTTGTCGCTCGAGGTGATCGAGAAGAACGAGACCGACGTCGAGACGCGCGTGCTCATCGGCGGCACGCTCAAGAACAACAAAGGCATCAACCTGCCGGGCGTGAAGGTGTCGGCGCCCGCGCTCACCGAGTAGGATCGCCGCGATCTCGCCTTCGGTCTTTCGCTCGGGGTCGACTTCATCGCGCTCTCGTTCGTGCGCTCACCCGACGACGTGACCGAGGCGGTGCGGCTGTCGGCGCGTCCCGGCCAACGGCGCATCCCGATCAT
>DATNAQ010000165.1:0-18265 GCA_035607415.1 Polyangia bacterium
GCAACTCAGTGGACGTCGTTTCGCGCGTTTGGCGGCTAACTCGAGCGCGCTCGATGCCTGCCGGGATCCTTCTAAGCCGTTGGTCGGAGGTTCGATTCCTCTCGGGCGCGCCGCATCCTCGACGCAGCATCTCCGGTGACGCGCTTCAGCTCGCCGCCGGCGCCGCCGCCTCCGCGCCGTCGCGCGCGTGAACCGTGAGCACCGGCCGATCCGCCGTACGCACCACCTTCTCCGCCACCGAGCCGAGCATGAAGCGCCGCAGTCCGCGCCGCCCGTGCGATCCCACCACGATCAGGTCGAACCCTCCCGCCGCCGCGAATTCGACGATCTCGTTCGCCACCGCCGACGCCGCCGCCACACACGCGACCTCCACCTCGGCGCCCGCCGCCGCGCAGCGCGCGCGATAGTCCTCGAGCGTGCGCTTGGCCTGGCGCAACAGATCGTCGGTGAGCTCGGGCGAGGGCACGTACATGCCGAGATCGGGCGTCGAGTAGGCCGGCAGCTCGACGACGTGCAGGAGGGTGAGCGTGCCGCCGCGCCCGCGCACGAGCTCGAGCGCGGTGTCGATCGCGCGCGCCGACTCGGCCGAGAAATCGATCGCGACCAGGATCTTGCGCAGCGCCATCATCCCCTCCGTTCGCTCGACGTGCGCGTGCCGTGCCAGCGCCGGCGAGCGAGCGCCCGCTAAGAGACGTCGCCGAGGATGCGCAGCAGCTCTTCCGGCTCGACGAAGTGATCGATCTTGCGCGCCACCTTGCCATCGGCTCCGACCACCACGAGCGTCGGCAGCGTCTGCGCCTTCCAGCGCTCCTTGGCGGCTACCACCGCCGGATCGTCGTCGGTGGTGCAGTTCACCTTCACCAGCGTGAAGCGCCCGAGCGCGCGCGCCACGTCGAGCTTGCTGAACGTCTTCAGCTCCAGCTCTTTGCACGGCAGACACCAGTCGGCGTAGAAGTCGAGCAGCGCCGGCCGGTGCAGCGCGCGCGCCACGCGCAGCCCTTCGTCCTCGCCTTGCAGCCACGCCAGCTCGGGCGTGTCGCGCTCGTGCTTGGGCGCGAGCACGCCGGCGATCACGCCGAACAGGCCGCAGGTCATCACCGCCACGCCGAGCGCCTTGCGCACCTGCCGCGCCGCCCCGTCGTGGAACGACAGATGGACCGCGCCGAGCGCCGCGCCGACGGCCGCCAGCGCGAGCGATCCGACGATCCACGGCACGCCGGCGCGCCCCACGCCCGCGAGCGGCCGCACGATGTTGCGCAAAAAGTACAGCGCCGCGACGAGCATGACCACGCCGAACACGCTCTTGACCGCTTCCATCCACGCGCCCGACTTCGGCAGCGACACCGCGAACGCCGCGATCGCGAAGAACAAGACGCCCATGCCGAGCGCGTAGGTCACGAGCAGCGAGCTGCCGAGCGCGATCGACTTGGTGGTCGCCACGTAGGCCAGGATCGACGCCAGCACCGGCCCGGTGCACGGCGCCGCGATGATGCCGCCGACCAGCCCCATCGCGAACGCGCCGCCGAAGCCGCGCCCGCCCACCGTCGACAAGCGCTGCTGCAACCCCGACGGCAGCGCCAGCTCGAACGCGCCGAACATCGACAGCGCCATCGCCACGAACAGGATCGCGATCGGCGCCATCACCCACGGGTTCGCCATGAAGGTGCCGAACGCCTTGCCCGCCAGCGCCGAGCCGACGCCGAGCGCCGCGTACATCGCGCCGATGCCGGCGACGTAGAGCGCCGCCAGCGCCATCGCGCGCCGCCGCGGCACGTCGTCACCGCGCGCGCCGAACAGCGACACCGTGATGGGGATGAGCGGATACACACACGGCGTCAGGCTCGTGAGGAACCCGCCGACGAAGACGCTCGCGTAGGCCCACACGAGCCCGTGCGCGAATAGGCCGCCGCCGTTCACTTCGACACGAGCGAGGTCAGCTCGGCCTCGAGCTTGGCCTCGTCTCCCGGCTCGAATCCGCCGTGCACCGCGCGCACCACGCCGCCTTTGTCGACGACGTACGACGACGGCATCTTCGGCGGCTCCCAGGCGCCGACGATCTTCTTGCCCACGTCGGAGACGACGGTCAGATGGATGCCGTGGCTCGACAAGAAGTCGGCCGCCTTGTGCGCATCGTCGTCGATGTTGACGGCCACGATCTCGACGCCGCGCGCGCGCAGCTTCGGCGCCAGCTTGTCGAGCAGCGGCAGCTCCTTCTTGCACGGCTCGCACCACGAAGCCCAGAAGTCGACGAGCACGACCTTGCCGCGCAGCGACGACAGCTTGAGCGGCGCGCCGGCGACCGTCGGCGCCGAAAAGTCGCTCGCCGGCTGGCCGACCTTGACGTCGGCGCGCGCCGGAGCGGCGAAGGCGAAAGCAGCGAGGGTGAGGCCAATCGAAAGCGAACGCATGGTTCCTCCTGCACCGTGCGTCTAGCAAGCCAGGATCCAGCCGCATGCGCGGCGCCGCGCCACGGAGACTCGATCCCCGTCGCTGCGTCCGCCCGTTTGCACTCCGTCGAGACGAGCACCATCGCGGCCCCGACGGCAAATGGCGCGGCGCGTCCTCGCGGGTACGCGCTGCGCAACGATCGTACACCGTGTCGGACCCGACGACAGCGCGCGCTGGAACCGCGCTTGCTCCTTCGATCGCGGGGAGGAGTCATGCGCCATACGCTCAGCTTCGTGCTCGCCTTCGTCCTCGCGCTCGCGGCCACCGCGCGCGCCGAGATCAGGCCCGGCCAGCCCGCCGATTTCGAGGGCACCACGCTCGCCGGCACCCCGTTCAAGCTCTCGTCGCTGCGTGGCAAGGTCGTGCTCGTCGACTTCTGGGCCTCGTGGTGCGAGCCCTGTCAGCAGGAGCTGCCGCTGCTCGACAAGCTGGCGCCGAAGCTGCGCGCGCGCGGCGTCGAGATCGTGGCCGTCGACGTCGACGACAACAAGGACAAGGGCGCCGCCTTCGTCCGCGCCCACGATCTCGGGCTCACCGTCGTGCTCGATTCCGACAAGAAGATCGTCGGTACCTTCGCGCCGGCCAAGATGCCCTCGTCGTTCGTCGTCGACAAGCAGGGCATCGTGCGCGCCGTCCACGGCGGCTTCCAGCCCGGCGACGAGGCCAGGATCGAATCCGAGCTGACCGGGCTCGCCCGCTGACGCTCGCGCCGTTCGTCGCTCAGCGCAGATCGACGGTGATGGCGTCGGCGCCCGGCGTCGCCGGGTAGACCGGCAGCGGAATCACCGTCGGCCCGCTCACCACCGCGCCGTCGAGCGTGAAGTTCGCGTCGTGGCAGTTGCAGTGCAGCTGGGTACGCTCCGGCGCGTATTCGAGCGTGCAGCCCGCGTGGGTGCAGGTCGCGCTCAGCGCCACCGCCGTCGCGTCGTCGGTGCGCACCACCGCCAGCGGAAACTGACCGCTCACCGCCACCACCGCGCTGCCCCCCGGCGACGCCAGCTGCGGAAATTCGGCATAGCTGAGCGTGACCACGTTTCCCGACGGCGTCAGCGTCTTCAGCGACGTGCCGCAGGCCCACAGCTCGACGGCGGCCCCGCACGCCACGAGGTTGAACGTACGCCGCGAGCAGCCACTCATGCCTGCCGTTATAGACGCATCCGCGCGCGTGCCTAGACCCACGCCTGATGGCCCGACGGCTCGCGTACGTCGTGCTCGCGCTCGCCGCGTGCACCATCGACACCGGCGCGCGGCCCGACGCCGGCCCCTGCCCGGCGAGCCCCGACTTCTTCGTCAGCGACGTCTATCCGCGCTACCTCGTGCCCAACCAGTGCGGCAACGCCGGCTGTCACGATTTTTCCGACGGCCACGGCACGCTGCGCCTGCGCACGCCCGATCCCGCGCCGGCCCCGGGCCAATCGATCGACGCCTGGCCGCTGTCGTGGCGCGAGAACTATCTGTCGGCGCTGCACCTCGTCCGCTGCGACGCGCCGCTCGACAGCCGCCTCCTGACCGTGCCCGAAGGGCAATCGAACCTCCATCCGCCCGGCCCGGTGGTGCTCGATCGCGCCACCGCCGCCAGCGTCGTGCAGACCTGGGTGATGCCGTGAGCCGCGGGCTCGCCGTCGCCGTCGCGCTCGGCGCCTGCCTGCTCTCCGCCGGCGGCATCGCGCGCGCCCAGGATCGCGGCGAAGCGCACGGCGACTTGCGCATCTTCACGCAGCCCGCGCCCTCCGACTTCCTCATCGTCATCACGCCGACGGTGACCGGCAAGGTCGACGTGCGCCCCTGGCTGCGCTTCGACGTCGACTGGAGCGCCGACGTCGTCACCGGCGCCACGCCGCGCACCTACGGCTCGCCCGACGTGGTCAGCGCCGCCACCAGCTTCACCGAGGTGCGCAACGTGATCGGCGCCGGCGTCTCCGGCATCGTCGGCCCGGCGACGCTGAGCGCCGGCTACGCCTACGGCACCGAGAACGACTACCACTCGAACCTCATCCGCTTCGGCGGCAGCGTCGATCTCTTCCACCACAACACCATCCTCTCCGCCGACTACAGCCACAGCTTCGACAGCATCTGCGATCTCGCGCAGCCCGGCGTCCCGGTCACGCTGCGCCAGCCGCTCGACAGCGCGCGCGGCTGCTTCGCCGGCACGCCCGGGCTCACCACCGAATCGCTCGGCATCGACTTCGTCGAGCTCGCGGTGTCGCAAACGCTGACGCCGCGCCTCGTCGGCTCGCTCAGCGGCACGTATCAGCACTTGAGCGGCTTTCAGTCCAACCCGTATCGCACCGTGCGCCTCGACGGCGGGCTCGAGCAGGCGCAGGAGTCGCATCCGAGCGTGCGCGATCGCGGCGCCGCGACGGCCAAGCTGCGCTACGCCGTCGCCAAGCTGGCGGCCACGCTCGGCGGCGATCTACGCCTCTATCGCGACACCTGGGGCATCCAGTCGATCACCGGCGAGCTCAGCTGGGATCAGCCGTTCTCGCTCGCCAAACCGGAGTGGCGCTATGTCGCGCGCGCGCGCGGCTACGTGCAGTCGGGCGCGGTATTCTACCGCGACGCCGGCAACGCCGACTCCTACGAGCGCGCCGGTCCCGTCGGCAGCTTCTTCACCGCCGATCAGGAATTGGCGCCGCTCGCGGATCTCTTGGTCGGCGCACGCTTCGTGCACTCGATGGCGCACCAGCCCGCGCACCGCAAGTGGCACATGTTCACCAACGTCGAATGGGAATTCGGGCTCGACTACGTCAAGATCTTCGCGCTCTCGCCGCACCCGCCGAACTTCGCGCGCATCGACAATTGGGCGAGCGCGCTGGTCGCGTCGTTCGGCGTCACCGGCCGCTTCTAAAAGTGCAACTGCAGCCGGACGGTCTTGGTCCCGAGCGGATCTTCCGCCTTTCGCGTCGTCCCGTCGGGCGAGTCGTAGCCGTGAAAGTCGCCGCCGTCGACGCGCTCGAGGATGCGCTCGACGATGCCCTTTTTCTTGAGCGTCGGCTTCTTCAGCGAGAAGTCGAACGGCGCCGAGCGCACCGGCGCCTCGCGCGCCCACGAGGTCGCGCCGACCGTCGCGACGAGCAGCGGCACCAGCGCGATCGCGCGCAGCGACATCAGTTACAGCCGCAACCGCCGCCGCTGCCGCCGAAGCCGCCGGCCGACGCTTCGCGCGATTCGAGCATGTGCTGATCGGCGCGCGCGCTCGGCGAGGCCTCGAGCTGCATGCCAGGCTGCGTGAGGGCTTCGCGCTGCCACGGTTTGACCGCCGCGCAGCCGCTCGCCAGAGCCAACAACAGGAAGAACGCCTTCATGAGGCCGCTCAGGATGCGCGATCCGTGGCGGTTCGCCAGCCACGTGCGGGCGCTTGCTCGTAGAGGGAGAGAGGGAAGAGCGGCCGCCGCCAGCGCTACGGATGGAGGAACGGTCCGTAGCGCTGACGACGGGGAATCAGATCAGTTGGAGCAGGTGCCGCCGCAGTACTGCTTCACTTCGCTGACGCAGATCGAGTCCCACTTGGTGTTGCAGCAGTAGGAGTCGGCCGCGCAGATCGTCGTGACGCACGGGTTGCAGCCCGACTTCAGCTTCGTGCCCGAGGTGCAGTCGTTGTGCGTGCAGGTGCCGCCGCCGCCACCGCCGCCGCCGCCCGCGCCGCCACCACCACCGCCGCCCGAGCCACCGCCGCCACCGCCGCAGAGGCCGCCCGAGCCGCAGGTCGCGCCGCAGATCGACTGGACTTCACCGACGCAGATCGAGTCCCACGCCGTCGAGCAGCAGTAGCTGTCCTGAGCGCAGATCTCCGACGCGCACGAGTTGCACGAGGCGGTCAGCTTCGAGCCGGTGCTGCAGGGGTCGTGCGAGCAGCTGCAGGTGCCGCCGCCGCCACCGCCGCCGCCGCCACCCGCGCCACCGCCGCCACCACCGCCGCTGCCACCGGTGCCGCCGCCGCCGCCGCCACCGCTACCGCCGGTGCCGCCGCCGCCGCCACCACCGCCGCCCGCGCCGCCGCCGCCACCGCCGCCCGAGCCGCCGCCGCCGCCCGACTTCATGGCCGCGCCGTTGGGCGTGCCGTTACCGGTCGGTCCGTCGTAGCCCGCCTGCGCCTTGCACAGGTAGGTGCCGCAGCTGCCGTTGGCGCCGCTGGTGACGTCGTAGAACGCCGAGGTGTGCGAGTACGAGTAGCCGAGCGAATCGGCCGCGTGGCCGGTGAGCGCGTGGATCGCGGCCGCGAGCGGCGAGGCCGCCGACGTGCCGCCGTAGACCGCCCAGCCCGAGCCGCCGTACGTGTCGTAGACCGCCACGCCGGTGTTCGGATCGGCGACCGCCGAGACGTCCGCGACGGTGCGCTTGGCGCAGCCCGAGTCCTTCTGCCACGACGGCTTCGCGTCATACGCCGAGCAGCCCGAGCCGGCGCCGCCGTTCGAGTTGCTGGTCGAGCCCCACACGGCCTCGACCCAGCCGCGCGACGACGACGACGACTTGGTGAGCGACGTGCCGCCGACCGCGGTCACGCCCACCGACGCCGCCGGATACTCGACGCCGTAGCCGTCATCGCCCGACGACGCGAAGATGCCGACGCCGGGGTGGTTGAAGTACGTCGAGTCCGACGAGGTGTCGCTCGAGTCTTCGCCGCCGCCGTAGCTGTTCGACACCACCGACGCGCCCAGGCTCACCGCGGTGTTCACCGAGGCGCCGAGGTCGTCCATGCTCGCCGAGTTCGCCTCGACGAGGAGGATCTTGCAGTTCGGGCAGGCCGCCGAGACCATATCGAGATCGAGCGCGATCTCGCCGGCCCAGCCGCTGTCGGCCGACGGCAGCGGGCTGGCCGCGCCGCTCTGGTTCACCTTCTTGAAGCAGCCGTTCGCCGTGGTGCACGCCGGCAGCCCGAAGTTCGAGCGATAGGTTCCGAGATCCTTCTCGGCGTTCGGATCGTCCTGCGCGTCGACGATGGCGACGGTCATGCCGGCGCCGCCCGTCGTGTCGAGCGCGTAGGCGCTCTTGATGTCCGACGGACCGAGGCCCCCGACGGTCGCGTCTGGCGTCGCCGTGAACTGCGCGACGTTCGGCTGCAGGTCCTGCGTGCGGATCAGCGCGAAGCAGACGGCGTCGTTTGCATTCTTCCGCGTGGCGCAGTCGGCTTTCTTGAACGGGTGTTTGGGAATGCTGGCGATGGCGTCGACTCGATCGCGGCCCCCACTGCCATCGTCGACTTCACCAGCGACGCACCCGCCTACGGCCAGGAGCGTACAGAGCAACAACTTGTCGGCACCGAATCGTCTCATCCAAAACCTCCGGGGAAAGGGGCGGTGGTCTGTTTCCCCTCAGCAACCTTCAGGCCGGAGGTACGATTTGGCTGTCCGCTGCGCATTACGCGGTTTCTGGCGTGATTCTCATCGAGTCGAGTGCTGCCGACTGTCGATCGCAGTAGGTGGGAGTAAGTCCTTCGGGTCACATCGCCGCACTTGACGTCGCATGGCGCCTCTCGGGCAACGTGCGCGCTCGTCGCCGCGCTCGGCACAGTGTCGTACACGTCGCATGCGTCGGTGTGAACGCAGGTGACGTCTCGATTTCTACGGATACAATGCCCGCGTGTTCGAGCTGATCTTGCGCTGGTACCACGGCCTCAACGACGACCGGATGGTGCAGGTCAAAGCGGCCATCGCCGTCGTCGGCGCGATCCTGCTCCTGTGGTACTGGCTCGCCGACGATGTGCCGCGGCTCCGTCGCTGGCGTCGCCTGCGCGATGGCCTGCTCATCGCCATCGGGCTGGTGTCATGCGTCTCGTGGTGGAACATCGGGCGCTTTCACTTCAACCCGTTCATCCACTATTACGAGTTCTATCACTACTACCTCGGCGCGAAGTACGCGCCCGAGCTCGGCTACACGCGCCTCTACGAATGCACCGTCGCTGCCGAGGAGGAGTACGCGCATCTCGGGCCGCGCCTCGAGCGCGCGCCCATCCGCGATCTGACGACCAACGTGCTCGGCTCGTCGGCGGAAGCGCTGGCGCATCCCGAGAAGTGTAAAGAGCACTTTACGCCCGAGCGCTGGCAAGCGTTCATGCGCGACTCGGACTATTTCCGGCGCGCGTCGTCGTGGGATTTCTGGACGTCGGGGCTGAAGGACAACGGCTACAACGGCACGCCGGTGTGGCGCATCCTCGGCGGCCTGCTCGCCAACCGCGTCGACGAGATGAACGACGCGTCGCTGTATCACCTCGCGTATCTCGATCCGTTGCTCCTGTTCGCCATGATGGCGATGATCTGGTGGGCCTTCGGCTGGCGCACGCTGTGCGTGACGCTGCTCTTCTTCGGCACCAACTACGCGGGACGCTACTGGTGGACCGGCGGCGCGTATCTGCGCATGGATTGGCTGTTCGCGATGATCGCGAGCATCTGCTTTTTGAAGAAGGGCAAGCCGTTCGCGTCGGGGTTCTTCATCGCCTACTCGACGCTGTTGCGCATCTTCCCCGGCTTCGTGGCGGCTGCGCTGGTGCTCAAGATCGTGATCGCGTCGGTGCGCGCGAAGAAGCTCGCGATCACGCCGGCGCAGAAGCGCTGGATCGCCGGCTGCGCGGTGGCGTTCGTGACGCTGGTGCCGATCGCGACGGTGTACGGCGGTGGCGTCGAGTGCTGGAGCGGATTCGTGCACAACAGCGCCAAGCACCTGCAGACGCCGCTCACGAACAACATGGGCTGGCGCACCGTCGTCGCCTACAGCCGCTCGACGCGCGCGCAGGTCGATCGCGACTACCGGCAGCAGGATCCGTTCGAGCGCTGGAAGCAGCATCAGCTCGACAACTACAAGTCGCGCAAGCTCGTGTTCGTCGTCGGGCTCGTCGGCTTTTTGGCGCTGCTCGGCATGGCCGTCGAGAAGCACGACGACTGGATCGCGCTCGTGCTCGGCACCGGGCTCATCATCTTCGCGGCGCAGCTGACCTGTTACTACTTCATCGGGTGGCTCGCGTTCGGGCTGTTGTGGCCGTATCTGAAGTGGAGCGGCTGGGCGCTGGCGCTGGTGAGCTACCTGAGCTGTCAGATCCCGCTCGCGTTCCTCGGCTGGGACGACGAGCGCTACGTCGCGATCAGCATCGTGTACATCCTGTTCGCGCTGGCCGTGACGGTGGCGCTGGCGCGCGTCAGTGGTGAGACGCTCGCACCTTCCCCGCGAACGATCGAAACAGGTAAGCGAAATAAACGACGGAAAGGGCGAGGGCGGGCAGCCACCAGATGAGGCCCCAGGCGAGGCCGTGATGGCCCGTCGCCGCGGCGGGCGCGGTGACGTCGAAGCGCTCGTCGATGGTCGAGCGCAGCACGATCGGATAGAGCGACGTGGCCGTGGCGGCGAGCAGCGCGGCGAGCAGCGTCGTGGTCGCGAAGAACGTCGCACGATCGCGGCCGCGGGTCGTCGCGCGCCAGGCGAAGGCGAGCGCACCGGCGGCGGCGAGCGGCAACGGCCAGACCCACGGGCGATGCAGCGCCGTCGCGAACAGGCGCGGCTGCACGCGCCACGTCGCCAGCGTGACGATGGCGAGGCCGAGCGCCACCGTCGGGACGGCGCGGCGGATCAAGCGGCGGCAGCGCGCGTGCAGCTCGCCCTCGCACTTCCAGGCGAGATAGGCCGCGCCGTGCAGCGTGAGCGCGCCGGCGGCGAAGAGCCCGACGAGCGCGGTGTAGGCGTCGAGCGCGCCGCCGGGGCCGAACAGCGGCGCCATGAACGCGCCGTCGCCATCGAGCGGGACGCCGCGCACGACGTTGCCGAGCGAGGCGCCGAGCACGAACGCCAGCAGCGCCGACGAAAAGGCGAACGACGCGTCGAGAAAGGCGCGCCACAGCGGGTTGTCCCATTGCGCGCGGAACTCGATCGACAGCCCGCGCAGGACGAGCAGCCACAGCACGATCATGAGCGGTAGGTAGAAGCCGCCGAACGCGGCCGCGTAGGCGCGCGGGAAGGCGAAGAAGAGCACGCCGCCCGAGGCGACCAGCCAGACCTCGTTGCCGTCCCACACCGGGCCGATGGCGGCGAAGACGGTGCGCCGCTCGTCTTCGGTGCGCGCGGCGGCGAGGTGCACGAGGCCGGCGCCGAAGTCGAAGCCGTCGAGGACGACGTAGACGGTGAGCATGAGCGCCAAGAGCGCGTACCAGAGCGCGGCCATCAGTAGTGCTCCTCGGCCGCGTCGGCGGGGCCGCGCGCGAGCTGTTTGGCGACGAGCGCGAGGAAGGCGATGCCGATGAGGAGGTAGAGGCCGCACCAGCCGATCGTCGAGAAGGCGACGGTGCCGCCGGCGAGCTTGGGCGAGCTGCCGTCGGCGGTGCGCATGAGCCCGTAGACCAGCCACGGCTGGCGGCCGAGCTCGGCGGTCATCCAGCCGGCGGTGGTCGCGATGTAGGGGAAGGGCCAGGCGAGCATCAGGATCCAGAGCAGTGGGCGCGTGCGCTCGAGCCGGCCCCGCCAAAGCAATAGCAGCGCTGCCAATATAATGGCGGCGAGGATCGTGCCGAGCCCGACCATCACGTGGTAGCTGTAATAGAGGAGCTCGACGTTGTCGGGCCACTCGGCGCGTGGGAAGTCGTCGAGGCCGTAGACGGTGGCGCCGAACGATCCGTAGGAGAGGAAGCTGAGCGCGCCGGGGACGACGAGCGGGTTGTCGAGGCGCTCGTGCGGGACGTCGGGCTGGCCGATGATGGCGAGCTCGGCGCGCGCCGACGATACGAACTTTCCTTCCATGGCCGCGAGCGTCGGGCGCTGATATTCGGCGAGCAGCTTGCCCTGGCGATCGCCGGTGGGGAAGAGCTGCAACATGCAGGCGGCGGCGCCGGCGATGACGCCGACGCGCAGCGCGATGCGCGCGTGGTCGGTGTGGCGGCCGAGCAGGAGCCAGCCGGCGGCGACGGCGGTGACGGCGAAGGCGCCGGTCATGACCGCCGCGGTCATGGTGTGCGCGTATTGCCAGAAGGCCCAGCGGTTGAAGAGGTAGGCCCACGCGTTCGACAGCTCGAGCGCGCCCGAGGGGCCGATGCGCGCGCCGACGGGGTGTTGCATGAAGGCGTTGGTGACGATGATGAAGTAGCCCGAGGCCCACGAGCCGACGAGGAGCATGACGGCGCTGCCGAGGTGCGCGCGCGGCGAGAGGCGCTTTTCGCCGAAGAGGAAGAGGCCGAGGAAGGCCGATTCGGCGAAGAAGGCGAACATGCCTTCGAGGGCGAGCGTCAGGCCGATGACGCCGCCGGCGTAGCCGGAGAAGCGGGCCCAGTTGGTGCCGAACTGGAACTCCATCGGCACGCCGGTGACGACGCCGATGGCGAAGTTGATCCCGAAGATACGGGCGAAGAATCGCGCGGTATCGTGCCAGAGAGGGTTGCCGGTGCGGAGGGCGCCGAGCTTGAAGACGACGATGAGGAGGGCCAGTCCCATCGTGAGCTGGGGGAAAAGATAGTGATAGGTGATGGTGAAGCCGAACTGGAAGCGACTCCACGCGAGCGCGTCCATGCGTCTGTTTTAATGCAGCGCGGCACGGCGTCCAATTTTTCCGACGGCGATTGTCGTGGAAGAGTGCTGTGGTTTCGTCGTATGAGTGCCCTCGATCACTGAGGGGTGACGCATGCGTTGGATCGCCGCTTTGGGCTTGTTATGCGCGGTCGGCTGCTCGTCGAGCGTGAAGGGTGTCGACGATCTCGGTACCGGCAGCGGTGGAAACGATCAGCCGAGCTGTGGCAACGGCATGATCGATCTGAACGAAGATTGCGACGACGGCGCTGCCAACGGCACGGCCGGCGACAAGTGCTCGAACGCGTGTCAGTTCGCCTGCGCGCTCGACGTGAACTGCGACGACGGCAATGCCTGCAACGGCGCCGAGACCTGCGTCGATCACGCGTGCGTCGCCGGTAGCGACCCGGCCGACGGCACCAGCTGCGGCACCGACATGGTGTGCAACGGCGGCCACTGCATCGCTGCGCACTGTGGCGACGGGATCGTGACGGCGCCCGAAGAGTGCGACGACGGCAACCCCACCGACGGCGATGGCTGCAACAGCGACTGCACCTTCACGTGCAAGTCCACCGATCCCGCGCGCAACTGCACGCCGATGGACGCGTGCATGGGCCAGGGCACCTGCGACGATACGACGCACACGTGCACCGCGGGCACGCCGCTCGGCGACGGCATGTCGTGCGGCACCGGCAACGACTACTGCAAGATGGGCACGTGCACGATGCCGATGTGTGGCAACAGCACAACCGAGCCGGGCGAAGACTGCGACGATGGCGGGCTCAACGGCACGAAGAACGACCCGTGCAACGCCATGTGCAAGTTCGCGTGCGTCATGCCGACGACCGACTGCGGCGCGCCGCCGGCCTGCGAGATGTTCCAGTGCACGTCGCACGTCTGCCAGGCAGTGGCCGATGCGTCGCAGAACGGCATGGCGTGCGGCTCCGGCCTCGTGTGCAAGGACGGCGCGTGCGCCGCGCCGACGGCGGTCTGCGGCAACGGCGTCGTCGAGACCGGCGAGGACTGCGACTTTGGCGCGCAGAATGGCCCGAACACGGGCTGTGAGGCGACGACTTGTAAGTTCTCTTGCGCCAACGCGGCCGCGTGCGACGACGGGAATGCATGCAACGGCGCCGAGACCTGCGATGCGGTGACGGCAACCAACGGAGACATGGGCAAGAAGTGCAACGCCGGCACGCCCGAGGCCGACGGAACTGCGTGCGGTACGGGCAAGGTGTGCGTCACCAAGGTTTGTCAGAACTCGACGTGCGGCGACGGCGTCGTCGACACGCGCACGGAGAACTGCGATCCCCCGGGCTCGATGTCGGGCGGCAAGAAGTGCGACACGCACTGTCACCTCATCGACTGCGGCGATGGCGTTCGCGAAGACACCGAGCAGTGCGATGACCATAACACCACCAACCTCGACGGCTGCGACAGCACCTGCAAGTTCGAGGAGGTGCAACGCGCGAACTCCCTCAAGATGTCGTTCGATACGTCGTTCTGCGCGAAGAACGCGCTCGGCCTCATGACCAAGGACGACATCTCGGGCCAGGCGCAGAGCAAGCTGCAAGGCAGCCTCGACAGCGGCATCACCGATGGAACGATCACCATCATGATGAAGTTCCTCGGGCTCGATGATCTGACCGGCAAGCAATCGATGACGGCGTTCGCGCTCGGCTTCCTGCACGCGACGCCGGTATCGGGATCCGGCTACAGCGGCAACAGCGACAAGGACTGGTGGTACACGACCGATATGAACTCAGTCGACGCCAACCGCAATCCGAAGACGTCGCTGATGAACGCGAACATCGGCTCCGGTGGAAAACTGGCGACCGACCCCCACGGCGGCACGGTGGAGCTCAACTTGGTGCTCGCGGGGTCGGTGGCGACGCTGACCATGAAGAACACCATCCTGAAGGCGACCAGCGGTATGGCGTCGTCACCGACGGCCTCCACCGGTGCGACGCCGGGGCATCTCGCGACCGAGAACATCGATCCCATGCTCAAGACCTTCGAATCGATGGCGGGCGGCACGATCTGCGGCGATATCACGGCGGCCTCGCTGCAGGCGGTCACCCTGTCGAGCACCTTCGACGGGTTGTGCGGTGAGGGATACACGATGGCGAACGGCAACTCGCTGCTGGATGTCGTCGTTGGCGGTTGCACCGTGCTTGGCTTCATCCACGCGATCGACGCGACCCAGCCCGACGGGCCGGCGAGCAGCCCGGTGCACATCACGATGAGCTCCGGCAAGGGCGCCAAGGTCAACGGTTGCACGGGCGGCGGCGGCTACCCCGCATGTCTCGACGTGGCGACCTACTCGAGCGCCTTCAGCTTCACCACCGATCGCGTCATCGCGAAGTAACTCAGCCGCGACGGCGGCGGAACGCGAGCAGGAGCAGCGTCGCGACGGCGAAGAGCGCCGTCGAGGCGCTGGCTCCCACCATCCCCGGAACCCAAGAACAATCGAAGCCACGGTTGGCGCCGACGTCCGCGCCGACCAGGCGCTCGCCGGCCGCCGTCGACGGCACGAAAGCGTGAACGTGCGAGCCGTCGGCATTGGCAATCATCACGGCGGGCGTGTCGGCTCCCATGTCGAGATGGCGCGGCGTGCGCGTCCACGTGAATTGGCGCCCGGCCGCGATGTAGCGCGGGCTGGTGTCGTCGTATAGCGGGTCGCCGACGAGCTTCTGCGGCTGCGAGCTTCCGTCGCTGGGAACGAGGAAGATGTCGGTCTGCGGCACGGGCAGGCCGCCATCGGGAACGTCCTCGGTGTGCGTGCTCGAGAACAAGATGGACAGACCGTCGGGTGAAATCGAGAAGTCCCACGACAAACCGCCTTGCGGCTCGGTGGCGAGCGTCTTCGCGTTGGTGGCGGTCGTGGAACAGTCGTTCGCGGCGAGCTTGTACAGGTTCACCGATGCCCACGGCGGGGGACTCAGAACAATGCGCGCCGATGTACTTCCCGCGACGATCATCCCGAACGGACCCATCTCGAACTGGTTGATCTCGGCGAGATGGGTCGATGTCGTCGACTGATCGCAGCGCAGCACCTGCGTTCGCATGTTGCTGGCTGGATCGCCGGCAGCGTTGGCGTCGGGCGCCGAGAAGATGGTGAATGGATTGAAGCTGCTCGAGTCTCTCTCGAGCCATGCGACGGTGTTGTTGTCGAGCCAGATCGCCGGCGTGAAGCCGAAGAAGCCGTCGGTGCGGACGACGTGCTTCGGCCCAACGCCGTCGACCGCGGTGGTGACGAGCCGGTAGGTGCCCTGGCTCGAGTCCTGCGGCATGTCGACGTAGACGATGCGCTTGCCGTCCGGCGAGAAGCGCGCGCTGACGGGGATGTGATCGTTGAAGACGTTGTTGTCGACTCTCGTCGGCGGCGAGGTCGTGCAGCTTGTGGTCGCCGTTCCGACGAACATGTTGGGAGGTGTGCCCTCGACGACTAGCTGCAAGAATGCGTAGAGCGGCTGCATCGTGCCGAGCATCGCCGGCTCGTAGGCGTGGCCGCCGAACGGAAGGGCCTGCTCGTCAGCCTGCGCGAAACCTCCATCCCGCGTGACATCGCAGCCGATGGCGTGATCGCCAGTTCCGTCGGATGCCATGACGTGCGCGCCGAACGATTCCGTCGTCGCGTTCTCACTCGATCGCACATAGAAAAGCGGGACGGTTGGGACCGTGACATTCGAGACGACGGTGGCAGTGCGCCCGTCGGTGGCGGCGGCGGTGAGAGAGATCTTGTAGAGGCCGCCGAGGTCGGGCTCGAAGGCCGTCTTGCTCGCGGCGGTTGAGGTCAGCGAGGCGGTCGTGATCGTGCTACCGCTCGGGACCTGCTCGATCGCCCATGTGAGCGTGAGCGCCGAGCCGAGCGGGTCGGTCGAGCCGCTACCGTCGAGTGAAGTGACGAAGCCCACGAGGTCCGGCTTCGCGTTGATCATGGGAACCGGAAGCATCGTCATGTCTCCGGTCACACCGCCGTCTCCGGCGACACCAGTGACGGCGACGGCAAGCGTGCTGCAGCCCGCTGCGAGCGCTGTCGACGATTGCCCGCTTGCGATCAGCGTGCCCGACAGCTTGGCGTTGATGGTCACCTGCAGCGTCGAGCCGGCGTGATAGCCACCGGGAAATTCGACCTCGATGCTTCCCGACGAGCGACCGGCGGGGCCGGGCAACGTAGCACTCATCGACGATTGTTGATCGAGTTGAACATTCACGTCGAGCTCGTCAGCGCCGGCGGCAACGCCATCGAAGGTCGCGGAGACGAGGACGGTGCTCTGCCGACACTTGTCCTTCGTCGTACAGCCGGCAGCGACGACACACGCGAGGGCGAACGTATGCGCGCGCATCAATTTGCCGTCACCGTACCGAGTGTGACCGCCGGCGCTTCGTGCTTCGAGCCGAACACGATGCCGAGGGCGACGGCGCCACCGACGAGAACGACCCCGCCGGCGACGACGCCCCAGATCCAGGCCCGACGTTTGTGCGGCGGCGCCTCATGCGCCACGACAGTCGGCTGAGCGGCGACGGCCGGAGGCGCCGGTGCCGGCTGCGGCTGCGTGGCAGGCGGTGGAGCGGGTTCTGGAGAGGGCACGGGCGGCGGTGCTGGATGGGCCGCTTCATCGGCGGCGATGGCGAGCCGTAGCTCGCCGATGCGTCGTTCGACTTCGGCGTTGTTCGCCTGCTCGCCGTAGAGCCGCGAGTAGTTCTGATAGAGGATGAGCGCTTTCTTCTTGTTGCCGGCGAGACGATGCGCCTGTGCAGCATTGAACAACATCGCCGGATCGGACTTCTTCTCGAACGCGCGCTCGAAGAGATCGGCGGCTTCGGAGAAGTGACCGAGTGCGAACTGAGTCTTTCCGCGCTCGAAGAGAGTCTTTGCATCGGGCTCGTCGGCGCGTGCCGCGGCGGCGACGAGCATGAGTGCGAAGAGCACGACGGACGACAACCTGCGCATGTCAGCCCCCTGACGTCTCGCCACGCTATCACAGCGATGACGCTCATCATGTGACCTGCGCACTGGCGTGGGAATCGGGACGGGCGCTTGCTGGTGGGGGCGTGACCGAGGACCATCGGCGCCGTGACGAGGATGATCGGCTCTGCGCCTTCGGCGGGCGCGCTCGAGCTGGCCAAGGCGCCAAACCAGGTGGCCGGCAAGCTCGACGCGAGCCTCGAGAAGCTCACCGCCGCGCGCGGAGCCTGACAGCGCTGTCAGACATTCGCCACGTCGATCCAACGTATATACGGAGATAGCGGGCGGCACGTCCCTTGCGTTCGCGAGCGGCCATGCATGCTCGCGCCCTCGCCTTCGTCGCTGTGCTCCTGCTCACTGCGTCTTCCTCTCGTGCCGACGAAACCGCCGACGGCAAGGCGCTGCTCGCCGTCGGCATCGTCAGCGACGCCGGCAGCACGGCGATGAGCCTCGCCTGCGCCACGTTCGTCAGCGAAGGCGCGGGTCGGGATCTCGACAACCCCGGGCCCACCAATCGGCAAGCCGTCGCCGCCAACGTCGTCACCTGCACGCTCAACGTCGCGCTCGGCGTCGCCGGCATCGCCATGACCGTCGTCGGCGCGAAGAAGCTGCAAAAGGGGCGCGAGCTGCACTACTCGCTCAACGGCTTCGCCGCGCGCTTCTGACCTCGTTTCGCCTGGTCCATTCGATTTCGCGAAACTGGCGCTTTCTGCTGGACCATCCCTGCGGCACGATTCGCTCATGGATTCGTCGCCCGCACTCTTGTATCCGCTGACGCTCGACGGCGAGCGCGTGCGCATGGAGCCGCTCGCGCTCGCCCACGTCGACGGGCTGGTCGCCGCCGCCTCGGAATCGCGCGACACCTTCGGCCTCACGCAGGTGCCGCACGGCCGCGACGCCATGGCCGCCTACGTCGACGAGGCGCTCGCCGATGCCGCGCGCGGCGCCGCCGTCCCCTTCGCCACCGTCGACAAGGCGCGCGGGCGCGTGGTCGGCTCCACGCGCTTCGGCAACATCGAGCGCTGGAAGTGGCCGGGGCCGCCGGTGCCGCCCGTGCCGCGCGGGCCCGACGCCGTCGAGATCGGCTGGACCTGGCTGGCGCCGAGCGCGCAGCGCTCGCACGTCAACACCGAGGCCAAGCTGCTCATGATGGCCCACGCCTTCGACGTCTGGGGCATTCGGCGCCTGACGCTCAAGACCGACGAGCGCAACGCCCGCTCGCGCGCCAACATCGAGCGCGTCGGCTGCCGCTTCGACGGCGTCCTGCGCGCGCACGGCCCCGCCTGGGACGGCGGCGTCCGCAACACGGCCTTCTACTCGATGTTGGCTTCGGAGTGGCCCGCCGCGCGCGATCGCCTCGCCGCGCGG
>DATNAQ010000166.1:0-62407 GCA_035607415.1 Polyangia bacterium
GTCCCCCAGCTCCTTCTGGATCGCCTGCATCTGCTCGTTGAGGTAGTACTCCTTCTGCGTCTTCTCCATCTGCTTCTTGACGCGCGTCCGGATCTTCTTCTCGACCTGCAGGATCTCGATTTCCGCCTGCATGAGCTCGAAGAGCTTCTCGAGCCGCTTGGTCGGCGACTCGGTCTCGAGGATCGACTGCTTGTCGACGAGCTTCAACGACAGCGCCGCCACGATCGTGTCGGCCAGGCGCGCCGGATCGTCGATCGTCTGCACCGAGATCAGCATCTCGGGCGGGATGCGCTTGTTGAGCTTGACGTAGTTCTCGAAGGTCTGATGGACCGAGCGCATGAGCGCCTCGATCTCCACCGACTTCTCGTTCGGCTCGACGAGCTCCTCGACTTCGACGACGAAGAACTCCTCGTTCGACACGAACTTGCGGATGCGCGCGCGCCGCTTGCCCTCGACGAGCACCTTGACCGTGCCGTCGGGCAGGCGCAGCAGCTGAATGATCTGCCCGACGGTGCCGACGCCGAAGATGTCATCCGGCGTGGGATCGTTCGTCTTGGCCTTCTTCTGCGCCGAGAGGACGATCTCCTTGTCGTGGTTCATCGCCTGCTCGAGGGCGTTGATCGACTTCTCACGCCCGACGAACAGCGGCACCACCATGTGCGGGAAGACGATGATGTCCCGCAGCGGCAAGAGCGGAATGCTGCGTGGCGCCTTTTTCTTGTCGTCGTTCTTGAAGAACATTGCCTGTAATTGTAGATCCGCGCGCGCGCAAAATCGAGCCCGCGAGTGTGCAATCGCCGACGGAAACACATGAAGTGACGGACGCCCCATTCGGGCGTCGCGCCGACCGGCAAAAACTGTACGTGGGGAAGCGGGTTACTTGCGGCCGCCTTCGGCGGCTTCCTTCTGGTACATCAAGAGCGGCTGCTGCTGCGAGTCGATGACTTCCTCGTTGATGAGGACTTCCTTCACCGACGGCGTCGACGGCAGCTCGTACATGATGTCGAGCATCGCGTTCTCCAGGATCGCCCGGAGGCCGCGGGCGCCCGACTTGTGCTTGAGCGCCGCCTTTGCGACCGCGTGCAGCGCGCCCTTGGTGAACTTCAGCTTCACGCCGTCCATGTCGAAGAGCTTCTGGTACTGCTTCACCAGCGCGTTCTTCGGCTTGATCAAAATATCGACGAGCGCCTCTTCGCTGAGCTCGTGCAGCGGCGCGATGACCGGCAAGCGGCCGACGAACTCCGGGATCATGCCGTACTTGAGCAGATCCTCGGGCTGCACTTCCTTCAGGTACTCCCAGATCTTCTTCTCGGTCTTCGACGTGATCTTGGCGCCGAAGCCCATCGACTTCTGACCGACGCGCTGCTCGATGATGTCCTCGAGCCCGGTGAACGCGCCGCCGCAGATGAAGAGGATGTTGGTCGTGTCGACCTGCAGGAACTCCTGCTGCGGATGCTTGCGCCCGCCCTTGGGCGGCACCGACGCGACCGTGCCTTCGATGATCTTGAGGAGCGCCTGCTGCACGCCCTCGCCCGAGACGTCGCGCGTGATCGACGGGTTGTCGCTCTTGCGCGCGATCTTGTCGATTTCGTCGATGTAGACGATGCCGCGCTGCGCCTTCTCGATGTCGTGATCGGCGTTCTGTAAGAGGTTGACGATGATGTTCTCGACATCCTCGCCGACGTAACCGGCCTCGGTCAGGTTGGTCGCGTCGGCGATGGCGAACGGAACGTTCAGGATGCGCGCGAGCGTCTGCGCGAGCAGCGTCTTGCCGCAGCCGGTCGGCCCGAGCAGCAGGATGTTCGACTTCTGCAGCTCGACGTCATCGATGCCCACCTTGGCGTCGATGCGCTTGTAGTGATTGTGGACGGCGACGGCGAGGATCTTCTTCGCCTTCTCCTGCCCGATCACGTACTCGTCGAGCACCGCCTTGATCTCGGCCGGCTTCGGCACGGAGGTCAGCCCATAGGACTGCTCCTCCTTCTCGATCTCCTCGGCGATGATGTCGTTGCACAGGCCGATGCACTCGTCGCAAATATAGACGGTGGGCCCGGCGATGAGCTTCTTCACCTCCTTCTGGTTCTTGCCGCAGAAGGAGCACGACAAATTGCCGTGGTTATCGTCCCGTCGCTTGTCCATGTCCTCTTAGAAGTTATAAGGCGCCTACTTCTTCTCTTCCTTCTTCTTGATCAGTATTTCGTCGATCACGCCGTACTCTTTAGCCTCGGCGGCCGACATGAAGAAGTCGCGCTCGGTGTCGTGCTTGATCTTACCGATGTCGTGCCCGGTGTGCTTGGCGAGCAATTCGTTCATCCTATCGCGAGTTTTGAGAATTTCCTTCGCGTGGATGTCGATGTCGGTGGCCTGCCCCTGGAAGCCGCCGAGCGGCTGGTGGAGCATGATGCGCGCGTTCGGCAGGCTGTACCGCTTGCCCTTGGTCCCGGCCGCCAGGAGCCACGCCGCCATCGACGCCGCCTGCCCCATACAGATGGTCGCCACGTCGCAGCGGACGTACTGCATGGTGTCGTAGATCATCATGCCCGCCGTGACGAGGCCGCCCGGCGAGTTGATGTAGAGCATGATGTCCTTGTCCGGGTCTTCCGACTCCAGAAAGAGCATCTGCGCCACGATGATGTTCGCGATCTGATCGTCCACCGGCGTGCCGAGGAACACGATCCGGTCCTTCAACAGTCGCGAGAAGATGTCCCAGCCGCGCTCGCCGCGGTGGGTCTGCTCGATGACCGTCGGGATGATGAAGTCCGTCATGCCGAGCGCGCCGTTTCGATTTGCCATGTGCTAGGTCTCCGACGAGGACGAAGCGTCCTTTGCCTTCTCTTTGATCTTTGCCCGGCCTAGGAGCAAGTCAAGGGTTTTCTCCTCGCGAAGTTGGTGGCGAAGAGAATCGAGCCGTCCCTCTTTTTGCAGCTCGGCCTTGAGACGCGGGACGCTCTTGTCGCGGCTCTGCGCCAGCTCGGCCAGCTTCTTCTCGAGGTCGGCCTCGCTCACCTCGACCTTCTCTTTCTCCGCGATCGCATCGATCAAGAAGGCGGCGCGCACTTCGTCGTTCGCGCTCTCGCGCAGCTCGTCGCGCATGCGCTGCTCGTCGAGCCCCGCCGAGCGATAGTCGATGCCGCGCATCGCCAGCTGCAGCCGCGAGCGCTGGATCATCGCGTCGAGCTGACGCTCGACGAGCGCCGGCGCCACGACGAACGTGTTGCGCTTGAGCAGCTCCTTGACCAGATCGCCCTTGAGCTCCTCGCGCGCCTGCTTCTCGTCGGCCTCGAGCAGCTTGCCGCGGGTCTTTTCGCGCAGCTCGGCGAGTGTGTCGGCCTCGCCGGTGTCCTTGGCGAACTCGTCGTCGAGCGCGGGCATCAGCTTCTCGCGCGTCTCCTTGACGGTGACCTTGAGCACCGCCTCCTTGCCGGCGAGCTCTCTTGCGATGTGCTCGTTCTCGCCTGTCTCTGGATTGGGCGTCGGCAGCGTGAAGCGGATCTCGTGGCCCGCCGCCGTGGTCGGCGTGCCGACCAGCGCCTTGGCCAGACCCGGGATCGGATCGCGCGCCGGCTCGCCGAGGTCGACCATCATCGCTTCCTTGTCGAACTTCTTGTCGCCGATGTGGCCGTTCAGATCGACCACCGCCACGTCGCTTGCGCCGAGCTCGGTGCGCCCTTCGATCGCCTTGAACTCGGTCAGCTCCTGGCGCTTGCGCTCGAGCGCGGCCTCGACGTCCTTGTCGCTCACCGCCGCGGCGCGCTGGCCCAGCTCGACGCCGTCGTACTCCTTCGGCTCGACGATCGAGCGCACCTCGACGCGCGCCGAGTAGTGGAAGCTCTTGCCCTTGTGCAGGTGGGCGTCGTCGACGATGGGCTCGGCTACCGGCTGCAGATCGTGCTGCTGCGCCGCGGTCACGAAGCTCTCCTGCACCAGCTGCTTGACGACCTCCTGCTCGACCTGGCGGCCGAACATCTTCTCCAGCATCGGGCGCGGCACCTTGCCCTTGCGAAAGCCCTTCAGCGCGACGCCGCGCGACAGATCCTTGTAGGCCTCGTCGAGCTTCTGCGCGACGTACGGCCAGTCAATCTCGACGGCGACCTTCTTCTCGACGGGAGAAATCTCGGAGATCGTGACTTGCATGATGCCCTCAATGGGTGAAGGGGGTTTTCTTGCACGCACCCCTTGGGTAGTCAAGGATCGAAGGATGCCGCCGCGCTCGCACGGGACGGGCGAAGTCGACCGCGCCGCCCTGCGCCGCTGCCCAACCTCGGTCGTGATCGAGCCCGGCGCACTCATTTTTCATCCGGAAAACATCTCGCTCGACGAGGACGTCTACGTCGGCCACTACGCGATCCTGAAGGGCTACTACCGCAACGAGCTGGTGATCGGGCGCGGCGCCTGGATCGGCCAGGCGGCCTTCCTGCACGCCGCGGGCGGCATCGTCGTTGGCGCCGACGTGGGCATCGGACCGCACGTCTGCATCCTGACGTCGTCGCACGGCGAGCCGGGGCGGGCCCTACCGATCATGAAGGGGCCGCTCGAGCTGGCGCCGGTCGTGCTCGGCGACGGCTGCGACATCGGCATCGGCGCCGTGATCCTGCCCGGCGTCACCGTCGGCAAGGGCGCGCAGGTCGGCGCCGGCGCGGTGGTCACGCACGACGTGCCCGATTACGCCGTCGTCGCCGGCAACCCGGCGCGCGTGCTGCGCAGCCGCTAGTGTCCCGTGTCGGAAATTCGCGTGCACCGAGGGCGGTGCGGCGCCGCGCGCGCGAGGCGCGACGACCGCGAATACTGAAGGTATTGAAGGGAGTAGCAACGAAGCGCCCGCGGATGTCGCGACGCCCGACTGCTAGCGAATTTCTGATTCGGGACGCTAGTCCGAGGTCGCCATGTCGGGGCCGAGCTGGCAGGTCTTGCCGGTCACCGTCGCCGGCTCGTCCTTGAGCGCGCCGCGATCGATCCAGTCGCTGATCGCCTGGATCTGCGCCGACGGCAGGTGCGGATTCGTATCCGGCATGTAGTCGCCGTAGCCGGTGTTGCGATCCTGGTTCATCGGCAGCATCAGCTTCGTGATCAAGAAGCTGTCGGTCGAGTCGCACGGCTTGACGCGCAGCTTGCCCTCGCCCATCGCCTTGGCGTTCTGCGACATCACGCCGACGAGCGCGTTGTACGGATCGGTCTTGAGGTCGAGCATGTTGGCGTCGCGCGCACCGTCGGGCGAGTGGCAGACGCTGAACGCCGCGCAGCTCGGTCCGAGGATGTCGGAGTTGATCTGATCGAAGTTGTGCGGCACGGGCATGTTCATCGTCATGTCCGGCCCGCTGTTGCTCGTGGTGTCACCGCAACCGAAGGCGCAAAGGAATAAGCTCAGGCCTGCAATTTTCCACATCCATCGGCCATAACGAATTTGCGAGAGCGGCGCAAGCGCCCTTTCGTTTCCCCATTGGATATGCGCGCCAGCTTTTGCGCGCGGCTGAGCCGCTTCCACTGATGCTCTCGACGGAGAGCCGCGCTCTTGTCGGGGACGGACTCGACATGGGCGACGGCCACCGGCAAGCGCCCGCGCGTGTACTTGACCCGCCCGCGCGCGTGCGCCAGGAGGCGGCGATCGAGATCATTGGTGCAGCCGCAATAGAGGGTGTCGTCGGCGCACCGAAGAAGGTAGACGACCCAGGCCGAAAGCTTTGCAGGTCGCTGACGCATTGACGTTTTCCGCGAGAATGATAGCGTAGCGCCCGCTTACCATGCGAATTGAAAGCGAGCGGAAGCTGTTCGTCTGTTTGCGCGTCGACAACAAGATGCGCGACCAGCTGGCTCAGGCGCCGGCACGCGACAAGGTCTACTTCGATGGCTCGGATCCGCGCTACCTGACGACCATCCGCACCGTCGAGGACAACTACATCGGCAAGATCATCGACGGCGGCACGCCGGCGGCGTCGATGGACGATCTGAAGCGCAACCTCCTCAGCATCCTGACCCGCGTGGCGCCGGGGCGGCATCGCGAAGACGCCGTGAAGGTGTTCGCTCTCGACGAGGGCGAGCCGCCGCCGGTCCCGGGCAAGGACGGCGAAGGTGATGAAGGCCACGAGCGGGAGGAGCCGCGCGGCAGCTACTATTGATTTTTCGCTTGCGTTCGCCGTGCGAATAAATTACTGAAGCTGCGCTTCGAGCGCCCGTAGCTCAGTTGGATAGAGCGTCGGACTTCGAATCCGCAGGTCGGGCGTTCGAGTCGCCCCGGGCGCACCCCGACGGCGTTGAAAATCAGGGCCCATAGCTCAACTGGCAGAGCAGCGGACTCTTAATCCGTTTGTTGAAGGTTCGACTCCTTCTGGGCTCACCAAACGAAGCCTCCGAGAAATCGGAGGCTTTCGTGTTTGTGGCGCCGGTTACGGCGTGATCGGCACCCGCGCCTGGACGTCGTCCCAGGCGATCTTCAGAAGCGCCGCCTTCGGCCCGTTCGGGTCGATCGTGATGGTGAGCTGCTCGACCGGCTCCGCGCCCGAGCCGGTCTTCATCTCGGTCTTGCCGAGGTCCTCCTTGGGGTCGTACTTGAAGGCGCCCCACTGCTTGGGGTTCTTGTTGACGATGAGCTCCCACGCCTTCTTCTGGCTCGGGATCGTGAAGAGCGCATAGCTGCCCTTCGGCACCTTGAGCGTGCCGATGTGGATGTCGCCATCGGTGGTCAGCGTCGTCGCTTCGTCGGCGCCGGTACGCCAGACCTTGTCCCAGGGCACGAGACCGCCCCAGATGTCGCGCCCCTTCTTGTAGGGCCGGCCGTAGGTGATCGTGATCTTCTTGCCGGCGATGCTGCCGCTGACCTCGGCGTGCGGGCTGGCGCGATCCTTGTCGGCGCGCGACACGGCGACGGCGCCGAGAGAAACGGTGGCGATGCATGCAGCGGCGAGCACGAAACGATTCGTCGTCATGACCGACATCCTACTCCTCCGGCTCGGAATAGCGTCGCGCCGTTGGCGTTGAACCACGTGGAGGTGCACATGATTCGCCGTTTCATCCTGTCCGCTTCGCTGCTCGTCGCGTCCGCCGCCGGCGCCGCGCCGTCGACCGTCACCACGTACACACGCGTGCAGCACCGCGCCGTCTTCGATCTCGTCGGCGGCAAGACCGATCTGCGCGCCGTGTGCGGCGGCGGCCAGACGCCGATCGCGATCACCTATCGCCGCACCGCCGCCGATCTGGCGGCCGGCATCTTCTCAGGGTGGTGGTACACGCCGGTGCACCTGCGCGTGACCTGCGCCGCGCCGTAGCGCTCGCTACATCGTCGGGCGGATGCGATAGACGTAGCCCATGTCGTCGGCGACGAAGAGGCTGCCCTCCTTGCCGATGGCGATGCCGGTCGGGCGCGCGATGCGCGTGACGTTGTCGGCGAGCTGGCAGCCGCCGAGGAACTCGGTCCACTGCTTGCCGGGGTCGTTCCAATCGACCGGCGTCGCCGGCGTGTCGCCGCTCATCGTCACGAAGGCCACGCGCGGCGGCGTGTAGTAGGTGCCGTTGGTCATGTGCCACGAGCCGTGGCCGGCGAGGAACAGCCCGCGATAGGCGGCGGGGAAGGCGTGCTTGCCCTGCTGCGACGCGGGGTAGAACACGGCGCCGATGATCGTCGAGTACGCGGGCAGCTCGAGGATCGGCGCCACGGTCGCCGAGCAGTCGGCGCCCGAGCCGTAGGCGTTGTGGTTCTCCTCGCACGCCGGCCAGCCGTAATCGGCGACGCCCGCGTGCGACCCGACCGCGTCGAAGTATTCGTACGGGTGGCCGAGCGGCAGGCTGTCCTGGCCGGCGCCGCCGGCCCACAGCGTGCCGGTGTCGGGGTTGATCGCCAGGCCGATGGCGTTGCGCATGCGCGTGGCGCGCGTCGTCATGTTGCTGCCGTCGGCGCCGAGCTGCTGGATGGTCGCGCGCGTCGGATCGACTTCGGTGCAGGCGTTACACGACGAGCCGACGCCGACGTAGAGCTGGTCGCCGCCGACGGCGACCGTCGACGTGGTGTGCACGTCGCCGTCGCTGTTGGGGGCGACGCTGCCGGTGCGGACGTTGCCGATCTGGGTCGCGTGACCCGAGGTGGCGCCGTCTTGATACGCCATCGAGTAGACGCCGTGCTGCGTGGCGGCGTAGACGGTGCAGGTCGAGGTCGCGAACGCCACGCTCTGCACCGGCGCGTCGTTGATCGACGCGAACGAGACCGGCTTGCCGGCAGCGCCATCGGCCTCGGCGTTGGGAAGGAGGAACAGGTCGTTGCCGAGGGTGCCGACGAGGAGGTCGCCGTTGGGCAGCGCCGCCAGCTCGCGCGCCTGACCGATGGCGGCGATGGTTTCGATCTGGAAGCCGGCCGGCACCGTGAGCCCGGCGGTCATGACCGGCGTCATGCCCGGCATCGATTGCGTGGCGACCGAGCCGTTGCACTGCGTCGGCACGACGGTGGCCATGTCGCCGGCGGCACCGCCACCGCCACCGCCACCGGCACCGCCGCCACCGTCGCCGCCGCCATTGTTGTTCTTGTTGTCGCTGCAACCAACCGCGAGCAGCAGCCCGAGGCAAACAAGCTGTAGTCGAGCCATGCGAAGAGTGTACGCCCTTTCTCCGAGCCCGTAGAATGCGCCGATGCGCGACTGGCTTCGACGTGCGGCCTGGCTCCACTTCCTCGTGATCGGCGGCGCGCTGCTGCTCGTGTACCGCGCGGTCGCGCCGCGTCCGCCGGGGCTCACGATCACGGTGACCGGCGCCGTGCGCGACGGGCTGCGCGCCGACTGGCGGCGCCGCACCGGCAAGCTGCCGACCGCCGACGAGGAGCGCGGCCTCGAGCGCCGCTGGGTGGACAACGAGGTGCTCTACCGCGAGGCGCTCGCCGCCGGGCTCGATCGCGGCGACGTGATCGTGCGCCGGCGCCTGGTGCAGAAAGAGGAGTTCCTGCTCGACGCCGCCGCCGACGCGCGCGAGCCGAGCGACGCCGAGCTCGCCGGGCTGCTCACGCAAGAGTCGGCGCGCTTCGCCCGCCCGTCGCGGCTCGGCTTCGAGCACGTGTTCGTGGCGCGCGATCGTCACGCCGATCCCGCGGCCGAAGCCGCGCGGCTGGCGGCGCGGCTCGACGGCGGCGCGGCGCCGGAGACGCTCGGCGATCCGTTCGTGCGTGGCCGCCGCTTCGATGCGGTGAGCCCGAGCGAAGTCGCCAACGTCTTCGGGCCGGCCTTCGCGCGCGCCGTCTCCGAGCTGCCCGCCGACGGGCGCTGGTCGCCGCCGATCGTGTCGAGCTTCGGCCTGCACCTCGTACGCGTGACCACCCGCGTGCCCGGCGCCCGGCCCGCGCTCGCCGACGTGCGCGAGCCCTTGCGCGAGCTCTGGCGCGAGCGCGAGCGCTCGACGCTGCGCGCACGCGGCCTCGAGGCGCTGCGCCGCCGCTACGTGGTGCGATGAAGCGCCTCGTCCTCCTGGTCGCGCTGCTCGCGCCGATCCGCTCGGCCTCGGCGCATGCGTTCGATCCGATGCTCGTCGAAGTGCGCGAAGACGCCGCCGGCAAGGTCGACGTCCGCGTGCACGCGCCGCCTTCGCTCGCCGGCAGCGCCGAGTTCGTGGCGCCGACGGTGGCCCTCGTCCCCGACGGCGGCAGCGGCCTGCGCGGCCGCGCCATCACGCTCCACGGCCTCGACGGCGCGCACGAAGCGGTCCTGCGCGTGACGCTGCGCGACGGCACCGAGCTGACCTCGGTCCTCCACGGCGACGGCGATCGCTTCGACATCCCGCTCGTCGCCACCGCCCGCCCGCGCGCGCGCGTCCTCCGCGACTACCTCGGCCTCGGCGTCCTGCACATCCTGACCGGCTTCGATCACCTCCTGTTCCTGCTCGCGCTCGTGCTGGTGGTGCCCGCGCCGCGCCGCCTCCTCGCCGCCGCCACCGCCTTCACGCTCGCGCATTCGCTGACGCTGGCGCTGGCCACGCTCGGCGCGCTCAGCCTGCCGCAGCCGCCGGTCGAGGCGCTGATCGCGCTCAGCATCGTCTTCCTCGCCGTCGAGCTCGCCGATCCGCGCGCCGACGGCCTCACGCGGCGCCGCCCCGCCGCCACCGCCTTCGCCTTCGGCCTGGTGCACGGCCTCGGCTTCGCCGGCGCGCTCGCCGACATCGGCCTCGACCGCGGCAACACCGCGCTGGCGCTCGTCGCCTTCAACCTCGGCGTCGAGCTCGGCCAGTTCGCGTTCGTCGCCTGCGTCTTCGTGCCGCTCCGCTTCCTGCGCACGCGGCTGTCCCGCGCGCGCCTCGTCCCCGCCTACGCCATCGGCTCGGTCGCCTCGGCGTGGCTCGTCGCGCGCGTCGCCGCCTTCTTCGCGCTCGCGCTCGTCGTCTGCCTCGGCGCCGCCGGCTGCAATCCGAAGCCCTACGTCGAAGAGCACGCGCCCTGCGCCGATCACAACCCGCAGCGCAACCTCTACTTCGGCGATCTGCACGTCCACACCGCCTACTCCTTCGACGCCCACATGTTCGACGTGCGCACCACGCCCGACGAGGCCTACGCCTTCGCCCGCGGCGCCCCCGTCGCGCTGCCGCCGCTCGACGCCGACGGCAACGGCACGCGCATGCTGCAGATCGATCGCCCGCTCGACTTCGCCGCGGTCACCGATCACTCCGAGTTCCTCGGCGAGATCCAGGCCTGCACCACGCCCGGCGCCGCCCAGTACGACTCGCAGGCGTGCGCCGACTTCCGCACCGGCGGCAACACCAACGTCATCAACTTCGGCGTCAAGCTCGCGCTCGATCCCGGCATGCACGATCCCGACCTCTGCGGCCCCGACGGCAAAGGCTGCCTCGCGCCCGCCTCCGAAGCCTGGACGCGCATCCAGGACGCCGCCGAAGCCGCCTACGACCGCAGCGCCTCCTGCAGCTTCACCTCGTTCGTCGCCTACGAATACTCCGGCTCGCCCGGCTTCTCGACGATGCACCGCAACGTCATCTTCAAGAGCGATCGCGTCCCCACGCCCATCACCTACATGGACGTCGACACGCCCGACGAGCTGTGGAAGGGCCTCGACGCCGCCTGTCGCAAAGGCCTCAACGGCTGCGACGCGATCGTGATCCCGCACAACCCGAACGAATCGAACGGCCACATGTTCTTCGTCGAGTCCGCCGACTCGCCCAGCGACGAGCTGGCCTGGGCCAAACAGCGCGACGCCTGGGAGCCGCTCGTCGAGATCTACCAGCACAAGGGCGACTCCGAGTGCTACAACGGCCTCTCCGGCTACGTCGGCGATCCCGACGAAGCATGCAGCTTCGAGAAGTCGCCGCGCGATCCGTTCGAGGACTGCGGCGACGGCACCGGCCACGGCGGCGCCAGCCGCCTCGGCTGCTACTCGATGCACGACTTCGTGCGCGGCGCGCTGCTCACCGGCCTGCGCGAGTCGGAGCGCATCGGCGTCAACCCGTTCCGCCTCGGCATCATCGCCTCGACCGACACGCACAACGGCACGCCCGGCGCCGTGCGCGAAGATCGCTTCATCGGCCATCGCGGCACCGACGACGACACGCCTGCCTTGCAGCTCGGCCGCGGCTCGCTCACGCCGGGCGGCCTCGAGTTCAGCCCCGGCGGCCTCGCCGCCGTGTGGGCCGAGGAGAACTCGCGCCCCGCGATCTTCGACGCCCTCCGCCGCCGCGAGGTCTACGGCACCAGCGGCCCGCGCCTGGCGGTGCGCTTCTTCGGCGGCTGGCAGCTCCCCGACGACTTCTGCTCGCACCCCGATCTCGTCGCCGAGGCCTACACGCTCGGCGTGCCGATGGGCGGCGAGATGCCCGAGCGCGATCTGTCGGCGAGCGGCCCCGCGTTCGTGATCTCGGCGCTGCGCGATCCCGGCACCGCCGATCGCCCCGGCGTGGCGCTGCAGCACGCGCAGATCGTCAAGGGCTGGGTGGAAAACGGCGAGATGCACGAAGCCGTCTACGAGGTCGCCGGCGACCCGAGCAACGGCGCCACCGTCGACACCACGACCTGCACGACGAGCGGCCCCGGCGCCGACAGCCTGTGCGGCGTCTGGCGCGATCCCGCCTTCGATCCGTCGCAGCACGCCTTCTACTACGCGCGCGTGCTCGAGAACCCGTCGTGCCGCTGGAACGCCTACGTGTGCAACGCGCTCGCCGCCGCCGATCAGCCGCCCGCGTGCAGCGACCCGACGGTGAACCGCACCATCCAGGAGCGCGCCTGGACCTCGCCGATCTGGTACACGCCCGTCAGGCCTTGACAGTAACTCAGATCTGAGCGACGAATCGCGCATGCGCGCCTTATCGCTGGTCCCCGTCGTCTTCGGCGGCTTCTGTGCCGCCGCCTGCACCGCCGCCCCGCCCGTCGCCGAGAGCGGCAGCGCGGTCAGCGGCACCGTCGTCCACGCCCGGCTCGACTTCCAGGTCGGCTGGACCAGCGTGCAGCGCGGCGCCCTCGCCCGCGGCGGTCACGTCGACGTCAGCTACAACGCCGCGCGCATGGTCGACTGCTCGACCGCCACCATCTTCTCGTACGCGCGCTTCTCGCCCGGCGGCGAGCAGTTCTCGAGCGACGAGGCGCTCTCGTTCGACGTGCCCGCCGACGCCGACAGCGTCGCGCTCTGGTTCCACGCCGTGTCGCCGACCTGCGATCGGTGGGACTCCAACTACGGCCACAACTGGAACTTCCCCGTCGTGGCCACGCCGCCGTCCGCCGTCGGCTGGGCCGGCGACTGGGGCTCGTCGACGAACCGCGCCTGCGAGCACACCGCCGGCGTTCCCGAGCCCATCACCATCGACGAGTACATGCGCGAGCGCAGCTGCATCTTCATCGACGCCGACGTCTGGGTGCCCGGCACCACCGACGTGAGCACGCCGCACCCCGAGTGGATCCAGGCGCAGGTCGAGTGGGCCAAGGACGCGCAGGCCGCGACCGACACGTGGCTCGACTACCAGGGCATCGTCGGGCACAACGCGCGCTTCCGCTGGAGCGTGCCCTACGAGGTGCGCAACATCGCCGACTGGAACAGCGTGCGCTACTCGTTCCGCTTCACCACCGACGGCACGAATTGGACGCACATCGCGCAGCCGTCGGGCGACGACTGGACCATCGTGCGCGCCTTCACCCTGCCGCAGTAGCCCGCAGCCGGTCGACCGCGCCGCCGCTCAGCGCGACCAGCCCCACCCCGCCGACGCGAACAGCGTGAACCCGCCGGCGACGCTGCCCACGCGCACCGTCGGTGACCAGCCGCCGCGCACGTCGAGCTGCCAGGCGCCGATGCGCAGGTCCGCGAACGCGCCGATGCCGGCGAGCGCGCCCACGCGCGCGGTCGGTCCGCCGGTGCGATAGACGTCGTCGAGCACCACGCCGTCGACGAGCACGCCCACTTCGTGCTCGCCCGCCACGCGCACGTGCAGCGACACGTCGGCGGCGGCGAAGTCGTCGGCGAGATAGCCGGCCCACGGCGCGCCCACGAGCGGCACGCTGTACGGGTTGAGCCCGCCGATGCGCGCGCGCACGAGATCGTCGGCGCCCCACATCCAGCTCGCGCTCTCGTCGATCTGCAGCCGCAGCCGCGCGTGCAGCTTGGCGCCCGCGCGCAGCCACTGCCGCGCGCTGAAGATGGCGCGCGACGGATCGTTGCGCAGGTCGGTCGGCGCGAACACCGACGGATCGCGCGCGCCCCACGGCGCAACCTCGGAGCGCGCGTCGAGCCCGAGCTCCACGCCGAGCGCCACGCCGCGCAGCCGCGGGAACAGCCGCTGCGGCTCCCACAGCGAGCGATCGGGATCGAGCATCCACAGCGTATACCGCAGCCGCACTTCGCCCACCCACGCGTCGGGCGGCAGCACGAGCGCGGCGTTGGTCGCGCCCGCGCGCGAGAAGAACCAGCGCCGCGCGCCGGCCGCGAGCTCGAGGAAGTGGGGCGCCAGGTTCAGCTTCGCCGATCCGCCGGCGGTGGCGTAGCTGGCCCAGAAGCCGCGTCCCGGATCGTTCACGCCGTTGCGGTAGTAGTCGCTGAGGATGCCGGCGATGAGCACCTCGCCGGCGGCGGCGACGCCGAGCTCGAAGCGCCCGACGCGCAACCCCCAGTACGAAACGCGCAGCGTGTCGGTGTTGAGCTCGACCGAGAGGTGCGACTCGCGCGGCAGGCCGTCGAGATCGTAGCGCACGAGGAAGAAGCCGTGGCCGTTGAAGCCGGGCGTCGCGTAGAGCTCGCCGCCGCCGGCGAGCGAGAGCCGATGATGCAGCCCGTCGGCCCGCGCGGGCGCCGGCGCGACGACGGCTCCGACGACCCCGACGACCCCGACGACGATCGCCGCACGACGGAGCCTCGCCAGCCAGCGCACGCCCGATCATGGCACGAAGCCACCCGCGCGCTGAAACCGAATGATAGATTCGGGCATCCCTGGCAGGACCTTCCGGAGGTTCCCATGACCGTCAACGACGTGATTCCGCAGTACGCGAAGATGCTGCACCACCTCGAGGGCTGGCTCGACAAGGCCGAAGCCTTCGCCAAGACCAAGAAGTTCGAGGTCGACACGCTGGTGCATGCGCGGCTCGCGCCCGACATGTACTCGCTCGATCGTCAGATCCAATCGGCGTGCGACACGGCGAAGTTCTCGGCGGCCTATCTGACCGGCAAGCAGGCGCCGGCGCACCCCGACACCGAGAAGACGATCGCCGAGCTGCGCGCGCGCATCCGCAGCTGTCTCGCCTTCCTCGAGACCATCACGGCCGCCGACCTCGACGGTGCGGCCGAGCGCAAGGTGTCGCCGAAGTGGCTGCAGGGAAAGTGGGTGCGCGGCGATCAGTTCCTCGCGCAGGTGTCGCTGCCCAACTTCTACTTCCACGTGACGATGGCGTACGCGATCCTGCGCCACAACGGCGTCGAGGTCGGCAAGAGCGACTTCATCGGCAACATCCCGACGCGCGACTAGCGAGGACGACGCGCGCGCAGTCAGCGCTTGCGCGTACGTTTCAGCTTCCGCTTCGTCTTCGGCCGCGCGCCTACCTGTCGCTTCTCCAGCTTGCGACGGGCGTAGCGCTGCAGCGAGCGCCGATTCATCCCCAGCAGCTCCGCCGCCAGCGACAGGTTGTGATCGCTCGCCGCCAACACGCGCTCGATGTGCGCAGCAACCACGCTGCGCAGCCGCACCTCGTCCACGCTCACCGCCGCCAGGTATGCGAGCGCGAGCTCGCGATGCTCTTCACGTGAACGACGCAGCCGTTGTTTCATGCGAAAGAATTATACAAAAAATCTGCGACAAATCGCCGCAACCATTTGTTCAGTATCTTGTCTGACGCGCAGTTGGGGTCGCGGACCGCTCCCTTATACGCACTATTCTCTCAAGATGCGTCTGATTCTCGCGCTCGTTCTCGGCCTCGCGCTGGCCGGTTGCAAGTCCACGCAGCGCGACGACAAGCTGCTCGAGAACGCCAAGTAGCGCTCGCTGCGCCGCCGCTGCGCGCAGCCGGCGCTACTCGTACCGCAGCCCCTCGACGGGCGGCAGCCGCGCCGCCTTCACCGCCGGGTACAGCGTCGCGAGCAGACAGATGACGAGCGTGATGCACACCGTGATCACGAGCTCGTCGGGGTTCACCTTCACCGGCAGCCGATCGATCAAGTAGACGTGCGGATCGAGCTTGTAGTCGTAGCGCCGCAGGATCGCGATCGTGAGCAGCCCCGCGCCGATGCCGCACACGGTGCCGATGATGCCGATGAGCAGCCCCGCCGTCTGAAACACGCGCGCCACGCCGCCGGCGCGCATCCCCATGGACTTGAGGATCGCGATCTCTTTGGCCTTGCCGATCACCAGCATGGTCATCGCCGCGATGATGTTGAACGCCGCGACGAGGATGATCATGGTGAGGATGCTCGCGATCGCCACCTTCTGCGTGCGCAGCGCGGCGAACAGGTTGTGGTTGAGCTCCTCCCAGTCGATCACGCGGTAGGGCGGCCCGCCGAGATCGTCGTACAGCTTCTTGCCGATCGCCTTGGCGTCGTCGATGTCGTCGACCCTGAGCTCGACGCCAGTGACGACGTCGCCCTGCCCGACGAAGAACTCCTGCGCCTCCTTGAGCCCGACGTAGGCGAGGCGCGAGTCGTACTCCTCGAAGCCGGTGTAGAACTCGCCGGCGAGCCGGAACTCGCGCGTCGCCGGGCCACCGTCGGCGTGTGCGGGATCGAGATCGGTCTTGGGCTGCACCACGCGCACGCGATCGCCCAGCTTGAGCTTGAGCTTCTTGGCCAGCTCCTCGCCGACGAAGATCCCCGGCAGTGGATCGCCGCCGTCGTTGGGCGGCGCGCGTTTCGTCAGATCGTCGATCTTGCCCAGGCGCATCGCCGGCCCGAGCTCGAGCACCTTCGGCGACAGCTTGGGATCGATCCCCTTGATGATCGATCCCGACATCGACCGCCCCGCCGCCAGCATGCCCTCGTAGAAGACGAACGGCGACGCCGCCTGCACATGCGGCTCGCTCATCGCCTTCTTCTCGACGTCGCGATACTCGGAGAAGTCGTTGCCGAACTTCATGACGATGACGTGCGCGTTGACGCCGAGCACCTTCTGCTTGAACGACTGCTGAAAGCCCGAGGTCACCGACAGCACGACGATGAGCGCGTGCACGCCGATCGACACGCCCACGATCGAGACCACCGTGAACGCCGTGAAGACGTTGAGCAGCAGGAAGAAGAGGAACAGGATGAGCGCCGGCTCGGCGACGGCCGCGCCGGCGACCTGCACCTCGCCGTGGCCGAGGAACACGCAGGCGAGCGCCAGCAGCGTGGCGGCGCCGAGCACGAGCGTCAGAAGCGGCACGGCGCCGCCGTGGCGCCGGCGGTACAAGTAGCGCCAGGCGACGAACGGCTCGTAGCGATCACTCAGCGAAGCCACGCACGAGTCCTAGCACATCCGTTATCCTGAAGCGTGCGCGCGCTCCTTCCCTGCCTGCTCGCCGTCGCGATTGGTTTAACCAATTGCGGCAACGCGCGTATGGACGCGGAAGGCGATCTCGGCCCGGTGCAGCTCGAGCCGCCCGATCTCGCGGTCCCCGATCTCGGCGCGGGCGCCCCGTGCAGCGACGGCATGGCCTTCGTCACCTACGGCGACGGCGGCGTCGTCTGCGTCGATCGCTTCGAGGCCGCCACGTTGCTGGTCGCGCCCGACGGCGGTACCACGCCGCATCCGTATGATCAGCCGGTCGACACCATCCCCAATGGTTTGACCATTGCTGCCGTGGTCGCCGACGGCATCAAGCCGCAGGGCTACATCAGCGAGGTGCAGGCGCAGTCGGCGTGCGCGAACGCGGGCAAGCGGCTGTGCACGCTCGCCGAGTGGCTCGGCGCCTGTCAGGGGCCGAGCGGCTATACCTATCCGTACGGCAACACCTACCAGCCCGGCGCGTGCAACGAAGGGCGCGCGACCAATCCGGTGAACGATTGCTTCGGAAACGGCAGCAACGTCTTCACCTCCACCAACATGAACTCGTCGTGCTGCGACGATCAGCCGAACACGGTGGCGCCGGGCGGCACGTTCGACAAGTGCGTCTCCTCGTTCGGCATCTACGATTTGCACGGCAACCTGCACGAGTGGATCGCGACCGCGGCCTCGACGGGAAACGGCATCTTCAAGGGCGGCTTCTTCGTCGACGCCACCATCAACGGCCACGGCTGCCTCTACGCGACGACGGCGCATGCGCAGAGCTATCACGACTACTCGACCGGCTTCCGCTGCTGCGCCGATCCGCGGTGAGCACGCCGCGGATTGGTCAAACCAATCAGCGGCCCTTCCACACCGGCGCGCGCTTCTCGAGGAACGCCATCAGCCCTTCGCGCGCGTCCTCGGTGCCGAGCACGGCGACCAATTGCCCCTGCAGATACTGCAGCGCCGGCTCGAGCTCGAGGTCCTGCACCTTGTAGAACGCCTCGAGCCCCAGGCCCATCACCGCCGGCGACTTGCCGGCGAGCTTCTCGGCGAGCGCGTCGACCTCCGCCTGCAGCCGATCGCGCGGAACGGCGCGCGTGATGAGCCCCATCTCCGCCGCCTGCGCCGCCGAGATCTTGTCGCCGGTCATGATGAGCTCGAGCCCGCGCTTGCGCGGCACGTTGCGGAAGATGGTGGCCATGATCATCATCGGCCACAGCCCGACGTTGATCTCGGGCGTGCCGAGCTGCGCCTCGTCGGCGGCGATGGCCACGTCGCACGCGACCACGAGGCCGAGGCCGCCGGCGAGCGCGTGGCCGTTGACCATCGCGATCGTCGGCTTGCCGACGCGGGTCAGCGCCAGGTTGAGGTCCACGAAGGTGCCCGGCTTGGTCGACGCCGAGCCGGTGGCTTGCAGCGGCGTGCCACCCGAGCCCATCGACGACAGATCGCCGCCCGCCGAGAAGACCTTGCCCGCGCCGGTGAGCACGATGACGCGCACCGCCGCGTCCTCCTGGGCGCGATCGAGCGCGTGCAACAGCTCGCCGATGGTGGTGGGACCGAGCGGGTTGCGCTTGTCGGGCCGGTTGAGCGTGATGCGCGCGGTCGCGCCCTGCACGTCGTAGAGAATCTCGCTGTAGGACATGCGCCGACGCTAGCTGAAGCTTTCTTGACACTCAAGAGACGCGGCGGTTAGCCTCGTCGACGGGAACATGCGCCGCGCGCCCACCGTCGGACTGTGCGCATTCGCCTGTTTGACGCTGGCGGCGTCGAGCGCGCGCGGCGACCGCAACGATCTCACGCTCGAGCGCATCATCGGGCCGCCGTCGGCGCCGGGCATGTTCAACGACCCCACCGATCCGGTGCGGCAGACGATGTACAAGAGCCTGATGAGCGAGCTCGGCGTGGTCATCGCGCCGCGCGCGCTGTCGCCGGCGGACACGCTCGGCTACTCGGGCTTTCAGCTGGCGTTCGAGACGTCGTTCACGCAGATCTCGAACAACCAGGACTTCTGGCAGAAGGGCGTCGAGAACGTCTCGGGCAGCTTCCTGCCGACGATCAGCGTCATGGCGCGCAAGGGCATCTGGCTGCCGCTGCCCGGGTTCGAGATCGGCGCCGGCGCCACCAAGCTCCTCGACAGCAACATGTACGCAGTGCAGGCCTACGCCAAGCTCGCGCTGCACGAAGGCTTCCACGATTGGGCGATCCCGTCGCTGGCGATCCGCGGCGCCGTCTCGCACCTGCTCGGCGCCAACCAGGTCGATCTCACCGAGATCAGCGTCGACGCGACGGTGTCGAAGTCGTTCGGCATCGCCGGCACCGTCACGCTCGATCCCTATGTCGGCGCCGGCACGCTGCTCGGCATCGTGCGCGGGCAGGTCATCGACACCACGCCCAACGTCGACGCGTTCAACGATCCGACGAGCAACGACATCAACGCCGGCACGACGTTCCCCGACCCCGACACGATCGTCCGTTGGCGCATCTACGCCGGGTTCCGCCTGGTCTACGCGTTCCTCGCGCTCACCGGCGAATTCGTCTACACGTTCTGCAACTCGACGGCGTCGGACTGCAACAAGATGGATCCGGCAAAGATCACCGACCGCTCCGGCGGTCAGGCGCAGATCAACTTCTCCGGCTCGTTTATCTTCTAGTCGCGGTCTTCGAGGCGCTTCTCGAGATCGGCGAGCCGCTGTGCCAGCGCTCGCATTTCCTTCTCGATCCCCGACAGCGGCGAGAGCGACTCCACCGTCGAGCGGATGCGCTCGTCGACCTTCTTCTGCCACTCGTCGAACGTCTGCTGCGAGCGCTCGAGGAACTCGCGGATGGGATGCCCGCCGCTGGCGGCGTCCTCGCCCACGAACGACTCGCCGTTCTCGCCGCCTTCGCCGCGCTTGAAGATCCCGCGCATGCGCTCGCCGGCCTGCGTCGCCACCTGCGTGATGTTGTTGGCGCCCGACTGGATGATGTTGCGGAGCGCCGACAGCGGCAGGAAGCTCTGCTTCTTCTCTTCCTCGAAGATGATCTGCGTCAGCGTAATCGCCGTCAGATCCTCCTTCGAGTTGTTGTCGACGATCTTCACGTCCTCGCCGCTGCGGATCATGTCCGCGATCTGCTCCAGCGTGACGTATCGACTGCGCTGCGTATCGTAGAGCTTCCGGTTCGCGTAACGCTTGACGATGCGGGTTTCCGCCATCGGCTCTCTCTCCACGTGTCTCGGATCCGCCCTAGAAAACCCTAACACGCACGCGCGACTACCGCCAGCGCGCCGCGTCACGGAATGGTTTGACCATTTCACGACGACGAGGGCAACGCAATGGTCAAACCAATCCGCGCGCACCTCGCGTGCTACGATCGGGGCGTGGACGGATTGTCGCTCGCGCGCCGGTTGGCGGCGCTGCCCGCCGCGGCGATGCGGCAAGCGACGCTGCGCGTGACCATCGAGGGGCTCGACGACACCGCCGCTGCCCGCCTGTGCGCCGAGATCGTGCGCCGCGGCCCCGACGGCGCGCCCTTCGACGTCGCGCTGCTCGCGCTCACCGCCGTCCTCGATCAAAACGCGCTCGGCTACGAGCGCCACGCCGCGCTCTACGCCGCCGCCCGCGCGCTCGACGACGCGCAGCTGTCGCGCCTGCTGTTGTCGTCGCAACCGCCGCCCCCGGGCACGCCGCAGCCGGCCGCGCTCCTGGGCGGGCGCGAGATTACGCTCGGCGAGCGCAAATCGCTGGCGCGCGGCCGGCGGCGCGACGTGCTCGACCGCCTGTTGCGCGATCCCGACGAGTCGGTGCTGGCCATCCTGCTCGGCAACCCGCGCATCACCGAGAACGACGTGGTGCGCCTGGCCGCGCGCCGTCCGACGACCGCAGGGGCGCAGCGGACCATCCTGCGCAGCGAGCGCTTCATCGCGCGCTACAACGTCAAGCGCGCGCTCGTGCTCAATCCCTATACGCCGACCGCTCTGGCCGCGCGGCTCGTGGTGCTGCTGACACGCCCCGATCAAGAGGCGGTGGCGAACGATGCTTCGCTGAGCGAGTCGGTGCGATTGGCGGCGCGCGAGGCGCTGACGTCGGAGGGGGCGGGCTGAAGGCTACTTCTTGGCGGGCTCGCTCGACTTCGCGTTCTCGGTGAGCTCCGGCTTCTTGGGCGAGACTTCGATCTCGTCCTGCGCGCTCGAGGCACGCTTGAAGTTCTTGATGCTCTTGCCGAGCGCATCACCGATCTGCGGCAGCTTGCCGGCGCCGAACACCAGCAAGACGATGATGAGCAGAATGATCAGCTCGCCAAATCCGAGGCCCATACCCACGTTGTAGCACGATTTCGGATAGGATGCCCGTGATGCCGAATTCGCTCGTCGCTGACGGCGCCCTCGCCGGCGCCCTCGCGGTCCACGCCGAGCTCCTCGCCCGGCTGCGCCGCGTCGACGCGCCCACGCCGCCGTGGTGGTTCGGCTACGCGCGCGACGGCACGAACCTCTCGGCGCTGCTCATCGCCTGGGGCGCCTACCTCGGGTTCGGCTTCACCCCGGCGGTGGCCTTCCTCGCTTCGGGCCTGACGGTGCTCGTCACCTACATCCTCGATTGGGTGATCGCGCGCGGCTTCCGGCTGCGGCGCGCCCGCCTGATCCTTGGCGTGCTGCTCGCCTCGTGGGTGGCGTTCGTCGCTTTTCGCTCGGAGAGCATCGGCCATGGCTTCGCGCGGCTCGTCGCCGCCGGGCAGCCGGTCTCCCGCTGACGCGCCTCAGTCGTCCTTACCGACAAAGCGCGCCACCTGCTTCTCGTCGAGCGGCAAGAAGCGCCCGCGCGCCGTCGCCAACACCTTGCCTTCGCCGTCGACGATCTGCCCGGCGCCGAGCACCAGGCGCCCGTGCTTGCGCACGTACCAACCCTCGGCCCGCACTGCCACACCGACGGTGAGCGGTCGCTTGTAATGGACCGTCAGCTCGACGGTCGCGCACTTGCCGCCGCTGCGCTGCCCGGCGGCGACGCCGACCACCTCGTCGAGCAGGCTGGCGGTGATCCCGCCGTGCACCGCCTTCGAGAAGCCGCGGTGCGTGTCGCCCGGCGTGAAGTGCACGACCACCTTGTTGCCCTCGCGCGCGGGCGCGCAATTGAGCCCGCCCGGGTTGTCGGTGCCGCACACGAAGCAGGCGCGCGAACGGAAGACCGGTTCACTCATTGGTTTAACCATTAACACGCGAAGGACGCGCGGTGGCGCGCCGGCGCGAAAAGTTGTGGCCACCGACGGTGCGCGTTAGCGTGAGGGTCCGATGCCGCGCCTCGCACTCGTTCTATTGTTGTCGGCGCTGTCGGGCTGCGCCACGGCGGCGTGGGCCGGCCCGCTGCCGGAAAGCGCCGCCGGCCGGCGCGCCATCCGCGGCTCGACCGTCGAAGTCATCCACGAGTCGGAAGAGCTGCGCCAGATGCGCGAGTTCGACGAGCAGTCGTTCCCGCGGCCGCTGCCGGGCGTGCCCGCGCCGCCACCGCCCGACGAATCGCTCGGCGAGCCCGCGCGCGGGCCGGTGCGCAGCGCCTCGCTCGGCAACGGCGGCGCCGTCGGCCCCGATGCGCTGCCTTCGACGCTGCGCTCGCCCGATCAGCAATTGGTCAAACCAAACGAGACGCCGTCCGCGATCCCGTGGCTCGATCAGATCAAGCTCCCCGATCTTCCGGTGCGCCTCGATCCGCGCGTCGTCCGCTACCTCGAGTTCTACAAGAACGATCGGCGCGGCCGCGCCATCATGACGTCGTGGCTGAAGAAGGAGGGGCGCTGGAAGCCGCTCTTCGAGGATGCGCTCCGTCGCGCCCGCCTGCCGGTCGGCCTCGTCTACATCTCGATGATCGAGAGCGGCTTCGATCCGCTCGACCGCTCGCACGCCGGCGCCGTAGGCCTCTGGCAGTTCATGCCCGAGGGCGGGCGCATCTACGGCCTGCGCGAAGACTACTGGATCGACGAGCGGCGCAATCCGGAGAAGGCGACCGAGGCCTTCGTGCACTACATCGCCGATCTGAAGGAGCGCTTCGGCGGCTGGCCGCTCACGCTCGCCGCCTTCAACGCCGGCTACGGCGCGGTCCTGCGCGCCATGCAGAAGTACAACACCAACGACTACTGGGAGCTCTGCCGCCACGAAGACGGCCTGCCCTGGGAGACCACGCTCTACGTGCCCAAGGCGATGGCCGTCGCCATCGTCGGCGAGAACAAGAAGCTCTTCGGCTACGAGGACGTCGCCGCCGATCCGGCCTACGCCTTCGATCGCGTGACCGTCCCGTCGTCGATGAGCCTCGCCGCGATGGCCAAGGCGGCCGGCGTCACCGTCGCCGAGCTGACCGCGCTCAACCCCGAGCTGCGCCGCAATCGCACGCCGCCCGAGGCATGGGAGGCGCGCGTCCCGCGCGGCGCCGGCGCGCGCTTCGCCGCCAACTTCGAGTCGCACCGCGAAATGGTCAAACCATTCGTCGTCCGCTTCGGCGAGCGGCTCGACGAGATCGCCGCCGCGCACGGTACGTCCGCGCACGAGCTACGCACGCTCAACGGCATCGACGACTCGAGCGAGGTGCGCCCCGGCCTGACGCTGCTCGTGCCCGATGGGCGCAAGCCGCTGACGCCGCCGCCGTGCGACACCACGATCGTCGCCGTGCCCGACAAGGAAGAGGCCGTCGCCGGGCGCAAGCGCATCTTCTATCGCACGCTGCCGATGGACACGCCGGCGGAGATCGCCGCCTTCTTCAAGGTCAAGCCGACCGAGCTGGCGAAGTGGAACAACGTCGATCTCGATGCGCGGCTGGCCAGCAACATGGTGCTGCAGCTCTGGGTCGCGAACGACTTCGATACCACCAAGGCAGCGCTCGTCGATCCGTCGCGCGTGCGCGTCGTGACCGTCGGCTCCGCCGAGTTCTTCGATCTCGTCGAAGGCAAGCGCGGCCGCAAGCGGCTCAGCTATACCGTCAAGAGGGGCGACGATCTGAAGCGCATCGGCAAGAAGTTCAACCTCACGGTCGCCGACCTCGAGCGCATCAACCGGTTCGGCGCGGCGCACACCGAGCTCGCCGTCGGGCAGAAGCTGATCGTCTACGTGCCGATGAGCGCATCGGAGAAGGCCAAGGCCGCCTGCGCGCTCAAGCCGGGCGGGCTCGAGCCGGCGATGAAAGACAAAGAGTCCGAGCCCGACGACGACGACGACGAGCGCGACGAAGTGACCGTGCCCGAAGCGCCGACCGCGCGCTCCGAACGGCCCGCGCGCGCCGAGGCGCCCGCGCGCGCCGAGGCGCCCACGCGCGCCGAGGCCGCGACGCGCTCCGAGGCGCCCACGCGCGCCGAGGCCGCGACGCACTCCGAGGCGACCGCCAAGCGCGCCGCCGCCGAGGAGCCGGTGCACTCCGACGTTCGCCTGCCGCGTCCGCCGCCGGCCGACGGGCGGCCTTGACCGGCCCCGACATTGGTTAAACCAATTTCGTAGTAGACTCGCGTCATGCGTAAGACGCCCGTGACGCTCGGCATCCTGTCGATGATCTTCGGCGGTCTCGTCGCTCTCTGGTCGAGCTTGAGCCTCGTGCTCGCCAGCTTCTCCGGCACGCTGATGCGCAGCATGGGCCAGCTGACGGCCAACGCGCCACGCCGCCCCGGACAGCCCGATCCGAGCGTCTTGTTCGCCAAGATCGGCGAAGTCACCAAGTCGATGGCGATCTACACGAACTCGATCGCGGCAGGCAAAGTGCTGTTCTCGATCGCGCTCATCGCCATCGGCTACGGCCTCTACAAGCGCCTGCGTTGGTCGCGCAACGGCGCCATCGGCTGGAGCGTGCTCGCGCTGCTGTTCCTCGCCGCCGAGCTCATCATCACCATCGGGATCATTCAGCCGCGCCTCAACGGCGCGATGCAGGAGGTTTTCCACTCGATGCCGCACGGCGATCCGGGCGCGGCGATGATGCAGGCGATGCAGGGCTCGCAGAGCGCGATTACGATCGTGACCAACCTCGTGCTCTATTCGCCCTTCCCCATCCTGCTCCTGATCCTGTGCGGGCGCCGCTCGGCGGCCGCCGACTTCGTCGACTGAGCGCCGTCGTCCTCACCGTCGCTGCCGACGACGACGGCGCGCGCCTCGATCAATGGCTGGCGCGCGCGCTCGACTGCTCGCGCCGCGAAGCACAGCGCCTCATCGACGACGGCGGCGTGCGCATCGACGGCGCGCGCGCCGCCAAGGGCGCGCGCGTCCACGCCGGCGCCGAGGTGCGCGTCGCCGAGGCGCCGGCGCGCGACGAGGACAAGCGGCCGCTGCCCGAGCCCGAGCTGCCGCTCGTCGAGCTCTTCGCCGACGACCTGCTCGTCGCCGTCGCCAAGCCGGCGGGCGTCGCGACGCATCCGCTGCGCGCCGGCGAGCGCGGCACGCTGGCCAACGCGCTCGTCGCGCGCCATCCCGAGTGCGCGCTCGTCGCCGACGATCCGCGCGAAGGCGGCTTCGCGCACCGTCTCGACACCGAGACCAGCGGCGTCCTGCTCGCGGCGCGCACGCGGGCGGCCTGGCAGTCGCTGCGCCGCGCATTTGGCGATGGCGTCGTTGCCAAAGAGTACCTCGCGCTCGTCGCCGGCGAACCGCCGACGACGGGAAGCATCGACGAGCCGCTGGTCCACGCCGGCCGCCGCGTCCGCGTCGCCGGCGATCGCGATCTCGACGCGCTCGAGGCGCGCACCGACTTCGAGACCCTGGCGCGCGGCGACGGCGTCGCCCTCGTCCGGGCGCGCTCCTCGTCGGGCCGCATGCATCAGATCCGCGTGCACCTCGCCTTCCGCGGCCATCCGCTCGTCGGCGACGCGCTCTACGGCGGCCCGCCGCCGGCGCCGGGTACGCGCGGCCACTTCCTCCACGCCGCAGCCGTCGTCTTCCCGCATCCGTCGGGCGCACGGGTCCGCGTCGACGCACCGCTTCCTGCCGATCGCGCCGCCGCGCTCGTCGCTCTGGTCGGCTGGCCCCAGCCCCGCGTCTGAACGGACGGGTCTGCCGACTCCATCGCGCGCACAAATTGGCCAAACCATTGAACCACGCTGTGGGCCCGTCGGCTGCAATGTAGGTGCGACGGGAGGGGTCGATGTTGCGCTACGGTCGCTTTCGAGTGCTCTTGGACACGGTGCCCGAAGGCGTGCTCGTGACGATCCACGATCACGAAGGCTTCGTCTGCGAGGTTGTCGACAGCGACGCGCAGTCGGCAGTGCTCGCCGCGCTCGAAGCCGCCACCGCCGGCGACGACGACGATCCCGACGGCTTCGATGCCGCCAACTGAGACCGCCGATAATGGTTAAACCAATTTAGTCGAGCGCAGCGAGGTCGGACTCGATGAGCAAGAAGAGCGTCCGGCACAACGTCAAGAGCTGCTCCGGCTGCTCGTAGCGCCGCATCCATTCGCCGACGGTGCGCTTGCCGTCGAGCCGCTGCCAGAGCTCGCGCGGGCCGGCGCCGACGCGGAAATGCTCGGGCGTCGGACGCTGCCGCTCGACGCGGCGCACGCGCTTCGACGCCAGCTTGTCGAGCCGCAGGCGCACTGGCTCCATCGGCAGCCCGGCGACACCGGCGCCGAGGATCTCGAAGGCGTCGAGCCCGAGCGGGAAGGCCTCGCGTTTGTTCATGCGCCCGCGGTAGTAGCGGTAGCTGCCCGAGCCCCACGCGAAGACGTCGATGATCTTGTCGCGCACTTGCCGCGTGAGGTGCCGGAAGACCTCGAGCGGGCGTAGGAGGCTGAGCCCGACGAGCGTGTCGCCCAGCTTGCCCTGGAAGCGCGGCAGAATCGCGAGCGCCATCGAGAGCTCGCCGGCGGAGATCACGCCGCGCGCGACCAGGTATTCGCCGAAGCGCTCGGACGGCACGTTCGACGACACGAACTCGGGCGCGCCGTCGACGAGGAAGATCTCCTTCGATACGTCGCCGCGCTCGACGACGAGCTGGCCGGTCTCGCGATCCGTGGCGAGGCGCGCAAACAGGCGCACCGGCGAGAGGTCGGCGAGATCGCCCTTCAGATCGGCGGGCTCGGCGTCCTCGACGGGCGTGCGGGCGCTGCCGTTGTCCTCGATCGTGATCTTCGGCGCGGAGGCGTCCTCGATGAACGGGCCGCTCTCTTCGATCTCCATCGCGCGCGCGACCATCGCCGGCTGCTTCGAGGCTGCTTTGAGCGCCTGCCGGTTGCGCTCGGCCTCGGCCTGCTTGGCGCGCGTGTCCTCCCCGACGAGGATGAGGCCGGAGTCTTCCTTCTCGCGCTCGTTCTGCGCCTGCGGCGTCGACGACGGCGAGGCGCGATCGCGCAGTGAATCGAGGAACAGGCCGAGATCGCCGGCGGTGACGCGCTGCCGCGACTCGAAGAGGAACTCGTGCAGCGTGTCGCGCAGCGCGCCCGCCGTCGGGTAGCGCACCTCGAGATCGCGCGCGAGGATGCGATCGAGGATCTTGCGCAGCGGCGGCGGAATGTCGCCGCCGTAGCGGTTCAAGCGATCGAGGCGCGCGTCGCGCACCATGAGGAGCACGTCGAGGTCGTTGGGCGCGGTGAACAGCCGACGCCCCATCAGCATCTCGGACAGCACGATGCCGACGGCGAACAGATCGGCGCGCCCGTCGATCTCGCCGCCGACGACCTGCTCGGGCGCCATGTAGCCATACTTGCCCTTGAGCGTGCCCGCCTGTGTCTTCGACTGGCGCTGCTTCTCCGTCGCGCGCGCGATGCCGAAGTCGCCGAGCTTCACGTCGCCGCGGCGCGAGATGAACACGTTCGACGGCGACACGTCGCGATGCACGATGCCGAGCGGCTGGCCGTCGGCGCCGCGTTGCGAGTGCGCGTAGTCGAGCGCGTCGAGCACCTCGCAGGCGATATGCACCGCGAGCCGCACCGGCAGCCGCTGCCGTCGGTGCGCGCAGGCGCGCAATAACCCGAGCGCGTCCATGCCGTCGACGTATTCGAGCGCGATGTAGTACTGCCCTTCGACTTCGCCGAACTCGAAGACTTGGACGATCTTCGGGTGCTGCAGCGCGCACTGCAGCTTGGCCTCGTCGATGAACATGGCGAGGAACTCGGGATCGGCGGCAAGGTGCGGCAGGATTCGCTTGATGACGAGGATCTTCTCGAAGCCGTGCGCACCCGATTGGCGTGCGCGAAAGATCTCGGCCATGCCGCCGACAGCGAGGCGCTCGAGCAACTGGTAGCGGCCGAACGTGCTAGGCACGAACGCCGGCGGAGACTCGGGCGCCATCGCGCGATATTATATCACGCGCGCGCGCGTAATGATTGGTCAAACCATTACGAAGCGATGACCTGTACTCTTGGGGGGCGGGAAGCTACGCGGACTCGCGTCGAGACGCTAGACGTTGCCGCTCGAATCGGGATCGTGCGACGGAGGCGGAGCAGCCGTCGGTGCTGCCGTCTGCTCGGCGTGACCGCCGGCGTTGCCATTGTGCTCGGGGCCGCCGTGGTTGCCGTTGCCGCCGAAGTTGCCGTGAGGCTGCTGCGGGCGCGGACCGCCGCCCTGCATGCCGCCCATGTGGCGCGGCCCGCCGTAGTTCGGATTGCCGCCGCGACCGCCGCCGCCGCCGCCACCGCCGCCGCGTCCGCGACGACCGCGACCGCCGCCGCCGGGACCGCCGGGACCGCCGCCGCCGTGGCCGCCATGACCGCCGTGACGGGTGGGCGCGCCGCCTTGCTGCTCGAGACCGCGCACGTACTCGATGAAGTTCGCGCGGTCGTCGAGGAGGTGCGCGTTGTTGTTGCGCCCGCCGAAGCCGCGGTTGCGCCCGCCGCCTTCGAAGCGGTTGCCGACGTTGTCGTGCGGCTGATGCTCCTGCGGCGCGCGGCTGTTGCCGCTGCGCAGGCCGCGATGCTGCTTGCGCGACTCCATGGCCGCGGCGAGCAGCTCGCCGACGAGATGATCGAGGTCGATGCCTTCCGAGCGCGCCTGGTACGCGAGATCGCGGTGCAACAGCTTCGACACCTTCGCCGAGATCTCACCGCTGAACGTCTCTTCGTCGACCGCGCGCGGCGGAGTGGAGCCGTGCGACAGAATGTTGGCCAGCTGCGCGTCGATCTCTTCTTCGAGCTTGGCGATCGCTTCGGCGCGCGTCGCGCCTTCACCGCTGCAGTGCTCGAGCTCGGGGGCGCGCGCACTGAACAGCTTGCGCTCGGGATCGAAGGTCACGGTGGCGCGATAATTCGGTTTCGACATTCCGATCAATCTCCTATGAAAACCGTTTCATGCTGCTTGGGGGTTACATTGGGTCGCGTGTCGTCCGTCGCAGTCGTCGTCGACGCCGCGACGATCCGACTGCCGAATTCGGGAGGGCGTTGCCCGTCTTTTTCGCGTTCGAAAACCCGCGCGCGCGACCTTTTTTCGTAATACGGCGGCGCTCGGAGAGTCTCTTCAACTCTACGGCCGGCGTCGGTGAAGTCAAGCGATAAAGGTCAAACCAATGTGGCCGCGTGCGTTCCATTATTGCCCACGCCATCTGGCTCGCGTTACGATGCGCGGCGAAGTGGCCACACATCTGCGCTCGTACAGCCTGACCGATCAGGGGCGGCGCCGGCCGCACAACGAAGACGCGTTCATGTGCGACGACGCGCTCGGGCTCTTCGTCGTCGCCGATGGCGTTGGCGGTCACGCCAAGGGCGAAGTCGCCAGCCAGGAATCGGTCGAGCAGATCTGCGGCTTCGTGCGCCAGGGCCGGCCGCTCATCGCCGATTATCTGAGCGAGCCGGGCCGCGACGAAAGGCGCGAGGCGGTGCGCCGCCTGCTCGAGAGCGCGGTGCAGAGCGCGTGCTACATGGTGTTCGGGCTCGCCGAGCTCGATCCGTCGCAGAAGGGCATGTCGACGACGATCTCGGCGCTGCTCATCGCCGGCAGCTACGGCGTCACCGCGCAGGTGGGCGACTCGCGCATCTATCGCGTGCGCCGCGGCGTCGGGCAGCAGCTCACCGAGGATCACACGCTCGTCAACTACAAGCTCAAGCAGGGCCTGATCAGCGAAGCCGACGCGCGCACGATGAAGGGCAAGAACGTGATCACGCGCGCGGTCGGCCACAAGGACTACGTCGAGGTCGACACCCGCGAGATCGAGGTCCAGTCCGGCGATCGCTATCTGCTCTGCTCCGACGGCCTGCACGGCTACCTGCAGAACGGCGAGCTCGAGAGCGTGCTCGCTGAGGCGGCGCCGGAAGAGACGCCGCGCCGCTTCGTCGAAATGGCCAACGACCGCGGTGGGCGCGACAACATCACCGTCGTGCTCGTGTTCGTCGACTGATTGGTCAAACCATCGTGAAGTACGAGCTCGTCTGCTTCGATCTCGACGGTACGCTCGTCGATTCGACGCGCGACATTCGCGCGGCGCTGGTGCATGCGCTCGCCGCGGTGCCGCCGGCCGACGTGCGGCTCGACGAGCATGCGCTCGGCTGCGCCGGTCTCGGGCTGCCGCTCGACGAGTTCTACGCGTTGGCGCGGCCGGCGCCGCATCCGGCGGCGGACGACGCGGGGCGGCAGCGCTTCATCGACGCCTACCGCAGCTACTATCACGCGCACCTGCTCGACCAGACCGCGCCGTTCCCCGGCGTGGCGGCGACATTGGAATTGGTCAAACCATTGCGTGCGGCGGGAATGCGCACGGCGGTGGCGACGACGAAGAAGACGCTCACGGCCGAGCGTGTGCTCGGCGGCCTCGGGCTCGCCCATCACTTCGATCTGATCCTCGGCACCGAGGCGCCGATGCCGCACAAGCCGGCGCCCGACCTGCTGCTCGCCTGCGCGCGTCGGCTCGAGCGCGATCCGGCGCGCGGCCTCATGATCGGCGACACCGAGCGCGACGTGCTCGCCGGCCGCGCTGCGGGCATGCGCACCTGCGGCGTCAGCTACGGCGTGCTCGGCGCCGAAGGGCTGACGCCGCACGCGCCCGACTTCCTGATCGACCGGTTCGCCGATCTCTGGCCGCTGCTCGCCGGCTGACCGCGCAGGCGCGCGGAACGCGGATCAGGCGATCGGCGCGCGCTCGGCGACGGTGACGTTGCCCTTGGCGTCGTAGCCGAGGTAGGCGGCCGACAGCTCGAGGTCGTGGCCGAAGATCACCAACCAGCGCTCCTCGATGGCGCGGCCGAGGATGCGCCGCTTGGTCTCGAGCGTGCCGACGATGTCGAGGTCGTAGCCCATGATCCACGGCAGCTTGACGTGCAACGAGGTCGGCACGACGTCGCCGAGAAACAGCGCCTTGTGGCCCTGGCCGTCGTCGATCAGCACCGACTGATGATGCGCGGTGTGGCCCGGCGTCGGGATCACGCGCACGCCGGGCGCGAATTCGTGCTCGCCGTCGACGAGCTGGAGGAGCTGCGCGTCGGCGAGCGGACCGAAGTTCTCGGCGAGGTAGCTGGCGCGGTTGCGCTCGTGCGGATGGAGGGCGTCTTCGTACTCGCCGCGCTGAATGACGTGGCGTGCGCGCTTGAACACCGGCTCGACCGCGCCGCTCGCCGCGCGCTTGGTGGCGCCGCCCGAGTGATCGAAGTGCAGGTGGGTCATCACCACGAAGTCGATCGCCTCGGGCTCGACGCCGATCGCGCGCAGGTTCTTCTCGACACTGAGGTCGTGATCGATGCCGTAGATCTCGCGTTCGCGCGCGGGGAACTTGTCGCCGTTGCCGGTCTCGACGAGCGTGCGCCGCCCCTGCCCTTCGACGAGCAGGCAGTTGGTGGCGTACTCGACGCGGTTGTGCTCGTCGCAGGAGACGAGCCGGTTCCAGATGGTCTTGGGCACCACGCCGTGCATGGCGCCACCGTCGAGACGGAAGTTGCCGCCGTTGACCAGCGTGAGCGTCAGATCGCCGAAGCGCATGCGCCCATCTTAATGTTTGCCGGCGGTGGCGCCACCGTCGAAGTGCCGTTGCAGCGCGCGCGGCAGCGCGGCAACGCCCGGCCCACCGGCCAGCAGCGGCGCCAGATCGGCCGAGCTGTAGGTGTTCACGAAGAGCACGCGGCGTCCGTCGAGCGCGCCGGCGTCGGCGTCGGCGAGCAGCGCCGCCATTGCCTTGCCGGTATAGGTCGGCTCCAACGTCATGCCGACGGCGGCGGCGCGCGCCACCGCGGCATCGGACTCGGGAGTCGCGCGACCGTAGGCGCCGCCGAAGCAGCGATGCTCGACCACGAACGGCGGCGGGCGGAAATGGTCAAACCAATGTTCGCCGCGCGCCGCGAGCAGCGCGGCCGTGCGCGCGCCCAGGCGCCGCGTCACGCGCTCGTTCGACACCAGGCGATCGACGACGCGCACGCCCACCACGCGCGCGTCGAGGCGCGGCAGCTCGGGCGTGCCCGCGAGCCCGACGAGCAGGCCGGCTACGGTGCCGCACGAGCCGAGCGCGACGTAGATGACGTCGGGCCGGGGCAGGTCGCCGCGTGCGATCTGTTCCAGCAGCTCGATCGCCGCAGAGACGTAGCCGAGCGAGCCGATCGGCGACGAGCCGCCCGACGCGATCCAGATGGCGTCGTTGCCGCGGCGCCGCTCGAGGACGCGCCAGGGAACACCGAGGTAACCGCCCACGGGGTGCAGGCGGGCGCCCGCGGCCGCGTCGGCGAGCATCTGCTCGCGGACGTGCTCGGTGATGGGTTGGGGAAACACGACGGCGTCGACGGCGAAGCCGGCCTGGCGGCCGTAGATCGCGGTCGCCAGCACGTGGTGCGAGCCGATGGCGCCGAGCGTGACCAGCCGGCGCGCGCCGCGCGCGTGCGCCTCGCCGAGAAGGAACTCGAGCTTGCGCACCTTGTTGCCGCCGTAGAGGTTGCCGCTCGCGTCGTCGTGCTTGACCCACAGCTCGACCGATGGCGACACCAGCCCCTCCAGCCGCGTCACCGGCGTCGGAAAACGGCCGAGCGGCAGCCACGGTACGTGCTCTGCGAGCGCCGGAAAAGCGCGGAACAGCGCGGGCGCAGGCGCGTCGGCGTGATTCACGGCACGGAGCATAGGTGAAGATCGCAATTGACCGCCACCTGGAATTGGTTTAACCAATTTTGACAATGGTTAAACCAATCCAGTTTCCGCCGTCGGCGCGGCGGGCGCGCGGCGAGTCGGTCGTCGAGAAGCTGCGCCGCGAGATCCTGCTCGGGCGCCATCAGCCAGGCGCACGGCTGCCGCCCGAGCGCGAGCTGGCGCTCAAGCTGGGGACCAACCGCAACACGCTGCGCGAGGCGCTGCGCACGCTCGAATCGGAGAAGCTGGTGCGGGCGCGCCAGGGCGACGGCACGTTGGTGCTCGACTGGCGCGCCGTCGGCGAGGTCACCCTCCTGCCCCACTTCCTCGCCGAGGAGACGCCGATCGACGAGCGCTTCGAGGCGCTCTACACCCTGTTCCGCCTGCGCGACGCGCTCATCGATCACGCGCTCGGCTTCGCCGTCGGCAATGTGCGCGATGCCGATCTGGCGTCGCTGCGCGCGGCCATCGGCACGCTCGGCACCGTCGAGAGCGGCACGGTCGAAGCGGTCGAAGCCGACATCGAGTTCTACCGGCGGTTGGTAGTCGCCTCGCGCGCCACGGTGCTGGCGTGGGTGTTCAACACATTCGCGCGCATCTTCGCGCTGCTCGGCCAGCGCTACCCCGAGCTGTGGAAGGTCGACCGCGCGTATGTCGAGTCGCTCGACGAGATCGTGCGCGCCATCGTCTCTGGCGACGAATCACACGCGCGCTCGCTGATGCACTCGCTGCTGGAGGCGCGCAGCGGCGTGGTGCTGTCGCAGCTGGCACCGCAGCCGCTGCAGCAGCTCGGCCGCCTCTCGCTGAGCCGCGGCGCGCCGCCGGCGGAGCGGGGACGCCCGCGACGGAGGAAGCGGTGAGCGCGCCTACTCCGTCGCCCTCGACGCCATCCGCCACGCGACCGGCGCTCGGCGCATGGTCGCGGCGCGTCGTGCGCGCGCTCGCCGAGGTCGTGCTGCCCGACGCTCCCGACGCGCCGACGCTTCCGAGCGCCGACGTGGTCGCGTTCGTCGACAGCTTCGTGCCCCACATGCCGCGCCTGTTGCGCCTCCTGTTCCCCATGGGGCTCATGATGCTCGAGCTCGGCGCCTTCCTGCTCGCGCCGTCGCTGGTGCCCTTCTCGGCGATGTCGCTGGCGCGCCGCCGCCGCTACGTCGACGGCTGGGTGCACGCGCGCTGGCGGCTGCGGCGCGATCTCATCAAGGCGGTCAAGGGCATATGCCTCCTCTGCTACTACTCCGACGCGCGCGTCACCGCGCGGCTCGGCTATGCCGTCGAGTCCCACGTCGCCGACGTGAGCGCGGCGCGGCTGGTGCGTCATGCTGCAAACATTTGACGCGATCGCCGCCGCGGGGCGCGACGTCACCGTCGACGCCGACGTGGTGGTCGTGGGCAGCGGCGCCGGCGGCGGCGCCATCGCCGCCGAGCTCGCCGAGGGCGGCCGCAGCGTCGTCGTCGTCGAGGAAGGCGGCCACTACACGTCGAAGGACTTCAAGCTCGACGCGCCGGCGATGATCCAAAAGCTCTACCGCAACGCCGGCTCCGCGCCCATCCTCGGCCGCCCCAACATCATCTTCTCCGAAGGGCGCTGCGTCGGCGGCTCGACGGTGATCAACGGCGCCATGAGCTGGCGAACGCCCGAGAAGGTGCTCAAGCGCTGGCAGTGGGAGCACGGCCTCGCCGATCTGTCGCCCGAAGCGCTCGATCCGTTCTTCACCAAGGTCGAAGAGCGCGTCAACGTCGCCCCGCAAGATCCAGAATCGATCGGCGAAGACGCGCGCCTCATGCAACAGGGCGCCGACAAGCTCGGCTACGCCTGGGTGCCGGCGATGCGCAGCCAGAAGCACTGCTGCGGCGCCAACAACTGCGCCTTCGGCTGCCCCACCGACGCCAAGCAGTCGGTGCTCGTCACCTACGTGCCGCGCCTGCTCGCCGCCGGCGGCCGCCTCTTCTCCGGCTGCAAGGTCGAGCGCGTCACCACCGACGGACGCCGCGCCACCGGTATCGTCGGCCGCTTCCGCCACCCCGAGAGCGGCGCGCGCGGGCCGAAGCTGACGGTGCGCGCCAAGATCGTCGTGCTCGCCTGCGGCGCGGTGCAGACGCCGGCGCTGCTCCTGCGCAATGGTTTGACCAATTCCTCGGACCAGGTCGGCCGCAACTTCCTCTGCCATCCCAACGCCAAGGTCGTCGGCGTCTACGACCGTCCGATCCACGCCTGGAAGGGCACGATCCAGGGCAACCAGATCCGTGAGTTCCTCGACGAGGGCATCATGATCACCACGTCGATGGTCCCGCCGAGCCTGCTGGCCATGTCGTTTCCCTACTTCGGCGCGCGCTCGTGGGAGGTGATGCAGGACTACGACAAGATGCTCGCCGCCGGTTGTCTCGTCGAGGACACCGGCACCGGCCGCGTTTCGCTCGATCTCTTCGGCGAAGCGAAGATGCGCTACGACGTGAACGATCGCGACTTCCACAACCTGATCCGCGGCGTCGCGCTCACCTCCGAGATCCTGTTCGCTTCGGGCGCGCGGCGCGTGCTGCTGCCGTTCGACTTTCTGACCGAGCTCGACTCGCCCGATCAGATCGCCACGCTCTTCGCGCATCCGATCCCGAAAGAGGAGGTCGAGTGCCTCACCGTGCACGCGATGGGCACCTGCCGCATGGGCGTCGACAAGCGCTCCTCGGTCGTCGATCCGCACGGCGAGAGCTGGGACGTGCCCGGCCTCTTCATCGCCGATGCGAGCGTCTTTCCCGGACCGATCGGCGTCAATCCGCAGATCACGATCATGGCGCTCGCCACGCGCGCCGGACGCTGGCTGCTCGACAACGAGGCGCGCTACTTCAGCTGACATCGCGGCGCGCATCCGACACTGAATGAGGACTCATTCGGTGTATCGAACGTAGTGATCACTACAGCCGTTTCCCAATGATGGCGACAGTTTAGGCCACCACCTGGGACATTTTGCAACAGCGCCTGTTCGACCATCGCACGCAAGCGCGCGATAGCGGCTGCGCGCGATCGTGGCACGTCGCGTGCTCATGTTTGCGCGCATGAACATCACGCGCTCCATCGCTCTGTCGCTCTCGCTCTTCTCGTTCGGCTGCGCCACCGTCAGCGGCACTACGACGCAAACGTCGACGACGTCGCAGCAGCTCGTCATCGAGGTGCCGAACGCGCCGCCCGATCCGAAGCCGGAAGAGAAGATGCCGTGCCCGGGCCCGGGTCACATCTGGGTGGCGGGCTACTGGGATTACATCGGCGGCCAGCACGTGTGGCGCGACGGCCGTTGGGTGCAGGGCAAGCCCGACTACGAGTACGTGCGCGCGCGCTACGAGTTCGACGGCAAGGCGTGGCAGTTTCACGTGCCGCACTGGCATCGCCGCGCGGTGACGCAGACGATGAAGCCGCAGCCGGTGCAGGTGGCGACGGCGCCCGGCGCCTCGTCGTCGACCGCGCACCAGTAGCCGCGGCCGCAATCGCGACCGACGCGATCTCGAAGAGCGCGCGGGCTACGGCGTCGGCCAGGCCGCGCGCGCTTCTTCGACGACCATCGTCACCAGCCGCGCGTAGATGTCGTTGCCCTCCTCGACGGAGGCCGCGGCGGGATCTCCGAAGTACGCCTCCGGCGCGCCGGCTTCCCCGAACGTCCGCTTGCCCTCACGCATCGCGCGCGCGAGATCGATTGGTTTGACCATTAATCCGCGGCGTACGTCGTCGTGCACGAGCTCGGGCCGCGCCGCGAGCACGAGCGACGTCTCGTAGCTGCCGGCGTGGCAGGCGCCGCGTTTGAACTCGTCGGTGAGCGTGCGCGCCCAGCGGCGCTCGAGCTGATCGGCGAAGACGACGGTGACGCCGGTGCGCGCCTGCGCGCGCGCGCAGGCTTCCTTGAGTGACGCGACGTGTGCCGGCTCGAGGTGGCTGTTGACCAGGCAGACGCGCGTGAATCCTTGCGCGACCAATGCAGCGCACACGTCGGCGACGAGCGCGGTCGCCGTCTCGGGCGCGATCGAGATGGTGCCCGCGAACTCCGACGCGTAGTGCGTGATGGCGTACGACACCGTCGGCGCGATCAGCGTCGCGTAGCCGGCGGCGTCGAGCGCGGCGGCGGCGCGCGCGGCCAGCTCGTCCGAGAGGATGGCATCGGTGGCGAGCGGCAGGTGCGGGCCGTGCGCTTCGGTCGAGCCGATCGGCAGGAGCACGATCGGATGGCGGGCCTTGAGCGCCTCGGCCTCGCGCCAGGTCAGCTCGCCCAAGCGCCTCACGACCGCAGCTCGCGGCGCAGGATCTTGCCGCGATCGCTGCGCGGCAGCGCGTCGACGAACTGGACGCGGCGCGGCGCCTTGTAGTGCACGAGCTCGATCTTGCAGTGCTCGATGATCGCGCGCGCCAGCTCGTCCGACGGCGCGGCGTCTTTCAGGACGACATAGGCGAGCGCCTTGACGAGGCCATCGTCGTCTTCGTAGCCGATGACGGCGGCTTCGAGCACGTTGGCGTGGCGCAGGAGGCACGACTCGACCTCCATCGGCGAGACCCAGATGCCGCCGACCTTGAGCATGTCGTCGGCGCGGCCCGCGTAATAGAAGAAGCCGTCGGCGTCGCGGCGGAACAGATCGCCGGAGACGACCCAATCACCGCGCAGCACCTCCTTCGACTTCTCGTGCGCTTGCCAGTAGCAGATGGCGGCCGAGTCGCCCTTGACCCACAAGGTGCCGATCTCGCCGTCGGGGACGGGGCTGCCGTCGGCGCCGACGACCTTGGCTTCGTAGCCGGGCACGAGGCGGCCGAGCGAGCCGGGGCGCACTTCGCCGACGCGGTTCGAGATGTAGATGTGAAACAGCTCGGCGGAGCCGATGCCGTCGAGGATCTCGACGCCGAAGGTCTCCTTCCAGCGGTGGTAGAGCTCGGGCGGCAGCGCCTCGCCGGCCGAGATGCAGGCGCGCATCGGCGCGAGCGAGCGCGGCGCGCCCGCGGCCTGGACCATCTTGTTGATCATGGTCGGCACGCTCGTCAGCACCGTCGCTTTTTCGCGCGCGCAGAGATCGAACAGCTTCTCCGGCGTGGCGCGCTCGCGGAAGAGCACGGTCGTGGCACCGGCGGCGAAGGGAAACATCAGGTTCGTGCCGGTCGCGTAGCCGAAGAAGAGCTTGGGCACGCCGATGGTCACGTCGTCGGGACGCATCTGCAACACCTGCTTCGCGTAGCACTCGGTGTTGAACGGAAAGTCGTGGTGCAGGTGCACCGCGCCCTTCGGCTTGCCCGAGGTGCCCGACGTGAACAACCACGCCGACGGATCGTCCTTCGACGTGTCGCAGTTGACGAGCGACGGCGACGCGCGCCCGACCGTCTCGCTCCAGTTGCCGCCGGCGCCGGCGCTGATGACGCCGCGGAGCAGCTTGGAGCTCTCGATGAGCGGCACGATGCGCGCGGTGAGCGTCGCATCGCCGACGAGCGCCCGGGCGCGCGTGTAGCCGAGGTAATGCTCGTAGTCGCCGTCGGGAAGCTCGGGGTTCACCATGGTCACGACGGCGCCGATCTTGAGGACGCCGAAGAACGTGGCCGCGAACTCCACGCCGTCGAAGAGCGCGATGAGCACGCGATCCTCGACGCCCACGCCCATCGCCGAGAGCGCGTTGCCCACCTGGTTGGCCATCGCCTGTACCTGGCGATAGGTGTAGCGGCCGTTGTCGTCGACGACGGCGATGTGATCGCCGCGCCCCTCCTCGATGCGCGCGTCGAGGAAGTAGTGGGCCATGTTGAAGCGCTCGGGGAAGCTCGGCGGCGTGAACATTGGTTTGACCATTCCGTCTATTGGTTTGACCATTTCGGCGCCGTCAGCCGGCGGCGCCCCGCGGGATCCAGTCGCACGTCGGGCTCGTCGAGCGCAACGCGATCCCACAGCTTGCAGGTCACCTGCTTGTGGCGCTGATCGAGCGCCTCGCAGTAGTTGGTGAACTCGCAGCGGCGAACCTCCCCGCCGCGGCCGAGGCGCATCTTGAGAAACCAGTCGGGATCGGCGAGCGACTGGCGTGCGGCGGCGACGATGTCGGCCTCGCCGGCGGCGAGGATCGCTTCGGCCTGATCGAAGCCGTAGATGCCGCCAGCGACGACGGTGGGCGTGTCGAGCCCCGCGGCGCGCACGGCGTTGCGTACGGCGGCGACGAGCGGAACCTGGCGGCCGAACGGGCCGCGCTCGTCGGAGATATAGCTCGGCATGCACTCGTAGCCGCTCTGGCCGGTGTAGGGGTAGGCGGCTTCGCCGACCTTGGGCTGCGCAGCGTCGTCGAACTTGCCGCCCTTCGACAGCGACAGGTAGTCGAGGCCGGCGCGCGCGAACTCGACGGCAAAATAGATGGCGTCGTCGACGCGGGAGCCGCCTTCGATGACCTCGTCGCCGAGGAAGCGCGCGCCGACGCAGCGGTTGCCCACGCGCGCGCGGACGGCGGCGATGACCTCGAGCGGCAGACGGATGCGCGCCTCGCGCGAGCCGCCGTAGCCGTCGTCGCGCGTGTTCTTGGCCGAGAGGAACGACGCCATCGTGTAGGCGTGGGCGTAGTGCAGCTCGACGCCGTCGAAGCCGGCGCTGAACGCGCGCGCGGCGGCGGCGGCGAACAGCTCGGGCAGGACCCGCGGCAGCTCGCGGATGTGCGGCAGATGCAGATCGGTCACGCGCTCGCGGTAGCCGTGCTCGAGCGACTCGAGCTCGCGCGCGTCGAGCACCGCGGCCAGCTCGCTGTCGTCGAGCGCGGCGAGCGCGGCCCGCACGTCGTCGTCGGGCGCGGTGAGCCAGCGCTCGTCGTCGCGCATGCGGGCGAGCGCCTCGCGATGGGTCTCGCCGAGAAGGAGGTAGCGGCTGAAGTATTTCTCGCGCGGGGGACGGCGCGTGATGCGCAGAAAGTCGATGGCCTGCAGGAACAAGAGCGTCTCGCCGCGCGAGCGCTGCTTGACCACGTCGACGAGGCGCTTCAGCCCCTCGACGAAGCGATCGTGGCCGACGCGCAGGAGCGGGCCCGACGGCACGTCACGGATGCCGGTCGCTTCGACGACGATGACCCCGGGCCGCCCGTCGGCGAAGCGGCCGTACCAGTCGAGCACCTCGGGCGTGACCTCGCCGTCCTCGGTGGCGCGCCAGGGGACCATCGCCGGCACCCAGGTGCGCTGGCGCGCCTCGAGGGGACCGATGCGCACCGGGCTGAACCAGCGCGAGCGTGCCGCCTCCTCCGCCGAAGGCCAGCGCACCTCGGGGAGCGCGTGCTTGATCCGTTCGGGCGGGGTCCACATTGGTCAAACCAATTCTACTTGTCGGATTCCTTCTTCGCGTCCGCTTTCGTGCGCATGAGCAGGCGCTCGACCGGGACGCCGCCGACGAGGTGCTTGTCGATGATCTCCTCGGCGTCGGCGGGCGTCGGCACCGTGTACCAGACCTGCTCGGGATAGACGACCACCGTCGGGCCGTAGGCGCACTGATCGAGGCAGCCGGCGGCGTTGGCGCGCATGCGGCCCTTGAGCCCGCGCTCGTGCAGCCCCTTCTTGAAGGCCTCGCGGATCGCCTCCGAGCCCTTGGACGCGCAGTCGCCCTTCGGATTTCCGGGATCGCGACGGTTGGTACAGACGAAGACGTGTCTCTCGTAGTGCGGCATTGGCTAAACCAATCTAAGCCTTGAGCAGCGCTTTGCCGATGACGAGCTTCTGGATCTCGCTCGTGCCCTCGTAGATGCGCAGCGCGCGGATCTCGCGGTAGAGGCGCTCGACGATGCAGCCGGAGACGACGCCCTGGCCACCGAAGAGCTGCACGGCGCGATCGATCACGCGCTGCGCGGCTTCGGTCGCGTAGAGCTTGGCCATGGCGGCGTCGACGGTGCCGGGACCGTCGCTGGTGTCGATGCGATGCGCGGCCGAGAAGACGAGCAGGCGCGCGGCGGCGACGTCGACGGCCATGTCGGCGAGCGCCATCTGCGTGGCCTGAAAGTCGGCGAGCGCCTTGCCGAACTGCCGGCGGGTGCGCACGCGGGCGCGCGCCTCGTCGAGGGCGCGGGCGGCCATGCCGAGCGCAGCGGCGCCGACCGAGGTGCGGAAGAAGTCGAGCGTGGCCATGGCGAGCGAGAAGCCCGCGCCTTCATCGGCGAGCCGCGCCGAGGCGGGCACGCGCACGCCGGCCAGGCTCATGGTGCCGATGGGATGCGGCGCGATCAGCTCGGTGGGCTGAATGGTCAAACCATTGGCGTTGCCGTCGAGCAAGAAGGCGCTGAGCCCGTGGTGGCGATCGTCGGAGGTGCGGGCGAACAGCACGTACGAGTCGGCGACGCCGGCGTTGGAGATGAAGCACTTGGTGCCGTCGATGACGTAGCTGTCGCCTTCGCGGCGCGCGCACGTGGTGATCGCGCTGACGTCGCTGCCGGCCTCGGGCTCGGTGATGGCGAAGGCGCAGACGGCGCTGCCGTCGGCGACGCGCGGCAGGAGCGCGCGCCGCTGCTCGTCGTTGCCGGCGAGCGTCACCGGATAGCTGCCGAGGCCCTGCATGGCGAACATGGTGTCGGCGAACGACGAGCGATAGCCGAGCACCGCGCGCAAGACACACAGATCGCGCAGCTCGACGCGCTCGCGCAGACCGCCGTGCGCCGACGGCACGCACGCCTTCAAGAGCTCGTGGCGCGCCAGCCGATCGACTACGCGGCGGGCATCGTGATCGCTCTCGAGATCGGCGGCGTCGACCCACGCTTGCGCGCGGTAGCGCAGCGCGATGTGGCGCTCCTCGAGGAAGCCGATCACCCGCGCACCACCATCGGGCGCGCCATCAGCGGCCCTCGAACTTCGGCTCGCGCTTGGCGACGAACGCCTCGTACGCCTCGCGGAAGTCACGCGTGGCCATGCAGATCTGCTGCGCCTGCGCCTCGGCCTCGAGCGCCTCCTCGAGCGCCATGCGGGGCTCGCGGCTCAGCATCTCCTTGGTCATGCCGAGCGCGAACAGCGGGCCCTGCGCCAGCTTGAGCGCGAGCGCGCGCGCCGTCGGCAACACCGCGTCGGGCGCGACGACCGAATTGGCCAAACCAATTTTGTGCGCGTCGGCGGCGACGAGCGGCTCGCCGAGCATGAGCAACTCGGTCGCGCGCCCGAGGCCGATCACCTGCGGCAACAGCCAGGCCGCGCCCATGTCGGCGCCGGCGAGCCCGACCTTCACGAACAGGAAGGCGATCTTCGCCTTCTCCGACATCACGCGGAAGTCGCAAGCGAGCGCGACCACCGCGCCCGCGCCGGCGGCCACGCCGTTGATCGCGGCGACCACCGGCTTGCGCAGCTGGCGGATGGCGCCGATGAGCGCGCCGGTCATGCGCGTGAAGCCCATGCGCTCGGCGGGCGTCATCTCGAACAGCGGGCCGATGATCTCGTGCACGCTGCCGCCCGAGCAGAAGCCGCGCCCGGCGCCGGTGATCACCACCGTCTTCACGTCGCTCTCGTGCTCGAGCGCGCGGAACGTGTCGCGCAGCTCGGCGTAGACCTCGAAGGTGAGCGAGTTGAGCGTGTCGGGACGATCGAGCGTGAGCGTGGCGACGCCGTCGGCGCCGACTTCGTAACGAAAGGACTTGGGCGAGATCAACGGCGCACCGGCGCGGTCATTCTTGCGAGCCCGAGCTGATGACCGCGAGCCCCTCGATCTCGACGAGCGCGCCCGGCTCCAGCAGATCCGCAACCTGCAGGAGCGCCATCGCCGGATAGTACGAGCCCATGAGCTCGCGATAGACGGCGCCGATCTCCTTGGTGCGCGCGACGTACAGCGTCTTGTCGGTGACGTAGATGCGCAGCGTGATGAGATCCGACGGCACCCCGCCCGCCTCGTGGAGCACGGCGACGACGTTGGCGAGCGAGCGATTGAACTGCTGCACGAAGTCGCTCGACACCAGCTTGCCCTCGGCGTCGCACGCGATCTGTCCGGCGATGGCGAGCATGCGCCCCGGCGTCGCCAGCATGCCGTTGTTGTAACCGCGCGGGCTGGCCAGCTCGCGCGGGTTGATCGGAGTCGTGCTCATTGCGCTCCCTTGCCCTTCAGCCGCTCGACCTCGTCGAGGAAGCGCTCGACCTCCTCGTCGGTGGTGTAGAAGTGCGGCGACATGCGGATGCCCGACTGCGGGCGCCAGTCGCACAAAAAGCCGGTGGCGTTGAGCGCCTTGGCCACGCGGTCCGAGCCGTCGAAGTCGAAGCAGACCGATCCGCCGCGCTCGGCGTCGGCGCGCGGCGTGTTGACGCGCCAGCCGGCGCGATCGCAGCGCGCGATCACGTTCGCCGTCTGACGCAGCGACTTCGCGCGGATCTGGGCGACGCCGATCTCCCCGACGATCTCGGCGCCGGCGCGCGCCTGATAGAGCGCGGCGACAGCGGGCGTGCCCGCCATGAAGCGCCACACGCCCGACGCGTACTGCTGGTCGGGCATGGTGAAGGCGAACGGCTTCTCGTGGCCGAACCAGCCGGTGTTGCGCGGGCGGAATTGCGCGATGCGATCGGGCCGCACGTACAGATACGCCGCGCCCGGTCCGCCGCACAGCCACTTGACCGAGCCGCCGCACGCGAAGTCCACGCCGAGCGCCGTCACGTCGACGGGCACCGTGCCGGTCGACTGATAGCAGTCGAGCAGCACCATCGCGCCGACCGACTTGGCGCGCGCGACCACGGCGGCGACGTCCTTGATCGCCGCCGAGCGGAAGAGCACGTGCGAGATCGGCACGATCAGCGTGCGCTCGTCGATGGCCTCGAGGAGCTGCGCCATCGGCGCGTGCACGCCGTCGCCGCCGGGGACGACGACGACCTCGGCGCCGCGCAGCCGCTCCTCGTGCCACACGTAGCTCACCGTCGGAAAATTGAGCGCCGTGAAGACGACCTTGTTGCGCTCTTTTTTGTAGTCGAGGCAGCTCGCCACCAGCGACTGGATCTGCGACACGTTGGTCGCCATCACCATCGAGCCCGGCGGCGCGTTGATGATGCGCCCGATGCGCTCGGCCGCGCGATCGACCTCGGGCAGCCAATCCTCCCAGGCGTTGATGCCCTTGTTCACCCAGAGGTCCGCATACTGTCGCAAATAATCGTACGCGCGGCGCGGCATCGCGCCGAGCGAGTGCGACACCATGTAGACCGAACGCTCGAGCGCCGGAAACTCGGCGCGCCAACGCAGCAGCTCGTCGGTCATGACAGCGCGATCGCTAACACGCATGCGATCCGCGAGCAAGCGGGGGTTTCAGCCGTGGTAGCCCTTGTCGGCGCCATAGGGATGCGTGCGTGTCCACTCTGCGAACAGCTCGTCGCGCACGCGCCACAGCGCCTCGAAGAAGCGATGCTGCATGCCTTCGACGAGCAGGTCCGACGGCTTGCCCTTGAGCGACGGCGTGCCCACGCCGATCTGCCGGTACACGATCAAGAGGTGGCGCATGCGCCACGACTGCAGGTTCTGATCGTAGTCGACGAGCGCCTCGGCCACGTTGAACAGCTCGGGCTGCTCGTCGGGGTGCTCGTAGATCTGCCGCAGCGTCACGCCGCGCGACGCGAGCAGCGCCTCGAACGCGGGCCAGATCTCCTCGGGCAGCTTGAGCATGCGACGGAAGCCGGGCGACTCCTGCCCCGAGCCGCGCCCGAGCGCGTTGCGAATGGTCATGTAGTCGCGCGGCGCCATCGTGTCGAGCACCGACAGCTGCTCGAGCAGCAGCGCTTGAATGCCGTGCACGCGCGCCATCGCGCGCATCGCGCGTGGCACCGCGCCCTCCTGCAGCTTCGACGCGGCGAACAGGATCTCGTGCTCGATGAGCTTCATCCACAGCTCGGCGACCTGGTGCACGATCTGGAACTGCAGCTCGTCGTGGCAGCTGAGCGTCTCGGCGCTCTTCTGCAACGCCAACAGCTCTTCGGTGCGGATGTACTTTTCGTAGTCGGACAGGGGCGGACGACCCATGGCGTCGGCTGTAGCACGTGCGCAACGGACTGTCAGCAGCATCGGGGTGGAAATCCCCATCTTCGGATGGTCCAACCATCGGAAATGACGGGCCTCCCACATAGGCCCACCGCGTGCAAACGCGGGCCCGCATGCGAAATCTCCGCGGCCTTGTGGTGGCGATCGCGTTGGTGGCGAGCGGATGCGGCGGCGAGATCGACGGCGGCGTCTCGGTCTCGCAGACCCAGGAGGGGTTGAGCGGCTGCCACGGGACGGCGGCGTCCACTGTGCCGGCGAGCGGCGACTATTATCTGACGAGCTTCGGGTTCACGCCGTCGGACGACGGGCTCATGTCGTGCGGCGAGAAGACGCTGCACGGCAGCTGGTACTACGCGGCGTCGCGGCAGCGGTACGGCTGCGGCGCGCACATCCAGATCGAGGCGAACGGCAAGTGCGTCGTCGCCGAGACCGACGACTACGGGCCCGACGTCTGCGTCGAGAACGCGGCCGGCAAGCCGATCATCGACGCGTCGCCGCTGGTGTCGGAGCATCTGTTCGGCACGCAGTCGGCGGGATGGAGCGATCGGTTTCCGATCCACGTGACGCTGGTGTCGAAGTCGACGCCGCTCGGAGTGTGCACGCCGTCGACGGGCGGCGGCGGCACGGGCAGCGGCGGCGGAACCGGCGGCGGTGGCGGAACCGGCGGCGGCGGCGGCACCGGCGGCGGCACGCCGCCGATGACCTGCTCGTCGGCGACGCTCGACGAGACGGTGCCCGCCGGCACCTGCGTGCAGTCGCAGTCCGACGACATTTGGTACACCTGCGAGAGCGGCGCGTGGGTCGCCGGCCAGCACTCGTGCACGACCTCGTACGCGTGGTGCCAGTCGGCGACGCTCGGCAAGGCGGTGCCGCCGCGCAGCTGCGTGCAGTCGCGCTCCGACAGCACCTGGTATCAGTGCACGGCGTCGGGCTGGACCTCGGGCGTCAGCGATGGGGCCGGTCCGCTGGGCACGTGCTCGGCCGAATACTCTCTGTAATCACAGGATAATTTCGCGTTTTTTAGCACTCGCCTGCGGGGATTGACAATCCTCCGCCAGTGGCTATCTTGGCGCCTCGCGAGAGGAACGCGAGATGCCGACCTACGAGTATCGCTGCCAATCCTGCCAGCACGAGATGGAGGCGTTCCAGAGCATCAAGGACGCGCCGCTCAAAGAGTGCCCCGCATGCAAAGCGGAGGCGCTCGAGCGGCTGATCTCGGCGACGTCGTTCCAGCTCAAGGGCGGCGGTTGGTACAAGGACCTCTATTCGTCTTCGAAGAATCCCAATAAGGCTGCGTAAGGAGAGAACCATGACGATTCGTCCGCTTCACGATCGCATTCTGGCCAAGCGTCTTCAGGAAGAAGAGAAGACGGCCGGCGGTCTATTCATCCCCGACACCGCGAAGGAGAAGCCGCTCGAGGCGGAAGTGATCGCGGTGGGCAACGGCAAGGTTCAGGAAGACGGCAAGCTCCGTCCGCTCGACGTCAAGAAGGGCGACAAGATCCTCATCGGCAAGTACACGGGCTCGGAAGTGAAGGTCAACGGTGAGGACCACATCATCCTGCGCGAGGACGACATCCTCGCCGTGATCGAGAAGTAAGGAGACATCATGGCTGCCAAGGAAATTCTGTTCGACGTCAAGGCACGGGCGCAGATCGCGCACGGGCTCAACACCCTGGCCAACGCGGTCAAGGTGACGCTCGGGCCGCGCGGGCGCAACGTCGTGATCGAAAAGTCGTGGGGCGCTCCGACGGTGACGAAGGACGGCGTGACCGTCGCCAAGGAGATCGAGCTCGAGGACAGGTTTCAGAACATGGGCGCGCAGATGGTGAAGGAAGTCGCGTCCAAGACCTCGGACGTCGCCGGTGACGGCACCACGACGGCGACGGTGCTGGCGCAGGCGATCTACACCGAGGGCTCGAAGCTCGTCGCGGCGGGCGCGAACCCGATGGAGATCAAGCGCGGCATCGACCAGGCGGTCGAGTCGATCATCGGCTCGCTCAAGGAGATGTCGAAGCCGACCAAGGGCAAGACCGAGATCGCGCAGGTCGGCACCATCTCGGCCAACGGCGACGAGACGATCGGCAACATGATCGCCGAGGCGATGGAGAAGGTGGGCAAGGAAGGCGTCATCACCGTCGAGGAAGCCAAGTCGATGGAGACGACGCTCGACGTGGTCGAGGGCATGCAGTTCGACCGGGGCTACCTGTCGCCGTACTTCGTGACCGATGCCGAGCGCATGGAAGCGGTCATGGAGAACGCGCTCATCCTCATCCACGAGAAGAAGATCTCGAGCATGAAGGATCTGTTGCCCGTGCTGGAGCAGGTGGCGAAGACGGGCGGACAGCTGGTGATCATCGCCGAGGACGTCGACGGCGAGGCGCTGGCGACGCTGGTCGTCAACAAGCTGCGCGGCACGCTGCACGTGGCGGCGGTGAAGGCGCCGGGCTTCGGCGATCGCCGCAAGGAGATGCTGACCGACATCGCCAAGCTGACGGGCGGCCAGGCGATCACGGAAGACCTCGGGCTCAAGCTCGAGAACGTGACGCTGAAGGACCTCGGGCGCGCCAAGCGCATCACCATCGACAAGGACAACACGACCATCGTCGAGGGCGCGGGCAAGAAGGCCGACATCGAGGCGCGCGTGAAGCAGATTCGCGCGCAGGTCGAGGAGACCACGAGCGACTACGATCGCGAGAAGCTGCAGGAGCGGCTGGCGAAGCTCGTCGGCGGCGTCGCGGTCATCAAGGTCGGCGCGGCCACCGAGACCGAGATGAAGGAGAAGAAGGCTCGCGTCGAGGACGCGCTGCACGCGACGCGCGCGGCGGTCGAAGAGGGCATCGTGCCGGGCGGCGGCGTGGCGCTGCTCCGCGCGGTGGCGGCGCTCGACAAGCTCAAGGTCTCGGACGAGCGGCAGTACGGCGTGAACATCATCCGGCGCTCGATCGAGGAGCCGCTGCGTCAGATCGCGCAGAACGGCGGCCTCGAGGGCTCGGTGGTGGTCAACAAGGTCAAAGAAGGCAAGGGCTCGTTCGGCTTCAACGCGGCGACGGGCGAGTTCGAGGACCTCGTCAAGGCGGGCGTCATCGATCCGACCAAGGTCGTGCGCGCGGCGTTGCAGCACGCGGCGTCGGTGTCGTCGATGATGCTGACGACCGAGGCGCTCATCGCGGAGCGGCCGAAGAAGAAGGACAAGGGCGGGGCCGGTGGCGGCGCGCCGGGCGGCGAGGACTTCGGCGGCGACTACTAAGCCGCAAAGGTCGTCGTAGCCTTCGCTTCGGAAACAGCGAGAGGGCGGTCCAGCGATGGGCCGCCCTCTTTTTTTGCTACGATGCCTGGCGTGAATGGGCGATACGAGGCTGCGGTGGCGACGTTCATCGGCGTGCTCGCGCTGGTGGTGTCAGCGTACACCGCGTACGTCCAGCGGCAGCAGGTGCGCGCGCAGGTGATCCCGATTCTGCAGTTCGGCACGTCGAATACGCCGCAGCTGATGGTGGGCGTCGACAACAAAGGGGTCGGGCCCGCGATCATCAAGCACGTCGCGGTGAGCGTCGACGGGCAGCCGATGAGGCGATGGACCGAGGTGCTGTCCAAGCTGATGGGGCCGGGAAAGCATCCGTTCGTGGAGAACGACATCGGCTCGCTCATCTTGGCGCCGAACGAGACGGTAATCGCGCTCAAGGTGAACGACGACGCAGGCGCGCCGCTGCGCGGCAGCGGCACACCAGGCAGCCCGACCGCATTGTTCAACGAAGGACGCCTGCACATCGGCGTCGAGATCTGCTACTGCTCCACGCTCGGCGACTGTTGGATGCTGAAGGCGGACGGACGCGGCCGGGAATCGCGCGACGACGTGCGACGCTGTCCGGCGCCGTCGGAGCGGACGTTCCTCGAGTGAGCACGTCGCGGGCGAGCACGCGCGATCTGGAGATCCGGCGCGCGCTGGTGGCGTGGTTCGCGCGCGGGCATCGCGACATGCCGTGGCGGCGGACGAAGGATCCGTACGCGGTGTGGGTCTCGGAGATCATGCTGCAGCAGACGCGCGTGGAGACGGTGACGCCGTACTTCGTGCGCTGGATGGGGCGCTTCCCGACGGTGGGCGCGCTGGCGGAGGCCCCGCTCGACGACGTGCTCACGCATTGGGCCGGGCTCGGCTATTACGCGCGCGCGCGCAACCTGCACGCGGCGGCGCGTGACGTGGTGGCCACGTACGGCGGCCGGTTTCCGTCGACGGCGGAGGGGCTGCAGGCCCTGAAGGGCGTGGGCGCGTACACGGCGGGGGCGATCGCGAGCATCGCGTTCGGCGAGGCGGCGCCGATCGTCGACGGCAACGTGGTGCGCGTGCTGGCGCGAGTCGATGCGCTCGCGGGCGCCGCGGATGATCCGGCGCTGAAGAAGCAGGTCTGGGCGCGCGCCGGCGAGCTCGTGCAGGGCGACGGCGGCGTGCGCGCGGGCGACTTCAATCAGGCGATGATGGAGCTCGGCGCGATGGTGTGCACGCCGGCGGCGCCGGGCTGCTCGCGTTGCCCGCTGGTCGAGCCGTGTCGCGCGCGGGCGGCCGACGCCGTCGAAAAATATCCGGCGGCGAAGACGAAGAAGCCGCCGCGCGCGGTCGACGCGGTGGCGGTGCTCGTCGAGCGAGACGACAAGCTCTTGCTGGTGCGGCGGCCGCCGTCGGGGCTGTGGGGCGGGCTGTGGGAGCCGCCCTGGCGCGCCGAGCGTCACATCGACGACGAGGCGGCGGCGCGGGTGGCGAAGGATTGTACCGGGCTGAGGGTCACGAACATCCAATCGATCGGCCGGTTCGAGCACGTGCTCACACATCGACGCATGCATTTTCACGTCTACGCCGCGCGCGGGCGCGGACGGCTCGCGCTCGATGGGTACGACGCGGCGCGATGGCTCGCGCGCGCGCGGCTCGACGACGGCGACATCGACGTGGGCGTCGCGGCGTGGACGCGGCAGATCTTGAACCGGCAATGGCAGGAGAAGACATGAGCAAGCGTGAAGCGGCCGCGGCGAAGCTGAAGGCGGCGTACGACATGATCCTCGAGGCGTTCGACGATCTCGGCTATCCGGTGAAGACCGACGCCAACTTCGACGAGACGGCGGCGCGCGCGGCCAAGGCGATGATGGAGCTGGTCAAGCCGACCGACGAGATCAAGGCGCAGATCGACGAGATGTTGAACCGCACCTTCCCCGCGCAGTACGACGAGATGGTCATCTCGAAGCACAACATCAGCTTCGGGATGTGCCCGCATCATCTGCTGCCGGTCATCTACCGCATCTCGGTGGCCTACTTGCCGGGCGAGCGCGTGCTCGGGATCTCGAAGCTGTCGCGCATGGTGCATCTGCTCGCGCATCGGCCGGTGTTGCAGGAGGATCTGACGCAGGAGCTGGCGGCGCTACTCCACGAGCGCATGGAGACGCGCGGATCGGCGGCCTACGTCGAGGGGCTGCACCTGTGCATGGCGGCGCGCGGGATCGAGGCGCACGAGGCACGCGTGGTGACGTCGGCGGTGCGCGGCGTGTTCCGCGAGAATCCGGCGACACGGCAGGAGTTCCTCGATCTGGTCACCGCGCCGCAGATGAACCTCCTGTAAAACGCAACTGCGGTAAGATGTCGCAGTGATCCTTCCACAGTCCGCGTGGGTCGTCGCGGCGCTGCTCGTCAGTGGATGCGCCCATTTTCAGATGGCGTGCCCGCACGACGGCGGCCCGGTCTGGACCGAGGTCAAGACCGATCACGTCCGCCTGCGAACCGACCTTCCCGTGGCGACGGCGGAGGAGTTCGCGCGGGAAGTCGAGAGCGCGGTGCGGCCGTTCGCTGCGATCACCGACTTCCTCCTGCCCAACAGTGGCGGTGAAATCGGCGATACGACGCTCGTGATGTTCGCGGAGAAGTGGGAATACGACCGGGTGCTCTTCGATTATGACCGCGCGATGCGGTCCTCCGAGCTGGGTCGGACGATGATCGCCTAGGACCGCACAGAGTCCTGGATCGTCCTGGCGGCGGACGCGTATCCGGCGGAGGCGTTCCGCCACGAGCTGACCCACCGCCTCGTTTCGCAACGCATCGGCGAAGTGCCGAGCTGGCTCAACGAGGGGCTCGCCGAATACTTCTCGCGCATCGGCCGCGCCGTTGACGGAAGGCACGTGCTCGGGCTGCAGACGACGCGGCTCCTGCGCACGCTGCAGGTGAGCGGCAATACGGTGGAGCTCGTGCCGTTCGATGTGCTCTTCACCGGTAAGGGCAACGGAACGATCGACCAGCTCTATCTGACCGCGTGGGCGTTGGTGCACTACCTCGCAAACGGCGCGCCCGATCACGTCGATCGGTTCCGCCGCTTCCTGCTCGCTCTGGCGCGCGGACGCGCCTGGCGGGACGTGCTCGTGGAGGAGTACGGGCCACTGCCGAAGATCGCGGAGGCCGATCGCAAGCACCTCGAGGACGTCGCCGTCGGCAAGACGCTCAAGTGGGTGATCGCCGAAAATGCCGGGGGCCCCGAGCCCAGCGCGCCGGTGGTGCGCACGCTCGAAGACGCCGAGATCCACCGCATGAAGGCGATGTTGCGGCCGCAGGATGCCGAGCACGAGCTCGCGCTCGCGCAGAAGCACCAGAGCGACGCGCCGGAGCTGCATTTGTGGCAGGCCACGATCGCGGCGCAGAACAAGCAGGACGATCTCGCCGAGGCCGAGCTGGAGAAGGCGGTGGCGGCGCGCCCGAAGGAGTACGCCTATCGCTGGGCGTGTGCGCGCTTTCGTTTCGAGCGCGAGCTGCGCAAGCCGGAGGCACAGCAGCACCTCGCTGCGCTCGCCTCCGAGATGCGCGACGTGGCGCGCCACGTATCGGATGCGCTCGATCTGGCGGTCGTAGGACACTTCTTCCAGCTCATCCACGACGACGCGCTCGGGCGGACCTTCGCCGAGCGCGCGGTCAAGCGCGACCCGCATTGCGGGCAGTGCCTGGTGACGCTCGGCGCCAGCTACTTCGCCGCCAACGAGCTCGATGACGCCATCGGCGCGCTGGAGGCGGCGGTCGCGCGCTGGCCGCACGACGAGCCGGTGCCGGACGAGGTCGCCGCGGCGCTCGAGAAGTACCGACGCGCACGCGACGAGAACAATTAGGCGTCGCGCTGCAACTGTGCGAGGCCGAGGTACGACGCGCCGGCGACGAGGAAGCCGACGAACCACGCGTAGTCGTACATCGGGTGCAACAGAGGCACGAACGCGCCGATCCACGCGGCCGCGCAGCCGAGCAGCGTGCCGACGACGGCGGCCGGGTTCCAACCGCGCGCGTAGCGATAGGCACCGTCGGCGCGATAGAGGTCGGCGAGCACCAGCGTCTTCTTGCGGATGATGAAGTAGTCGACGATGAGCACGCCGGCGATCGAGCCGAGCCCGCCCGAGTAGCCGAGCAGCCACTTGAAGATGTAGCCCGACGGATCGGCCATCAGCTTCCACGGCCGCATGAGGATGCCGACGATGCCGGTGATGAGCCCGCCGGTGCGGAAGCTGATGAAGCGCGGGAAGGCGTTGGCGAAGTCGTTGGCCGGCGACACCACGTTGGCGGCGATGTTCACGCTCAGCGTGGCGACGACGATGGTGAACATCGAGAGCGCGACGATCCAGCGCTGCTCGAACTTGCCGACGAGCAGGACCGGATCCCAGATGGCGTTGCCGTAGATGATGGCGGTCGCCGAGGTGATGATGATGCCCATCGCCGCGAACACCGTCATCGTCGTCGGCAGCGCCACGACCTGGCCGACCGCCTGCTCGCGCTGCGAACGGCCGAAGCGCGTGAAGTCGGGCATGTTGAGCGAGAGCGTGGCCCAGAAGCCGATCATCGCCGTCAGCGACGGCACGAACACCTTGAAGAACGAGCCGAAGTCTTTGAAGTGCCCGGGCTGCGCCATGATGGCGCCGAGGCCGTGCGCGCGCTTGACGGCCCAGACCACGAGGAGCGCGGTCATGACGAGCACGAACGGCGCGGCCCAGTTCTCGACCTTGCGCAGAAGATCCATGCCGCGATAGACGACGCCGATGTTGAGCAGCCAGAAGAGCGCGAGGCCGATCCACTCGCCGGGCGCGTGACCACCGACGGGCGCCGTCGACAAGTGGTGCAGCCACCACGGCGACACCGCGTGCAGGAACGTGTGCAGGGCCTGGCCGCCGATCCAGCAGTTGATGCCGAACCAGCCGCACGCGACGAGCGCGCGCATCAAGGCCGGCAGGTTCGAGCCGACGGTGCCGTAGGCGGCGCGCGCGTAGACCGGGAAGGGGATGCCGTACTTCGTGCCCGCGTGCGAGTTGGCGAGGATCGGCAAGAGCACGATGCTGTTGCCGAGGAGGATCGTGAACAGCGCCGCGCGCCACGACATGCCCGCCGCGATGAGCCCGGCAGCGAGCATGTACGTCGGGATGCAATGCGCCATCGAGATCCACAGCGCCGCGAAGTTGTACGTGGTCCACGTGCGATCGGCGACGCGCACCGGCGCGAGATCGTGGTTGTAGAGCGGGCTCGCCGCGAGCTCGGCGGTCGACGCGTCGTCGAGCTCGACGCGCCCGTCGGCGTGGGTGATCTCAGCCATGGTGTCCTGGTTCCGGCGCGGGTATGGTGAGGCGTTGGGTGAGCGCGCACAATCGGTCGGCCTGCTCGCGCGCGTCGTCGGCGCCGTCGGCGCGTTCATCATCTATCGGCTGATCGCGATCTTCGGCCGCACGCGCCGCTGGGCCGACGTGCCGTGGCTGACCGGGCCCCTCGGCGACGCGGTGATCGGCGACGCGCCGTACGAAGCGGTCGCCACGCGCGAAGGGCTCCACATCGAGCGGCGCGCGCGCGACGGCGGCCTCGTGCCCGACGTCGCCCTGCTCGCCGGCGACGGCTTCGATCCGGCCGCGCTCCACCCCGCCATCCGCGACTTCTACGAGCACACCGCGCGCTACTCGATGGACGTCTGGAGCCGCAGCTACTTCCCGGCGAACGTCGCGCTTTACCTGCTCGTCACGACCATCAGCCGGCAGGTCAACCAGCTCAACTTCCCGCTCTCGCCGCTCGACAGCGCGCGCGGCATGTCGAGCGAGATCATTTCGCTGCAAAAGCCCGACGGCACCGTGCGCTACACGGGCTGGTTCCGCACGCTCGGCTCGGCGGCGCGCGTCCTGTACACCGGCTTCTACATGACCGAGCGCATGCCCGAAGAGCGCGTGCCGTGCGTGAAGGTGGTGTTCCCGATGCCGCACGGCAACGCCACCGTGGTGCTGCGCCCGTCGGTGGGCGCCGGCGGCTCGCTCACGCTCGACTCGAGCAGCGGACGTTTCGGCGGCGCCGGCTTCTACCGCGTCGACGCGCGCGGCGCCGAGCGCGTGCGGATCTGGCGGATCCGCACGCTCAAGGAGCGCTTCCACGTCTACGTCGACGAGCACGGCGTCGTGCGCTGCGATCATGCGGTCCGCTTCCTCGGGCTACCCGTGCTCAGCCTGCACTACAAGATCTTCGCCGCGGCGGCCTAGCCCGCGGCGGCGGCCGCGTCGGCGACGGCGAGCGCCTCGTCGAGCACGCGCAGCCCTTCGTCGAGCTCGGCCTCGCTGATGATGAGCGGCGGCGCGATGATGAGGTGGCTGACCCAGCCGACGCACGAGACCCCCGCCGCCATCATCTTCGACGTCACCTGATCGATGACCAGCGGCTTGCCGGCGAGCTTCTCCTGCTGCGTGTTGAACGGGGTCTTCTTGGCGCGATCCTTGACGAGATCGACCGCGTAGAACAGCCCGCGCCCGCGCACGTCGCCCACCGACGGGTGCTTCTCCTTGATCGCCGCCAGCTTCTGCCCGAGCTTCTCGCCCATCTGCCGCGAGCGATCGATGAGCCCGAGCCGCTTGTACTCGCGGATCGCCGCCGTCGCCGGCGCCAGCGTCAGCGGATGCGCCTCGTAGGTGTGGCCGTGCGCGAAGTACCGATCGTTGAAGAAGTCGGCGATCTCGTCGGTGGTCGCGGTGAGGCCGAGCGGCACGTAGGCGCCGGTGATGCCCTTGGCGGTGCACAGGATGTCGGGGACGATCGCGTCCGAGCCGCCGCCCTGGTTCACCGCGAACCAATCGCCGGTACGGCCCCAACCGGTCATGACCTCGTCGGCGATGAGCAGGACGCCGTGGCGCTTGGTGAGCGCGCGCAGCTTGACCAGGTACTCCTTCGGCGGCACGAGCACGCCGTTGGTGCCGACGATCGGCTCGACGATCACCGCCGCGACGTTGCCCTCGCGCTCGATCTGATACTCCATGTAATCGGCGCAGGCGATGCCGCACTCGGGGTGCGTCTTCTTGAGCGGGCAGCGATAGCAGTTCACGTCGGGCGCGAACACGGTGCCCGGCACGGTGTCGAACGGCTCGGCCATCCAGCGGCGGAAATCGCCGGTGAGCGAGACCGACCCCGCCGTCGAGCCGTGATAGCTCGCGTAGCGCGATACGATCTTGTGCTTGCCGGTGTACATGCGCGCGATCTTGATCGCCGCTTCGTTGGCCTCGGTGCCCGAGGTGGTGAAGAAGTACTTGTTGAGCCCCTTCGGCAGCACCGAGAGGAGCTCGTTGCACAAGTCGGCGCGCGCCTGCGTCGTGTAGCCGGGCGCGATGAACGCCAGCTCCTCCGCCTGCTTCTTGATGGCGTCGATGACGGCGCGGTTCTTGTGCCCGAGGTTCGAGCACATCAGCTGGCTCGACAGATCGAGATACTTCTTGCCGCTGGCGTCGGTGAAGTGCGAGCCCTCGGCGTCGACGATGTTGAGCGGCAGAAAGCCCTTCTGCCGCCGCCAGGTGCCGTAGGTGTGCTTGCCCGAGATTTCGCGAACGGAGTCGTTGCTCATGGGTTCGGTCCTTTGGTCCGCTTACAGCGAGAAGGTCCCGCGACGCACGAACTGCCCGCGGCCCTTCTTGCCGATGGTTTTGTCGTTCTCGACGACGAGCTCGCCGCGCGCCAACACGTGCGACGGCGCGCCGACGACGGTCTTGCCTTCGTAGGCCGCGTAGTCGGCCTTCATGTGCAGGTTCTTGTGCGAGAGCTCGAAGCGCTTCTCCGGATCCCACACCACGACGTCGGCGTCGGCACCGACGGCGATGGTGCCCTTCTTCGGGTAGAGCCCGAAGATCTTGGCCGGCGCCGTCGAGGTGATCTCGACGAAGCGGTTGAGCGAGATGCGGCCGTCGCGCACGCCTTCGTACATGAGGTGCAGGCGCGTCTCGATGCCGGGCATGCCGTTGGGGATCTTCGAGAAGTCGCCGCGGCCGAGCTCCTTCTGCCCCTTCATGCAGAACGGGCAGTGATCGGTCGACACCACCTGGAGGTCATGGTTCTTGAGGCCGCGCCACAGATGATCGTGATGATGCTTCGGGCGCAAGGGCGGCGTGCACACGTACTTGGCGCCCTCGAACTCGTCGCCGGCTTTGCCGCGCAGGTCGTCCTCCGAAAGGAACAGATACTGCGGGCAGGTCTCCGCGTACGCCGGCAGGCCGCGATCGCGCGCCTCCATCACGCGCTCGAGCGCGCGCTGCGCCGACAAGTGCACGATGTACACCGGCACCTTCGCCATCTCGGCGAGCGCGATGGCGCGGTCCGTGCCGGTCGCTTCCGCGACCTCGGGCCGGGTGAGCGCGTGATAGATCGGCGCCGTGTGCCCCTCTTTGACCGCGCGCTCGACGAGCACGTCGATGGGCAGGCCCGTCTCGGCGTGCATGCAGATGAGCGCGCCCAATTCGCCCGCGCGCAACATGGCGCGGAAGATCGACTGATCGTCGAGGAGGAGCACGCCCGGGTAGGCCATGAAGAGCTTGAAGCTGGTCACGCCCTCGCGCACCATCGCGCCCATCTCGTCGAGCACCGGCGGCGGCACGTCGGTGGCGATCATATGGAACGCGTAGTCGACGAGCGCGCGCCCCTCGGCCTTCTCGTGCCAGGTGTCGAGCGCCTCGCGCAGCGAGCCGCCCTTCTTCTGGATCGCGAAGTCGACGATCGTGGTGGTGCCGCCGTGCGCCGCCGCCAGCGTGCCCGACTCGAAGTCGTCGATCGAGTTGGTGCCGCCGAACGGCATGTCGAGGTGCGTGTGCGCGTCGATGCCGCCGGGGATGACGTACTTCCCCTTGGCGTCGATGGTGCGATCGGCTTGCCCGAGCTTGGTGCCGGGCGCGACGAGCGCGGCGATTTTTCCGTTTTCGATCCACACGTCGGCGGCGAAGGTGTCCGAGGCCGTCACGCACGTTCCGTTGGCGATGAGTGTTCTCATTTGCGGATCACTCCGTTGGTCGAGCCCTTCAAGACTTCCTTGCCCTGCGGATTCTTGCACACCACGTCGAAGGCGAGGCGCACCACGCGATCTTCGTCGACCGCTTCGGTACACACTACTTCGGTCACGATCTTTTCGCCGGTGAACACCGGGCGGACGAACTCGAAGCGCATCTCGCGCGCGAGGAAGTTGATGTCGCCGCCGAACTTCGTCGGCAAGGTCGCGGTCAGAAGCCCCTGCACCATCACGCGCCCCTCGGCGTCGGGGACCACGTGATGGCGTCCCGCGTCGCCGGTGATGCGCGTGAAGAGCGCCACGTCCTCGACGGTGAAGACGCGATCGTAGCTGAACTTCTGTCCGACCGCCGGGGTCACGCACTCGCCCCGCGGAGCTTGGTGATCCGCGCCAGCACGCGCGCGGTCGCTTCTTCGGGCGACTCGCCGACGATGGCGTCGAGCGCGTCGGCGTCGCACTCCGACCACCAGCGCGTGACGCCGTCGGGCGTACGGCGCGCTTCGATGCGAACGCGCGTCGGCGCCGTTTCGGCGACGAACTCGACGCCGAGGATCTCGAGGTCGCTCAGCTGCTCGGTCTCCATGGCTAGACGTCCTTGACCATGTCGCCGTAGCTGTCGGGCCGGCGATCGCGGAAGAATTGCCAGGTGCGCCGCACCTCTTCGATCATCGAAAGATCGAGATCGGCGACCACGAGCTCGTCCTTGTCCTCGGAGGCCTGCGCGACGAAGTTTCCGCGCGGATCGACGAAGTACGACGAGCCGTAGAACTTGCCGATGTTCCACGGCGCCTCGGTGCCGACGCGGTTGATGCAGCCCATGAAGTAGCCGTTGGCCACCGCGTGCGCGGGCTGCTCGAGCTTCCACAGATACTGCGACAGACCCGCCACCGTCGCCGACGGGTTGTACACGATCTCGGCGCCGTGCAGCCCGAGCAGACGCGCGCCTTCGGGGAAGTGGCGGTCGTAGCAGATGTAGACGCCGATGGTGATGCCCGACGACAGCTTGAACACGGGGTACCCGAGGTTTCCCGGCTTGAAGTAGTACTTCTCGTAGAAGCCCGGGTTCACCTGCGGGATGTGGTTCTTGCGGTACTTGCCGAGGTAGGTGCCGTCGTGATCGAGCACCGCGGCGGTGTTGTAGTAGACGCCGGCCATCTCGCGCTCGTAGAGCGGCACCACCATCGCCATGTTGTACTTCTTGGCAATCGCGGCGAGGCGGTTCACCGTCGGGCCGGGCATCGGCTCGGCGGCGTCGTACCAGCGCTTGTCCTGCGACGGGCAGAAGTAGGGTCCGTTGAAGATCTCCTGCAGACAGAGGATCTGCACGCCCTTCTTGCCCGCCTCCTCGATCAGCGGCAGATGCTTCTCGAACATCGCCGCTTGGATCTCGGCCACCGGACGGCTCTCGTCGTTGATGGGGTTCGCCATCTGGATGAGGCCGCTCTTCACCACCCGCTTGTTGCTCATGGTTGCATCGCTCCTTCGCTTGTCTCGGCGCACCAAGTCGGCTCGCTGCACTCGCCTCCCGGGTGCGAATACCCCTCGCCTGCGCTCAGTCGCTGGGTCACTCCATCTCCACCAGGTTGATCGGATGTCCGTCGGGATCGGCGAGCTCGGCGCGCCCGCGCACCGGCCCCTCGACGCTGATCCCGCGATCGCGCAATTCGAGGCAGCGCCGGCCGAGCTCGCGCGTGCGGAACACGAGGCGCGGCTCGGCGGCGTCGAGCGGCGCGCGCGCACCGTCCTTCGCCACCACCACCCGCACGCCGCCGGCGTCGATCACGAACGAGCGCTCGCTCGACTCGACGACGGCGAAGCCGAGCTTCTCGGCGTAAAAAGCGCGCGAACGGTCGAGATCGCGCGCGGTCAATGTCAACGCTTCGAGCACCATGGTTCTTCGAGCACCGCTAGTAGACGTTCGTCGTCCGCTTGGCGCCCGTGTAGTCGACGTACACGGTCTTCCACTCGCTGTAGAACTCGATCGCGGTGCGCCCGGTCTCGCGCGCGCCGACGCCGGTCGACTTCATGCCGCCGAACGGCAGCTGCGCCTCGCCACCGACGGTGGCCGAGTTCACGTGCGTCATGCCGGTCTCGATGTCCTCGAGGTACTTGAAGACGCGCGCGACGTCAGCCGAGTAGATCGACGAGGTCAGGCCGAACTTCGAGTCGTTGGCCACCTTCATCGCCTCCTCGAAGTCCTTGACCTCGATGATCGACAGCACCGGTCCGAAGATCTCTTCCTGCGCAATGCGCATGTCGGTGGTGACGCCGGCGAACACCGTCGGCGCGACGAAGAAACCCTTGTCGCCCACGCGCTCGCCGCCGACGGCGAGCTTGGCTTCCTTCTTGCCGACCTCGAGGTAGCTCATCACCGTGCGGAACTGCCCTTCGTCGACGAGCGGGCCGACGTTGACGCCGGCCGCGGTCGGATCGCCGACCTTGAGCGCGCGCGCCTTCTCGACGACGAGCCGCGTGAACTCCGCCGCCACCGACGAGACCACCACGGCGCGCGAGGTCGCCGTGCAGCGCTGCCCCGTCGAGCCGAAGGCGCCCTGCGCCGTGCCCGTGGCCGCGAGCTCGAGATCCGCGTCCTCGAGCACGATCACCGGGTTCTTGCCGCCCATCTCGCACTGCACCTTCTTCATGCGCGCGGCGGCATCGCCGTAGAGGCGCGTGCCGACTTCGTTCGAGCCGGTGAACGAGATCGCCTTGACGTCCGGATGCTCGACCAGCGTCTGCCCGACGGCGCCGCCGGGACCGAACACGACGTTGAGCACGCCCTTGGGCAGCCCCGCCGCCGTGAAGATCTCGGCGATGATCTTGGCCGTCCACGGCGTGATCGACGCCGGCTTGAGCACCACCGTGTTGCCGCACACCAGCGCCGGCGCCAGCTTCCAGATCGGGATCGCGACCGGAAAGTTCCACGGCGTCACCAGCGCGACCACGCCGAGCGGCTCGCGCTGCGTCCAGCAGAACGTCGACGGCAGCTCCGACGGCACCGTCTCGCCGTTCAGCCGCCGCCCTTCACCGGCCTGGAAGTCGAGGTTGTTGATGGCGCGCTGAATCTCACCCGCCGACTCGCCGAGCGTCTTGCCCTCTTCGAGCGTGAGCGCGCGCGCCAGCTCGTCCTTGCGCTTGGCCATCTCGATGGCCGCGCGCACCAGGATGTCGCCGCGCTTCGGCGCCGGGATCTTGCGCCACGCCGGGAACGCGCGCTTGGCCGCCGCTATCGCCTGCTCCGCCTCGGCCTTGCCCGAGACGACGACGTCGCCGAGCGACTCGCCCGTCGCGGGGTTGATGTTCTTCGTCGTCTTGCCGGCGCCTACCCACTCGCCGTCGATGAAGTTCTTGATCAGCTCGTGCATGACTTCCTCTTAGTGAGCGTTATGCGGCCCGAGGTGTTTGTGGGCCGAAGGATCTTCCTGATATTGCTTCCACGTCAGCGGCGGCCGCCCGGTGTCGACGCGGACCATCGAGATGCAGCTGTCGACCGGGCACACGAGCGAGCACAGGTTGCAGCCGACGCAGGTCGACTCGACGATCTCGCAGTGCGTGCGCCCGTGCTCGGGCCGCGCCGCGATCGACTGATGCGCGCCGTCGGTGCAGGCGGCGTAGCACAGCCCGCAGCCCACGCACTTTTGCTGATCGATGCGCGCCACGATCTTGTAGTTGAGATCGAGCTCCTCCCACTTCGTCACCGACGGCAGCGAGCGCCCGATGATCTCGTTGACCGAGCGAAAGCCCTTGTCGTCGAGATAGTTCGACAGGCCGTCGATCATGTCCTCGACGATGCGGAAGCCGTAGTGCATGACCGCCGTGCACACCTGCACCGTCGTGCATCCGAGCAGCAGGAACTCGGCCGCGTCGCGCCAGTTGGAGACGCCGCCGATGCCCGAGATCGGCAGCCGCACGTCCGCGTCCTTGGCCACCGACGAGACCATGTTCAGCGCGATCGGCTTGACCGCCGGCCCGCAGTAGCCGCCGTGCGCCGAGCGCCCGCCGACGTCGGGCCGGGGCGTGAAGGTGTCGAGATCGACGCCCGTGATCGAGTTGATCGTGTTGATCAGCGAGACCGCGTCGGCGCCGCCCTTTTTGGCCGCGCGCGCCGGATAGACGACGTCGGTGACGTTCGGCGTCAGCTTCACAATCACCGGGGTCTTGGCGACCTCCTTGACCCAGGTCGTGATCTGACAGGCGTAGTCCGGCACCTGTCCGACGGCAGAGCCCATGCCGCGCTCCGACATCCCGTGCGGACAGCCGAAGTTGAGCTCGAGCCCGTCGGCGCCCGCATCCTCGGCGGCCTTGACGATCTCGTGCCACTTCTCGCGCTTGGACTCGACCATCAGCGACACGACGAGCGCGTTCTTCGGGTAGCGCTTCTTGACCTCGGCCACCTCGCGCAGGTTCACCGCGAGCGGACGATCGGTGATGAGCTCGATGTTGTTCAGGCCCATCACGCGCTGGCCGTTCAGATCCACCGTCGAGTAGCGCGACGACACGTTGACGATCGGCTCGCCGAGCGTCTTCCACACCGCGCCGCCCCACCCCGCGTCGAACGCGCGCATGATCTGATCGCCCGTGTTCGTCGGCGGCGCCGACGCCAGCCAAAATGGATTCGGGCTCTGGATGCCCGCCAGATTCACCTTCAAATCAGCCACGCGCCACCTCCGCTCTCGACCCGAGCGACCGCTCGAGGAAGCTCGCGATCCCCGCCGCCGCGCGCTTGCCCTCGGCGACGGCGTTGACCACTTCCTGACCGCCCGATACGCAATCCCCGCCGGCGAAATAGCGCGGGTTCGACGTCTGCATGGTGCGCTCGTCGACGACCACGCGGCCGCGATCGAGCTTCACGCTCGGCAGCCGCTCGAGCAGCTCGAGGTGCTTCTCCTGCCCCGTCGCCGCGATCACCATGTCGCACGGCAGGCGCACCACCTCGCCCGCCACCGGCTCGGGCTTGCGCCGCCCCGACGCGTCGGGCGCGCCGAGCCGCATCTTCTGCAGCTCGATCGCCTCGACGCGCCCGTTGCCGGCAATGCGCAGCGGCGCCGCCTGGTACACGAAGCGGCAGCCGTACTCGCGCGCGAGCTGGACTTCGTGCGCGTACGCCGGCATCTCCTCGGCCGAGCGGCGATAGACGAGCGTGACCTCGTCGGCGCCGAGCGCCTTGGCCTGCGTGACGCAGTCGATCGACGTGTTGCCGCCGCCGATCACGACCACGCGCTTGCCCACGCGCGCCTCGCCGCGATGGAGCTTGAGCTCCTCGATGAATGCGATCGCCTCGGTTACCCCGTCGAGCTCTTCGCCCTCGATGCCGAGCCG
>DATNAQ010000006.1:0-32599 GCA_035607415.1 Polyangia bacterium
CTATTCGCAGCACCTTGCCACGCGGCTCGACGAAGATGCCGCCAGCATCGCGGTCAATGCATCGCCGAGCATCGAGGCGCTCAGCGTCGCGCGCGGGGACGCATCACAAGCCGAGCTAGCCGTCACGAGGGCCGTCGAGGCGGCCCCCGACAACGGTGCAACCGAGCGCGCAGCCGCCGAATCAGCGCTAACCGGCCTCCATGCGAGCCTGGCGCGTTACCTGGCGCTCCCGTTCTATGCCGGAGAGCGCGAGCATTGGAACGAGGTCGACCAGGCGCTGCGCGCTTTCGAAAAGACCGTTACGATCGCATTCGTCGCTCTCCAAGAAAAGCACACCGACACCGCCCGCAGTCTTCTCATTACCAGGCTCCGTCCGGCGGCGGAGCGCCTCGATGCCAGTTTGCAGTTCCTCGTCGGTTTCAATGCGCGCGAGCAACATCGGATGGGCGAAGAAATCCCCCGGCTCCGAAAGAACGCTGCGCGAACTGCGTACGTCCTCGACGGAGCGAGCGCGGTCCTCGCTGCCGTCTTGATCGCGCTCGCCGTGATCGAAGCGCGCCGACGTCAGCAGTTGCTCGCTCACCTCTCGGATCGGCTCGAAGCGATGGTGACCGGGACCGCACGCATCACGGCGGCGCTCGGCCGCCGCAAGCTTCGTCCCGTGCTCACCGCGATCGTCGAGGAAGCGTCCCGTGTCGCCCGAGCCGAATATGCGGCGCTCGGATTCGTGAACGACGCCGGTCGCCCTTTCGACTCGTTCGTCTTTCACGGCATTTCTCCCGCGGAGGCAAAGGCGATCGGGCACTTTCCGCGTCCGGTGGGTGTCCTTGGGCAAATCATCGCGGAGGGACGCGGGCTCCGCGTCGCCGATGTTCGCAAGCATCCGAGCTTCCGCGGATTGCCGGAAGGTCATCCACCGATGGGTCCGTTTCTCGGAGTCCCCATCCGGCGCGATGGAAACGGCCGCGGTAACCTGTATGTCGCACGAGCTCCCGGAGCCCCACCCTTCAGCGAACGCGACGAGCATCTCGTCGAGCTCTTCGCCGCGCAAGCCGCAGCATCGACGGAAAACGCTCGGCTCTACGAAGAGCTCGACGAGCAACGGACGCGCGCTCAGCTGCTATCCGACATCAGCTCACGGCTGGTCGACACGCTCGACTATCAGACCACGCTCAAGGACATCGCGAACGCGGTTTGCTCACCGAGCTTCGTCGATGTCTGCGCAATCGACATAAGCGACGACAGTGGTGAGCTGGTGAGCCGCACGGTGAGCGCGGCGGATCCGGCGTGGCGGCTCTTGTTGAACGAGCATGCGGATCATGACGCGAATCATGATCGGAAGGGTGGGCGGCCGCCGAACGATCCGGTCGTGCGTGCCCTGCTCGAGCGGCGTACCGTGCGCTTCGCCGTCGAAGCGGAGACGCGGGGCTCGAGCGAGCGCGATAGCGATGTGCTCTCGGAGATTCCGCTGAAATTCGGGGTTGCCATTCCGCTGGTCGGGCACAACCACCTGCTTGGCGTCATCACCTTCATGACGTTCGCCGACCATTCATTCGACGACTCCACCGTCGCGTTCGCAGAGGAGGTCGCGCGACGGGCGGCGCTGTCGATCGACAACGCCCTTTTGCACCAGCGCACTTGTCGCGCTGTAGAGTCTCGCAGTGACGTCCTGGCGATCGTATCGCACGATCTACGAAATCCACTCAACGCGGTCCGACTGACGGCCGACCTTCTGCGGCGCAACGGCGCCGCCGACGAGCGAAGGCGTGGCGAGCTCGCTGATCGGCTCACGCGCGCGACCGACGTCATGCTGCGGCTCATCAGCGATCTCCTCGACGCGTCGAAGATCGAATCGGGAACACTGAGCGTCGAGCCCAAACCGGAGCCGATCGGCCCGATGTTCGCTGACGCGCTCGAGACCGTTCGCGAAGTTGGAGCAGCGAGATCCATCTCCATCCACGTCGACATCGACAACACGCTCTTCGTAATCTGCGATCGAACGCGCATCCTCCAGGTGCTGTCGAACCTCCTCAACAACGCACTGAAGTTCACGCCCGACGAAGGCTCGCTCACGATCTCCGCACACCGCACCGGCGCCGAGGTGCACGTCCGTGTTTCCGACACCGGACCCGGGATCGCGGAGGCAGAGCGCGAACGCGTCTTCGATCGATATTGGCAGGCCAGGCACACCAGGCGAGCCGGCGCAGGGCTCGGCCTGTTCATCGTCAGAGGGATCGTCGAGGCCCATGGTGGACGTGCATGGGTCGAAGCCGCTCCCGGTGGCGGCGCGTGTCTCTGTTTTTCGCTCCAAGCGAGAGCGTCGGAAGAGGAGCTAGAGCGGGCTGCCCCGTGAGATCGCTCTTCTTCTTCTCCACACGAATCGGGACACGACCGAGCTCCGCCGCTCGGCCCGACCACACGCGATCGCGGGATTACGAGTGGCAACGAGCGCTTAGTCCTCACCGTGATAAACGCCAAACCGTTATCCAATCATGATAAAATAAATCATGGCGATTCGCTTTGCGTGGGTGTTGGTGCTGAGCGGGTGCGGCGCTTTCGGTACGTCGAAGTTTACGCTCCCGCCGATCGACACCATCGTGCCGCTTCAGGTCCTCGGCTTCACGACCTACCAACACCCGGTGACCGGCAAGTTCTTCGCGCGCCAACTTCCCGCGGCCGGCGGATTGCCACCGTATTCCTGGACGCTCACCGCAGGCAGCTTGCCGACGGGACTGTCGCTCAGCGCCAATGGCGAGCTCACCGGTACGCCGACCGCGACCGGCAATTTCAAGTACACGCTCACCATCACCGATTCCAAAGGCGCCACCGCCAGCGGCGCTTACAGCGACACGACGATGAGCAGCGGCTCGATCGCGTTTTCGTTTCCGCCACTGCCGGTCTCGACGTTTGGCCAGAATGAAGACTTCGGATTCGAATTCTTCATTGAAGGTGGAGTGCCGCCGTATTCGTTCGATGTGACCGGGCTGCCCGCCGGCCTGAGCTTCGAACCCACGACCGGCACCCTCTATGGAAAGCCGACCGGCGCGGGCACGCTCAACCTGACGATCTCGGTCGTCGACTCGACCGGTGCGGTCGCCCAAGGCTCTCCGCAATCGGCCAGCTTCGAGATCGCGCCTCCGCGGCCAGCGGGCGGCGGCGGAGCCAACGGGATCGGCTGTCCATCCGCGTACGATGGCGACTATGCCGGCCTGTTCAACTACGAATATCAAACCGGGCAGCCGCCGAACGTCATCACGCAGACCGCGAGCGTGCGCGTGTCGGTGACGTTGCAATGCCTCGCGGCGGCGAACGGCTCGGTGGTCTTGAATGTCACGCACGCTGCGGCGAGCGATCCGTACTTTGGCTGCACCCTCGGCGGTTGCACGCCAATGGGAGGTTCGGTCGCGACGCTGCCGAGCACTCTGCCTACGTTCTCTTCCGCGGCGGGACAAGGCATCGAGATTCTATTTGCCAACGGCGCATCGCTCGGCACCAGCAACCAGGCAGGCGATCTCTCCGTCAGCAATAGCAACGGCGACATCATCTCGAACAGCTTGATGCCCAGCGATCCGATGGGCACCTGGGTGGCCGCCAGCACCGCTGCCGGCGGCGCCGTCTTTCCGAACGCGGCGACGCCGGCCACCAGCTTCAAGAGCTGGAGCCTCACGCGGCAGTGAATCACGCTCGCCGAAAGGGATTTGTTCTTCTCTCTTGTGTAGAGTAAATCCCTTACGGAGCATGGCGAACAATTCGAATCGCTTCACCAGCGTGAAAGTCTTCTCAGCCACGACGCCTGACAGGCGAGCCGCTCTCGGTGAAGAGATCACGAGATGGTTGTCAGAGCATCCGGCGGTGGACGTCGTCGACAGGGTCGTCACGCAGTCGAGCGATGACGCGTTTCACTGCCTCGCGATCACGCTCTTCTACAACGTGAAGCAAACCTAATGCTGCTACTGGGTGGCTTCCTCACGCGTCGCGTTCGTACCGCTGAGCGCCCAGAAGTCCGGCGTCGATCGCCCTCCGCATCAGCTCGACGATCGAGTGGACGCCGAGCTTCTTCAGAATCCGCGTACGATGTGTCTCGACCGTCTTGCGGCTGATACAGAGCGCGCGTCCGATGACCCTGTTGTTGTGGCCGTCGAGCAGAAACTTCAAGATCTCGCGCTCGCGTGGCGTTAGTGCCGCGAACGGCGTGTCGGCGGCGGAGGAGGGCAGTGGATCGTGGGCGATGGCAAGCCGAGCCGATACGCTTGCCAGAACAAACGCGCGCGCGTCCCCATCAATCGAGCGTAGAACTCCCACGATCGTCTGAATCGCCTCTTCCAATGGATCATCCGTTCGAGCATCCAGTCGGTTCAGATTGTCCAAGGCTCCTCCCGTCGCACTTCACAGGGTGTGTATGCATCGGCCGAGCGAAGACAATCGCAGCCAACCAGGTTGGCGCCGTTGCGTTGTCCAGCCGTCATCCTTGCATTAGGAGCGCCCGGAATTAGATCGTCCAACGCGGGGGCCGAGCAATGGACCATAGCGAGATTGAAACGAAGCTTGAGGGCATCAACACGACATTGACCATCCGCCAGATTGCGCCAGCTGTCGTGTTGCTCAAGATCAGCGGCAGCGACTACGGGGAGCTCGGCACGGCTCCCTTTCATGTGCTCGAAAAAGTCCTTCGCGAAGGTCCTTTCTCACTGTTCATCGACGCGCGCGCGACCAAGGGCGCATCCGTCGACGTCAGCAACGTCTGGGCGCAGTGGCTGCGCAAGCATCGCGACGATCTCGTGCGCATCCACATGCTCACCGCCTCGCGTTACGTGCAGTTGACGGCCGATTTCGTGCGTCGCTTCGCCGATCTCGGCGATGCGATGTTGATCTACACCGATCCACGGGTGTTCGACGAGACGCTCGAGGGCGCGGCCCACCGACGGAAAGAGATTCCTTAGAACTGTCTCCGAGCACCAGGTCGAGGCCGACGGCGGATGCTCAGCCGATCGCGCGCGGAGGCGACAGCCACCGGCGCGATCAGAGGATGGACGACACGTGACGGCGTGCGGCACAGCGAGACGTTGAGCGTGAGAGAAGTGAGCGAACTCGGGCAGAACAACGCAGGCTGGCCGAGGCTGGTAGACCCGGCTCGCCACCCCGCTCACGAGCCGAGCGCGCACGCCCGCTTGACCGCGCATCCGTTATGACGGATATGTAGAGACGTGAGCAGAGCACGACGCGGCAAGGCCGCCGCGACGACCAAGGATGCCGCCGGCGATCTCACGCCGGTGGTTGGAGAGAATCTGCGGCGCCTGCGCACGCAGCGCGGCTTGTCGCTCGAGAAGCTGGCGCAGCAGTCGGGCGTCAGCCGCGCCATGCTCGGGCAGATCGAGCTCGGCCAGTCGGCGCCGACGATCAACGTGCTATGGAAGATCGCCAGCGGCCTCGGCGTCACCTTCTCGGCGCTGATCACCGCGCAGACGCGCTCGGGCCCGCTCGTCCTGCGGGCGCAGGACGCACGCCTGCTCACGTCGAGCGATCGCAAGTTCAGCTCGCGCGCGCTCTTCCCGGTCAACGAGCCGCGCCGCGTGGAGTTCTACGAGCTGCGCCTCTCCGCCGGCGGCATCGAGCACGCGGCGGCGCACGCCGCCGGCACCGTCGAGAACCTGGTCGTTGCCGAAGGCGCCGTCGAGATCGAGGTCGAAGGCCATCGCCACGCGCTCGACGCCGGCGACGCCATCATGTTCGAAGCCGGCGCGCCGCACGTCTATCGCAACCGCGGCCGCGGCGAAGCGATCATGTACCTCGTGATGACCTACGCCGACACCGTCGGCTGATCTTCCGCTCCGTCGCGCCGCGGCTTGACGCCATCCGTTAAAACGGATACAGATCGCCGAATGCGGCCCGTACCGTCGAGCATACGCGCTACCCCTCGCGGGGCGGCGTCCGTTATAGTGGAGGCGGCGCTGGTGGCGCTCCTCTGCTGCTCGACCGCCGCACGCGCCGACCCGCCCAACGCGAGCGCGCCCAACGCGAGCGCGCCCAGCGCGAGCGCGCCGAACGCGAGCGCGCCCAACGCGAGCGCCCCGCGAGCCGCGGATCTCGAGCAGCGCCTCGCCGCGCAAGAAGCCCGCCTCCGCGAGCAAGAAGCCCGATTGCGCGACCAAGAGGCCCGCCTGCGCGATCAAGAGAACCGACTACAGCAACAAGAAGCCCGCCTCCGCGCCACCCCCACGCGCGATCCGCTCTTCGGCTTCGGCAGCGAAGGCTTCTACCTCGGCGGCAAAGACGTCTTCCAGGTCCGCCTCCGCGGCATCCTCCAGACCGACGCGCGCGCCTACTTCTCCACCGGCACCACCGCCATCCCCGATCAATTCATCATCCGCCGCGCCCGCCCCATCGTCGAAGGCACTGTCGCCAACGTCCTCGACTTCCGTCTCGTCCCGGACTTCGGCCAGGGCAACGCGCTCCTCTACGACGCCTACGTCAACATCCGCATCCTGCGCTCCATCGCCCTCCGCGTCGGCAAGTTCAAGTCGCCGTTCGGTCTCGAGCGCCTGCAGAACGACGCGTACCTACCGTTCGCCGAGCGCGGCCTGCCCTCCAATCTCGTGCCCGATCGCGACATCGGCGCCGTCCTGCACGGCGACGTCGCCGGCGGCACCTTCCTCTACGAGCTCGGCATCTTCGACGGTGCCCTCGACAACAACGGCGCCAACCAGGACGGCGACACCAACGACGGCAAGGACCTCGTGATGCGCCTCTTCGGCCATCCGCTGCGCGTCTTGCGCTCGCCGCTGGTGCGCGATCTCGGCCTCGGCGTCGCCGCCAGCTGGGGCAAGCAGCACGGCACGGCGTCGCTCCCCGGCGTCGGCCCCTACAAGACGACCGGCCAAAACACCTTCTTCGCCTACCTGTTCGACCAGACGGCGCTGCGCCCGACCGTCATCGCCATCGGCGATCACTATCGCTTCTCGCCGCAGCTCTACTGGTACGTCGGCCCCGCCGGCCTCGTCGCCGAGTACGTCTATGACGCCGTCACCGTCAGCAACAGCCTGGCCGGCGCGCAGCCGCGCGTGACGCTCGCGCATCAGGCGTGGCAGACCGAGGTGCAGCTCGTCGTCACCGGCGAGCACGCCGGCTACAACGGCGTCATCCCGCGCCATCCGTTCAACCCGTGGAAGCGGCGCTTCGGTGCCCTCGAGCTCGTCGGGCGCGCCGGCCAGCTGTTCATCGATCCGAAGAGCTTCCCCATGTTCGCCGATCCGAAGAAGTCGGCGAGCTACGCGCTGGAGTGGGGCGCCGGCTTCAACTGGTACCTGATCGCGATCTTCAAGATCGCCGTCGACTTCGAGCGCACCACGTTCCACGGCGGTGGCGGCAACCTCACCGGCGACCGCCGTCCCGAGAACGCGCTCTTCGCGCGCGTACAGCTCTCGTTCTGACGTCGACCCCGCGCGCGACGCTAGGCGCGGACGAGCGACTCGAGGTGCCCGATCCCGGCACGCTCGGCGCCCTCGCGCGTGAAGACGTCGCCGCTGCGCGTGAGCAGCGCGTCGGCGATCACGCGTCCCACGTCGCCCACGTCCTGCGCGCCGGGCAGCGCGCGCGAGTCGGGCCCGCCGCCGAGCGCGTGGTTGCCGAAGTCGGTGGCGACGACGCCGGGCAGCACCGTGATGACGCGGATCTTGGGGAACTTCTCCTTCAGCTCGGCGCGCAGCGTGTCGGTCAGCGAGTTGAGCGCCGCCTTGCTCGCGCTGTAGGCCGAGCGGATCGGCGCGAACGGCGCGCGGCTCAGCATCGACGACACGTTGGCGATGGTGCCGTCACCGCGCGCTTGCAGATGCGGCAACACCGCCTGCATGCCGTAGAGCGCCGACTTGACGTTGTCGCGCACCATCGCGTCGACATCCTCGTCGGTGAGCGCGGCCAGCGGCCGCGAGATGCCGCGCCCGGCGTTGTTGACCCACACGTCGATGCGTCCGGCCTTCGCGAGCGCCGTGTCGCGCAGCCGCTCGACCTCGGCGCGCACCGTCACGTCGGTCGGCACCGCGACGGCGTCGCCGCCGATACGCGCCGTCAGCGCCTCGAGCTTCTCTTTGGTACGCGCGGCCGCGACCACGCGCCCGCCGCGCCGCGCGATCTCCTCGGCCAGCGCCGCGCCGATGCCCTCCGATGCGCCGGTGATGACCACGACCTTGCCGTCGTAACGTTGCATGGCGCAATTGTGCCCCAATGGTAGATTCGGCGCATGCGCATCGTTTGCGCCGTCGCGCTCGTGGTCGCCGCGCTCGCGGCGCTCGCCGTCGGCTGCAACAAGAAGCATCCGGTCTTTCCCACCTGCGGCGACAACGTCAGCAACGGCGACGAGACCGACGTCGACTGCGGCGGCCTGCTCTGCACGCCGTGCAACGCCGGCAAGCGCTGCCTCGTCGACAAAGACTGCCGCAGCCTCGTCTGCACCGCCGGCGTGTGCGCCGCGGCCTCGTGCTCCGACGGCATCCTGAACGGCAGCGAGAGCGACATCGACTGCGGCGGCCCCGACTGCCGCCCAGACGCCGGCATGCTCTGCGCCGACGGCCGCTACTGCGCCGGCGACAACGACTGCATCTCCAACGTGTGCAACGGCGGCACCTGCCAGATGCCGAGCTGCGGCGACGGCATCCAGAACGGCGACGAGGTCGGCATCGACTGCGGCGGCTCCTGCCCGCCCTGCGACGCCGGCGTCACGCTGCCGGCCGACCTCACGCCACCGACGGACTGAGCGGAATGAATCAAGCGTTCATTAATTACTGGTTGGCCGCCGCGCGCCGCCGCGCCGCCACCGCCGCGCGCCGATAGAGCCGCGTGTAGTAATCGGTGACCATGCGGTCCGACGAGAACTGCTGCACCCCGATGGCGATCGACTCGCGCATCATCCGCCGCCAGCGCTCCCAGTTCCCGTAGTACGTCGGCACGATCTCGTCCTCGACCAGCGCATACAGCGCCGCCGCGTCGCGCACGTCATCGCTGTCGCCGTCGAGCAGCCGCTCGCCGATCGCCCAGCCGTTGACGCCGTGGTCGCACGCCTCCGGCCACCAGCCGTCGAGGATCGAGCAGTTGAGCACGCCGTTCATCGCCGCCTTCATGCCCGACGTGCCGCACGCCTCCAGCGGCCGCCGCGGCGTGTTCAGCCACACGTCGACGCCGCGCGTGAGCACGCGCCCGAGCTGCAGATCGTAGTTGGGCACGAACACGACGCTGCGCGGATACTTCTTCGACAGCGTCACCATCTCGCGCACCAGCTCCTGCCCGCCGAGGTCGCGCGGATGCGCCTTGCCGCTGTACACCAGCTGCAGCCGCCCCGACTCGAGCAGCGGCGCGATGCGCGCCTCGTCGTGGAACAAGAGCGTCGCCCGCTTGTACCCGGTCGCGCGCCGCGCGAAGCCGACGATCATCATCTCGTGATCGAGCGTCACGCCGGTCCGCTTCGCGACCTCGGCCACGAGCTCGCGCTTGACCATCGCGCGCGCCTCGTCGAGCGCCTGGTCGCCGCCTGCCGCGATCGCCGCCGCCACGCGCGCGTCCTGCCACACGCGATGATCGACGCCGTTGGTCACCGCCACGATCGGCGCCGCGTCGTCGACGTGCCGCCACATCTTGCGCGCCGTGTCGCCGTGCAGCTCGGCCACCGCGTTCGCGTTGCGCGAGAGGCGCAGCGCCGCGACGGTCATGTTGAACGGATCGCCGCCGAGCCGCACCATCTGCGCGTGCGTCAGCCCGCCGGTGGCGCCGAGCCGCCGCAGCCGCTCGTGGTCATGCTCCTCGTTGCCCGCGTCGATCGGCGTGTGCGTGGTGAACACGATCTTCTCGCGCGTCGCCGCCCACGCCGCCGCAACGTCGAGCCCACGCGCGCGCGCCTGCGCGATGAGCTCCAGCCCCGCGAACACCGCGTGCCCTTCGTTGAAGTGGTAGACGTCGACCTCGATGCCGAGCGCCTGCAGCGCACGCACGCCGCCGACGCCGAGGACGATCTCCTGCGCTACGCGGTCGTCCTTGCCGCCGCCGTACAGCCGCCGGTTGATCCAGCGATCGTGCTCGACGATCGGCTCGAGCAGATAGAGCGGCGCCGCGCCCAAGCCCTCGACGCGCCAGATCCACAGCGGTACCTCGCGCCCCCCGATAATCACGGTGACGATCGGCTCTTCTTTGACCAGGTGCGCGCGATCGATGGTGCGCGGCGTCGGGAGATCGATCGTCTCTCCGGCTGGCCCGATCCCCTGGGTCGTGTATCCTTCTTCCCAGAGAATGCCGACGCCGACGACGGGGAGCGACAGCGCGTGCGCCGATCGCATGAAGTCGCCGGCGAGGACGCCGAGGCCGCCCGAGTAGATCGGCAGCCGCTCGTCCAGTCCATACTCCATGCAGAAGTAGGCAACCGCCGGACGCTCGCCGATCGAGGGAACCTGGGGACCTTCGTAACTCATACCTGAGTTACTACCACGCTCCGACGGAGAAGTCAAGTCGCTGGCGCCGTAGTCGATGCGCATGGTATCGACCCGACATGACTAGCAGCGATCGGGCCATCTCCCATTTCGAAGCGCATCGTGACGCGTACCTCGATGATCTCAAGGCGCTCGTGCGCATCCCGAGCGTGTCTTTCGAGGGCTTCGATCCGGCGCAGGTGCGCCGCTCGGGCGAAGCCACGGCGAAGCTTTTGCGCGAGCGCGGCTTCGACAATGTGCAATTGCTGGAGCTGCCCGGCGCGCACCCGTACGTGTTCGGCGAGATCCTGAAGACGCCGGGCGCGCCTACGATCCTCCTGTACGCGCACCACGACGTGCAGCCGGCGGGCGACGCGGCGGCGTGGAAGTCGCCGCCGTTCGAGCCGACCGAGCGCGACGGCCGCCTGTTCGCGCGCGGCGCCGCCGACGACAAGGCGGGCGTGGTCGTGCACTCGAGCGCCGTCGACGCCTGGCTCGAGACCGCCGGCTCGCTGCCGCTCAACGTCAAGATCGTCGTCGAGGGCGAAGAGGAGATCGGCTCCGGCCACCTCACGGAGTTTCTGCGCACGCACAAGAAGCTCCTCGGCGCCGACGCCATCGTCCTCACCGACACCGGCAACTTCGAGACCGGCCTGCCGTCGATCACCACCGCGCTGCGCGGCCTCGTCGCCGTCGACGTCGAAGTGCGCGCGCTCAAGCAGTCGCTGCACTCGGGCATGTGGGGCGGGCCGGTTCCCGATCCGACGCTCGCGCTCTGCAAGATGCTGGCGTCGCTGGTCAACGACGACGGCTCGGTGAACCTGCCCGGCATCCAGGACAAGATCCGTCCGCTCACCGACGCCGAGCAGAAGGACATCGCCGCGCTGCCGACGGACGATCAGAAGTTCCGCGAGCAGGCGGGCCTGCTGCCGTCGGTGCAGCTGCTCGGCGGCGCGCATCCGTGGCAGGTCAACTGGCGTCAGCCGTCGGTGGCGGTGAACGCGTTCGCCGCGTCGAACCGCAAGGACGCGCGCAACATCATCAACGAGAGCGCCTGGGCGCGCGTCGGCATTCGCATCGTGCCCGACCTCGATCCCGAGTGGGTGCTGCAGAAGCTGGTGAAGCAGCTCGAGAAGTCGGCGCCGTGGGGCGTCGAGGTGCACATCCACACCGAAGCGGCGAACGGCTGGTGGTACACCGATCCGGCGCATCCGGCCTTCCAGGCGGCGTTCCGCGCGCTCAAGAAGGGCTACGGCACCGACGGCATCACGATGGGCTGCGGCGGATCGATTCCGTTCGTCGAGCCGTTCGCGCGCGAGCTCGGTGGTGTGCCGGCGCTCCTCATCGGCGTCGAGGATCCGTACACCAACGCGCACTCCGAAAACGAGAGCCTGCATCTCGGCGACTGGGAGAAGGCGATCAAGAGCGCCATCTATCTCTACGAAGAGCTCGCCGCCGCGCTGAAGAAGTAGCATTTTCGCTCCGCGGAGCGAATTTGCTCCGCGCCCTTCCCGTCGCTGTTCGCAATTCCGCGCACTTGTCGATGGCACGGTGCCTGCTGTGACCGTGGCGCATGAAAACGCGAATTTGGCTCCCGACGTTGTTGGCTGCGATGCTGTGCGCGAGCGCGGCGCAGGCCCAGACGTATGTCTCGCGTCGATACGACAACTTCCCCGGCAAGGACGAATTGTCGGGCCAGCTCGGCTTCCAGGCCTCGCTCGGCGGCGGCACGCCGGGCGGGTTCAAGATGTTCCTCGACTACTCGCACCGGCTCACGAACCTGGTGTGGCTGAACTTCAAGCTCAACCCGACCTTCGGCGCGGGTGAGACGCGCACCGTCTGCGTCGATCAGTTCGGCAACACCTACGACTGCGGCACCGGCTTCGACGGCAACGGCTACGCCATCGACATCCTCGCCGGCGTGAAGCTGAAGTGGATGACCCGCTTCCACCTCGTGCCCTACGCCAACATCAACGCCGGCGTGGTGCCCGTGTTCGCGCGCCCGGCGGGCGACAACGGCGCGGCCGTCGTGTTCAACACCGGCGGCGGCCTCAAGTACTTCGTCACGCCGCGCATCGGCGTCGGCGGCGAGATGACGTTCACGCTCGGACCCGGCTTCTACTCCGGCCATACCGAGCTCTATCGCGCCTTCAACATGGGCGTCGGCGCCGAGTTCATTCTCTAACCTCCTCGTTTAAGATTCCCTCATGAAAACTCTCCTAGTCCTTCTGACGCTGCTCGTGGCGCCGTCGCTGGCCCACGGGCAGCGTCGCTATTACTACTACTCGTGGGATCGCAACGAGATCTCCGTCGGTGGCGGCGTGCAGCTCGACGCGACCGGCTGGGAGCCGGCGGGCATGAAGCTGTTCTTCGAGTACGCGCGGCGTCTCGGTCCGCACGGCGCGATCGTCTTTCAGGCCAACCCGCTCGTCGTGCAGGGGCCACACAACGGCGACTGCCACGCGCAGTACACCAATTGCCCCGGCGGATTCTCCGGCAACGGCTACTCGTTCGATCTGTTGTTCGGCGGCAAATGGCGCTGGCACGCCGCGCGCGCGCCGCTCCTCGGCACGTTCGATCTGACGTTCGGCGTGGTGCCGCTGTTCGAGCGCGCCTTCGACGACAACGGCGTCGCCATGGTGGCGCGCGCCGGCGGCGGCCTCGTGGTGCTGCTCGCACGACACGTCGGGCTGCGCTTCGATGCCCACCTGATCGCCGGCCCGGCCTTCCTCAACTTCGAGCGCTGCGATGGCTGCGACGTCGTCGTGCACCCCTACGTCGCCTTCGACACCGGCGTGATGGTCGAATTCATCTTCTAGGTCGCGTCAGTCCTGAAGGCAGTACACGTACAATGTGGTGTCCCCGCAGTGGCAGCTCTTCGTGCTGGATTGGAAGAAGGGAGGGCCAGCCAGTTGCGGCGCGCCACACGTGACCACGCTCGACAAGCTGCCGTCGGTCCAATTGGTGCAATTCTGATCGGCGTTCGCGGTGGGCGAGGGCGCACCGGTGAAGGCCGCCCCGGCGATGCCCACGCCGCTGGCGTTGCAGTCGATCGGCGCCAGCATGAGCGGCGTCGCCAAGAGAAGGTCGCTGTCCTTCGCCGCCACGACGACGCCGTCGCAGCGAACGAAGGGGACCGTGCCGGTGGTGGTGATGCGCGAAGCGGCCGACGCGGTGCTGGTGGCGAGCAGCGCGTGAAACGTGCCGCCGGCGCTGGCTCCCTGCGTATTGCACAACGTGTCGGCGGCGGCGATGCCCGCCGACGGATTGATCGGGCCTCCGACGAACGCCAGCTTGGACGGCGACGGTTTCGTCGGCGCCGGCAGCGGTACGATGTAGTCGCTGCCGAAGCAGTAGATCCGGTTCGACTGATCGCAGGCGGACACGGTCCCCGATGTCCACAAGCCACTGCCGTAGGTCAGGCCGACGACGCCGTTGTCGGTCGACTGGATGCTCGTCCAATCCTGGCAATTGCCCGCGGGGTCTACCGAGCCGTCGATCTGTGCCCCCGTCCAGGCGGCGGCCGAGGTCACCAACGCGCCCGTCTCGTCGGCGCCGATGGGATAATAGATTTGCCCACCGGTCGTGAGTTGGTCGAACACGATGCGATTATCGGTGCGTAGCCAGCCGCGCGGCAGCTGATGTGCGGGGTTGGCTGCTTGCAAACGTGACGGGGCGGTCTTCCCCGTCGCCGACATCCAAGCGACGAAGTGGCCGGAGACGCCGTGCGCGGTGGCGGCATTCGAGCAGGCTTTGTCGGCGCCGGAGAGCACCTGATCGGTCTTCAAGGTGCCGGTGCCGAGCGCGGCCAGCTGCGTGATCGTGTAGGCCGTCGAAGTGACGAAGACGATATTGGCCGGTGCGAATGTCGCGCTCACGGTCTTGTCGGCCGTCATGTCCAATACGCAGGGGTCGAAGTTGTTGCAGTCGCCGCTCCAACCGGCGAAGTAGTAGCCGCTCCCCGGTGTGGCGGTGAGCGTGACTTGTGAGCCGCTGGTGTAGCTCCTCATGCAGTCCGTGCCGCAGTTGATGTCGGTCTGCGCCGGGACCGAGCTTCCGGTGACGACGCCGTTGGCGCCGCCGAGGTTCGTGGTCGTCACGGTGAGCGTGGGCGGTCCCTGCGGCCCGAGATCGCCGCCCGAGGAGGTGCCCTGGCCGAACACCAGCGTCAGATCAGTCGTCCCCGGCTCGACGTTGCCGCTGGTGGTGCCGCGGCTCTCCTCGGTGCCCATCAGATACGCGATCGCGGTGATGTTGATCAGTCCATGGCCCTCGAGGATCTTGATCGATGCGGTGGTGGGCAGCGCGATGGCGCCGCCGCCGCTGTCGGTGAGCTCGGTCGTGGCGGTCTTGCCATCGAGCGTGAAGTCGAGGTGGATGCGATCGACGTCGGTGGTCACGTTGCCGCGGTCGATGTCGAGCAGCACGTAGGTGTTGCTCGGACGACAGCCCGAGGCGAGAAGGAGCGTCATCGCAGCGATCGAGAATCGTGCGCGCATCAAAATACCGAGACGCCGAAGTGGCCCATCGGCGGCGCGTTGTTCGTCGTCAGGCCGAGCGCGAGCCCGACGCCGAGCCCCACGCCGACGACGACAACGGCGCCCGCGACGACGCCCCAGATCCACTTCTTGGATGCGGGACGTTTGTCGGCGGCCGGCGCGGTGGCCGTCAGCGCCGGTGGCTGCGTCGGCGATGCGACCTGCGGCGTGGGCGGAGCGCTCGTCGGCGCAGTCGTCGGCGGGGTGCTCGCCGGCGCCGGCGGAGTGCTCGTCGGTGGCGTGCTCGGCGGCGGCTGCGCGCTCGTCGGCGCCGGCGTCGCCGACCCGGGCGCCGAGGTCTCCTTCGGCGGCGTTGGCGGCCCCGCCTGCTGCGCTGCGAGCTCCGCTTCGAGCGTGCGAATTCGCTCTTCACACTCCGCGCGATTGGGCGAATCGGTCACGTTGCGCAGATACGACCGATAGAAGAAGACGGCCTGTTTGAAGTCGCCCCCGAGACGATACGCTTGCGCGATGTTGTACAAGATCGCCGAGAGAGGCCGCGCCTTGTAGGCCTCGCGATACTCGTTGGCGGCAGTCAGGAAGTCGCCGAGGTTATACGCCGTGGTGCCCGCCTCGTAGTGACGTTTTGCCGCAGCCGCCGGCGATTCTGCGCGCGCCGCAGGCAGCAGCGCGACGAGCAGCGCCATGACACCGATCGTACGAACCATCGGTCCATGTTAGCGCATCGGGTGACCGCCGGGGCGCCCATTTAGGGACGGATGCCGATGGCGCGATAGATCGCGCCCGGCTCGTAGAGCGTAGATCCGCCGCGTCGGATCGCCGTCGACGAGCAGGAAGTCGGCGAGCTGCCGGGCGCGATCGCGCCGAGCTCGCGGTCGCGCCGGACGATGCGCGCGTTGCCGAGCGTGGCCATGCGCAGCACTTCGGCCGGCGCGATCCCCGCATGCTCGCGCGGCGACTTGACCGTACAGGTCTGGCTGCCGATGGCCCGATGATCGGGACCGTCAGTCCTTGGCGGCGATCGCTTCTTCGACGACTTCGGCGAGCTGCTTGCGAATCATGAGCAGCAGCGCGCCGGCGATGAGGGCGGCGATGGCGCCGATGAGGAAGAAGTTCGCCTTGGAATCGAACTTGTCCCACTTCGAAGCCATCACGCCGGCGATCTTGCCGCCGAGCGACGTGGTCAAGAAGAAGCCGCCCATCATGAGCGCGGTCAGACGGCGCGGCGCCACCTTCGACACCAGCGAGAGGCCCACCGGGCTCAAGAACAATTCGCTGATGGTGAACACGCCGTAGCTCGAGAAGATCCAGGCCGCCGACACCTTGTCGTGATAGATGTCCGTCCCCAAACAGGCGGCGACCATGACCAGCGACGACACGCCGCTGATGATGACGCCCCAGCCCATCTTCGCCGGCGTCGACGGCTCCTTGCCGCGTTTTCGCATGAACGTGAAGAACGCGACGATGATCGGCGTGAGCACGATGATCCAGAACGGGTTCGCCGACTGGAAGATCTCCGTCGAGATCAGGCTCAAGCTCTTGCCTGGCTTGGGCCAGCGATCCTTGGGCAGGTTGTGGAAGTAGGGATCGATCCCCTTCTCCGTCACCACGGTGCCGTCGGCGTTCAGCTTGGTGCGGAAGTGATCGTCGAGGACGGGCACTTCCTGCGGCGTCAGATCGGCGGTCTGCGCCAGGTCGAACGGCTTGAGCACCGGCTGCAGGCTCGTAGGCACTTCGCGATGCGTGTAGTTGTCGGCCCAGAAGGTGAGCGCCGTGATGTTCTGGTTGTAGATGTTCCAGAACAGGATCGAGGCGACGAAGATGATGAGCAGCGTCGCCACGCGCTTGCGGTCGAGCCCGGTCGCGCGCCACCACAGCGACATGTAGAAGATGGCGATCGGGATGCAGGCGAAGATGAATGCGTCGTTCGACGGCGTCTCGAGGAGGTAGTGGCCAAGCAGCGCGTGCGGCAGGACCCAGCCGATGGCGCCGGCGATGATCGCGGGCACGAAGACGTAGCCCACGATCTTGCTGAGCGGCAGATCGCCTTCCTTCGGCGGCTTGATGATGTCGGCGTGCGCGACCGTCTTCATGCCCGAGAGGAACCAGACGATGCTGATGACCATGCCGACGCCGGCGGCGGCGAACGCCCAGCCCCAGCCGTAGTGGTTGCGCAGAATGGCGGCGACGAAGTTGCAGACGAAGGCACCGATGTTGATGCCCATGTAGAAGATGTTGTAGGCGGAGTCCTTGCGCGGCCGCAGCTCCTCGGCGTTGTAGACGTTGCCGAGCAGCGTCGAGATGTTCGGCTTGAAGAAGCCGTTGCCGACGATGACGACGCCGAGCGACGCGAACATGAGCCCGGTGCCGCCCGACGGGATGGCGAGCATGAAGTAGCCGCACGCCATGAGCGAGCCGCCGAGGATGATCGCCTTGCGATAGCCGAGGTAGCGATCGGCGATGAGACCGCCGATGAACGGCGTCAGGTAGACGAGGGCGACGTAGGAGCCGGCGATGTCGGCGGCGTGGGCGTTGTCCATGCCCTTGCCGCCCTTCATGGTGTCACGCAGGTAGAGCGGCAGGATGCCGGCGAGCAAATAGTAGCCGAAGCGTTCCCACATCTCGGTGAAGAACAGGACGTACAGGGCGCGGGGATGCTTGGTCGTCGTTTCCGGCGGAGTCGCTTGCATCATTACGCTTTCTGCTGTGGGGAATTCATGAATTCATGGAGTGACCGGACGCACGCGAAACATAGCGCGAAGGGTGGCGGGGCCGTAAAGCGAAATCGGTGTGCGGCCCTGGCGACGCATGGTACAGGGGGCACATGCGTTGGGGGCTGGCCTTATTAATGGTGGTGGCGACGGGGGAGGGCGCGGCGCGCGCCGACCACACGAAAGAGGACGCGCAGGCGACGACGCGACGGCTCGAGGCGATCCTGCATCCGCCGAAGAAGGCGAAGGCGAAAGCGAAGGTCGAAACGGCGAAGGTCGAACCTGCGACGGTGCAGGTGAAGGCGATCGATCCGTTCTACGCGATCGTGCTGGCCGTCTTCGGCCGCTAGAACGCATCTCATCACCTGACGCCGTCGCGAGGCCGAGGCGCGCTTGTAGAGCGCGCCGAAGGCCCGTGGGGCAGATTTGCGCGCACGCCCGGAGCGCGGCGACGAGGCGTACTCGCTGTACGGTGAGTCGCCGCGCGAGGACGTACGCGCAAAGATGCCCCGCGGGCGGCGGCCGCAGCAGGCGGCAGGTGATGAGATGCGTTCTAGCTCAGATGTGGACCGTGACGGTGACGCTGCCGTCGTAGGTGACGGTCCCGGCGGGCGCGTGCCCGCTCGCGGTGGCGCTGATGCTCGCGCCCGCGTTGATGTACGGCAGAAGGTCCACGCCCTTCACGATCGTCAGATCGATCCTGGTCTGCCCCTTCGGCACCGGCTTCAAGTTCGCGATCTCCACCATCGGCAGCGACGATCCCGACGACTGCGACGGCGCCACGAAGATGTGGATCTCGTCGACGAAGTCGAAGGTGCCCTGCGGCGAGTCGTGCGGCGTGATTTGAAACTCGACCTGCTTCAGGTTCGCCGAGCTCGCCGGCCCCGTCGAGCGCCTGGCCGTCTCCTGTTGAATGTCGATGGTGATGGGGAACGGCTGCGGCAGAAAGCTCGGCAGGATCCCGCCGAGCGGGCTGCCCGGCACCTGCTGCTCGGGGACGCTCTGCGACACGTCGAACGAGATCGCGCCGCAGCCGGCCGCCGCGACGGCGACGGCGACGGCGACGGCGAGCGCCCTCGCCACGACGAGCGCTTTCGTCATCCCGGGGTTTTCGGCACGCGCCCTACGCTGTCAACCGTACGTAGGCGCGCCAGCAGCCTTCGGACGCGAGATAGCGCACCAGCTCGAGCGCGCGCGTCGTCGTGCGCGGATCCTTGCCGCTCGCCGTCGCCTCCATCGCCGCCGCGGCGTCGCGCGACAAGAGGAACGCCACGCGATCGGCCCAGCGCTGCTCCTCGGCGTGCCACTCGGTGGCGGCGCGCGTCAGATCGCGGATGCCCTCCTGCGCGATGCGCTCGACCTCTTTGCGCACCTTGCGCGGGATCGGCTTGGTGACGCGGCGGCGCAGCTCCTTGATGTCCTCGCCGCCGGCGTCGCTGACGATGGCGAGGAGGAACGCGGGCAGCTCGGCCGGCGCGAGGAAGGCGCCGATGGTCGCGCCCGCCGCCGTCCACGCCAGGAGGCGCGCGACCTCGAAGGTCAGCCGCCCCTGCGCGTTCGTCGACGACAGCCCGCCACCGACGGTGAGCGCGAGCCTGGCGTCGGCGCACAGATGCACTTCGCGATCTTTGGGCGCGTCGCTGTAGACCCGCACCGGCTCGAGCCCGAGCGCCGTCGCCACCGCACGCACGCGCAGCGACACCGGGTTGGCTTCGGGCAACAGGTCGCCGCGCGGAATCAACCCCGTCGCCTCGACGAGCAGGCCCGGCGCGTACGGCTCGAGCTGCCGCGCAATCTCGGCGACCGCGAACACCGGACCCGTCGCCGTGCGCGGGAAATGGATCTGCCACTCGCTCGGATCGAGCGGCCGCTTGACGATGAGCGGCGCCAGCGGCTTCGAGCTCGGCGCGCCACCCTCGCCGATGGCGGCGATGTCGTCGAGGAAGCGCCCGGCGTCCGACGCGCCGGTGCGCGCGAACGCATTGCCGATGCCGCGCAGGGCGTCGGGGTGCAGCGGCGCGATCTCGAGCGCGCGCCGGAACTCGGGCAGCGCCAGATCGGGCCGCCCGTTGTCGACGTGCAGCTTGGCCAGCTTCACGCTCGGCAGCGGATCGTCCGGCGACAGGCCGATGGCGACGGCGAGATGATTCTGCGCCAGGTCGGGCCGATGCAGCTCGTCCATGTAGGCGCGCGCCGCTTTCATGCGCAACACCACCTGCGCCTCGCCGCCGCGCACGCGCGCCAACACGCGCTCCGCCGCCGCCGCGAAGGTCGGCCAGTCGCCGTTGGCCTGGAAGCGCTTCTCGATGACCTCGGCCACCGTCGGATCCTGCGCCGCGATCGCCATCGCCTCGTCGATCGCCTGCCCCGACGCCTCGCGCTCGTCGAAGCCGTCCTGGAGCACGAACGCCAGCGACAGCAGCGCATCGGCGCGCTTCTTGGCGTCACGCGTGCGCGCCAGCCCGAGCCACAGATCGCGCGCGCGATCCCAGCGCCCCATGCGCTCGCACAGCTGCGCCATGTAGCGGTTCGCCTGCTCGTCGGAGGGATCGACCACCAGCTCCTCGAGGATCAGGCGCGCCGCCTCGCGATCGCCGAGCTCGCGCTCGCGGATCTCGGCCTCCTTGAGGCGCGCCGAGCGCGAATCCTCGCCGCCGGGAATCAGCTCGCTGATCTGCCGGTAGATGTGCGCCGCGTCCTGCCACCAGCGCAGCTGCTCGAGCAGCGGCGCCAGCGCCACGTACGACTCGAGCTCCTTGGGGCGCAGCTCGACGGCGGTCTGCAGCGCCGTCACCGCGCCGCGCACGTCGCCGAGCCGATCGCGCATCAGCTCCGCCTGTTGGCGCAACAGGTCGGCGCGCTCGGCGGGATCTTTCATCGTGGCCGCGCGCGCCTGCAAGAGCTCGAGCAGGCCCGGATAGTCGCCGAGCTTCTCGAACAGCGCCACCGCGCGGTTGAACCCGCGATCGTGCATCGGCTGCAGCTCGAGCAGGCGCTTGTAGTGATGCAGCGCCACGCGCGGCTCGTTCAGCTTCGAGAGCGCGATCTCGGCGGCCGCGAGCAGCGCGCCGGCGCGGTTCTCGCCGTCGGCCGCGACCTCCGCCTCGTGCGCGAGCAGCGCCGCCACCGCCGACCACTGCTCGTTGGCGCCGGCGATGCGGCGCACGCCGCGCAGCACCGGTAGAAAATCGCTGACCGCGTTGCCCGCCTGCTCGTAGGCGAGCGCCGCGTCGCGCGCGCGCCCGACGCGGTCGAACAGGCACGCCGCTTCGAACAAAAGGAGCGCGCGTGCCGGCGCCGAGTCGCACATCGCCGCGCGCTCGACGATGGCGCCCGGCAGCCGCTCCTTCGACGTCATGTCGGGCGCCGGCGCGCGCTCGAGCGTGCGCACCACGCCGTCGGCAACGCCGGGATCCTGCTGCCCCAGGCCCGCCGCGTCGAGGTAGAGCTGCGACGATGGCCGCGTCTGCCGCTTTTGCGCCGAGACCTCGTCGCGCACCGCCGCCAGCGTGCGATAGCCGAGCGCCAGCCGCTTGTCCGACGTGCGCTGCCCGAGCGCCGCCAGCGGCTGCACCGTCGACGCGGCGCTGCCTTCGAGCCGCGTCGCGCGCAGCTCGGCGAGCCGGAGCGGCTGCCCGAGCGGCGACGCCTCGTACGCCTCGCGATAGGCCAGCGCCGCGCGCGCCGGCTGCTGCAGGCGCAGCTCGTAGAGCGGCCCCAGGCGCGCCAGCACGCTCACGCGCGCCGCCGCCGTCTGCGTGCGCGCGAGCAGATCGGTGTACAGCTCCTCCAGCTTGTCGTACTCGCCGCGCGCCTCGCGCACGTGGCCGAGCGCCGCCACCGCCGCCTCGTACAGCGACGACAGCTTCACCGCCTGCGCGTATTCCTTTTCGGCCTTCTCGAGATCGCGCAGATGCAGCTCGAAGATCTGTCCGCGCGCGTGATGCAGCTGCGCGCGCGCCGTCGGCGTCCGCGCGGTGCGCGCCTGCTTGTCGAGCACCTCGAGCAGACGCGGCCACAGCCGATCGCGGCGCAAGATGCGATCGAGCGCGCGCAACGCCGGCCGATATGCCGCGTCGTGATCGAGCGACACCTCGTACGCGGTGAGCGCGTCGTCGCGCCGCCCGAGCTTGCGCTCGTAGACGCGCCCGATGCGGTAATAGAGCGCCGCCTGCTCCTCGGGCGTATTGGCCAGCGCGAGCTGCTTGCCGTAGCTCGTGATCACGTCGATCCAGCGGCCGGCGCGATAGTGCAGCCGACCGATCGCGCGCAGCGACGACTCGTTGGTCGCCTCGACGTCGAGCACGCGCGCGTGCGCCGCCAGCGCCTTCTCCTCCTGGCCGAGCTGCGTCTCGAGCACGCGCCCGAGTCGATGCAGCGTCGCGATCTGATCGTCCTTCTCGACGAGCTGCGGCACCGTCTTCTCGAGCACGTCGACGAGCGACTCCCAGCGCTGCGCCTGCTCGAGCGTCGTGGCGAGCAGGATCATCGGCGCCAGATCGGGCGCGTCGATCGCCAGCGCCTCGCGGTACGCCTGCGCCGCCTTGTCGGCGTTGGGCACGCGCTCGCGCCACAGCCGCCCGATCTCCTGCTTGTAGTAGCGGACCAGCTTCGGATCGGTCACCGCCTGTGCCTGGCGCTCGTAGATGGCGACGATGTCGCGCCAGCGCTCCTCGCGACGATAGAGCGCGTCGAGCGCGGCGAAGGCGGCGCGATGCCCGGGCACCAGATCGAGGCAGCGCTCGTAGAGCGAGATCGCGTGCGGCTGATCGCCGAGGCGCCGCTCCACCAGATCGGCGACGTCGAAGTAGCGGGCGGCGCGCCGCTCGGGATCGCCGATGCGCTCGGCCTCGCGCAGATCCATGTCGGCCAGATCGCTCCAGCGCTCGGCGGCGCGATAGAGCGCGCCGAGCGCCTGCAGCGTCGGCATGTGCGTCGGCACCGCCTCGAGCGCCGAGCGATAGGCGCCGACGGCGTCGTCGATGCGGCCGAGGTGCACCTCGTAGACCTCGCCGATGCGGTGGTGCAGATCGGCGCGCTCCTCGGGATCCTTGATGAGCGGCAGCTCCGCCACGTAGACGTCGACGAGCTCGCGCCAACGCGCGTTCGACTCGAGCACGGCGGCGAGCTTGCGCAGCGGCGCCGCCTCGTCGGGCGTGGCGAGCGCGGCGCGGCGATAGGCGCCGATCGCGTTCTCGGCGTCGCCCAGGCGCTCCCAATAGAGATCGCCGGCGCGCTCGCACAGCCGGCGCTGCGTGCGCGGATCGTCGACCAGATCGGCCTCGGCGACGAGCACGCGCGCCAGCTCGCCCCAGTCCTCCTGCAGCAGCGCCAGCGACGACAGCGACGCCGCGGCCGGCAGGTTGGTCATGTCGTCGTTGAGCGCGATCTTGTAGGAGGCGCGCGCCTGGGCGCGCTGATCGAGCATGACCTCCTGGATCTGCCCGGCGCCGTGACGCAGCATCGAGCGGAAGACGACGTCGCTGGTGGCGTCGGCCATCGACGACAGCGCGGCGACCAGCTTCTCCCATTCGCCCTCGGTGAGATAGATCTGCGCGAGCGCCTCGAGCACGGCGACGTTGGCCGGATCGATCTCGCGCGCCTCTTCGAGCGCGATGCGCGCGTGGGCCAGATCGCCGACGACGATCTCCTCGATGGTCGCGATGTCGATGAGCAGCGCCACGCGCTCGTGCGGATCGCCGACGAGCGGCAGCTCTGCGCGGCCGAGCTCGAGCGCGCGCTCCCAGCGCTGCGAGACCGAGGCGTCGCGGCGCGAGAGCAGGGCGATCCAGCGCTCGCGCACCAGCCCGGTGCCGGGGAGCAGCTGCGCGGCGGCGTGGAGCGCGGCCGCCGCCGTCGACGGATCGGCCATCACCGACGTGGCGATCTGGCCGATGGCCCCGTAGAGCAGCGCCGCCTTGGCCGCGTCGCGATCGCGCAGCGCCTCGGCTTCGCGGCGCAGGATGTCGATCTCGGTGCGCCAGGCTTCGGCGGCTTTCGGATCGAGGCGCGCCGCGGTGGGCGGCTCGGTGGGCGAGCGGCGGCGCGGCGGCGGCGGCGGCACCGGCGCCGGCGGATACGGCAGCGGCGACGCTTCGCGGTCGCGGTCACGGTCGCGGTCGCGTTCGCGGTCACGCTCGGGCGGCACCGCATCGCGCTGTGTCCGCGGCTCGAAGTCCCGATCGCGCGCTCTCTCCCGGTCCCGATCCCGGTCGCGTTCGCGATCCCGCTCTCGTTCCCGATGCGCCGCTTCGCGCTCGCGAATCGCCGCCTCCCGCTCGCGCTCCGGCCGGCGCGTCGTCGCATCGCGGTCGCGGTCGGACTCGCGGGCCCGCTCGCGCTCCCGATCGCGGTCGCGGTCGCGCGGCGGCGGCGTCGAATGCGGGTTCGGCGCCGGCGGAGGCAGCGGCTGCACGATCTCGGTCCCGCGATCCGGCAGCGGCGCCGGCGCCGAGTCCGGCTCGAGCGTGATCGCGTCCGAACCCAGCAGCACGCTCGGCTCCGGCGTCGCGCTCTCCGGCAGCCCGGGCAGGGTCGGCGGCAACGGCGGCGCCGATGGCTTGCGCTCACGCGCCGGCGGCGGGGGCGGCGGCGGCACCGACGGTTTGCGCTCGCGCGCCCCAATTGGCCGCGGCGGCGGGAGCTTGGTCTCGCCCGTGTCGGGCTCGACCTCCAGCTCCGACGTCGGCTCGCGCGAGGACTTCGGCGGCTGCCGCTCAGCCATGGGGCCCTCACTTTATCGCGATTTCCCCGAAGTCACACCTGCTTCGCGCACTTGTCGGTTGTCCCCGACCAGGTAGCCGAGCTACTTACCAGGGCACACTCGTTGCTCTAGAGGCCCGCATGCGTACGCAACTCGCTGGAATTACGATTGCTCTCATGGGGCTCGCCGCCCCAGTTGCCCACGCCGCTCCGACGATCCACTACGGACCGATCATTTCGCGCGGTGCGACGCCCGACAAGATGGTCGTGCACTGGGGAACGGCCAGCAACACCGACAGCGCCACGGTGACCTATCGCGTCAAGGGCACGCAGACGTCGCTGACGGCGACCGCTACGCACTCTTGCACCAATAGCTCGTCGAACTGCGACTACGAAGCCACGCTTCCGTCGCTGACCGAGGCGACCGAATACGAATACGCGATCGCCGGCAACGCCGTCGACGGAACGCTCCACTTCGGTACCTGTCCGGCCGCGGGCTCGCCGCTCGACGTCGTCTTCTACGGCGACAGCCGCTCGGGCGGCTCGGTGCATCAGATGGTCGCGGGCAACATCCTCGCTGCCGGCGCCGACATGGTCTTCGAGAGCGGCGACATCGAGGTCAACGGCAACTATCCAGACTACTGGGCGACGAACGATGCGAGCAGTGGCCAGCCAGGCTTCTTCGTCGGCGCGAAGAATCTCATCTCCGTGATCCCGTTCATGGCGGTGCCCGGCAATCACGAGCACGGCCTCATCGGCACCACCGATCCGACGAAGAACTATGCGCTGCTCTTCCCCAATCCCGCGCATCCGCTCGGCGCGTCCGGCTGGGTCGGCTACTACTCGATCGTCTGCGGCGGCGTCATGTTCATCGGTCTCGACGGCAACGCCGGCACGGATGCGACGCAAAAGACGTGGCTCACGAGCCAGCTCTCGACCGCCAAGGGCGACGCGACCATCGCCCACGTCTTCGTCTGGTTCCACCAGTCGCCGTATTCGATCGGCGCCAACCACGGCGACGATACGACGACGCAGACGTGGGTGCCGCTGTTCGAGGACGCGGGCAACAAGGTGCGCGCGGTCTTCACCGGCCACGATCACAACTATCAGCGCCTGCAGCACGGCGGCCTCACGTACATCGTCGCCGGCGGCGCCGGCGCCGATCTCTATGATCTCAACGCCACCGACAAAGGGGGCGCGACGGTCGTCGGCAAATCGAAGTCGTACAACTACGTGAAGCTGCACATCACGAAGGACTTCATCAGCGGCGCGGCGTTCGACGGCACCACGGGAAATCCGCTCACCAACGACGTCACCAGCGCGGCCGAGACCTTCACGCTGTACGGCTCGCCGTCGGACATGGGCGGCGGTGGCGCGGGTGGCGGTGGCGGCAGCGGCGGCTCGGGTGGAACCGGCGGCGCCGGCGGTGGCGGCGACGGCTCGGGCGGCACCGGTGGCACCGGTGGCGGTGGCTCGGGCGGCACCGGCAGCGGCGGCAACGGCGACACCGGCGGCATGAAGGGCTGCAGCATCGGCGGTGCGAGCAGCGCCGGTGCGCCGCTCATCCTCGGGCTCGCGCTCCTCGGCCTCGCGCTGCGTCGCCGCCGCGCCTGATCGATCTCTCCCGAAGTCTTCGCGATTACTTCTTGTAGATCTTACGCGACCAGCGCGCCGGCGTTCGCCGTCTCGCGCTCGAGATCCTCGAACGGATCCGCCCACGACTCGAACTGCAGGATGCCGAGCGTCTCGAACCGCTTGCGCTGCCGCTCGCTGAGCAGCCCCATCTTCTTCACGGCCGGCACGATCTTCGAGAACAGCATCTGCCGGAACATCTGCTGCGGCATCGACGCCAGCGCGATGTTCTTGCACTCCTCGACGGGCATCCCCATCTTCTCCCAGACCTGCTGGTACAAGAAGCGGTCGCGCATCAGCACCGCCGCCTCGTAGATGAAGTCCTCGCGCTCGAGCCGCTCCGACTCCTTCATGTCGTCGTAGTGGTTCTTGAGCGACAACACGCCGTACGCCACGTGGCGCGCCTCGTCGAGCATCACGTAGTGCGTCAGCTTCTTGAGCAGCGGCTCCGACGTCTGCTGCCGGATCATGCCGAACGCCGCCAGCGCGAGCCCCTCGACCATGATCTGCATGCCGAGGAGCTTCATGTCCCAGCGCGAGTCGGTCAGGATCAAATCGAGCAGCTTCTTCAGGTACGGCGAGATCGGATACGAGAAGCCGATCTTCTCGTGCAGGTAGCGGTCGTAGACCTCGACGTGCCGCCCCTCGTCGTAGACCTGCGTCGACGCGTAATACTTCGAGTCCATGTCGGGCACGCTGTTGACCAGCTGCGCCGCCGCGAGCAGCGCGCCCTGCTCGCCGTGCAGGAACTGCGACAGGATCCAGCTGAACATCTCGACGCCGAGCCGCTCCTTCTCGCCGTCGGTCAGCTTCTTGTAGATGTCGCTGCCGTAGAGCGGGAAGAGCTCCTCGGGATAGTGCGGCTTGGTGAGATCGACCGACGCCGACCACGGCAGCGTCACGTCGGGCTGCCACTGGCTGCGCTGCGCCTTCTTGTACAAATCACGCAAGTCCTGGCGCGCTTTTTCGTAACCCCAGTTGTAGGTCACATCGAGCTTCGACTCGAGGTGCTCGATCTTCACGTCCCGACCGATCGGCATCTCGATGATCTCGGCGCTCAGGTTCGCGTGCTTCGGCTGATCGCTCATCGCTGCACCTCACCGGTGCACCATGAGAATGGTCGATTCGCTGGCCCTACGGTCCGGACGCTCACAGTCGCTCGCTGCCGCTCGCTCATTGGCCAGGCCCTCCGTGACTGAAAGTGAAACCAGTTTCATTTTTAGAGAGGGAGGGCTCGGTTGTCAATTCAAAAAATGAAACCGGCTTCACTTTTTGCGCGAAAGGTGCTACATCAGTTCCGAATGCTGGCCCCGCGCGAGTTCAAGCAGCGACGGTCGCAGGCGACCTACGAGGCGCTCCTCAAGGCCGCGGCGCGGGTGTTCGCGCGCAAAGGCTTCGACGAGACGCAAACGCCTGAGATCGCGGCGGAAGCGGGCGTATCGACGGGCGCGTTCTACCGCTACTTCACCGACAAGCGCGCCATCTTCGTCGAGGTCGTGGCCGAGCACCTGCGCCAGTCGCAAGAGGAGGTGATGTCGAAGCTCACCCCCGAGCGCTTCCTCGGCGACGGGCGTTCGGTGCCCGACAAGCGGCGCGCCATCGAGATGGTGCTCGACGTGCTCTTCGATCGCATCAAGCGCGACGCCGAGATCGAGCGCGTCTATTTGTCGATGTCGTACTCCGATCCCGACGTGCGGCGGCTGCGCGCGCAGTACGAGGACGAAGGCTGCCGCACGCTCTCGAAGCTGCTCGAGCTGATCGTGCCGCGCGCGGTGGTGCCCGATCCCGTCGCCGCCGCGCGCGTCATCGGCATCACCGCCGTCGAGATTGCGGCCGATCGCGCCGGGCTGCGTCCACGCGTCGGTCACGCCGGCAGCGACGCGGCGGTGAAGGCGGCGCTGCGCGAGATGCTCTTCCGCTACCTGTTCAGCGACGAGCCAGAGGCTCCACCCGCGCGCCGTAAGCGTTGAGCATGCGGATGGCGTCGGGCAGCGGCGTCACGAAGCGCACGACGCGCCCGTCGAGCTCGCGCCGCTCCGGATACTCCTCGCGATAGCGGCGGAAGGCGGGCCCGTCGGGGAAGGCGCGCGTTGCCGCGTCGTCGGCCGCGGGATCGTAGCCGGCGGCGACCGCGTGCAGCGCGGCGGCCACGCCGTCGTCGCGGCGATCGACGACGATGGCGCCCGGCGGCGGCGGCAGCGACTCGCGCGTGGTCCAGGTCGGCGCCACGCCGAAAAAGGCGCAGGCGGCGTCGTAAATCATCTTGGTGCCGTTGGCCTTGCCGTCGAGCGAGTGGCCGGCCACGTGCGGCGTGGCCAGCGCGGCGCGCGCCACCAGCCGCGGATCGGGCGTCGGCTCGCCTTCGAAGACGTCGAGCAGGAGCGGGTTGTCGACGGCGAGCGCGCTCGCGCTGTCGAGCACCTCGCCGCGGCAGGCGTTGACGAGCACGGCGTCGCGGCGCAGCCGGCGCGCGTCGACGAGGTGGAAGGTGGCGTCCTCGCCACTTCTTGTCAGAGGTACATGAAGGGTCACGAGATCGCAGCGCGCGAGGATCTCGTCGAGCGCCACGAACGTCTCCGCGCCTTCGCGCCGGGCCCGCGGCGGATCGCACAAGAGCGGCGGCTTCACGTCGAGCGCACGCCACAAGCGCTCGATGCGCCCGCCGACGTTGCCCACGCCGACGATGCCGAGCTGCCGCTGCGCCACGTCGGGCACGCGCGCCATGGCCGCCGCGAACCATTGCACCACCGAGTCGGCGTTCGAGCCTGGCGCCGACGCCCAGCCGATCTTGGCGCCGTCGAGCCACGCGGTGTCGAGATGGTCGATGCCGATGGTGGCGGTCGCCACGAAGCGGACGCGCGATCCTTCGAGCAATGCGCGGTCGACCCTTATTGTCGATCGCACAAGAAGTAGATCGACGTCGCGGACGCGCTCGCGCGTGATCTCGCGCGCCGGCAGCGTGTCGACCTGCCCGAGCGCGCCGAACGCGTCGTGCAGGTAGGGAATGTTGGCGTCGCCGACGATCCGCAGCATGGCGGCATATGATAGAAGATGCGCATGCCCACGCTGCAAGAAGTTCGCGCTCTGCACGATTTGCCGCTTCCGGAGCTGCTGTTCCGCGCCCAGACCGTGCATCGCCAGCATCACGCCGCCGACGAGGTGCAGCTCTGCACGCTGCTCTCGGTCAAGACCGGCGGCTGCCCCGAAGACTGCGCCTACTGCCCGCAGAGCTCGCACTACGAGACGCCGGTCAGCGTCGAGAAGTCGCTCGCCGTCGACGAGGTGCTCGGCGCCGCCAAGACCGCGCGCGAGTCGGGTGCGACCCGCTTCTGCATGGGCGCCGCCTGGCGCGAGGTCAAGGACGGCCCCGCGTTCGACAACGTGCTGGCCATGGTGCGCGGCGTGCGCGGCCTCGGCATGGAAGCGTGCGTGACGCTCGGCATGCTCAACGACGATCAGGCGCGCCGGCTCAAAGAGGCTGGTCTCACCGCCTACAACCACAACCTCGACACCTCGCGCCAGCACTACAAGTCGATCATCTCGACGCGCACCTACGACGATCGCCTCGCCACGCTCGACCGCGTGCGCAAGGCGGGCATCACGGTCTGCTCGGGCGGGATCATCGGCATGGGCGAGTCGATCGACGATCGCTGCGAGATGCTGCGTACGCTGGCGTCGCTCGATCCGCAGCCGGAGTCGGTGCCGATCAACACGCTCGTCGCCACCGAAGGCACGCCGCTCTCCTCGATGACGCCGGTCGAGCCGCTCGAGCTGGTGCGCATGATCGCCACGGCGCGCATCCTCATGCCGCGCTCGCGCGTGCGCCTCTCGGCGGGACGGCTGTCGCTCTCGAAGGAAGCGCAGCTGCTTTGCTTCTTCGCCGGCGCCAACTCGATCTTCTACGGCGAGAAGCTCTTGACGACGGGCAACCCGGACGTATCCGAAGATCAGGCGCTCTTGGCGGCGGCGGGATTGCGGGCGGCGCCTGTCGAGGTGGAAGCGTGAAGAAACTGCTCGTGGCCCTGCTGGTCGCGTCGCTGCCGGCGTTGTCGTCGGCGCCGGCGCACGCAAAGAAGAAGAAGTCGCCGCCGACGTCCGCGTCGGCACAGAAGGGCAAGGACGCCAACAAGCCGCCGCCGCCGAACGACAAGCGCACCAACCAGGGCGCGCAAGGCCGCATGAACGCGACCGAGGACGCGGCGCGATCGGCCGATTCGCCGCAGTTCGATCACCGCCCGTAAGCGTCGCCTGTCGCTGCGCCACGCCTGTCGCGGCTGCGCTATACTGAAGCCGTCGTGCGAATCCTGCCCTACCAGCCCACGCGCCGCATGCTCCTAAGAACCCTGTTCACTGCCGCCATCGGCGCCCCGGTGCTGATGCGCCTCGGCCGCGTGCTCGATCGCCAGCCGCGACTCGTCCGCCCCGAGGATCTGTCGCCGATCCCGTGGATCGGCCACTGCTAGAACGCATCTGATGCGTTCTAGCCGCCCGCGCTAGCGAATCGCCAGCAGCACCCAGACGAACGCCAGCGCCGCCGCCACCAACGTGATCACGGGAAACCGCCGCGGCATCATCCGATGCTCGTCGATCTGCGCGCGCAGCTGACACTTCCAACACTGATGCCCGCCGAGCGGCCCGAGCGCCATGCGCGTCGACACCTGCTCGACGCCGCAGCTCGCGCACGACACGATCAACCCCGCATGCCGGTACATGATCCTTGAACGCCGGCGGCCGCTCTGCCATTCCTGGGGTGTGATCGCGCTCGCGACCCTGGGCCGCGGCGACGAAGCCGAGCTCGAGCAGTTCCTCGTCGCCCACGCCGACAGCTCGATGTTCCTCCGCGGCAACTCGCGCGCCGCCGGGCTCGTCGACGCCGGCGCGCGGCTGCAGGCGACCTACGTCGTGGCGCGCGAGGACGGCGTCATCGTCGCCGTCGCGGCGCACTGTTGGAACGGAAACGTGATCGTGCAAGGCCGCGCCGATGCGCTCGCCGACGCCGCACGCGCCGCCGTCGCCCGCAGCGGGCGCGCCGTTCGCGGCATCAACGGCCCCTACGCGCAGGTCGTGGCCACGCGCGCCGCGCTCGGCCTCGACGATCAGCGCGCGATGCTCGACGCGCGCGAAGACCTCCTGGCGCTCGCGCTCGCCGACTTGCGCGTGCCCGATGCGCTCGCCGACGGACGCGTCGTCTGCCGGCGGCCGCTCGCGCACGAGCGCGAAACGCTGGCGCGCTGGAGCTACGCCTACGAGGTGGAGGCGATCGGGTACGCGCCCGATCCCATGCGCGAAGCCGAGCGCGTCGCCAGCTTCGCCCCCGGCGAGGCGCAGCGCGTCCTGGCGGCTGACGGCGAGCTCGTCGCGTCGACGACGTTCAACGCGCAGCTCCCCGACGTCGTTCAGGTGGGCGGCGTCTACACGCCGCCGGCGCGGCGCAACCGCGGCTACGCCCGCGCGGTGGTGGCCGGGTCGCTCCTCGAGGCGCGCGCGCACGGTGTCTCGCGCTCGATCTTGTTCGTCAGCGATCCGGCGGCGCGCCGCGCCTATCTCGCGCTCGGCTATCGACGCGTCGGCGATTACGGCATCGTGATGTTCCCATGACGCCGATCATCCTCGGCCCCGACGACGAGCCCGCCCTCGAGCGCTTTCTCGCCGCGCACGCCGACAGCTCGATGTTCCTGCGCTTCAACGCGAAGAGCGCCGGCCTTGTCGATCGCGGCGGGCTCTTCGAGGGCACCTACGCCGCGCTCCGCGACGGGCGCGGCGAGATCGTGGCCGTCGCCGCGCACTACTGGAGCGGCAACCTGATGGTGCAGGGCCGTCTCGACGCCATCGGCGCGGTCGCCCGCGCTGCGATCGCGCACACGGCGGTCACTCAGCCGGGGCGCGACGTGCGCGGCTTTCACGGCCCGCACGCGCTCGTCGTCGCAGCGCGCGACGCGCTCGGGCTCGGCGCGCGCGCCACGCGCCTGGCCACGCACGACGATCTCTTCGCGCTCGCGCTCGCCGATCTGCGCGTGCCGGCGCTGCTCGCCCACGGCCGCGTCGTCTGCCGCCACCTCGTCCCTGCCGACGCCGACGTGGTCACGCACTGGGGCGAGGCCTACCGCGTCGAGACGCTCGGCGCAGCGCCGACGCCGGTCACCCCCGAGGACATCGAAGAGGAGCGTCGCGCGATCGCGGGCGACGCCGCCGGGCGCTGGGGCCTCGTCGACGGCGAGCGGCTCGTGGCCGTCATGCGCTTCACGGCCGCGCTGCCCGACTGCGTGCAGGTCGGCGGCGTCTACACGCCACCGGCGCTGCGCGGCCGCGGCTACGCTCGCGCCGTGGTCGCCGGCGCGCTCGTCGAAGCGCGCGCCGCCGGCGCCACCCGCTCGATCCTCTTCACCGAGCGCAGCAACCACTCCGCGCGCGCGGCCTACCAGTCGCTCGGCTACGCGATCGTCGGCGACTACTCGATCGTGCTGTTCGCCTAGTGTCCCGAATCAGAAATTCGCTAGCAGTCGGGCGTCGCGACATCCGCGGGCGCTTCGTTGCTCCTCCCTTCAATACCTTCAGGTATTCGCGGTCGTCGCGCCTCGCGCGCGCGGCGCCGCACCGCCCTCGGTGCACG
>DATNAQ010000007.1:0-13724 GCA_035607415.1 Polyangia bacterium
GGTGATGCCGTAGCGCGCCAGATCATCCGCCGACGGACGAAGCTGCGAGGCCAGGTTCTTGCCGATCAGGTTCGCCGCCACCTTGCCGGTGAGCAGGCCCGAGGTCATCGTCGGCCGCGCCGCCGCCGCGTGCAGCGACAGATTGGCCTTGTAGTACGCCTCGAACAGCGCCGCATCCGATGCATTGGCGAGCGCGCCGCCCGCCGTCGACGAGGCCGAGTTGAACAGATCGACCATGCCCGCCGGATTGGCCACCGACGCCGGCGGCGGAGCGCCCACTGCGGCGCCGAACGGCAGCATGCCGATCGTGATCGCCGGAACCAGCGTCGGCGCCGCCGTTTGCAGCGCGGCCGCGGCGGCGAACATCGAGATGCCCGTGCCGACGACCGCCGTGCTCTTGACCTGCAGCGCGTGCGTCTCGTTGAGGCCGGCGGTGAACGCCGTGACCAGCTTGCCGGCGAGCTTCGGCGCATCCGGGCCCCACTTGGCCGGATGATCGCCGGGACCCGGCATCGCCTGATCGACGCCCTGTCCGACGGCGTAGTGCGCGCCGGCCGGGTCGGTGATCTGCGCCAGGTGCGGCCACAGCTGCGTGAACCAGGAGAATCCGCCGTTACCGGCGACGAAGCCGACGAAGCGGTTCACCGACGAGCACGAAGCGTTGGCCGCTACTGCCGGCCCGACCACGCTCTCCTGGACTTCGAACACCTTCCAGGGGCGCAGGCCGAGCGCAGCGCCGAGGCCGATCGTCCACTTGATGAAGTCCCGGCGCGCATGGTCCGGGATATCAATGTATCGACGTCGCGTTGCCATGGTGTATCTCCTTCGCCTCTGGTTATTCGCAGGTGTGCGCCGCTGCGAGGAGCGTCGCCACCGCCAGGGTTTGTCCAATGGCCGGCGTCGACGCCGCACCGAGAATGTTGTTGGCCAGGTCGACCTGCGCCTGCGAGGCCGGCGCGCCCTGGAGGAACGCGATGCCGTCGGAGGTGAACTTCCCGTTGGCGTCGAACAGCTGCACCGCCGCGCCCGCCTTCATGGCCTTGTTCGGGAACGCCGCGATGATCTCCGGCGCCGCCTGCACGAAGATGTCGAAGAGCTTGGTCGCGCCGGCCGTGGTCAGCTCGATCGACTCGGGGACGCGCGCGCCGTAGTTCGGAGCGCCCATCGCCTGCCCGGCGTTCTTGTAGAGCAGGCCCGCCGAGGTCGCGCCCGTGGCGGCCATGTTCACGCCGAAGGCCGTGAGCACGTTGCCGACCGTCGAGTAGCGCATCTTCTCGCACGAGTGCATCTTCTCCGAGACTTCCGGCGGGCCCTCGTTGGTCAGGCGCTGCAGCACCGAGAATGGATCCGACTCGGGCCCGAGGCCGTCGTCGTCATGGTTGAAGGTGTTGCCCTCGCCGCCGGCCTCGCCGCCCGCGAGGCCCAGGCTTCCGCCCGGCGTCTGCGTCTGATCGCCCGTGCCCGTTCCGGTGCCGGTGCCGGTGCCGGTTCCCGAGCCACCGCCACCACCGAGGCAGCCGGCCAGGGAGAAGGCGGCGATCACCATCGAGATGTTCAATTTGCGCAACATGATCGTTCTCCTTCGCCCTTGGCCTAGAACTTCACGAAGTCATCAGCCGTGAAGATCGCCTTCAGCGTCGGCTTCATCTTCATCCCACTCGAGTTGAACACCGTCATCACGTCGGCGATCACCGAGTCGGGCACCACGGCCATGTCGTTCACGATGTCCGTCTTCGACATCGCCCAGTTCCACGCGCGCTGCACCTGGCACTTCTGGATCGTCGGGTCGGCCGCGATCTGCTGGCCCAGGCCGGTGATGTCGGTGACGGCCGTGCCGCCGAAGCGCCAGTAGAATTGCTGGCCCGCCGGCAGCCAGTCGGTCAGCACCGACTTCGGGTTGGCCGCGGTCGGCGTGAACACCTGAATCGACGTCTGGTAGGCGCCCGCCGCGTCGAAGTTCGCGAACAGCGGGGCCATGTGGTTCATCGTCGTGTGGCAGTTCGCGCAGATGATCGCCGACGTGTCCTGGAAGTTGATCGGCGCCGAGGCACCGCCGGTGATCGAGTCGAACGCCCACGGCGAGGTGTACTGGCCCGAGCCCTTGGCCACCGGCGTCGCCGAGTACTCGGCCGGGAACTTGGTGCAGGCGAACGACTCCTGGATCCAGCGCACGCGCCGGAACGACATGTTCGAGTAGAACTGCGCCATCGCGCCCGGGTCGGTCAGGACGCCGGCCGTCGCCAGCCCGTTCGACACCGCGCAGGCCGCGTCGGTGAACGTCTTGCCGTCCGCCGACAGCGTCGGGCAGGTGTTCGTCGTCGCCGTGAAGAGGTTGGTGATCGGCTGATCCTGCACCACCAGCTCGGCGGCGTAGGTCGGCGCCGTGTCGAGGCTGACGTTCACCGTCGTGTTGCCGACGGTCGCCTTGAGCGTGCCGCCCATCTTCATCATGTCGCTGTAGTACGCCTTGATCTGCAGGGCGAAGCGCGGATCGGCGAGGTACTTGTCGATCTGGGCCGCGTACGACGTGGCGTCAGTGACGCTCGCCTGCTCGTCGAGGGTCGGCAGCGCGCCCACGAGCTTGACCGCCGCGGTACGCAGCGCCTGCCCGTAGTCGATCTGCCGAGCGCCGAGGTTCGGGTCACCCGCCGGCGTGCCGGTGGCGCCGTTGCCGGTGCCGGTCCCCGTCCCCGTGCCGGAGCCGGTGCCGGTTCCATCGCCGGTCCCGGTGCCCGTACCACTGCCGGTCCCGGTGGGCGCGCCGCCGAGACAGCCGCTCAACGCGACCGCTCCCGCCAACGCGACCAGATTCGAGATGATGTTCTTGCGCATGGTCGGTCCTCGCTCCGTTTACTTTTCCGCGTTGATCCAAGCAGTCACGGTCGTCTGCCAGTTGGTGAAGGGATTCACCTTCTGCGGATGACCGTTGTTCTGTGCCGGATCCGGTTGCAGCAAGAGCTGCGACTGAGCCGGCGTCGCCGTGTTGATCTCCGTCAGGGCCACCGCGCAGAGCGCGGCATCAGGAGTCGTGTCCCACTTCAGGCTCGCCGTCGGCGCGCCGCCGACGTGGCACTGCGTCGAGCAGTTGTTCGCCGCCAACAACGGCTTCACGGTGTTGACGAACATCGTCAGGTTCTTGCACGCCGTCGAGACGCCGCCGTCGGCCGAGCCCATCTTCGTCTCGGCCGACGTGAACGCGACGCTGATGAGATCGCCCGTCGCGAAGTTCGGCAAGAGCAGCGTGCCCGGCCCGAGCGGCGCCGACGAGCCCGAGAACACCGTCTCGTCGAGACCCGAGAAGCTGTCGACCGGATCCGGCGTCGGATTCAGGTTCTGATCCCAGATCACGAAGAGCGGATGCGTGACGTGCACGCCCGTCGACGCCGGCGCGACCAGCGTGACGTTCTTGAGCTCGATCGAGGTGCCGACCATCTGCGCGTCGAAGGTGACCTTGACGCCCGAGAGCGTCGGGTCGAGCGCCGCCAGATCGATCGAGTTGTTCGCCGTCAGCGACGGCGTGAACGGCGAGATCGTCGGCTTGGCATCGCCGCCGTCGCCGGCGCTGTGGTTCTCGTTGTAGAAGGTGATCCAGTTGCCGACCGTCGTGAGCTGGTCGGGCGTGAAGGCCGGCCCCTCGTGCAGGCCCTTCATATAGAGGCGCGACTTCTGCGGCGACGAGCCGACGATGCCCGGGTACGCCAGCAGGTTCGAGAGCAGGTCCGGCTGCGCCATCATGAACGCCGGGGCCGTGGTGCCGGCCACGCCGTGGCAGCCCTGGCAGGCCGACGTCACGATCGGAGCGACATCGCTGTAGAACTGACCGACGACGTCCGGAGCCATGTCCGGGCTCCCGCCCACGCCGCCGCCCGTGCCGCCGGACCCGCCGCTGCCATCGAGCGCGCTGCCAAGGCAGCCCGCCGAGGCCGCCGCCGCGCCGGCTACGATCAAGAGAGTGAAGGCACGCAGGGTCATGACAGCTGTCCCCCTTTGCGAGCGCCGTGCCGCGCAGTCAAAAATCTATGAGATTTAGAATGAGAACGATTGTGAGCAGTTAGGTTTCATGGGACGTGCGTCGAAAGTTGACAGGCTGGGGGAGTACACCCCACTCCGGTGCCAGTTGAGGTCGGTTGTGCTGGGGTCAACCGGACCCAGCGCAGCGAATTCTCGTCGAGGACCGCGCATTGCGCGCAGCAGTGGGGATTTCGCTCCCAGGCCTTCTAGAGCGGGTCGAGCTTGCGGGCGGCGGCCTGAATCTCGGCAAAAACGCCATAATGATCCGAGGGAAACACCCCGTCTTGCGGGGCCGTGAAACAGCGCTTGGCGGTGAGCGGCTCCCCACGAAGTGCGCGATCCGGTCCGCGCACGAAGATGTAGTCGAGCCGCCGGTTGGGCTCGTGCGCACGCAGCGCGAACGGGTTCTCGCGCGCGAAGGTATAGCCGGGCGAGCCGTCCCCCGCGGCGGCGAAGCAGTCGGCGAAGTAGACGCTGCGGCCGAGCCGCGAGTGGTAGCCGCGCAGGTAGCGGATCTCGTCGGAGTCAGGCTCGGCGTTGAAGTCGCCCATGAGCACCGGCGGAAAGCCGTCCACGGGCGCGAGCTCCTTCACGCGCGCCGAGATGAACGCCACCTGCTGCTGGCGCACGTCGGAGCGATGCAGCTGCCACGACAGATGCGTGACGAAGACCGGGATGCGTCCGCACGGCGCGTCGACGCTGCAATAGAGCAGGCAGCGCGATTCGTCGCCCTCCTCGGCCGGCAAGAGGAACGACTGCGCGGCGACGATGGGAAAGCGCGAGAGCAGCGCGTTGCCGAACTGCAGCCCACCGCCGATGTGCCACGCCGAGGCGAACGCGGTGTAGTAGCCGAGCCCGTCGGCGATGGCCTGCGCTTGATCGGGCGTGGTCCCGGGATCGAGGTGCAGCACCTCCTGCAGCCCGACGAGGTGGGCGTCGAGCGTCGGCAGCTCCTTGCGGATGAGCCGCAGCCGATCGGGCCAGGGTCCTTGGTTGTTCCAGATATTGAGGGTGACGACGCGGAGGATGTCCACGCCGAGACTGTACGGTTGCTAGTTGAAGAAGGCGAGCGCCGCGGAGCCGAGACAGACGCCAAACAGCGTGGCGCACAGGACGCACTCGAGCTGCAGGCGGCGGAGCAGATCGTGGGGCGTGCCGGCGGAGATGACCGCGCGCGAGACCGGCGAGCGGCCGATCCGCGCCATCATCGGCGCCTCGCGGCAGAGCGGATCGGCGGAGGCGGCGTCGGCGGGCACGCGCTGCGTCGAGCCGAGCACCGTGAGCGTCTCGCCCTGCAGCGAGCCGCCGTTGGCCAGGCGCGACAGGAGGCGCGCGGCGCGATCGTCGACATCGGCCTGGCCGAGCGCGATGCGCGCGTTCTCGCCTTCCGCGGCGACGGCGAGGTCGGCGACGAACCACGGAACGCGGCCGCGCGCGCCCGGAGGGGCGACCAGCTTCTTCGGCTCGACCTCGGCCAGGACCAGGGTGCCATCGCCGATGCCGGCGAGCGGGCCCATCACGGCCCAGCGCAGGCGCGCGGCGAGGCGGCGGCGAGCGAGGAACATCGACAGCGCGAGCGCGGCGCCGGCGGACGCCATGAGCAGCACCGGCGACGGCAGGATCTCGCGCTCGGCGTGCATGAGCACGAGCGGCGGAACCACGGGCGACAGGAGGCTGAGGACCACGGCCGCCGGAACGGGGCGGCGCGCGAGCACGGTCATGGCGAGCGGACGACGCGCCGAGCCGAGGCGCGCCAGCCCGACGGCGGCGAGCGCGACGGTGAGCAGCGCGATGAGGCCCGACGCGAGCGACTGCATCCACACGCGCATCGCCTGCGCCGTCGCCTGCTCCTCGGCGAGATAGGCCGCCTCGAGCGAGGCGTCGTCTTCGACGGCGGCGATGGTCGTTTCCGAGAGGCCGTCTTCGTCGTCGCCGGCAGCGACCGGAATCGTCCACGCCGCGAAGCGGACCGGGGTCGATTCGGTGAGCGCGGCGCGCTCCGAGGGACAGGCGAGAGCGGGCGCGGCGGTAAGCAGTAGCGCGCCCAGACCGAGAGGAGCGGCAACTTTGATCATGGTGGCCTCACCTTGAGCAAATCACGCGCCGATCTTGTGGGTCTGTAGCGGCGCGCACTTTAAACAAAGAACCTGGGAGCGCGTTCCCCGATCTGGGGTGAGCTCGCCGTTGGCCAGCTACAAAAAAATTGGCGCGCACGATTCGCCGCTGCGAACGTGGAGGTGATGCCTTCACCTACCTCCGAGCCCGCGTGCGTCGTCTGCAGAAAGGCCGCCGACGCCTGCGGCGTGGGCCTGCGCCGCGGCATGTGCCGCGCTTGCTATCTCCGCCATTGGCGCGGCACCACGCTTCCCGAACGGGCCGCTTGCGCCATCTGCCAGGAGCGGCGGCGCATCGTCCTCCGCTGGACGCGGGTCGGTGCCACGCGCGCCGTGACCTGCCAGAACTGCGGGTTCATCGCCGACAAGGCGCGCCCCCGCCCGCGCTCGCTCGACGAGCTGAGCGAGCTGCTCCGGCGCGAGCGGCGGCAGAGCCGCGAGCGGCGCCGCAATTACGTCGTCGAGCCGGCCGATCCGAAGGAGCGGCGCCAGAGCTTGCGTCGCGGAGGCCGGCGCGCGCGCGGCTGATTTTGGGCTAGACTCCCGCCCATGGACCCGAAGAAGCCCGAGGATGGCGGCGGCGAGGTGATCTCGATTGACGACGCGCGCAAGAAGGCCGAAGCCGCGCCCGAAGCGGCCGTCGGCAACGCGCCGGCGCCCGGGACCAGCGTAACCGTCGACGGCGCGGAGTTCCTCAAGCCGGTGATGGCCGCGATCGCGCGCGAGCTGGCCAGCGTCGCCGATCCCGACGGCGTGGTGCGGGTCGGCGGCACCGACGAGGCCTCGCGCGCCAAGACGGCGGCGGTGGTCAAGGGGCTCGGGATCGGCCTCGGGCAGGCGCTGGCCGAGGCGTTCGGCAAGTACGCGCAGAAGATCGAGACCGGCCAGGCGGCGGCGCCGCCGGTGACGGCCACCGTCACCGCCACGTCCGACGACGACAACGATCCGTCGAAGAAACCGAGCTAGCGCTCGCGGCGCTTCGCCGCCCTCCTCCATCACGCCCCGCAGTGACTCGGCGCACGCAACTTCTCGGCGTCGCTGACGATAACCGTGTCATGCGATGTCCGATATGGGTCCTCTGCTTGCCGCTCGCGCTCGCCGCGTGCTCGGCCAGCGAAACCTGCAGCTCGACGGTGAGCTGCGGCAACGGCGGCAACTATCAGGCGTGCAGCGACGGGCACCGCTGCCGCTTCGTCGCCAGCGACGGCTCGAGCTTCGCCTGCGCGAGCTGCGGCGACTGCCAGGCCGCGACCATGAAGGCGGTGTCGTGGTGCGCTGTTCCCGGCGGCGGCGGCAGCGGCGGCAGCGGCGGCAGCGGCGGCAATGGCGCGCAACCCGAGGTCTGCGCCGACTACCTGGGCTGCGCGGCGGCGCTCGATCCGGCCGGGTTGCCGGCGCTCATCGCGAGCTACGGCCCCGACGGCAGCTGCTGGCAATCGACGGCGATGCTCGCGACGACGTGCGCCACCGCCTGCGCCAACGCGCTCGCGACGGCGCGCATGAGCCCGAGCGCGCCGGCAGCGTGCGCGGGCGGCGGCACCGCGGCGCCGAGCTGCAGCGACGGCGTCCACAACGGCGACGAGAGCGACGTCGACTGCGGCGGCAGCTGCGGCACCTGCGCGGATGGCCGCGCTTGCCGGTCGAACGACGACTGCGCGTCGGGAACCTGCAGCTCGATCGGCCGCTGCGGCGACGGCGGCGTCGGCGCCACCAGCCTCGTGTATCAGACGAGCACCGCGCCCGTGCCGCTCGGGATGCAGGCGCCCTATTTCGGGATCGCCGCGGCCGGCACGAGCTTCCGGCTGGTCTGGGTCGGCGACGGGCAGGCGCGCGTCTCCGGCTGGGTGACGACCACCGGCACGTTCAGCGCCTACGACCCGGGCTGCGGCGGACTCTGTGGCGCGCCGACGATGGCCATGGCGCCGTATTCGGTGCCGGGCGGCGCACGGATCGACTTCGAAAGCGCCACCAGCAGCGCGCTCGCCGGGTTCGACTTCGTCGTCACCGCCGAACCGGTCTACTTCCACCTCTACATCGACGGCGTGGCCGTGCCGGCGCGCGTGATCTTTCCCGACGCGAGCGGCAACCCCGCCAGCCCGACCGCGATCCCGTTCGGTCTGACCGACTGAAGCGTGATTCGCGCTTTAATTCGAGTCGCGGAAGGTCAGGCGCGCGGTCGGCTCGCGGTCGCCGAGCTCGGTCGGCACCGCGCCGGCGTCGAGCGGCAGCGCCAGACCGTCGATGGCCGCGCCGCACACCACGCAGGCGTCGGTGCCTTCGGGCACCTCGAAGAGCAAGCGACACTGCGCGCAGCGACGAAGGACGTGGCGCGCGTTTTCCCCCTGGTCGGTCATTTGCTCTTCATCTCCCGCGGGTTGATCTGGTGGCGGCGCAACAGGCGCTGGAAGTTGCGGCGGTCGACGCCGGCCTGGCGCGCCGCCTCCGACACGTTGAGGCCACAGCGCTCGAGGATGTCGGTGAGGTAGCGGCGCTCGAACTCGCCGACGAAGCGGTCGCGCGCCTTGATGAACGCCTCGGGCCGCCCCGGATCGGGCTCGACCGGCGCGTTCGGCCCGCCGATCTTGAGGGCCACGCGCTCGACGGCGTTGCGCAGCTCGCGGACGTTGCCCGTCCACGGCTGCGCCGACAGCCGCGCCAGCTCGATCGGCGACAGCTGCGTCGGGATGTGCGTGCCTTCGCGATCGCGCAGGTTGACGAGGAACGCTTCGACGAGCATGGGGATGTCGTCGAGCCGCTCGCGCAGCGGCGGCACGCGCAGGCGCACCACCGCGAGGCGGAAGAACAGGTCGGAGCGGAAGCGCCCTTCGTTGACCTCGCGCGCCAGGTTGCGGTTGGTGGCGGCGATGACGCGCACGTCGATCGACTTCGACGTCGAGGTGCCGAGCGGCGTCACCTTGCGGCGCTCGATGACGCCGAGGAGCTTGGCCTGCAGCGGCAGCGGCATCTCGCCGATCTCGTCGAGGAAGACGGTGCCGCCGTCGGCCATCTGCAGAAGGCCCTTGCGCTCGGTGTCGGCGCCGGTGAACGCGCCCTTGGCGTGGCCGAACAGCTCCGACTCCATCAGCTCGCCGAGCAGCGCGCCGCAATCGACGACGACGAAGGACCCGTCCTTGCGCGGCGATTCGTTGTGGATGCTCTCGGCGACCTGCTCCTTGCCGGTGCCGGTCTCGCCTTCGATGAGCACCGAGCAGTCGCTCTTGGCGACGGCGTCGAGCTGCTCGAACAATTCGCGCATCGCGACCGAGCGGCCGAGCACCGAGCCGAAGCTGGTGCGCGTCGAGGCCGGGATCTCGGCTTCGACGGCGGCGGGGGCGACGCGCAGCGTGGTGGTGCCGATGGTGAGCGTGGCCGGCTCGACGATGGTGATCTCGCCGACCTTGACGCCGCCCATGAAGGTGCCGTTCGACGACGAGAGATCGACGATGCGATAGCCGTCGGGGACGACGGCGATCTCGAGGTGATGCTTGGACACCGAGTCGTCGGTGAGGACGAGGTCGTTCGACTCGTGCGAGCCCAGGCGGTAGAGCGGCTTGTCCATCTTCGCGTTCTTGCCGACGTCGGGGCCGCTCAGGATCTCGACGGAGCAGGTCTGGATCAGGCGAACTTCCGCGCCGCCTTTGGCGATGGTGCGCAGAAGGTTCGCCGAGAGCCGTCGGGTCGCGTTGTTGTCCATGGACCCGAAGAGCATATCAGTTTCCCAAGTTATTGCAGTATCCTGGCGGGCGATGCGCGGGCTCGCGATCCTGGCTGCCGTCGCTGCGCTGGGAGCGGCGCCCGACGAGGCGCGGCGCTTCGACGGCGCGTACATCCCGGGCGGCGCCATCAGGATGGCGCGATTGTCGACGGGAGCGCTGGTGGCGGTGGCCGATCGCGCGGCGGGGCTCGATCGATCGTGGGGATCGTCGCTGTTGCTGGCCGCCGGCACGACGAACGACACGCGCGCGCCGGTCGAGCTGTGCGACCGCGTGTTCTACGCCTCGCGTCCACTGCCGCTGCCGTCGGGCGAGGTGGCGGTCGAGCGCGGCGTGGCGGGTCCGCTCGTGCCGGGGCACGTGCGCGTCGACGAGCTGACGGTCGACGTCGTCGATCCGCGCACGCGGGCGGTGCGCACGATCCTGGCGACCACCGGCTTCGAGGCGCACCTGGCGGCGCTCGCCGGCGACGAGATCGTCGTGTACCTGATTCAGCCGGGCGTGGCGTCGCTGCGCGCGATCGATTGGCGCTCGGGGCGGCAGCGCGTGATCCTGCCGTCGCTGCCGCCGTATGCGCACGACTTCCGCGTCGACAACGGCGCGCTCCTTGTGCGCAACCGCGACGACGTGCGGCGCGAGCTCGAGACGCTCGAGCGCATCGATCTCGGCAGCGGCACGCGCACGCGGCTGGAGACGCGATGAAGGCGCGCGGGTTCGCGCACGCGGCGCTGGTCGCGGTCGCGATCGTGGCGGCGCCGGCGGACGCGCTCGCGTTTTGTCCGTCGTACACGCTGTCGTCGTCGAGCAACACGGGCAACTGCGGCGTCGAATCCACGCCGGGCGCCAATCCGTCGACGGCCGACTGGCAGCCGATCTTCCGGCTCGTCGCCGGCGGACCGGCGGCGTGGGGCACGCAAGGCCCCGCCGTCGCCGACATCGGGCAGGGCTGCGGCAAGCCCGAGCCGCTGCACGACGTGGCCGCGGTCTTCCCCTGCGAGCTATTGCGCGCCATCGCGATGCAGGAGTCGGGCTGGCGGCAGTTCTGCGTGCCCGATACGCCCGCCGATCAGGTGGGCGGCGCGTCGCGCACCATCATCAGCTTCGACTGCGGCTACGGGGTCGGGCAGGTCACGAGCGGAATGCACGAGGGCGAGACGCCGGCGTTCGACCGCGCGCGCGTGGCCGGCGACCCGACCTACAACCTGGCGACCGGCACGCTCATCCTCGCCGACAAGTGGCGCGCCACCAACTGCGTCGGCGACAACCAGCCGCGCACCGTCGAGGACTGGTACGTGGCGACCTGGGCGTACAACGGCCTCGCGTTCGTGAACAACCCGAACAACCCCAACTACGACAGCGCGCGCGGCGCGTGCGACCCGAACGCCGGGTGCACGGCGCCCTATCAGGAGAAGATCTTCGGCTGGATGGAGCACCCGCCCACCGCCGCACACTGGGCGCCGCTCGCCGTCGCCTACCCCGATCGCGCGGACCTTCCGGCGACCGGCGCGACCGTACCGGATCTGCCGGAGCCGCATTGCGCCTCGCCGACCGACTGCACCACCACGCGAACGACGCATCCGTCCGAATGTCTCGGCGATTCCACCGGCGACCTGGGCATGACAAGCGGCGCTGACATGGCGTCGGGCGGCGGCGGCCACGGTTGCGGCTGCGACCTCGGTCGCCGCGCCTCTATTAATGATGCAGACGATCTGATGCTCGGCCTGCTCGCCGCACTGGCACTTGCGGTCGCGCTCCGTTACAAACGACGCGCGTGAGCGAAAACTGCAACGCCATCGAAGTGCACGCCCTGCGCAAGCGGTACGGCGACGTCACCGCCGTCGATGGGCTCGATCTCGTAATGCGCCGCGGCGAGTGCTTCGGCCTGCTCGGCCCCAACGGCGCCGGCAAGACCACCACCGTCGAGATCCTCGAAGGGCTCAACGAGCCCACCGGCGGCGACGTGCAGGTGCTCGGCCGCCGCTGGACCACGCACGAGGCGGAGCTGCGCGCGCGCCTCGGCATCTCGCTGCAGGAGACGCACCTGCAAGAGCGGCTCACGGTGGCCGAGACGTTGCGCCTGTTCCGCAGCTTCTACGATCACGGCAAAGATCCCGAGGACCTCATGAAGCTGGTGTCGCTCGAGGAGAAGCGCGACGCCTGGTTCACCAAGCTCTCCGGCGGGCAGAAGCAGCGCCTCGCCGTCGCCTGCGCGCTGGTCGGCGATCCGGAGCTCCTGTTCCTCGACGAGCCGACCACCGGGCTCGATCCGCAGTCGCGCCGCCAGCTGTGGGACATCATCAACGGCCTGCGCGCCGAGGGGCGCTCGGTGCTCCTGACCACGCACTACATGGACGAGGCGGAGCGGCTCTGCGATCGCGTCGGCATCGTCGACAAGGGCAAGATGATCGCGCTCGGCACGCCGGCCGAATTGATCGCGTCGCTCGGCGGTGAGCAGGTGATCGAGTTCACCAGCGAGCGCTCGAGGGGGGGAACCATCGACGAGCTCGCGCTCGGCCAATTGCCCGGCGTGCGCGCGGCGCGCCACGTCGCCGACGGCTACGCGCTCACCGTCGACGAGGTGCACGTGTCGATTCCGGCGCTGCTCGATTTTCTGGAGAAGCTCGAGGCGCCGCTGACGCGGCTGTCGACGCATCACGCGACGCTCGAGGACGTGTTCGTCTCGCTCACCGGGAGGCAGCTTCGTGAGTAAGAACCGCTCGCCGCTGTGGCAGCTCACGCTGGCGCGCTGGCGCAGCTTCTATCGCGAGCCGTCGACGATCTTCTGGGCCTTCGTGTTTCCCATCGTGCTCGCCTTCGCGCTCGGCATCGCCTTCCGCAACCGGCCGCCCGAGCCGGTGTGGGCCGCGGTGCAAGACGGCGCCGGCGCCACCGCGCTGTATGACGCGTTGAAGGCGTCGTCGGACGTCAAGGTCCTGATCCTCGACCACGAGCACGCCCGCGAGGCGCTGCGCACGGGCAAGGTCTCGATCGTCGTCGTCGCCGAGAATGGGAGCGCGCCGCGCACCTACGAATACGATCCGACGCGGCCCGAGAGCCGCCTGGCGCGCTCCGTCGTCGACGACGTCTTGCAGCGCGCCGACGGACGCAAAGATCCCACGGCGGTGAAGGACGCGCGCGTGACCGAGCCGGGCTCGCGCTACATCGACTTCCTCGTGCCCGGCCTGCTCGGGCTCAACCTCATGTCGTCGGGGATGTGGGGCATCGGCTACGTCATCGTCGAGATGCGCACGCGCAAGCTCATCAAGCGGCTTCTGGCCACGCCGATGCGCAAGCGCGACTTTCTGATCGCGTTCGGCGCCATGCGCGGGCTGTTCCTCCTCGGCGAATTGCCGCTGCTCGTCGGCTTCGCCTGGCTGGTGTTCCACGTCGGCGTGCGCGGCTCGCTGCCGCTCCTGCTCGCCTGCGCGACGCTGGGCTCGCTGACGTTCGCGGGGCTCGGCCTTTTGACCGCCTCGCGCGCGGAGAACACGCAGACGGCCAACGGCCTCATCAACCTCGTGCAGATGCCGATGTTCCTGCTCTCGGGCGTGTTCTTCTCGTCGGAGCGCTTCCCCGAGGCGCTGCAGCCGATCATCCGCGCGCTGCCACTGACCGCGCTCAACGACGCGCTTCGCGGCATCATGATCGACGGCGCCGGCATCGCGCAGGTCGCGCGGCCGATGGCCATCGTCATCGCCTGGGGATTCGCTTCGTTCGCCATCGCGCTGCGCCTGTTCCGCTGGCGCTAGTGTCCCGAATCAGAAATTCGCTAGCAGTCGGGCGTCGCGACATCCGCGGGCGCTTCGTTGCTCCTCCCTTCAATACCTTCAGGTATTCGCGGTCGTCGCGCCTCGCGCGCGCGGCGCCGCACCGCCCTCGGTGCACG
>DATNAQ010000039.1:0-4589 GCA_035607415.1 Polyangia bacterium
GGCGTGCGCCGCCAGGTGCGCTCCGCCATCGGCCAGGTCGCCGAAGAATTGCTGATGAACGCGCTCTACGACGCTCCCGTCGACGAGCACGGCAATCCGATGTTCGCCGAGGTCGATCTCAAGGAGCGCCTCGACAAGCTCTCGCCGCGTCCGGTGTCGATCCGCTACGCAGCGACGGAAAACGGCTTCGCCCTGAGCGTGCGCGACCGCTTCGGGCGCCTCGATAAGGCCACCGTCCTGCGCTACATCGACAAGTGCCTGCACTCGCCGCAGCAGATCGATCGCAAGGTCTACGGCGCGGGCCTGGGCATCTATCTCATCGCCAACGCCGCCACGCAGTTCGTCCTCAACGTCGCGCCAGGAATGGCGACCGAAGTCGTGTGCACCTTCGACCGCAAGACGGCCCGCGCATCCTTGCGCGCGCTCTCCGTCTTCGTCTATCCGGGCGCCGCGCAGCAGCAACTCCAGCAGTCGCGGGCCGGATAGCGCGCCCATGAGCGCGCGAACGGAGCCGGCGGATTTTCGCAGCCCGGAGCCGAGTGCAGCGAGGCGACATGCTGCGCGCCGGCGGAGTGAGCGCGCGGTGCAATAATGAGCTCGTCGCTCGACGGCGCGCGCACACTCGGCAGCTACCAACTGCTGTCGCAGCTGGCCGTCGGCGGCATGGCCGAGATCTACGTCGCGCGCACGCACGGCGTCGGCGGCTTCGAGAAGATGGTGGCGCTCAAGGTCATCCATCCCAACTTCTCGGCCGATCCCGACTTCGTGCAGATGCTCGTCGACGAAGCCAAGCTCTCGGTGCAGCTGACGCACGCCAACATCGTGCAGACGTTCGACCTCGGGCGCGTCGACGAGCAGTACTACATCGCGATGGAGCTGATCGACGGGATCGATCTCTACAAGCTCCTGCGCCGCGCCTCCGAGCACGACGTAGACTTCCCGTTCGAGGTGGCCGCGTTCATCGCCGCCGAAGTGGCGATGGGCCTCGACTACGCGCATCGCAAGCGCGACGCGCGCGGGCGGCCGCTCAAGATCGTGCATCGCGACGTCTCGCCGCAGAACGTGCTCGTCAGCTTCGACGGCGAGGTCAAGATCGTCGACTTCGGCATCGCCAAGGCGGCCATGCGCGGGCAGCAGACCGCCGCCGGCGTCATCAAGGGCAAGTACTATTACATGTCGCCCGAGCAGGCCTGGGGCGATCCGATCGACGCGCGCACCGACATCTTCTCGGCGGGCATCCTCCTCTACGAAATGATCGTGGGGCAGATGCTCTACATGGAAGAGGATCTCGAGAAGCTGCTCGACGTCGTGCGCAAGGCCGCGATCGCGCCGCCGTCGTCGCAACGCATGGGCGTGCCGCGCGAGCTCGAGGGCGTCGTCATGCGCTGCCTGAAGAAGCGCGCCGACGATCGCTTCGCGACGGCGGGCGAGCTGGCGCAGGCGCTGCAGCAGTTCAACCACGGCTTCGCGCCCGACTTCACGCGCGCGCGGCTGGCAGCGTTCGTGCGCGAGGTGATGGGCGAGGATCCGACGTCGGCGCAGCGCGATCCGCGCTCGTCGACGGCGCACGCGCCCAACGCGGCGGGCATGGTGTCGGCGATCGAGGTTCGTGACGAGAACTCGCTCATCTTCTCGCTGTCCGATCTGAAGCCCGATCCCGAAGACGTGGCGCCCTCGCCGCCACCGCCGCCGCCGCCGCGACGCGCCGACGTGCCCACCAACGTGCGGCCCGGCGGCGACTTCGAGGAGAACGAGGCCACCATCGTCGACACCGGCGACACGCTGCTGGCGCGCATGGGCGGCGGTGCGCCGTCGCCCGTCGGTGACGACGATCGCACGCGTCCGGCCGGCCCGGCGCTGCGTAAGAGCGCGAGCGGCGTGCCGTCGGGCCAGTTCGATCTCGGCAAGGACGATCCGGCGGCCGATCCGGGCGCCGACGCCGATCTCGAAGCGCCGACGCTCAACGGCGACGACGACGACATGCCCACCGGCGCGCGCGCGATGCCGCCGGTGCGCCCGCACGAGACCCGCCGCGTCGAGGCGCCCAAGCTCGACGAAGAGGACGAAGAGACGCCGCAGGAGATCATGGACGTGCCGCCGCAGCTGGCGCGCCAGTCGAAGCCGACGCCGCTCGGCATCCGGCCCCGCCATCCCAACGCGCCGCGCGTGGTGAACACGCAAGCGCCGACGGAGCCGATGGTGAGCCCGCCGCAGGGAACGTTGGCGTCGCCTCAATCCAGCGGCGGGCGAACGGTGCTCGCGCAGGCCAACGCGCCGGCGGCCGCGCTCGACGAAGCCGACACCCGCGCGCGCACGCGCAAGGCGCCGCCGCGCCCGCCGTCGCCGGTGCCGCTGCCGCCGTCGTCGCAGGGCTTCCTCGGCGCCGAGCCCGAGCCGACGGTCTCGGCGCGCCCCCAGGCGATGGCGTCCGCCGGCCAGCAGCCGCGCCCGCCGTCGCAGAAGGTGCAGCCGCTCGCGCCGCCACCGCCGTCGTTGCCGAGCGCGGCGTCGACGGTGCAGCTGCCGCCGTCGGAAAATCCGCTCGGCCCGGCGCGCGCCGCGCACAAGTCGTCGCAGCGGCTGTCGTTCCCCGCCTCCGAGGAACCGACGCGCATTCCGCCGGCGCAACCGCCGCCGATCGACTCCGGCCGCTTCATCCCCGGCCTCGAGGACAACGACAGCGCGCTCTCGAGCCTGCCGCTCGGCGAGGCCGGCGAGCTGCGCAAGCAGAGCAAGGCCGGCATCTTCGTCGGCCTCGCCATCCTCGGCGTCGTCGTCATCGGCGCCATCGCCGCCATCACGCTCGCCGGCAGCGGCGAGACGCGCGGCACGCTCAGCATCGCCTCCATGCCCACGGGCGCCGAGGTGCGCGTCGACGGCGTCGGCGGCTCGCAGCTCACGCCGCTGACCATCGCCGACATCGATCCACGCGCCTCGCACCACATCCGCGTCTCCAAGGCGGGCTTCGACGTCTACGAGTCGGACGTGAAGTTTCCGCCCGGCGAGCGCGCCGTCGCGGTGCAGGCCGTGCTCGTCCCCACCGTCGGCACCGTCGAGATCGGCTCGACCCCGTCCGGCGCCGAGGTCGTGGTCAACGGCCGCATCCGCGGCATGACCCCGACGACGGTGAGCGACCTCCCCCCCAATGACGATGTCCAGATCGAGCTGCGCCTGCGCGGCTACAAGGTCGCGCACAAGTCGGTCGGCTGGGCGGGAAAGCGGCTCATCGAGGTGTCGATCCCGCTTGAAAAGGCCAAGTAGCGCGGAGTACGATCGCTGGCCATGGCGCTTCCCGCACAGAGTGAGCGGCCGCAGGGGGAGATCACCACGCTCCTCGGCCGCGGGTCGGAGTTCGAAGGCAAGCTGACGTTCGAGGGCACCGTGCGTATCGACGGCAAGCTCTCGGGCGAGATCTTCTCCGAGGACGTGCTCGTCGTCGGCGAAGGCGCGATGGTCAACGCCGAGATCGACGTCGGCGTCATCATCGTCGAAGGCAACGTCACCGGGAACATCCGCGCCAAGCGCGCCGTCGAGCTCCACGCGCCCGCGCGCGTGAAGGGCAACATCGAGACGCCTTCGCTCTACGTCGACAAGGGCGTCATCTTCGAGGGCTTCTCGAAGATGGAGAACATCGGGCCGACCACCACCAACGTGCCCAAGACGCTCCAGGGATTGGCAGAAGCGGCCGCCAAAGGCACCGCCACGCCGCCCAATCCGTCACAGCCGACACCCGCCAAGAAGTAAGCTCCGCCTCTAGCGGCAACTCCCTCGCACGTTATAGAGCCATCGTGTTGACACCTTGCGTCCAGGGTGTTAAGAGAGCCGCGCCCTTGCCCGCAGTGTCCTTGGAGAAACCATGATTGTCGCGACCTTAATGATCGCGCATGAAGAAGGTCCGCCGCCGCTGATCGACTTGGACGGCACCGTCTTCGTTCAGTTCGGCCTGTTCGTCATCATGTTGCTCGTCCTGTCGCGCTTCTTGTTCCGTCCGTACCTGAAAACGCGCGACGCACGGCACAAGGGCATCGAAGGCGCACGCGAAGAAGCGTCGTCGATGCAGGAGCGCGCGCGGCAGACCAACGCCGACTACGACGCCAAGCTCACCAAGGCGCGCCAGCGCGGCGCCGACGAGCGCGCCAAGCTGCGCGGCGAAGGCGCGATCCACGAGCGCCAGGTGCTCGGTGCCGCCCGCGACGAAGCGCAGAAGACGCTCGACGCCGCGCGCGGTCGCATCGCCGCCGACGCCGGCAAGGCGCGCGAGACGCTCACCGTCGAGTCGACGGCGCTGGCCAAGCAGATCGTCAAGAAGATCCTCGGCCGGGAGGCCGCGTAATGCGTCGGCTGTTGGGCGCGTTCGCCGTCGCTGCGGTGCTGGTCGCCACGCCGCTGTTCGCCCAGGAAGGCGTGGGCCAGGAGACCAGGGAAGGCTCCAAGTCGCCCGAGGGCGGCGCGTACGGCGCCGGCGCCGACGTCAACGAAGGCGAGGCGCGCGGCATCATCAACTGGTGGAGCTGGGATTACGACACCAACGGCCACCACGCCAAGGATCCGGCGCACAAGGGTTGGCCGCCGCCGTTCGGCTTCGCGCT
>DATNAQ010000040.1:0-6981 GCA_035607415.1 Polyangia bacterium
ACTCCGGTAAAATTCTGTGCTCGGGTCCGCCGCGCCAGAAGCCGCGCGGCAAGGCTCCTCTCCCGCGCATGGCGCTCATCGTCCAAAAATTCGGCGGCACGTCGGTCGGCTCGATCGAGCGCATCCGCAACGTCGCGTGGCGCGTGGCCAAGTGGCACGAGGCCGGCCATCGGCTCGTGGTCGTGCCCTCCGCGATGGCGGGCGAGACCAACCGGCTGCTCGGCCTGGCGGCGCTCTTGCAGGAGCACCCGGATCCGCGCGAGCTCGATGTGATCGCCTCGACCGGCGAGCAGGTGAGCGTGGGCCTGCTCGCCATGGCGCTCCTCGCGCTCGGCATCAAGGCGAAGAGCTATACCGGCTGGCAGGTGCGCGTGCTCACCGACTCGGCGTTCACGCGCGCGCGCATCATGAAGATCGACGAGATGCGGCTGCGCCAGGATCTCGAGAACGGCTGCGTGGCCGTGGTGGCGGGCTTCCAGGGGGTCGACCCCGAAGGCAGCATCACCACGCTCGGCCGCGGCGGCTCGGACACTTCCGCCGTCGCGCTCGCCGCCGCGCTCGGCGCCGACGAATGCCAGATCTACACCGACGTCGACGGCGTCTACACCAGCGATCCCAACGTGGTGCCGAACGCGCGCAAGGTCGCGCGCATCAGCTACGAAGAGATGCTCGAATTGGCGTCGCTCGGCGCCAAGGTTTTGCAGATCCGCTCGGTCGAGTTCGGCATGAAGTACGGCGTGAAGATCCACGTGCGCTCGAGCTTCAACACCAACGAAGGCACCTGGGTCGTTCCCGAGGAGAAGCAAATGGAAGCGGTGCTGGTCAGCGGCGTGACCGCCGACAAGAACGAAGCGAAGGTGACCCTCATCGGCGTGCCCGACAAGCCGGGCACGGCGGCCAAGATCTTCCAGCCGCTGTCGGAAGCCAACATCATCGTCGACATGATCATCCAGAACATCTCCGACGCCGGGCGCACCGACCTGACCTTCACGGTGCCGCGGGCGGACGTGAAGCGCGCGGTCGATCTCATCAAGCGCGCGGTGCCGGAGATGGCGGAGCAGGGCATCAAGACCGACGACAACATCGCCAAGGTCTCGGTCGTCGGCGTCGGCATGCGCTCGCACGCCGGCGTGGCGCTGCGCACCTTCGAAATCCTGGCGCGCGAGGGGATCAACATCCTCATGATCTCGACGTCGGAGATCAAGATCTCGGTCGTCGTCGAGGCCAAGTACGCCGAGCTCGCGGTGCGCGTGCTCCACGACGGCTTCGACCTCGGCAAGCCCGCGGCCTAGATCTTTTTCCGCAACTTTTCTCCGCGCCCCACGAAAACGTCTGCATGAATGTTGCGCGGGCCTTGCTCGCCGTCGGGATGGTCTTGTCTGCGCTCGGCTTCGCGGTGCGTGCGCTGCGCGCGCCGGGCTCGCTCGGACGCGCCGGTCCGCCGTCGCCGTGCGCCATCCCCGTCGAGCGGCCGGGGCGCGGCGTGGTGTGCGCCGACGGCACCAGCACGTACCGCGCGGGCGATCGCGAGGGCGGCGGCCGCATGGCGCCCGATCGGCTGGCGGCGTGGGGCGCGCCCGTCGACCTCAACCACGCCTCCGTCGAGGAATTGGCCTCGCTCGAGGGCATCGGGCCCAAGCTCGGCGCGCGCATCGTCGCGGCACGGCCCTTCGGCAGCGTCGAGGAGGTCGCGCAAGTACGCGGGGTCGGCCGGCGACGACTGGCACGTCTGCGGCCGCGCCTCTTCCTCGACGAGGGGGCGGTTGATCGCGTAAGATAATGCGGGGTCAAATGGCTGGCGAAGATATAGAGAGGCTGCGCCAGGCGGCGCTCAGAGATCCGGCGCAAGTGGTCAAGCTGGCCGACGCGCTGGTGGCCAACGACCGCGCCGAAGAGGCAGTCCAGGCGTGCCGCACCTGGCTCGGCAAGCGGCCCGACGACGTGCCGTTGCGCCTCGCGCTCGGCCGCGCCCTGTCCGCGGCCGGCCACCTCGAGGAGGCGCAAGCGGCGCTGCTCGAGGCCGTCTCGCGCCAGCAGAAGGCACGCGGCCCGGCGCCTCCATCACGCGGCCCGGCGCCTCCGCCGCAGCCGACGCCGCTCTCCCGGCTGCAGCCGATGGACGACACCTCGCCGGCGCTGCCCTCGTTCTCCGACGGCGAATCGACCGAGGAGCGCGCCACCCAGACGCGCGAGCCGGTGGCACCGCGCAAGGCGACCAAGCCCTATCCGCCCTCACGCTACGAGGAGTTCTCGCCGACACCGGTGCCGCCGCCCGAGCCGTTCGGCCGCACGCCGGAGCCCCAGCGCCATCCCGATCCGATGGAGGTCGAGCCGATCCGTGTGCCCGAGCCGCCGCGGCGGCCGATGCCGCGCGCGGCCGAGCCGCATCCGCAGTACGCGCACACGCATCATCCGCAAACCGAAGCGGCGCCGCCGGAGAACGTCGATCTCGACGCCATCGCCGACAAGCTCTTCGGCGGCGGCGACGAGTCCGAGGAGGCGCGCTGGCAGACCGAGCTCGTCGCCGCGGGCCCCGAGCCCGATCCGATCGACGCCGCCTGGGATCTGCGGCGCGCGCGCGCCTTCGTGTGGCTGTGGGTCTCCTTGGCCCTCATCACCATCGGCATCGGCGCCGGCTGGATCTGGCGCGCCAAGGAGCGCGTCAAGCTGCTCGCCGCGACCGTCGAGCGCGCCGACGCGCGCACGCTCGAGGCCACCAACGAGGCCGACCTCGCCGCGCGCGACGGCTACGCGAGCGCGCTGCGCGTCGAGCCGCACATGCGCCGCTACGACGCCATGGTCGCGCTCGCCGATGCGCGCTTGTGCGCCGATCAGGGCGAGGACACCGACGCCGCCGCCTGGGCCATGCTCAAGCGCGGCGAGCGCGAGCAGAAGCGCAACCCGACCGAAGATCCGCGCGCCGATCGCGAGATGCGCCAGGCGCGCGCGCTCATGGCGCTCGAGCGCGGCGAGTCGTGCACCGAGACCAACCCCGCCGAAGACGGCGACATCGCCGCCCGCTGCGCGCTGCAAAAGGGCGACGTCGACGGCGCGCGCAAGATCCTGTCGCAGACCGTGAGCGTCAACGGCGAAGGCAAGAGCGTGCGCTCGCTGCTCGCCCAGGGCTCGCTCGAGCTCGGCGCCGGCGATCTCGACGCCGCCCAGGCCGCCTACGGCAAGGTGCTGGCGCTCTACCCGCAACATCCGCGCGCGCTCGTCGGGCGCATGCTGGTCGCGCTCGAGCACAACGAGACGCCGGCGGTCGAGATGCCCAAGGGCCGTCTCGGTCCGACGACCGAGGGCTGGTTCCACCTCGCCGCCGGCCTGAGCGCGATGGGCCGTGGCGCGCCCGACGCGCAGGCGAGCTACGAGCTCGACCAGGCGCGCAAGAACATCGTGCACGACGGGCGCCTGGCGCTGCTTTATGGCCGCGCGCGCCTGCAGCAGGGCAAGGTCGGCGAGGCCGAAGAGGCCATGCGTGTCGCCGAGCGGCTCGATCCCAACGACGGCGACGTCGCCGTGCTCGACGCCGAAGTAGCGCTCGCCAAGGGCTACGAGGACAAGGTGGCGCTGGCGCTCGCGGCGCGCCCGCCGACGCCGCGCAGCCTGGCGGTGCTCGGACGCGCGCAGGTGCTGACGCAAAAGTACCGCGAGGGCGCGGCCACGCTCGACGCCGCGCTGGCGCGACGCCCGGGCGACGCGGTGGCCATCACCTATCGCGCCATCGCGCGCGCCCACCTCGGCGACTCGTCGGGCGCGATCAAGGAGCTGGAGAAGGCGGCGAGCACGCTGTCGTCGACGGCGCCGCGCTACGGACTTGGCCTGCTCGCCTACGAGCGCCACGATCTCCTGCGCGCGCAGCGCGAGCTCGGCAAGGCGCTCGAGCACAACTCGGAGTCGTTCCGCGCGCGCGCGCTGCTCGGGCGCGTGCTGCGCGATCTCGGCAAGGAGAAGGAGGCGCTCGCCGAGCTCGACGCGGTCATCCGCGAGGCGCCGGCGCTCATGTCGGCGCGCGCCGCGCGGGCGCGGCTCTACCTCGACCTCGGGCGCGCCCGCGAAGCGCGGACCGATGCGCGCGAAGTGCTCGACGCCGGGCGCGCCTCGCCCGAGGACAAGCTGACCTTCGCCGAGGCCACGGCGCGGCTCGGCCACGTCGACGAGGCCGATAAGGCGCTCAAGGACGCCACCGACGCCGGCATTCCGGCCGCGCGCGCGGCGCACATCAAGCTGATCGTCGACTCGTGGCGCAACCCGAAGGACGCCATGGCCGCCGCCCACGCGATGGAGAAGGAGCGCAAGGGCGCCGCCGTGCACGACGCGCGGCTGGCCATCGACACCGCCGACGCCTATCGTCGCGCCGGCGATCCGCGCAAGGCGGGCGATCTTCTGCGCGCGGCCCTGTTCGGCGATCCGCTGCACGCCAACCTCGGCCTCGGCCGCGTGCAGATGGCGACCAACGCGTACGCCGATGCCGAGGCGTCGTTCCGCGCCGCGCTCGCCGCCTGGGAAAAGGGCGCCTTCGCCGTCGACGATCAGACCGACGCGCGCATCGGCCTGGCGCGCTCGCTCGTGATCCGCGATCCGAAGAACAAGGAGGCGCTGGCGGTCCTCGAGTCGGCGGTTCGCGACGACAGCGGCTCGGCCGAGGCGCAGTACTGGCTGGCCAAGGTCGCGCACGAGCAGGGCGACCAGGACAAGGCGCGCACCCACGCCGACAAGGCGATCGAGCTCGACGACGCCTACGGCGAAGCGCTCGTGCTCGACGGCGATCTGTGGCGCGCCTCGAACAAGGACAAGGCCAAGAAGGCGTACAAGAAGTACCTCGAGGTCACCCCGTCGGGCGCCGAGGTCAAGGCCGTCAAGCGCGCCCTCGGCCAGCTCAAGTAATCCTGGAAGATCGCTATCGCCGCTGCTTGGCGATCACGTACTGCTCGATCGACTCTTTGCGCGAGCTCTCCGGCTTCATCGTGCGCATCTCGCCGAAGCCCTCGCGCGCGCGCTTGAGCAGGCGCTGCCAGTCGGGGCCCTGAAACAGCTTGCCGACGAAGTGCCCGCCCTTGACGAGCGTGAGCTCCGCGATCTCTAGCGCGCGCTCGAAGAGGCCCTCGGAGCGCGCCTGGTCGAGCGAGCGCACGCCGCTCGTGTCGGGCGCCATGTCCGAGAGCACCACGTCGAAGCCCTCGAGCTCGCCCTTGAGCTCCTCGATCGACACCGCGAACACGTCACCGACGAGGAGGCGCGCCCCCGGCACGGGCTTGTCGAGCGGCGTGCGGTCGATGCCGACGAGCGCGCCCTCGGGCCCGACGATCGTCGCCGCGTACTGCAGCCACGACCCCGGCTTGCAGCCGAGGTCGAGCACCCGCCCGCCGCGACGGAAGAGGCGGAACTTCTGATCGATCTCTTCGAGCTTGAAGACCGAGCGCGCGGCGAAGCCTTGCTGCTTGGCGCGCCGGTGGAAAACGTCGTGTCGGTGGGAGCGGTCGCGGAGCTTCGACAACGGAGGCTGTTACTTCTTGGCGGGCTTCGCGGCCGCAGGCTTCGCCGAGCCCGCGCCGGCCTTGGAGGCCTTCATCGGGTTCTTCGACTTGACCTCGGCTTCGCCCTGGCCCTTGAGCTTCACCTTCATCCCCGCCTTCTTCTTGGCGTTGCGGATGACGACGTAGCCGTTGCGGGCGCCGGGGATCGAACCCTGGATGAGGAGCAGGTTCTGCGTCTCATCGACCTCGAGGAGAATGAGGTTCTGCACCGTCTTCTTCACGTCGCCCATGTGACCGCCCATGCGCTTGCCCTTGTGGACGCGGCCGGGGGTGAGGCGGCAGCCGATCGAGCCGCCGTGACGGAAGAACTCGTGCGTGCCGTGCGTCGCGCGGAAGCCCGGCATGTGGTGGCGCTTCATGACGCCCTGGAAGCCCTTGCCCTTCGAGGTGCCCTCGACGTCGATGTACGACATCGCCTTGAACACCGTCGTCAGCGGCACCGGCTGCCCGACCTCGGGGAACTTCTCGAGATCGGCGGCCTCGAGGCGAACCTCGCGCACGAAGCGCTGCGGCGCCGTCTTGGCCTTGGTGAAGAGGCCGAGCTCCGGCTTCTTCATCAAGCGCAGCGCCTTCTCGCCGAAGCCGAGCTTGACGGCAGCGTAGCCGTGCTTTTCCGGCGTGAGCTTATCGAGCACCACACACGGGCCCGCGTGCACTGCGGTGACCGGCGCGCGATCGCCCGTAGCGGTGAAGATCGAGGTGATTCCCAGCTTCTTGCCCAACAGACCAGTGCGAAACGGCATGCGACCCTTCCTCGTAAACGAGCTCGTAAAGAGGGGCGTAGCCTACGGTCCGACCCTCAGGTTGTCAATTACTTAGTGCAGGCGAAAGAGGGCGCGGCAATTGGCCGTCGTGGCGGCGCCGAATTCCTCGAGCGAGACGCCGCGCAGCGCGGCGACGGCCGCGGCAGTATGCGTGAGATACGCGGGCTCATTACGCTTTCCGCGCAGCGGGACGGGCGCCAGGAAGGGACAGTCGGTCTCGACGAGCAGACGGTCGAGCGGCGTCCAGGCGGCCGCTTCGCGGATGGGGGCCGCGCTCTTGAAGGTCACCACCCCCGACAGGCTGATGTGAAAGCCGAGCGCCACGTAGCCCTGCGCGTCGCGAAGGTCACCGGTGAAGCAGTGGATGACCCCGCCGACCTCGTCCGCGTGCTCCTCCTTCAAGATGCGCGCGGCATCGGCGTGGGCGTCGCGGATGTGCAGCGACAGCGGGCGCCTCGTGCGGCGGCCGATGGCGATGAAGCGGCGCAGCGCCTCCTGCTGCTCGGCGACCGGCGAGTGATTGTAGTGGTAGTCGAGGCCCGTCTCACCGACGGCGACGACGCGCGGGTGCGACGCGGCCAGCCGCTCGATCTCGTCGTAGGCCCCGTCGGGGATGCGGGCGGCGTCGTGCGGGTGGATGCCGACGGCGGCCCAGACGTCGGCGTGCTCTTCGGCCATGG
>DATNAQ010000042.1:0-47803 GCA_035607415.1 Polyangia bacterium
TGACGCCGCCCTCGTTCATACGCGAGGTTATGAAGAGCGGTTTTTCGGTGATCTTTCCCGCGCGCAATTTCGTGGTGGTGGCGATGCTGGGGAACGGCTCGCGCACCCAGAAGCCCACGGCATGCTCCTCACGGCCGAGCGACAGTTCCAGATGCGTCGCTTCCATGATCGAGCGCGCCCAGCCGGTGGCGCCGGTACCCGACGAGACGATCAGGCCCGACGAGCTTTGCCGTTCCGAGCGGTCGCCGAGCGCGATCTCGTAGATCGCCGACTGGTGACTGCGATGCCCGACGAAGATCTCGTTGAGCGCCACGAGCGTCTGCCCGTCGCCGAGCCGCGCCCGCACCATCGTGCGCTCCTCGCACGGCAGCGCCCCACGCGCGAACATCGCCAGCAGATCGCCCGCCGCCTGCGGCGCATGGCGCACGAGCACGCCGGGATGGAGCGCCGTCGACGGATTGACCCCGATGACCGGCTGCCCGCGCAGATACTTGGCCACGTTGGCGACGAGCCCGTCCTGCCCGACGACCACCACCACGTCGTCCGGCTCGAACAGGAAGCGATCGAGCTCGTGCCGCAGCACCCGCGCGCGCCGCCACTTGCCCGGCAGCGCCCCCGTCACCGCGTGCAGCGCCGTCTCGAGGATCTGATGGCGCCCGAGCACGTCGTCGAGCCGCTGCCCGCGCGACTCCAGGAAGAAGCGCGCCTGCTGCAGCGTCCCGTGACGCAAGAGCAGCTCGTCGCGCTCGCTCGGCCGCGAGACCACGACGACACGCGGGGGCAGCGCGCGCGCCACCATCGTCGATGGGACGGTGCCGGACATCGACCTACTCCGCCTCCAGCTTGCGCGCCGACGCCGCCAGCACGCGCTCGACGAGCGAGCTCAGCATGTCGGGCGTCAGGCTGAGGTGCTCGATCGACTGCAGCTTGCCCGCCAGCTCGCGCGCCGCCAGCCCCATCATCGTCGCCGCCGGCAGCGACTTGTGGATCTCCATGCGCTCGCGCTCGGCCTTGATGCGCGCGCTCTCGAGCACGTCGATGCTGTCGGCCTGCGCCGCCGCGTTGAGCCGGATGTTGCTCGCCGCCGCTTCGGCCTCGATGCGCTTGTTGGCCGCCTCGTCGGTGACGCGCTTCTTCTCGTTCTGCCCGCGCTGCCCGATCAGCGTCTCCTCGCGCCGCGCCAGCTCGATCTGGCTCTGCAGCTCGTTCTCGGCGATGGCGCGCTCCTTCTCCACGGCGAGCGCGCGCCGCGCGAAGGTCGCTTCGTCGGCGTCCTGCTGGATGCGCTCGCGCGCCGGCATCTCGAGCGCCTTCTCCATCTCGCTCGACGGCTTCACCGAGGCCACCCGCGTCGCCACGATCTCGAGCCCGAGCGACGACACGCTCGGCGCCGCCACCAGGCCGCGCTGGATCTCTTCGCGCAACACCTCGATCCCCTGATCGAGGAGCGCGCGCAGCGGCGCCCGCGCCACGAAGCTGCCCGCCAACTCCTGCGCCAGCTCCTTGACGACCACCGCCAGCTTGTCGAGCGGCTCCGAGCGCCAGCGCCCGCTGCGCGTGTCGATCGAGAAGTCGACGCGCTCGGCGAGCAGCTCCGGCTCGCGCACGCGGAAGGTGACGACGCCGTTGACGTTCACGTCCTGAAAGTCGGCGCTGCGCCCGGCGACGAGGAACGGCAACTCGCGATCATCGAGCGGCACCTCCACGATCGACGTCCCGAGCGGCGCGAACCAGAAGGTCAGCGCCCGCGCGCTCTGCTTGAGCCGCCCGTTCTTGTAGAGCGCGACCCAGCTCGTCGGCTCGGCGCGCAAGTGCCGCAAGAACCAATACGAACGAATCTCCGCCATGACCAGCTCCTTTCACTTCCCTCACGTCGCCGAGCGACGCGTGAATCGATACAGCTCGGCGGGGCGATGCACGACCTCGCGCTCGTGCGATCCCGTCGCCTCCAGGAGCCCCGACGCCAGCATGCGGCGGCGGAACGAGTCCTTGTTCACCGGCTCGCCGCGCACCGCCTCGTGCACCTCCTGCAGCTGGCGCAGCGTGAACTCCGTCGGCAGCAGCTGAAAGCCGACCGGGCTGTAGTCGAGCTTGCCGCGCAGCCGCTTGACCGCCAGCCCGAGGATGTCGGCGTGATCGAGGAACAGCGGCAGCGTCTTGCCGTCGTCGCCGACGACGTCGACCGGCCCGCCGGTCTCGCCCGGCCACGGCACCACCACGCGCGCGGTCAACGCGGCGGGCGCCGTCTTCTCCCGCTGGCCCGTCTTGGCGAAGAAGCGCCGCGCGTCGACGAGCGCGTAATAGGCGACGGTGACGACGCGCCCGCGCGGATCGCGCCGCAGATCGCCGAACGTGTAGAGCTGCTCGAGGAACACGCCGGCCAGGCCGACCTTGCGCGCCATCACGCGCGCCGCCGCCTCCTCGATCGACTCGTCGATGTGCATGAAGCCGCCGGGCAGCGCGCAGCTCCCCCTCTGCGGCGGATCGGCGCGCCGGTAGAGCGCCACGCGCAGCTCGCCCGCCTCGACGGTGAGCGCGACCACGTCGACGGCGACGCTGGGGCGCGGATAGCGCTCGAGCTCGCTCGGCGCCTGCTTCGTATGTCGCGTCTTCGTGGCCATCCGTCCCTTAGATGCACAAAGCATATATGCGAGTTGCATCTTAGTCAACTCGGGTACGGTCGCTGCCCATGACGGAGGAGGCAACCTCGCTCGATCGCTGGACGATCGCCGCCATCGCCGCGCTCGCCTGGCCGCTCGCCGACATGCTCCACGAGGGCGGCGGCCACGGCGGCACCGCGCTCCTGCTCGGTGTGAAGGCCTCGGCGCTGACGAGCGCGTACTATCAGTACGCCGACGGCGCCGCGACCGTGCAGCAGGCGCGCCTCATCGCCGCCGGCGGCGCCGTGCTCAACGTGATCGTGGGATTGCCGATGGTCGCGCTCAGCCGCGCGCGGCTGCCGTCGCGGCTGCGCTTCTTCGTGTGGCTGTTCGCCGCCTACAACCTTCTGACGGCGTTCGGCTATCTCTGCTACTCGGGCGTCGCCGGCATCGGCGACTTCGCTGCGGTCATCGACGGCGTGCCCCACGCGCACCTCTGGCGCGTGGTCGAGATCGTCGCCGGCGTGCTGCTCTACTTCGTGGCGGCGCCGGCGCTGCTCTGGCCGGGGCTGCGGCCGTTCGTCGGCGCCGGCGCCGATCGCGAGGCGCGCGCGCGCACGCTCACGCTCGTGCCCTACCTCGCCGGCGGCGTCACGTCGGTGCTGTCGGGCGCGCTCAATCCGCTCGGCGTGCGCATCATGCTGATCTCGTCGGTCGCGGCGGCGTTCGGCGGCACCTCGCTGCTCGCCTGGTACTTCCCGGTGCGCGCCGAGCGCCAGCCGGCCGGCGCGCCGCCCGCGCTCGGCATCGCGCGCGGCAACGGTTGGCTCGTCGCCGCGGCGATCGCGGTCGCCGTCTTCATCGGCGTCTTCGGCCGCGGCCTGCGTTTTTGACAGTCACGTCTCGGCGGCCTATCTCGTCTTCGAAGGCATGGGATCCCTCGACACATTCGTAGGGCTGCGATCGCAGCTCCTTTCGCTGGCCTACCGCATGCTCGGCGCCTCGAGCGACGCCGAGGACATCGTGCAGGAGGCGTGGCTGCGCTGGCAGGACGTCGACGAGGCGGTCGTGCAGAACCCGCGCGCCTGGCTCAACGCCACCGTCGGACGCTTGTGCCTCGATCGGCTCAAGAGCGCGCAGCACCGCCGCGAGAGCTACACCGGCACCTGGCTGCCCGAGCCGGTGGTGACCGACGCGCCGGTCGATCGCGAGTCGATCTCGATCGCCTTCCTGGTGCTGCTCGAGCGACTCAGCCCCGTCGAGCGCGCGGCGTTCCTCATGCACAAGGTGTTCGACTACGCGCACGCCGAGATCGCCGCCGCGCTCGACATGAGCGAAGCGGCGGTGCGGCAGGCCTACCATCGCGCCAACGGGCACCTCGAGGCCAATCGCCCGCGCTTCGCCCCGTCGGAGGCGGAGCACGCGCGCATGCTCTCGGCGTTCTCCGGCGCGCTGCGTGCCGGCGATCTGTCGTCGCTGCTCGGCCTGCTCGCCGAAGACGCCGCGCTCTACGCCGACAGCGGCGGCAAGGTTCGCGGTGCCGCGCGCCGTCCGGTGCTCGGCGCCGATCGCGTCGCGCGCTTCCTGGTCGGCCTCCTCGAGCATGCGCTCGTCGAGCCGGGCATCAGCTACGCGGTGCAGTCGATCAACGGCTGGCCGGCGTTCATCATCCGCCGCGCCGACGGCAGCGTCTTCGCGATCGTGAACATCGAGACCGACGGCGAGAAGATCGTGGCGATACGCAACCTCGTAAACCCCGACAAGCTGCGACTGCCAACTGTGAATTAGTACATGAAGCCGATGCCGAGGCTGAAGCGATCGGGCGCGAAGCCGTCGCTGCCGGCCAGGAGCCGCCGGTAGTCGAACTTGAAGGCGATCTGCGGAATCGGCAGATAGGTGAGCCCGACGGTGAGGTAGTGCTCGGCCGGCGTGATGACCGGGTTCACCACCGACGGCAGCGTCGCCCGCGTGTCGACGTACTCGTAGCGGCCGAAGCCGACGACCTGCTGCTGCGTGCGGTGCAGCGGGCGCAAGACGTCGTAGCCGGCCTCGGCGTAGAAGCCCTGCGCCGCCGAGCCGACCGCCGCTTGCGTCGGCAGCCCGCTCTGCACGCGCTGGTAATCGGTGATGCCGGCCGCGTTCTGGATGAAGATGCGCGCGTACTCGGCGCGCAGGTTGAGCCCCCAACGCTGGAAGCGCGCGTCGGCCTCGAAGATCCCGACGCCGGTGCCGGTCAGGAGCGCCTGCTTGCTGTTCGCCGTCGCGTAGTAGCCGGCGACGCCGACGTCGAGCCCGAGCAGGCCGGTCCAGTCGAGCCGCCCGACGACAGCGGCGTTCTCGGTGTTGACGGTGAAGCCGCGGTTGAGGCCGGGGCCGATGCCGCCGCCGGCGCTGAACTTCGAGCCGTCGGGGCCGTCCATCGCGTAGAGCTGATAGTGCAGATCGGCGACGATGTGGCCGAAGATGCCGACACCGAGCTCGCGCCACGTCGTCGGGATGATCAGCTGATCGACGGTCGGGCGATCGACGCCGTTGAACGTGGGCGGCTCGTGGAAGACGTTGATGATGCCGAGCGGCACGAGGATGAGCCCGACGCGAATGCCGAGCGGGACGCGCTTGAACGGCTTGAGCTCGAGGTACGACTGCTCGATCTCGAACTCGTCGACGTCCTCGACCTCGAGCTCGGAGTAGACGCTGATCCAGTCGTTGAAGCGGTAGCCGAAGAAGAGGACGACGCGCCGGAGGGTGAGCTTGGTTTCGTCGCCCTGGAACGTCAGCTGCGTTTCGCCGTAGGCGCCGATGGGGATGCGGCGGCCGGCGCCGAGATCGAGCGACGGCGAGCGCGTCGGATCGAGCACCTGCTCCGACGGCGGCACTTCGAACGGCGTGTTCGCTTCGGGCGGCAGCGTCATCGCCGGACCGCCGGTCCCCGGCGTTTGCACGGGCGGCGGCGGCGGTTGCGTCGATGCAGGCGGCGGCGGTTGCGTCGATGCCGGCGGCAGCGCAGCCGTCGTCTCCTGCGGAGTGCCGATCTGCGCGACCATCGGCGTCTCGACGGCGCGCGCACCACCCGCCACCGTCACCGCCGCCGCGATGACCACTGCGCGAAAGCTCGTCATGACGTTCACTGCGCGCCGGGCTGCAGCAGCGGGCTCAAGATGTAGTCGTGCTGATCGGCCCCGAGCGCCCCGTGGCACGCGTTGCACGTGACGCCGCCCGTGGTCGAATCGCCGTAGCCATGATCGGCGCCGCCGTCGGCCGAGGCCGCGTCCGACGGATTGCTCCCGCGATCCACGATCACCGGCACGCCATCCGCGGTCAGGCGCAGGATGAAGAACTCCCAGTCGAGCGCGCCGCCCTGATCGAACCCGCCGCCGCGCTTCACCATCGCGAACAGATCCCACATCGTCTTGTCGGTGCTGTTCATCGTCTGGATCTCTTTGACGATGATGGTGCCGACCGGATACTTCGTCGCGCCGGGCGGCGCCTTCATGTTCACGAAGCCCGTGCGCGGCCCGACCGGATGTCCGGCGACCGGCTGATCGCCGAGATAGGTGCTCGGCCACGACGCATAGGGCGCGAAGTCACTGTCGAGCGCGATCTTCACGTCGCCCGTTCCGCCGCAACCAGCGGCGACGGCGACGATGGCGAGCGCCAACCAACGAACCCTGCGAAGCATGACCTTCTCTCACATTCCCGGCTGCAGCAGAGGGCTGAGCACGTGATCGGTGGCGGCGCTGGCCTGGGTGCCATGACAGCCGTTGCACATGTTGATGAACGCATTGCCGAGCTGATCGAAGTAACCGCCGCCGCCGTCGTCGTCGGGATCGATCGCCGTCAATCCGCGGCTCACGATATGCGGCGTGTCGCCGATGATCTTGAGCCGGAAGAACTCCCAATCCTTCGCGCCCTCGGGGTTGAAGTCTCCGCCGCGCTTGCCCATCGCGAAGATCTCCCAGCCCGTGTCGGGCGCACCGACGGGCTCGATCGTCTTCACGATGATCGTCCCCAACGGATAGGCCTTCGCGCCCTTCGGCGCCGCGTGGTTCAAGTAGCCGAAGCGCGGCCCCGGCGGATGTCCCGGCAGCGGATCCGATCCGAGCGCCACGCGCGGCCAGCTGCGGAACGACGCGAAGTCCGAGTCGAGCGCGATGAACACACCGCTCTTGTCCTGGCAGCCAGCCAGCCCGACGAGCAGCGCGAATATCACGACGCCACGCTTCATTGCGGCAACTGCGGGATTCCGAGCAGGTCGGCCGATTGATCCATCGCGCTCACCAACGAGCCCGACTGCGTCGGATCGGCTTCGTGCAACAGTAACATGTAGAGCATGCCGAACGGCGTCGCCTGGTCCGCCGTCGACGGCGACAACGAGCTCCAATCGGTCGGCACCGGCGGCAGCGCGTCGCCCGAGAGCGCGCCGTAGGCCGCGTCGATGCGGGCGAACCCGTCGCGGATCGCGGCGTCGGCATCGGCGCCGCCGCTGTTCGACTTCAGCCACGCCGCGAAGTTGTCGTAGGTCGACGCGCCGGCGGCGACGTTGGTGCGCATGTCGGCGAGCGTGTACTGCGCGTAGCGCGACTCTTCTTCGCCGGTCGCCGCCTTGTTGGCCTTCTCGACCTGCTCGCTCATCGAGCCGATGATGCCGCGGTACGCCGCCGCCGGGTCGAGCGCGAGCGGCTCGAACTGCGACTGCATCGTGTGGATGTCGGCCACGAGCCGCGCGCACAGCTTGGTCTTGAACTCCTGCGCCTCCGCCTGCGTCTGCGGAAAGCGCGCCGGCTGATAGCCGGGCAGCGAGCTCTCGAACTTCACCACCGAGTCGGGGATCGAGTCGGACCACAGGATGCGCTCGATGGCGTGGATGCCGGTGACGTTCTGATCGTCGAACAGATCGTCGTCGGGCCCGTAGGCGGAGAGGAACCCGTCGTAGCGCTCGTCGGTGGAGACGTCGAGATCGGGGAAGAGCACGGCGATCGCGCCTTCGATCGACTCGTAGGCGGTGCGCGCCTCCTTCCAGTGCATCTTCATGGTGGCGATGGCCGCGGCGTCGGCGCCGGCGGCGTCCCAACCGTTGGGCCCGCCCGCGGGCGCGGACATCTGCAGCGCCGTCGTCGAGGTGACCAGCGCGTCGAGGTTCTTGGTGATGAACGACTTGGTGCCGTGGAGCGCCTGATCCTTCGGCGACTCCGAGCTGCACGCGCCCAGCGACGCGGCGGCGGCGAGCGCGATGACGAGGTGGATACGCATGGCTCTCCTCATAGTCCCGTGACGTAGTCGATGAGCGTCTGCTGCTGCGCGGCGCTGAGCGCATGAAAGAGGGCCAGCGAATCGGTGGCCTCGGAGCCGTCTCCGGCGTGGCCTTCGATGGCGTCGGCGATGGTCTTGGCGCGGCCGTCGTGCAGATACGACTTCATGAGCCGCAGCGCGATGAGCGGCGGCGTCTTCCACTGCGTCGAGGTGGCGGATCCGTCGGCGAGCCCGTCGCCGTGCTCGGTGCCCATGTCGTGCAGCAACAGATCGGTGAAGACCGGCGCGTCGACGCCGGCGAGCGGCGCGTACGGATAATCGGCGCGCGTCTTGAGCGACGGCACGTGGCACACCGCGCACAGCGTGTCGTTGAACAGCTGCACCGCCTCGGGCGACGGCGTCGGCCGCGTCGGAATCGCGATGAGCCGCATGTAATCGGCGATGGCGTTGATGGTGTCGGCGTCGAGGTCGGGCCCGAGCTTGTCATCGTCCGCGAGGTTGTCGGGATTGGGCAGCTCCGTCGGACGCAGCGCCGAGGTCATGCTCATGTCGCCCTGCGCGGCGTCGGCCACGAAGTCGTCGATGGTGGCGATGCGCGCCTTGAGGCCGAAGCGGCCGACGAGCCCGGGCTGGCCCGGCTGATATTGATGGAAGCGCGTGTCCGGATTCGCCTGCGACTGGTAGGTGACCTCGTTGACCACGCCGTGGATCGCGTCCGGGCGCATCGCCTGCTCGGCGGCGACGCGGCGCACCTCGGCTTCGTCGATGGCGTCGATGTAGCCGCGGCCGAGCACCGCCGGCGCCGCGCGCACGGTGACCTTGACGTGCGGATCGTCGGGCGGCTCGACGGGCGTCATGCCGCCGGCGGCGAGCTGCCCGCGCACGCTGTGGCCGTAGAGGAGCTCGCTCTGATCGCCCGGCGTCACGCCGTCGTCGAGCACGACCGCCATCTTCTGCACCGAGCCGGGGCCGCGCGCCGCGTCGGCGTGGCAGCCGCTGCACGCGCTGCGGATGTAGACGGGGCCGAGGCCGTCGGGCTCGCGGAAGGTGATGCCGAACAGCCGATCGCCCGCGCGGAAGCGCGCGACCATGTCGGCGTCGGCGCCGGCGAGCGGGATGTCCGAAGGATCGTCGGTGATGATGGTGGGCGGCTTCGCGCTGCCGCCGCCGCAGCCGGCGATCAGGAAGGGAAGGACCCATAGGTTTTTCTGAAGCGAAGACACGACGACCTCAGTCAGTGAATATGAAATTGATAATTGTTTTCATTTAAGAGATCAAGCGTAATTTGCGACCAGCCGAAAACGGGTTTGCCGACAGGGAATTAGGCCGCCGGCGCGAACGCGGGCGAGATAACGACGGCGTAAGTCTCTCAAGTCGCCGCGGTGCGCGCCGATGGTCAGAGCGAGGGCCAACGAGCATGCGTCGAACCGAACGAGTCTCCGTTCAGCTCAGTGTGACCTGGAACCGCGCGGGGCGTCCGCTCGAGGTGAGCGCGCTCGACATCAACGCACATGGGATGTTCGTCTCGACCGACCAGATCGTCGAGCATGAATCGCTCATGCACCTCATCGTCCACCTGCCCGAGCACGCGCTGCCCATGTTCGTGACCGCGCGCTACGTGGGGCGCACCGGCAAGGGCCCGGGCATCGGCGTCGAGATCTTCCTCATCGACGACATCAGCCGCACCCACTGGATGACCTATTACGAAACGCAGCTGGCGGCCATCAACGCCGCCGCCGCCGCCCTCGCCGGCTGATCCCGCGCGCGCCGGCGCCGCATCGCCGCGCCATTTTTCCGTCGGGCGCCATTTCGCCGACGGCGCCGACCGTCAACCGCATGACGGCGTCGGTCGCCACGCTCGCGAGTTTCGCGGCTTTGCCCGCTGGCAAGCCGCCTGCAAAGTCGCTCCGCCATGCAAACGACGACGACGACGACGACGCGGCCGGCCCTCTCGTTCGACGACTTTTTGCACGTCGAGGCGGCCAACGACGTCGACCGCTGCTCGCCCGACGATCCGGTCGCCGGCATGAAGCTGGTGCGCCGCATCGCCGCCGCGCTCGGCCGTCGTCTGCCCGCCCACATCGAGCGCGACGAGCTGGTCGCCCTCGGCGCGCTCGGCTGGGTCGAGGCGCGCGCCCGCTTCGACGCCGCGCGCGGCGTGCCCTTCGCCGGCTTCGCGGCGATGCGCATCCGCGGCGCCATCCTCGACGGGCTGCGCGCGACCGACACGCTCTCGCGCGACGACCGCAAGCGCGCCCGGGCCGCCGGCGAGTCGGCCGCGCCACGCATCTTCGCCGACGACGCGCTGGTCGCCGCCGCCGCGGCGCCCGCCGTCGACGCCGACGGCGGCATGGTGCACGACGAGCTCCTCGAGGAGCTGCGCGCGGCGCTCGCCACGCTGCCCGAGCGCGACCGTTACGTGGTCGCGCGCCACTTCCTCGACGAGGTGCCGCTCAAGTCGATCGGCGCCGAGCTCGGGGTCACCGAGTCACGCATCTGCCAGCTCGTGTCGCGCGCCGTGGCGCGCTTGCGCGATCGCTTCGGCATCGCGCTTCTGCCTACGAAGAAGACGAACCGCAACGGGAGGGGAGCCCATGTACACGTGTCCGAAGTGCCGTCGGGTGTTGCAGCATGAAACGCGTGATGCGTTGTGTCTGAAGTGTGTGGCCGCGACGAGCGGCGGGTTCGAGGAGGAGATCAAGACGGTGCCCGGCATCCGCCTGAAGATGCCGCAGGCGGCGCGCGGCTGATCGCGCGTTGATCAGGGCTTGCGCGTCTCTTCGGAGACGATGAGGCGATCGAGCGAATCGTCGAGGCGCACCGCAGGCTCGCTCTTCCCCGACGTCGCCGGGGAGGCGGCCGCCGCGCTCTTGGCCGCCGGCGCTTTGTCCGCCGGCTTGTCGGCCGCGGCCATCTCCGCCGCCGGCGCCGGCTGGATCGTGTCGGCCTGCGCCACCGCCTTGTCGGCCGGCTTGTCCGGCGCCGCCAGCTTCTCGACGACGACCTTGCCGATCGGCGCCTTGTCCGCCGGCGCCTTGTCCGCCGGCGCCTTGTCCGCCGCGATCTTGTCGACGGCGAGCGCCTCGGCGAACAGCGGCGCCGGCCGCTTCTTCTCGGTCAGCGGCAGCGGCGCCGACTTGGCGTCCTTGTCGATCTTCTTCAGCGTCGGCGGCTCCTCGTCCGCCGGCGGCTCGCCGAGCTCGAGCGGACCGAACACCGCGCGCGTCGCCGGGCCGAGCCCGCGCAGCTTCATCTGCAGGTCGCGCCGCGACACGAAGATCTCCTCGCGCCGCCCGTCGCCGGTCTGGCGCTTGAGCACCAGCTCCGTCGGCGCCAGCGAGCGCTTGGCGATCTCGCGCACCACCGGCGCCATCTCGGCCACCAGGCGCTCGACGAGCGCCTTGGGATCGCGCGCCTCGGCGAGCGGCTTGTCGCCGAGCGCGGCCTCGACGAGCCCGCGGCGCGCGCCGCGCAGCTCCACCGTCGCGGCCACGATCTTGTCCTTGAGCTCGCGGATCTTCGACGAGTCGGTCTCGTCGAGATCGAAGGGCGGCGCCTCGCCGTTGGACTCGCCGACGCGGCGCAGGCTCACGCGCACGCCGTCCTCGGGCACCCTCAGATCGAAGCCGACGCCGGTGCCGTCGGCCGCCGTGCGCAGCTGGATCATCGTCTCCTTGCCGTTGGTGACCACGGCGGTGACGAACTCCTTGTCGAGCCGCTGCGGCCGCAGCTTCACTTCCTTGCGCAGCCAGCCGCCGGTCTCGGGCGCGTGCACCTCGAGCCGCTCGGCCAGCTTGTCGACGCGCACCACCGATCCGAACAGGTGCGACGGCGCGATCTCGAGATCGATCACCGCCTGCACGTTGTCGAGCGCGCGCAGGTAGAGCCGCGCCGCGTAGCCGCTGCCGCCCTCCTGTTGCAGGCGGAGCTCGCTCGACATCTTCGGCAGATCGTGGCGCTTCAAGAAGGTGCCGAGCGCCTCGACGCAGCGCTCGCGATCGCGGCGCGCCTCCTCTTCGATGCGGCCGGTGTCGGCGGCGCTGGCGCCGTGCACGCGATCGATCGCCGAGCGCACCGTCTCCGCCGCGCCGCGCAAGAGCGACTGCGCGCAGTTCGCGGTCACCGACGTGTCGGCGCCGATGTCGAATCCCTCGACCGCGCGCGCCACCACGGCGCCGAGCGACTCGAGCCGGTTGACCTCGGCATCGCCTTCGCGCTTGACCTCGACCGCGCGCGCGGCGCCCTGCATCATGCGCTCGTGTGCGCCGAGCACCGCGACGGAGAACTCGAGCGCTTCGCGCAGGAATTCGATGTAGTCGATCTCCAGGTTCGAAGGGCTGGAGTCACCGAACAGGTAGGTCATTGGTGCACCTCGACCTCAATCGTACGCCCGAAGACGGAGTGCCGTCTACGACGAGCGTTACCTGTCCGGTGCTTTACGGGAGTTACTTCGGGGTTACTTGTTCTTTTTCGTCTCGTGCTTCGGCGCGGGCGGCGGCTCGACGACGGCGACGTCGCCCATGATCGGCGCCGGCTCGCCCTGCACCACGTGCTCCGGCTTCGGCGTCGACGGCGCCACCGCGATCTTGCCCATGAGGTGCTTCTCCGGCGGCGGCGGGGTCACGGCGACGGCGCCGCCCATCACGCGCACGTTGGCCGGCGGCTGCTGCTTCTGACCGTTGGTCGGCTTCTTGCCGTCGACGGCGAGGTCGGCGCGCGCGCGGCCGCCCCACAGACCGAGCAGCAGCGCCGCCGACGCGGTGGCGCCGGTGATGCGCGCCCAGATGCGAGCGCGCAGCCGCGCGCGCTTCACGCCGACGGGGCAATCCGCGGTGATGACGGTGCCGTCGAGGCGCTGATAGAGGCGCACGCACAGGCGCCCTTCCTTCTCGCGCACGAGCGCCTCGCCCGCGTCGCGAGTCATCGCCGAGAGGTTGTAGACGTTCTTCTCGCACTTGCCGCAGAAGCGCACGCGCTCGTCGCCTACCATGTCGTCCCAGTCGGCCGAGCACGGCGTGGCGACGCGGATCTGCTCGAGCACCACGGGCAGCTTCGTCTTCGGCTTCGTCGTCGTCGTCGTGTCCATGCGCTGTCATACGCACGAGACCCCTCGGACGTTCTAACCGTCGCAACTGTGTGATTGGACGTGCGGATCGCGATGTGGGTGACGGTGCGTCAGAAGGTCGCGGCTACTGCCACGACGGAGATTCGGCGTGCCCCGTGGTGCCGGTCAGGCGCGTGAGGTTGCTGCCGTCGGCGTTGATGGCGAACAGGTTGGTCGCCGTGTGGTACTGGTTCTGGATCAGGCAGAGCGCGCCGTAGCAGGTCGTGTACGAGCGATCCGACGTGAAGACGATGCGCGAGCCGGCGCCGTTCCAGTCCGGATCCATGTCCTCGTCGCTGCCCGTGGTCAGCTGCGTCTTGCTCGAGCCGTTGACCAGCATCGTCCAGATGTGCGCGCCGTTCGAGTTCCAGTCGACGTACGCGAGCTTGGTGCCGCCCGACGAGAAATCGGGATCGCCGTCGCTGGTCTTGACGTAGCCCTCGCCGTTGGACTGCCCGTAGGTCGGCGTGGTCAAGAAGGTCCAGTACTGCATCGTCTGGTTCGAGAGCGTGGCGTCGACCTCGGCGATCTGCGCCGTCGGGTTGTTGTAGTCCTGGAAGATGCCGAGCTGGAACGCGACGCGATCGCCGGCGGCGTTGAAGCGCGGGCGATAGAGCCAGGTGCCGGCCGTCGACGTCAGCTTCTTGCACTGCGCCACCGTCTTCGGCGACGCCGGCGTCGAGGTCACGGTGTAGACCTCGTTGCCGTAGCCGGCGCCGTCCCACGCCGCCGACATGAAGACGAGCTTGCTGTCGTCGGGGCTGAAGGTCGGATCGCTCTCGACGGTGGTGCCGACGGTGATCGGATGGCCGCCCGTGCCGTCGATGTTCATGACCCAGACCTTGTTGTCGTAGGCGACGTAGGCGATGCGCGTGCGGTCGTGGCTGAGCGCGGGCGCGAAGCCTTGCACGCCGGTGTCGACGTCGCCGGTGCCGTCGCCGTGCATGACGTGGATGTTGTAGTCGAGCACGTAGGCGATGCGCGACAGATCGATGATGCACGCGGGGCAGATCAAAATCGGATCCGATTGAGCTTCCGTCTCGACGGGCGCGCCGTCGACGGCACCGCAGCCGGCGAGCATCGCCGCCGCCGCGCACAGCCCGAGCATGAGTCCCTTCTTGAGCGCGATCACATTCATGGCCTTCTCCTTTTGCGTCTTGCGACGCCGCGCGGGCCGAGTGCAACGGCGAGGCCAGCGCGCGCGACGACGACGGCCGCGACGCACGCGGCTCTCGCCGAGCGCGCGCGCGGCACACGACGGCGACGGCGCGGCACAGTGCCGACGGCTGTGCCCGCCGCTCTGGTACCATCGGGCGAGATGCCGTCGAAGGGGGACCTCGAAGGCGCGGCGACGCTGCCGCCCGAGGATGCGGTCGACACGGCGCCCGGCGCGCCGCCGAGCCCGGGCGCGCCGCCGGTGGCGAAGTGGGATCGCTACGAGCTGCTCGATCTGTTGGGCAAGGGCGGCATGGGCGTGGTCTACAAGGCGCGCGATCGCCGGCTCGACCGCACCGTCGCCGTGAAGTTCATCCTCGGCGCCGATCCGAATCTGACGATGCGCCTCCTGCGCGAGGCGCGCGCCCAGGCGCGCATCGATCATCCCAACGTCTGCCGCGTCCACGAGGTCGGCGAGGTCGAGGGGCGCGCCTACATCGCGCTGCAATTCGTCGACGGCGAGCCGCTGCATCGCGCCGCCAAGTCGATGACGCTCGACGAGAAGATCGCGGTCCTGCGCGACGTGGCGCTCGCCATCCACGAGGCGCACAAGCTCGGCATCGTGCATCGCGATCTGAAGCCGGCCAACGTGATGATCGAGCGCAGCGAGGACGGACGGCCGGTGCCGATCGTGATGGACTTCGGGCTCGCGCGCGAGGCGACGATCGAAGCCGGCATCACCGAGTCGGGCGCGCTCATCGGCACGCCGGCGTACATGTCGCCCGAGCAGGCGCGCGGCGATGTGCGCGCGGTCGATCGTCGCTCCGACGTCTACAGCCTGGGCGCCACATTATATGAGCTGCTCACCGGGCGGCCGCCGTTCGGCGACGAGTCGCTGGCGGTGGCGCTCGGGCAGGTGATCTTCGACGAGCCCAAGGCGCCGCGCAGCTTGGACCCATCGCTGCCGCTCGATCTCGAGACCATCGCGCTCAAGTGTCTCACCAAAGATCCGGGCGGCCGCTACGCCTCGGCGCGCGCGCTCGCCGACGATCTGTCGCGCTATCTCGACGGCGAGCCGATCCTCGGGCGGCGGCCGTCGCTCCTGCAGCGGCTCAGGCTGCGCGCGCGCCGCCATCGCGCGCTGTTCGCGCTCGGCGCCTGGTCGGCCGCGATCATCGTGGCGCTCGGCGCGTTCGGCGTGCGCGCCTGGATCGTGTCGGTGCGCGAGCGCAACCGCACCGTCGAGCGCACGCGGCTGGCCGAGCGGCTGGGGCAGGACGCCAAGGAGATCGAGTGGCTCCTGCGCGTGGCCTATCAGCTGCCGCTGCACGACACGCGGCCCGAGCGCGAGGTCATCCGCGCGCGCATGAAGATGATCGCGGCGACACAGCACGATCTCGGCGCGCTCGGCGACGCGGCGGTGCACGACGCGCTCGGGCGCGGCCACCTGGCGCTGCACGAGTGGCAGAGCGCCGCCGACGAGCTCGGGCACGCCGCCGCCGAGGGGCTCGACACGCCCGGCCTGCACGCGGCGCGCGGGCGGGCGCTCGGCGAGCTCTATCAGACCTCGCTCGAGGAGGCGCGCCGCTCGGGCGACAAGACCTGGCTCGCCGCGCGGCAGAAGGAGCTCGAGCGGCAATACCTCGCGCCCGCGCTCGTCGAGCTCGACGCCAGCCGCAAAGGCGGCGAAGGCGCGGCCCTGCTCGACGCGCTGATGCCGCTCTATCGTCACGACTTCGCGGCCGCCGAGACGCGCGCGCTCGCCATCGCCGGCACGGCGCCGTGGCTGTTCGAGGCGCGCAAGCTCGCCGCCGACGCGCGCCAGGCGGCCGCGCTCGCCGCCTTCGATCACGGCGACTACGACGACGCGCGCCCCGGCCTCGAGCGTGCCACCGCGCTGTACGCCCAGGCGGCGGAGGTGGCGCGCTCCGACGCGTCGGTGTACCAGGCAGCGGCGGCGACCTGGCTGGCGCGCGCGGAGCTCGAGTTCCGCCAGGGGCGCTCGCCGAAGGAGGCGCTCGACGCGGCGCTGGCCGCCGTCGATCATGCGCTCGCCGCCGATCCCGACGACGCGCGCGCGTACACGACCAAGGCCTACGTGCTCTTGCGCCTCTATCGCACGCCGGCGTTGCGTGGCAACGGCGATCAGCGCCCGCTCTTCGAACGCATCACCGGCGCGGCCGCGCGCGCGGTCGAGCTCGATCCCAAGGACGCCGGCGCCTGGGACGCGCTCGGCAACGCGCACGTCGTTCGCGGCACCTACGAGCTCTATCACGGCGGCAAGGGCGGCCCGTGGTTGCATCGCGCGCTCGACGCCTTCGCGCGCGCGCTCACGATCCGCCCCAACGATCCGTGGGCCAACAACGACGCGGGCACGGCCCACCGCTGGCTCGGCAGCGAGCGCGAGGACGCCGGCGAGGACCCGATGCCCGAGTATCGCGCCGCGCTCCAAAGCTACGAGCGCGCCACCACCATCGCTCCCGAGTACGTGTATGCGTGGGCCAATCGCGCCGACATCGAAGGCAACATCGCCGAGGCGCAGAGCTCGGACGGGGTCGATCCGAGCGCCGCGGTCGAGGGCACGCGCCAGGCGGGCGAACGCGGGCTGGCGATCGATCCGAGCTTCTATCTGCTGCTCGACACGATGGCGCGCGCGCAGGTCACGCTCGCCGAGTTTCGGGTCGAGCACGGCGGGGATCCCGGCGCGGCGCTGGCGTCGGCGCGCGGTTATCTCGATCGCGCCGACAAGATCCACACCGGCAACATGACGACGTGGTTCTATCGCGCGACCGCCGCGCGCGCCGAAGCCGACGGTCAGCAGCGGCGCGGCGAAGATGTGACGAGCGCGATCGCGGCGGCGCGCGCGGCCATGGCGCAGGCGCTGCGGCTGCAACCGACGTCGGCCGATGCCTGGGCCGAGAGCGCGGAGATCGATCTCGTCGAGGCCGCGGCGCACGGCAACAGCCGCACGCTCGCGGCACGCGCGCGCGCGAACGCAGAGAAGGCGATCACGCTCGACGGGCAGTATGCGCAGGCCAAGCTCGTCGCCGCCGCGGCGTGCCTCGCGCTCGCGCAGAGCTCGCCGTCGCGCGAGACGATCGAGCACGGCATCGCCTACGCCGAAGCGGCGCTCGCGCTCAATCCACGCCTCGGCAAGGCCAAGGAGCTCCGCGAGGCGCTGCGCCGCTTGTTGTAGCGGCGCGCCCGCGACGCTATTCCGGCCCGTCGGCGAGATGCTGTGGCACCGTCGCGCTCGTGCACGGCGGCAGCGGCACGCCGTTGCACGAGCCGCTGAACGGGATGTCCATGTGGCGTCGGTTGGCCATGTTGACGCACGCGGCGCCCTTCGGCGTCCACCACGCCTCGAGCTCGGGAATGGGGTCGGTCTGCACGCCGGCGTCGTCGTGCACGCGGATCTTGGTGCCCGACTCGGTATAGAAGTCGCCGTCGCCGCAGTAGGAGGCGCGCTTCATGTGCAGGCCGGCGTCGAAGTAATAGGTGGCGTAGCCGATGCGATAGGGATAGCCCCACATGCGCACCGTCGCCGGCGCGCCGTAGCGGCACGAGAGCGTGACGTAGTTGGCGTCGCGCGTGACGTTGGCGTTGCCGGGGTTGACGATGATGTCCTGCTGGAAGACGACCTGATCGGAGCTGCCGTCGGCGCGGAAGCAATACTGCGTCGTCGCGCCGGTGCCGTTGTTGCCGCTGCGCCAGAGCATGTTGTACTTGCGGATGCTCGCCTTGTCGGAGTCGGTGGTGACGCTGTCGAAGAGCAGCGTGTAGAGCGCGCTGGTGCCGTGCTCGTTGAAGGTGATGACGAGCTGCAGATTCAGGAGATCGGCGCCGGCGACGGTGAGGTAGGTGCTCGTGCCCGGATCGAAGAGGGTCCAGGTCGGGTTGGTCAGGCTCTCGCTGACCGAGATCGGCCGCAGGTGCGTGCGCGTGCCGTAGTTGGCGTAGTAGATCGCGCCCGGCTCGACCTGCCACGTATCCGTCGCCGCCAGGAAGTAGCGGCCCTGGAGGTTGACGCCGCCGCCCGTCAGGTTGATGAAGTGCGTGATCATGAACTGCGTCGGACCGATGCCGGCGAAGCCGTACTCCTCGGTGTAGATCCCCGCGCCGTTGTTCACGGTGCAGTCGGTCGACGGATCGGGGCAGCGGAGCTTCAGCTCGCCCACCGTCTCGTCCACCGGCGCCTGCGCGCCGCAGCCCATGAGCAGCGCGGCCACCAACGTCGAACCAACGAGCGCACGCAACGTCATTCTCGTCCCCCCTCGTGTGTCGGCGCTCCCGAAGCAAGTGGTGGGCCGCGCGTCGCGGGCGGCCCAGTGCGCCGGCGCTACCGGAGATTCGCGAGGTTGCCGCGTACCGCCGATGGCACGGTGCCCGGCACGGTGCCGCGCCTGTGTCTCCGGCGGCTACGCCAGCCAGCGCAACCACGCCAGCCGGCGCATGTATAATCCGCCCGCCACCGTGGACCAGACGACCCTGCCGCCGAGCGCCAACGGCGCCGACCGCGCCGGCGACGACGCCGCGCGCATCCCCGGCGTCGTCCTCGCCTTCTCCGGCGGGACGGCGAGCGCGCGCGTGCTGGCGCTCGACGGGGGCACGCTCGAGCTCGGGCGCGACAGCGCGGGCGACGGCAAGCTCGACGACGGGCGCGTGTCGCGACGTCACGCAACCGTCGCGTTCGCCGACGGGCGCTTCGTGGTCACCGATCTCGGCAGCCAGAACGGCACCTTCGCCGACGGGCAGGTGGCGAGCGCGCACGCGCCGGCGTCGTTCTCGCGCGTGCTGCGCGTCGGCGACTCGCTGCTCGTGCCGTGCGCCGACGTGCGCGCGTTCGAGCGCGCGGGCGTGCGCACCATCGACGGCTTCGTGCGCGGGCCGGCGATGCAGGCGCTCCTCGCCGACGTCGCGCGCGCGGCCAGGAGCGGCACCATCCTCCACGTCCGCGGCGAGAGCGGCACCGGCAAGGAGGGCGTGGCGCGCACGTTCCATCAGGCGAGCGGACGCGCCAACGGCGGGCTCGTGGCGGTGAACTGCGCGGCGATCCCGCAGGCCATCGCCGAGCGCCTCCTCTTCGGCGCCAAGAAGGGCGCCTACTCGGGCGCCGACGCCGACGCCGCCGGCTACCTGCAAGAGGCCGACGGCGGCACCCTGTTCCTCGACGAGATCGCCGAGCTCGACGCGCAGGTGCAGGCCAAGCTCCTGCGCGCGCTCGAAGCGAAGGAGATCCTGCCGCTCGGCGCATCGCGGCCGCGCAAGATCGACCTCGGGTTCTGCTCGGCGACCAACAAGGATCTGCGCGCGCTCGTCGGCAGCGGCGCGCTGCGCGAGGATCTCTTCTTCCGCATCGGCACGCCGGCGGTGGCGCTGCCGCCGTTGCGCAATCGGCCCGAGGAGATCGCGCACCTCGTGTGCGGCGAGATCGCGCGCGTGTCGCCGTCGCTCTCGGCGCACGTCTCGCTCGTCGAGCAGTGTCTGTTGCGCCCGTGGCCGGGCAACGTGCGCGAGCTGATCGCCGAGACGCGCGCGGCGGCGCAGGCCGCGCTCGCCGACGGCAACCGCGTGACCGCGCGCCACCTGTCGCCGACCGCGGGCAGCTTGTTCGGCAACGGCGGCAGCGGCGGCGCGCCCACGGGCGATACGCCGACGCCGAACGACGGCAAACGGCGCATGCCCGCCGTCGTCGATGACGATTGGCGCCGCCGCATCGAAGAGGCGCTGCGCAAGCAGAACGGCAACATCGCCGGCACCGCGCGCGCGCTCGGGCTGCATCGCACGCAGCTGCGCCGGCTCATCGAGCGTCACGGCATCGCCGTCGGGCCCACCACCGACGAAGACGGCGACGACGACGCGTGATACTGTGAACGAGTGCGATCTTCGTCCGCGCTCGTCCTGCTGTTGATCGCGAGCGCGGGCACGGCGCGCGCCACCGACGCGCCTCCGCCGTTGCGCATGGGCACGCTCGTGCCCGACGGCACCGCCTGGGCGCGCGAGCTCAAGGCGTTCGCCCGCGAGGTCGAGGACGGCGCGCACGTGCGCGTGAAGTTCTATTGGGGCGGCATCGCCGGCGACGAGCGCGAGATCGTCGCGCGCATCCGGCGCGGCCAGCTCGACGGCGCCGCCGGCGCGGCGATGTGCACCGACCTGGCGCCGTCGCTGCAAGCGACGCGGCTGCAGGGCATCTTCCCGGGCCGCGACGCGCACGAGCGGCTGGTGCGCAAGGTCCCGAACGTCGACGAAGAGTTCAAGAAGGCCGGCTTCGTGAACCTCGGCGTCGGCGGGCTGGGGCCGAGCATCGTCTTCACCAAGAGCCCGGTGTCGTCGTGGGCCGAGCTGAAGAAGCTGCGGCTGTGGCGCTGGGATCTCGATCCGGTGGCGTGGCAGCAGGATCGCATGATGGGCATGACGGTGGTGCCCGGCTCCGTCGACGGCGGCGCGGCGGCGTTCGACGCCGGCAAGATCGACGGGTTCGTGGCGCTGGCGGCCTCGGCGCTGGCGTTTCAGTGGCAGTCGCGCGCGCCCCACATCCTGCCGCTCGAGATGGACTACCTGAACGCGTGCATGATCATGTCGCTGTCGTCGTTCGACGCGCTGCCGATCGAGACGCAGCAGATCATCCGCGGCGCCGGCGCCAAGCTGCAGCTGCGCATGGAGCTCGTCGGGCGCGACACCGATCGCGTGGTCATCTCGGGCACGCTCACCGGCTCGGGCGTGCACGCGACGCCGCTGCCGGCGGCCACCCGCGACGCCTTCTTCGCCGCCGCGCGGGCGACGCGGGCGCGGGCCGCCGCCGAGGGGCACGTGCCGCCGTCGGCGCTGCAGTACATCGAGCACGAGCTCGGCAAGTAGCGCGCGCGCAGCGACGGGCGGCTACGGCCGTTCGGCGCGAAAGTCCGAGAGCCAGCCGAGCACCTTGGTCATCAGCGCTCTCGGCACCAGCGTCTCGGGCAGCGCCTCGCGCGCCACGCGCGCCGTCTCGAGGAACTGCGCGCGAAAGGTCGGCGACGCGTCGACGCGCCTGGTTCCCTGGCGCTCGAAGAGCCCGCCGATGAGCGCATCCTCCTGCGCGCCGCTGGCATCCTCGAAGTGCAGCGTCGCCTTGTTCGCCGCCGCGCGCACCGCCTCCTGCGAATCGAACGGCAGGGACTCCATCGCCGACGACGACACGAACATGCACGACGCCATCGACGCCAGCGTCAGGTTCGAAAAGTAGCGCGTGCGCGCCGCCCACTGAAACGCGAGCGCCGCGTTGGGCAGCGCCATGAAGCCGTCGATGCGCCCCTCTTCGTAGGCGCGTCCCGCCTCCCCGACGGGCAGCGCCACGGCGTGGATGCCGAGCGCCTTCATCTGCGCGACCCACACCGGATCGAGGCTCCAGATCCAGAGGCGCTGTCGCTTCAGATCGTCCATCGATCGGATCGGCTCGCGCGAAAAGGCCAGGTCGCTGCCGATCCAGGTGATGGCGAGCGGAACATAGCCGGCGCGGCGAAACTCGGTCTCGAGCTGCGGCCGCAGGTGCGCGATGATCGCGTGCGTCTCTTCGCGGCGGCGGAACATGCCGACCACGCGCAGCACGCGCAGCGACGGCGCGATGTCGCTGCAGGTGACGCTGGCCGCCTCCCCGTCGAGCTGGCCGCGCGCGATGCGGCGCGGCACTTCGCTCTCGTCGCCGGCGATGCCGCCGAGGTACCACTTCACGCGCACCTGGCCCTTGCTCTGCGTCTCGACGTCGCGGGCGAAGGCGCGGAACACGCGCGCCCACGACGTTCCTTCGGGGACGATGCTGGCCAGGCGCAGCGTGACCGGCTCGGCCGCGGCGCGGCCACCTACCAGCGCGACGACGGCAACGAGCAGCCAGAGGCGCACCACCGTCGAGGATGACAGAAACCGACGGTGCTTGTCGAGTTCACGGTGATATGATCGGCGAATGTCTCGCTCACGGCTCGCTGCGGCGATGATCGTCGCGCTGGCCGTGGCCGTGCACGCCGGTTCGGTGGGCGGCTCGTTCCTGCTCGACGACGGCGTGCAGATCTACAAGAACCGGGCGGTGACGCGCGGCGCGCCGCTTTCGGCCTACTTCCTCGATCGCGGCACGACCTCGAGCCGCGCCGACTACAACACGCGCATCTACCGGCCGCTGCGCAACCTCGCGTTTCGCGCCGTGGTGCTCGCCGCCGGCGTGCGCAAGCTCGCGTTCGGCGTGATCAACCTGGCGCTGTACGCGGGCTCGGCGCTGCTACTCCTCGTGCTGTTGACGCGGCTCGTCGGCGAGCTGCGCGCCGCCGCATGGGCGACGGCACTGTGGGTCGTCCTGCCGGTCCACGTCGAGGCGGTGGCCTACGCCTCGGCGCTCGGCGATCAGCTGTCGCTGGCGCTCGAGCTCGGCGCCATCGTCGTCGCGGTCGGCTTCCTCGAGCGCGGCGGCACCGGACGCGCGGTCGCGTCGACGGCGCTGGCGGCGGCGGCGATGCTGGCCAAGGAGATGGCGGTGACCACGCCCGCGCTCGTCCTCCTCGTGGGCGTGGCGCTGGGGCAGGCGCGCGCGCGCCGCGTCTGGGGGCTGGCGGTCGCGCACGGCGCCATCGCGCTCGCCTATGTCGCGCTGCGCACGCACGTGGTCGGCGCCGTCGGGCAGGAGCCGATCACCGGCGCCACGCTCGCCACCGGCCTGCGCGACGCGCCGTGGCTGCTCGCGCACTATCTGTGGATCAGCGTGGCGCCGCTCGGCCACGCCGCCAGCTATCGCGTGGCGCCGCCGGGCGCGCTCGCGCTGCTGCTCACGCTCGTCGGGATTGCCGCCGCGTTCGCGCTCGCCTGGCGCACGCGCCGCGTCGCCGCCGTGGGGCTCGCCTGGTTCACCGTGTCGCTGCTGCCGGTGCTGCACCTCGTGCCGCTGTGGGCCGATCTGGCCGATCGCTTCGCGCTCTTCCCGTCGCTGGGATTGGCCATCGCGCTGGCCGCGTGGCTCGTGCCCTGGCCGCGGCGCGCACCGCTCGTGCTCGGCGCGCTCGTCGTCGTCTACGCGGCGGCGAGCGTGCTCGAGGCGCGGCCGTGGCGCAACGATGGCCTCTTGTGGCGCTACGCCGTCGATCGCCAGCCGAACGCGCCGCTCGCGCGCTCGAACCTCGCCGCCGTGCTGCTCGGCGAAGGACGCCTCGACGAGGCCGCGGCGCAGCTCGACGCCGTGCACGCGCTCGGCTACACGCGCGCCGACACGGAGGTGAAGCGCGCCTACGTGCTCGCGCGCCTCGGCCGCCGCGACGAGGCCGCGCGCGCCATCGCCGCCGCGCTGCGGCTCGATCCCGACAGCGGCCTCGGGCACGCCGTCGCCGGGCAGCTCGCCGCCGCGGCCGGCGACGACGCCGCCGCCGCGCGCGAGCTCGCCACGGCGCATCGGATCGCGCCGACGCATCCGGCCACCGGCCTCCTCGGCTACACCCTGCAGCACGCCGACGACGCGCGCGTCGACTACCTGCGGGCGCTCGAAGCGCTCGCCTTCGACGACGCCGATGGTGCCGCCGCCGCCGCGCGCGCCTGCCTCGCGCGCGCCCCCGCGCAGCCGCAGTGCGCCGGCGCGCTCGGCGAGGCGCTCACGCTGCAAGGCCCGCTCGACGGCGAAGCGCGCGTCCGGCTCGAGCACTGCGTCGCCGCGCTGCCCGACGGCCCCGACCGCCAGCGCTGCCGCGAGGCGCAATGGGGCGCGCGCCGATGATCGTCGACGCCGTCATCCCCGCGCTCGACGAGGAGGAGGCGCTGCCCGGCGTGCTGCGCGAGCTCGCCGCCACGACGGTGCGCACCGTCGTCATCGTCGACAACGGCTCGCGCGATCGCACCGTCGAGCGCGCCCGCGACGGCGGCGCCGAGGTGGTCTTCGAATCGCACCGCGGCTACGGCGCCGCCTGCCTGCGCGGCATCGCCGCCTGCCGCGCGCACGCGCCGCCGCCCGACGTCATCGTGTTCCTCGACGCCGACGGCTCCGACGATCCGGCCGAGGTCGCCGCGCTGCTCGCGCCCATCGCCCGCGGCGAAGCCGACTTCGTGATCGGCTCGCGCACGCTCCCCGGCGCCCACGTCGAGCGCGGCGCCCTCTCGCCGCAAGCGCGCAGCGGCAACTTCGTCGCCACGCTGCTCATCCGCCTGCTCTACGGCGTCGCCGCCACCGATCTCGGCCCGTTCCGCGCCATCCGCCTCGACGCCCTCGAGCGCCTCGACATGCGCGACCTCGATTGGGGCTGGACCGCCGAGATGCAGGTCAAGGCGATCCGCCGCGGCCTGCGCACCGTCGAGGTCCCGGCGAGCTGGCGGCGCCGTCGCGGCGGGCACAGCAAGATCTCGGGGACCTTGAAGGGCGTCCTCGGCGCCGGCTACAAGATCCTCACGACGATCGGGCGCTACGCTCGACAATAGGGTACGATTTCGCCGTGGCCGCGGCCGTGGTCGTCGAGCGCAGTGTCGACTGCAAGTCGAGCGTCGCCGATCTGTGGCGCGTGCTGACCGACACTTCCTACCTGAACCGGCTCACCGGCGAGGCGCCGCGCCAGATCGCCGAGATCTCGGCCAGCGACGGGGCGCGCTACCGCATCAAGACCAAGGCGGGCGGCTTCAACGTCGAGTGGGAAGAGTGGCCGTTCGAGTGGGAGCACCAGCAGCGCTTCCGCGTCTTCCGCAAGTTCAAGGCCGGCCCCGTCGACACCGTCGACACCGCGCTCACCTTCGCCGCGCGCGAGGACGGCGGCGCGCGCGTCGGCATTCGCCTGGCGCTGGTGCCGAAGATCGCGTGGCTGGCGTGGATGGTCCGCTTCGGCACGCGCCGCGCCGCCGACGCGCTGGTGCTGAGCGTGCGCGCCGTCGACGAGGCGCTGTCGCGGCGCGCGCCCTTGCCGCTGCCGTCGTCGGCCAGGCCGCCCGAGATCACCGGCGGCCTCGAGCGCGCGCAACGCGCCCTGCGCGAGAAGGCAACCTCGCCCGAGCTCGTCGATCGGCTGTGCGACTGGATCCGCATGGCGCGCGACGAAGACCTGGCGCGCATCCGTCCCTACGCGCTCGCCGACGACTGGGGCGTCGATCGGCGCACGATGCTCGCGACCTGCCTGCAGGGCGTGCGCGCCGGCCTGCTCGAGCTGCGGTGGGAGGTCATCTGCCCGAGCTGCCGCGTCGGCACCGAGGTGGTCAACACGCTCTCCGCCGTCAAAGAGCACGCGCAGTGTCACCTGTGCGAGATCGCCTTCGGGCTCGAGGTCGACGAGGCGCTGGAAGCGACGTTCGCGCCCAACACCACCGTGCGCAAGATCGACGTCGGCCAATACTGCGTCGGCGGCCCGGCGCGCACGCCGCACGTGCTCGCGCAGGCGCTCCTGCCCACGCGCGGCCACGCCACCATCGTCGCGCCCGAGATCGGGCGCTATCGCCTGTTCGTGCGCGGCGGCGAAGCCATCCCGCTCGAGGTCGTCGCCGGCGGCGCCTCGACCATCACCGTCCGCTCCGACGCGCGCGAGGCGCAGCACATCGCGCCCGGCGGCACCGTCACCGTCGAGAACGCCCACGCCGACGATCGCCACGTCAAGCTCGAGCGCGTGCTGCACGAGTCGCAGGCCGCCACCGCGCGCGAGGTCAGCCTCCTGCCCGGCTTCCGCCGCGACTTCTCGTCGGAGGTGCTGCGCCCCGACCTGGCGCTCAAGATCTCGACGGTGACGCTGTTCTTCAGCGATCTGACCGCGTCGACCCAGCTCTACGCCGACATCGGCGACGCCGCCGCGCTGCGCCTGGTGCACGATCACTTCGACGTCGTGCTCGGCATCGTCGAGCGCCACGGCGGTGCGCTCGTCAAGACCATCGGCGACGCCGTCATGGCCGCCTTCGCCGACGATCTCGCGGCCGTCTCCGCGTCGATCGAGATGCTGCGCGCGTTCGACAAGTTCCGCCGCGAGGTGCGCAACGGCGAGCGCACGCACTTGAAGCTCGGCCTCTTTCGCGGCCCCAGCTTCCTCGTCACCGCCAACGGCCAGCTCGACTACTTCGGCCAGACGGTGAACATCGCCGCGCGCCTGCAAGCGCAAGCGGCGTCGGGCGAGCTGGTGATCGAAGAGACGCTCGCCGAGCTGGCGGTGCAGGCAGGCAAGCTGCCGGCGGCGTCGGTGAAGGAGCGCTATCGCGCCACGCTCAAGGGCGTGACCGAAGCGATCGACGTCGCGCGCATCGTCGCCGCCGAGTAGCGACGGCGGCGGTCGCTACGGGCAGTAACCGCCGTCCTCGAGCTGCTGCAAGATGAACGCGCACACCTTGTCGTCGAGCCCCGTGACCGCGTCCATGCACTGCTGCTGCTGATTGGGATCCTGCAGCTGTTGGCAGCACTGGCTCAGCGTCGTGCAATTCGGCGCCGTCGACGGCATGGCCATGTCGGCGGGCGCCTTCGGCATCGCGATGTCGGCGTAGCCCGGATCGGGCGGCGGCTGCGACGGCGGCGGATTCGACGGCGGTGGATTCGACGGCGGCGGCGGCGTCTGCGTCCCCGTCGACGCACCGCCCGATTGCTGCTGCTGCTGTCCCTGTTGCGAGCCGGTCGGATCGTACGCGGTGACGCTACAGGCAACCGCTGCCGCCAAGATCGTGAAGATGAGTCCCCTCAGCATGACGAGGACACAGAGCAAGCCGCGGGCCGTCGCCAACCCCGCGACACGCCGTCGCTCGCTGCGGCCCCACCGACGCGCGGCTGGGGTTTGCGCTCAGCGCAGGAGGTACTGGAAGAACAGCGACGTGGCGGCGATCGGCAGCGCCAGGCCGAGCGCCGATCCGATGAGGTAGTCGCGATAGCGGATGCGCGACAGCGCCAGCGCGTAGTTCAGCGCCGGCGAGATCCACAACACGAGGCGCAGGAGCGCCACCGTCAGGATCGGCCGCTGATCGAGGCGCGCCATCAGCTTCTGCAGCCACTTCCACTTCAGCTCGGCGAGCGCCTGGCCGCCGATGCCGCGCACCACGAAGAACGAGAAGGTGACCGAGACGAGCGCGCCGGCATACGCGATTACCCCACCTCCGAGATGCCCCCACGACATCACCGCGGCGGCGACGAAGACGAGACCAGGTACGTGCAAAAGCTCGCCGATCGCGAAAATGACGAGGTATATCGCGACCCCGGCGACGCCCGCCGCCTGCACCAGCTCGCGGATGCGCGCGGTGGACAAGGATGCGCCGAATGACGTCCCGTATCGCACCACGAGGAGCGCGACGAGCACGATCGCGAGGATCACGAGCCGCCACAGCCGCGACCGGTTCATCGGCGCATGATAAGATCGAGTGATGCGGTTTGTAGTCGCTTTCGTGCTCGCGCTGGGTGCGGGCTGCTCCTTCCACGTCCACAACATCGACACGACGGGCGGCGGCGGCGACGACATGGCGGTCGGTGGCGACGACATGGACAACGGCAACGACCTCGCCGGCGGCGGCGGCACCGACGACCTGGCCGCGGCGCCGGGCAGCGATCTCGCGGTCGGTCCCGACATGATGCCGCCCAACCTCATGCTCTCGCACGTGCCCGAGCACTACCTCACCGACGGCACCTGCGACCTCACGGTCACCGCGAGCATCGACACCACCAACCGCAAGGTCGACGGCGCCGACGTGCCCGCCGGCTGCGTCTTCGCCGCGGACATGGAAGGCGGCACGCTCGCCGTCGCGGTGCTCGCCGCCAAGAGCGTCACCTTCAACGGCACCGTCACCGTCTCGGGCAGCGTGCCGCTCGTCGTCGTCGCGCGCACCACGATCGTGGTCAACGGCGCCGTCGACGCCAGCGCGACGACCACCACGCCCGGCCCGGGCGGCAGCGGCCCGGCGGCGGGCGCAGGCGCCGGCAAGCCGGGCGCCGAGAGGGGCACGGGGGCGAACACCGCCGACTCGGGCGGCTCGGGCGGCTGCTACGGCACCGTCGGCGGCAACGGCGGCGCCGCCAGCTACATGGGCCAGACCGCTCCCGCGCCGGGGAAGTGCAACGCGTACGGCGACACGCTGCTCGCCTCGACGGTGCCGGCCGGCTCCGGCGGCGGCAACGGCTCGAGCGAAGGCTGCACCGGCCAGCAGGGCGGCGCCGGTGGCGGATCGATCCAGCTCTCGGCGGGCGCCTCGATCACCGTCGCCGCGGCCGGGTACATCGACGTCGGCGGCGGTGGCGGCGGCGCCGGCTGCCTCAACGGCGCCAACGCCTTCGATCAGGGCTCGGGCGCCGGCGGCGGCTCTGGCGGCGCAATCTTCCTCGAATCTCCGTCGGTGACCGTCACCGGCGGCCTGTGGGCCAACGGCGGCTCGGGCGGCGGCGGCGGCTCGGGGACGGGCACCGCCGGCGGCGCCGGCAACGGCGCCACGCGCAGCTCGACCACCGGCGCCAGCGGCGGCACCTCGGGCGGCGCCTACGGCGGCGCCGGCGGCGGCGGCTACGCGCTCGCCGCCATGCCCGGCGACGGCGCCGGCTTCGCGACGGGCAACATGATCGCCAACGGCGGCGGCGGCGGCGGCGGCGCGGGCCGCATCGTCGTGCGCAGCCGCGGCGCCGCCACCATCACCACGGCCAACGTCAGCCCCGGCGCGAACACCGACCAGAGCATCCCCTAGGCTTCGATCAGTTGTTGGGAACCGCGGTCCCCGTCTTCGCGGGATCGAGGAAGTCGCCGATGTTGTTGACGTGCGCATCGCGGCCGTTGAGCTGCCCGGTGGCGCCGCCGAGCCAGTTCCACTCGATGAACTTCACGATCGACGAGTGCTCCATCGTCACGTGCGAGACGTAGTTGGTCTTCACGAACGGCCCGACGGCGATGAACGGCACGCGCGTGCCGTACGGCTGATTGTCCACCGTCGACGTCGGCGGCGGCGCGACGTGATCGTAGAAGCCGCCGCCCTCGTCCCACGTGACCAGCACCAGCGTCGACGACGCTTCGGGCGACGCGGCGATGGCGTCGAGCACGCCCTTGACGAAGGTGACGCCCGCCGAGATCGTGATGTTCGCGCCCGGGTGCTCGGTCTTGTAGCCGATGCCCTTGACGAACGCGACCGGCGGCAGCTTGCCCGCGGCCAGATCGGCGGCGAAGTCGGCGTCGAAGTCCTTCATCTCGCCGTCCTTGTCGCGCGTCGACGGATAATAGGTGAACGGCACGTCGGTGGGATCGTAGTCGCACGGATACGACTTCACGCCGAAGGTGCACTCGGCCGGCGCCGTCGGGCACTGCGACGCCGAGGTCGGGTTGGCGTCCTTCATCGCCTTGTAGCCGCCCGCGTACCACGACCAGGCGACGCCGTGCTGCACGAGGAGGTTGGCGATCGTGGGATCGTTGAAGTCCATCTTCGTCGTCGACGCGCCGGCCTGCGTGCAGATGCCGCCGATGCCGTTCGACGCGAACATGTTGTCGGCGAAGACGAACTGCGCGCGCGCGAAGTACATGTCGTTCGCCGAGCTCTGCCCCGCGTAGGGCTGGAAGTAGCGATCGGCGAGCGCGCCCGCCGCCGCCAGGTCGTGATACGGCTGCACCAGCGTATCGGGCGAGTACGCGAAGTTCTCGCCCGTCGAGCAGGCGATGCCGTCGACCATGTTGGCGCCCGTGACGAAGTGGTCCATGGCGCCGCTGTCGATCTCGGCGACCTCGCAGTTGTGCGTGTGGTTGCGATCGTTGAAGGTGCCGCTGTTGTCGTTGTCGTCGAGCACCACCGGCGCGGCGCCGCTCGCCTCCGTCGCGGGGCCGGCTTCGCAGCAGGCCGGACCGGTGTTGCACGTCGGGTTCGAGCCCGACGTCGCCGTGCAGTAGGTGGCGAAGTAGTTGTCGAAGGTGTGGTTCTCCTGAATGACGATGACGACGTGCTTGATGCTCGACATCGTCATGCAGTCGTCCCCGGTGCACAGCGTCGGCGTCGCCATGTCGGGCCCTTCGTTCATCGCCAGGTCGGGAGAGCCGTTGGAGCCGTTGCCGCAGCCGCCGAGCGAGAGCGCAGCGGCTGCGGCGAAGGGAAGGACGCGCAGGGAGGTCATCCCCTCATCATATCAAGGGCAGTGGGTCGTGCACATTCCCGTGTCACAGGTGACGGTAACCAGGTTCATTGCGCAGCTCTTTCCGTCCTCGGCGAGCGTCGGCTGCGCCGCGCAACCGCACGCGGCGCAGGTGGCGTCCCAGGCCGTCTCGGCCGTGGTGAACGCGTCGCGCTGCGCGTGGTTGAAGCCGACGCCCTGGAGCGAGCCGCAGCAGTCGACCTGGTGGAAGCCGTCCGAGCAGTTGTCGGTCGTGGTGCAGCCCTTGTCGAAGGTGGGGAACGTCGTCGTGCCGCCGCACATCCCGGGCTGCGGCGCGGGGCAGGTGTTCTTGCTGCACGCGGTGCCGGCGGTGCAGGTGGCGCCGTTGGCCACGCACTTGCGGTTCGCCGGATCGCAGCAGCCGCTGCCGCAGTCGGCGCCGTTGCAGCACGCCTCGCCGGGGCCGCCGCAGGTCACGCAGGTGCCGTCGCCGCAGGCGAGGCCGGACGCGTTGCACGCGTCGCCCGCGCAGCAGGGCTGGCCGGCGCCGCCGCACACGGAGCAGACGGGATTGTCGCCGCCACCGCTGCAGGCGACGCCGTCGGCGGTGCAGGTGCGGCCCGAGCAGCAGGGCTGGCCGGCCGCGCCGCAGGCGACGCAAGTCGTGGCCGAGCAGGTGACGCCGTTGCCGGTGCAGGTGGTGCGGCCGTTGCCGCCGGCGTTGGGATCGGTGCAGCACATCTGGCTCGACGCGCCGCAGGTGCCGCAGCTGCCGTCGCTGCAGGTGCCGCCGATGTTGGGGCACGCCGAGCCCGACGCGACGCAGGTGCGCTCGACGCAGCAGCCGCCGCTCGAGCAGCCGTTGCCGGGACAGCAGGGCTGGCCGGGGCCGCCGCACTGCGCGCACAACCCGTTGTTGCAGGCGTTGCCGTCGGCGCAGAGCCCGCCGGCGCAGCAGGTCTGCCCCGGCGCGCCACACGCCGCACAGGTGTCGTTGTTGGTGCAGCTGTTGCCGGATTCGCAGCTGCGGTCGGCGCAGCAGGCGCCGCCGGCGGATCCGCAGTTCTTGAAGGCCGCGTTGTTCTTGGTACAGGCGGAGAACGCAAACAGGACGAAGACCGCAGCGACGAGCGAACGCATGGCTAGACCTCCTAAGGTGAAGCTATGCGTCAATCGTAAAGGGATCGCGCGAGGCGAGAGAACCCGACATGTAGAAGAGCGTGTCGGCGACTACAAAGAGCGGCTACAACGCGAAGGGATCAAACATCGCGCGCAACGAAGCGGGCAGGCGCGCCAGACGGCCGCGCAGCTCGGCGCGGGTGATGAACACGGCTTCGCGCCGGCCGCCGCCGAGATCCTTGCGCAGCATGAGCTCGCCGGGCGCGCACGAGCGGCGCGCGATCTCGGAGACGATCGGGGCGTAGGCGGCGATCAGGCGGGCCACCACGTCGCGCGGCTCGAAGCGCCCGCGCAGCGTCGTGCCCGAGAGCGAGGCGCCGATCATGAGCTGGCGGCGCAGCGCCACGTCGAAGGTCGAGTCGACGAGCGCCGAGGCGAGGCGGAACGGCGCGGCGCGCTCGTCGCCGTCGAGCTCGAAGACGTCGCCGGCGGGCTGGCCGAGATCGTCGAGTAGCTGGACCTCGACGTCCTCGGTCTCGTGGGAGATGGAGATGCGCACGCCCGCGCCGGTGCGCGCCGAGCGGCGCAACCACAAGGCGACGTGCGTGGGCTCGACGATCGCCTCCGACACGAAGAGCTTGTCGAGGCGCAACGTCTTCGGCACGTGCAGCGACAAGCCGGGCGCCAGATCGGCGGCGCGGCGCAAACGGCTCCACGTGTGCTCGACGGGGAGCGCGACGCCGAACTGCGCGTCGAGCCCGAACTGCGTGGCGAGGCGGACCTGCACCTCGTAGCCTTCGGTGTCGGCGACGAGGCGCCAGCCGACGCCCGACTGCGGCGGCGTGTTCTTGAGCAGCAGCGCCTCGAGCGCCTGATAGGCGGCGCTGCATCCGTCGTCGACGATGCGCTCGGCCTGCTGCAGCTCGCCCGCCCAGCGGCGCTCGAGAGCGGTGCGCTCGCGCTCGACGATGCCGCGGGTCGCGAGCATGACGTCGGCGGCGGCGCCGGTGACGTTGGCCGGCGCGTTGGCGAAGGGCGCGGCCGCCTTGCGCACCGCCTCGAGCAGCGAGTCGAGCCGCCAGCGCTCGCCCTTGAGGCCCTCCTCGATCTGCGAGGAGCGCTTCACGGCCTGATCGATCGCGTGCTGCGCGCCGAGCATCGCGGCGCAGCACTCGACGACGGCGCGCAGCGCGTTGAGGAAGTCGAGACCGTAGGGGAACGGCGTCGAGTCGCCGAAGAGGATGCGCGCCTCGTCGGGGCGATAGGAAGGCTCGGTCGTGGCGTACGCTCGCTGCAACACGCGAGGCCCAAGGGAGCAAGGCGTGCGCCAAACGCAAGGCCGCGCCGCGCTTGCGTTTGCGGGCGGCGAGGTGGGCCTTTGTGCACCGATCGGGGGGAAAAGCCCCGGCGGCGCCGGGCATCGCAGCTACACTGCGCGGCATGAACGAGGACGTGGCGATCCTGCGGCTGCAGGGGGGCAAGGCGAACGCGATGTCGAGCGAGGTGCTCGATCTGATCGAGCGGCTGATCGATCGCTTCGAGGCGTCGGAGGCGCGCGCGGCGGTGCTGGTCGGCTACGAGCGCTATTTCTCGGCGGGGCTGGCGCTGCCGCTGCTCGTCGAGCTGGAGCGCCCGGCGATGAAGGCGTTCATCGATCGCTTCGGCGCGGTGATGCTGCGCGTCTTCGCGTGCGAGCGGCCGATCGTGGCGGCGGTGAACGGGCACGCGATCGCGGGCGGCTGCGTGCTGGCGCTGCAGTGCGATTGGCGCGTGATGATCGACGCGCCCGAGGCGCGCATCGGGCTCAACGAGACGCAGCTCGGGATCGGGCTGCCGTCGTCGGTGCTGGAGCCGCTGAAGCTGGCGGTGCCGGCGGCGTCGCTGGTGCCGATCGCGTACGAGGGGCTCTTGTTCACGCCGGCGGAGGCGCAGGGGCTCGGCCTCGTGCACGAGCTGGCGGCCGCGGGGGAGCTGGAGGCGCGCGCGACGTCGCGGGCGCGCGCGTTGGCGACGGTGCCGTCGACGGCGGTGGCGCAGGTGAAGCTGGGATTGCGGCGGCCGGCGCTCGAGGCGATCGCGCGCCACGCGGCGGAGGAGACCGAGCGCTGGCTCGACACCTGGTTCTCGCCGCCGGCGCGTACGCGCTTGCAGGCGGCGGTGGCCAAGCTCAAGCGCTGATGCTCGGCGACGACGTGGAGCGCATCGCCGGCGCGCGGCCGCCGCTGGTGTTCCTGCACGAGGGGCTGGGCTCGCGTTCGGCGTGGCGCGACTTTCCGGCGGCGCTGGCGCGCGCGACCGGGCGCGAGGCGACCGTGTTCAGCCGCGCGGGCTACGGTCAGGCGCGGGCGCGCGAGCATTGGCCGGTCGGCTTCATGCACGACGAAGCGCGCGCGCTCGCCGTCGACGAGGAGGCGATCCTGATCGGCCACTCCGACGGCGGATCGATCGCGCTCTTGTACGCCGCCGCGCATCCGGTGCGCGCGCTCATCCTCGAGGCGCCGCACGTGTTCGTCGAGGACGAGACGGTGACGTCGATCGCGGCGCTGCGCGGGCAGGCGGGGCTCGTCGACGCGCTCGGGCGCCATCATCGCGACGCGCGCGCGACCTTCGACGGCTGGAGCGGCGTGTGGCTCGATCCGGCGTTTCGCGCCTGGAACATCGAGGCGTGCCTGCCGCGCGTGACGGCGCCGACGCTGGTCATCCAGGGCGCCGACGACGAGTACGGCACCATCGCGCAGGTCGACGCCATCCGCGCCAAGCTCGGTGGGCCCTGCGAGACGCTGATCCTGCCCGACTGCGGGCACGCGCCGCATCGCGATCAGCCGGCGCGCACGCTCGCGGCGATGGCGGCGTTCGTTCAGTCGATCACGAGCACGTCGTCGGGCGGCGGCTCGGCGTAGAGGCGCTCGACGAGCGCGGCGCGGCGCTCGAGGATCGCGCGCTGGTTCAAGTAGCCCTTGTCGGTGATCTCGCCGGCGTCGATCGACGGCGGCTCGGCGGCCACGATCGCGCGGCGCACGCGCGCCGAGGATCCCGAGACGGCAGCGTCGCCGTTGCGCGCGGCGAGGGCGGCGCGGATGCCCGCGCGCGCCTCGTCGTCGGGCGCACGGCCGCAGAAGAGGATGAGCGCGACGTAATCGCGATCGTGCCCGGCGACGACGGCGTCGGCGACGTGCGGATCGCAGGCGGCGATGCAGCCGACGCGCAGCGCGCCGACCGGGACCCAGGTGCCCGATGACAGCTTGAAGTTCTCGGCGAGCCGGCCGTCGAAGACGATGCCGCGCGCGGGGTCGCCATCGTCGAAGAGCTTGCCGGCGTCGCCCATCGGAAGGTAATCCTCGTCGTCGCGCGCGACGGGCCGGACCGCGCCGCCCGGCGACCAGTGGCCGGGCGTGACGTTGGGGCCGCGCACGCGCAGCTCGAAGCGCTCACCGACGGGCGCGAGCTTGAGCGACACGCCTGGCGCGGGCAGGCCGATGACGCCGGCGCGATCGATGGGAAAGTGTACTTGGGTGACCAGCGGGCTCGTCTCCGTCGAGCCCCAGGCCGAGACCATGGTGACCTTGTCGCCGCGCGCCTGCACGCTCACGGCTTCGAGGCGGCGCCAGAGCGCGTCGGGCAGCGCCGCGGCGGCGTAGAACACGAGGTCGAGCTCGGCGAAGAAGCGCGCGCGCAGCGCGGCGTCGCGCTCGAGCGCGGGCAAGAGCATGTCGAAGCCGCGCGGGACGTTGAAGTAGATCGTCGGCGAGACTTCGCGCAGGTTGGCGACGGTGGTGGCGATGCCGTCGGGCGTGGGCTTGCCGCCGTCGAGGTACAGCGTGCCGCCGTGCCACAGGATCATGTTGAGGTTGTGGTTGCCGCCGAAGGTGTGGCTCCACGGCAGCCAATCGACGGTGACGGGCGGGCGCGCGGGATCGGCGAGGAAGGGCCAGAGCTGCGCGATCATCTGCTGGTTCGAGCACAGCATGCGCTGCGTGTTGACGACGCCCTTGGGCGCGCCCGTCGAGCCGGAGGTGAAGAGGATCTTGGCGACGGTGTCGGGCCCGACGTCGGCGCCCGGCTCGGGGCCGCGCGCGTGCAGATCGACGAGCGGGCGATCGCGCCACACGGCGTCGAGCGCGGCGGCGTAGCGCGCCCGATCGTCGACGAAGACGGCGCCGGGCTGCAGCTGCGCGAAGACCTCGCGCAGGCGGCCGAAGTCGCGCGACAGCAGCGAATAGGCGGTCGAGATCGGCGCCACCGGGATGGCGGCGTGCATCGCCGCCAGGGTCACGAGCGCGTGATCGATCGAGTTGCCCGAGAGGATGGCGAGCGGGCGCGTCGGACCGAGGCCGGCGGCGACGAGACCGCCGGCGAGCGCGCGCGCCGTGCCCCAAGCCTCGCCATAGGTCACCCGGCGCCAACCGCCGCCGGGGGCGCGCTCGGCCAGGAAGATGCGCTCGGGGGCGCGCGCGGCCCACTCGGCGAGGCGCGCCGTCAGCGACGGGGCGTGCGGCGCGAGCGGCTGCGGCGAGGCGAGCACGATCGAGCCGTCGGCGCGGCGCTGGCAGTCGACCACGGCGGGCGCGAATTTCATGCACGCAGCGTAGCCCACCGGAGGTGGGGCGGACGATTCGGTGACGAACGCGCGATTTGGGATTGACTGACCGCTGGTCACTGACCTATGGTCACCCGCGACCGCGCCACTGGAGGGGAACCATGCGCGTGACAATTGCCGTCGCTGCCGCGTCTTTCGCGCTCGCTACCGTATCGCTGACGCTCGCCGCTTGCGCGAGCGCGCCCGCCGGCAACGGCGCCATCGGCGGCAACGGCGCCACGCCCGGGCCGGGCACGCCGGCCGCACCGCCCGGCGACGGCGACGGCACCGTCGCCGACTGCCGCTCCGGCGTGGTCCCCGGCGCTCCCATCACCGCGCCGCCCGACACCTGGACCTGGGTCGACGTCCCCGAAGCCAAGTGCCGCGACGGCTCGTCGACCGGCATCGGCGTGCGCCTCCACCCCGGGTCCACCCAGGTCGCCATCTACCTCGAAGGCGGCGGCGCCTGCTTCCACGACGCCTCCTGCGCCATCAACGACGTGCTGCAGAGCTGGAGCGAGAGCGACTTCAACGCCTGGGTCGGCGTCACCGGCTCGGCCGGTATCTTCGACACCACGCGCGACGACAACCCGCTGCGCGGCTGGAACATGGTCTACGTCCCCTACTGCACCGGCGACGTGCACGCCGGCGCGCGCGAGCACGTCGACGTCCCCGGCGACGCCGCGCCCAAAGATCAGATGTTCGTCGGCTACACCAACATCGGCTGGTACCTGCGCCGCCTGGTGCCGACCTTCGCCGGCGCGTCGCACGTCGTCGTCACCGGCATCTCCGCAGGCGGCTTCGGCGCCGCGCTCAACTACGATCGCGTGGCGCAGGCGTTCTGCGGCGCGCGCGTCACGCTCGTCGACGACTCGGGCCCGCCGATGGCCGATGCGTACCTCGCGCCCTGCCTGCAGCAGCGCTGGCGCGATCTGTGGAACCTCGACTCCACGCTGCCCGCCGACTGCGCGGCCTGCCGCGGCGCCGACGGCGGCGGCCTCGTGAACTACGTCGACTACCTGTCGAAGAAGTATCCGTCGCAGCAGCTCGGGCTCATCTCGGCGAACCAGGACAGCGTCATCTCGCTCTTCTTCGGGTACGGCGAGAACAACTGCGCCGGGCTCACCGGCCCGTCGGCGCCGATGGCCGGCGCGACCTTCGAGGCGGGGCTCGACGATCTGCGCTCCAACTATTTTTCGCGCGCCAACCTGGGCAGCTACATCATCCCGAGCATCAGCCACACCTGGACGACGGCGCTCACCTTCTACACCACGTCGGTGCAGTCGACGCCGCTACCGACGTGGATGAATCAGATGGTGAACGAGCAGCTCCCCACGCACGTCCAACCCTAGCGCGGGCGCTAGCGGCAGGTCGATTTGGCGAGCTCGTCTTTGACGACGACGCCGCCCTTCATCACGAACTTCACGCGCTCGAGCTCGCCGACGTCGGCCAGCGGATCGCCCGACACCGCGATCACGTCGGCGAAGTGGCCCTTGTCGAGCGTGCCGACGAACGCGGCGCGCCCGAGCAGCTCGGCCGCCCACATCGTGGCCGCGCGGATGGCGTCGAGCGCGGGCAGGCCGAGCCGGTGCAGCTCGACGATCTCGCGCGCGTTGTGTCCCTGCCGCTCGGGCGACGACGCGTCATAGCCGACCGCGATCTTGACGCCGAGCTTGCGCGCGATCGCAAGGTTCTTGCGGCCGTTCTCGATGACGTCGTCGAGCCAGGCGATCTGTCCGGGGATCTTGGCGCCGGCGCGCGCTTCGGCGAACGCCGCGCGGGTCGGCACCCAGAAGGCGCCCTTGGCCTTGATCAGCGCCATCGAGCTGCGGTCGCCGTGGGTGGCGTGCTCGATCGAGTCGACGCCGGCGGCGAGCGCGTTGGCGATACCGGTGACGCTGTCGGCGTGCGCGGCGACCTTCTTACGCTGCTTGTGCGCCTCTTCGACGACGGCGCGCAGCTCCTCGACGGTGAGCGTGGGCGTGTCCCAATCGGCGTAGACCTTGAGGAGATCGGCGCCGTGGCCCAGCTGCTCGCGCGCGGCGCGGCGCGCCTCGTCGGCGCCGGTGATCATCTGCGCGCCCGTCGGGAAATCTTTGAGATCGGGCGAGACGTAGAACGGGTTGTAGGCGCCGGTGGCGGCGATGCCGCGCGTCGCCACCATCATGCGCGGCCCTTCGACGAGCCCCTGGTAGACGGCGTCGCGCAGCGCCGCGTCGGCGTAGCCGGAGCCCTCGCTCTCGACGTCGCGCACCGAGGTGAAGCCGGCGAGCAGCGTCGCGCGGGCGTTGGCAGCGCCTTCGAGCGCGCGGAAGGCTTGCGACTTGGTGGCGAGCGCGAGCGTGTAGGCGTCGGGCTCGTCGGGGATGCGCGCCATCAGGTGCGTGTGGCAATCGATGAGCCCGGGCAGGATGGTGGCGTTGCCGAGGTCGATCACGCGCGCGCCCGCCGGCGGTTGCAGCCGCTCGCCGGCGGCGCGGATGCGATCGCCGTCGACGATGACGACGGCGTCGTGCAGCATCTTGCCGGCACGCACGTCGAGCATGCGCGCGGCGCGCACGGCGACGACGACGTTCTCGGCGCGCGCCGGCGTCGCCAACGCGACCAACGCGACGGCGAGAGCACAGGCAGCGATTTTGCGAGCGACCGCGGCGCGGGGTGCGCTACAAGCCATCGGGCGAGGGCGCGCGCACGGTGACGAGCGCGCCGCACTTGGGGCAGGTGTGCCCCTCGATGCCGAGCGCGCCGTTGTACGCGCTCAAGGTCTGGCCGTTCGATTCGAACGGCTCCTTGCACGACGGGCAGACGCGCTCGCCGGGGACGATGCGCTTGCGCGCCTCCTCGACCTCCTGCTTTTCGATGCTGGTGAACAGGGCCATGCGCCGCAGTCTACGCTACTCTTGCACCCATGAACGAGGCCAAGCGACGATCGTTCGAGGCGCTGCTGCGCGCGCGGCGCGACAAGATCGCAGCCGAGGGCCCGCAGAAGATCGAGCCCAACCGCACGAGCGAGGCCGAGGTCGGCGTCGCCGACGAGGATGCGCAGGCGCTGTCGGAGATGCTGCAGACGCTGGCGTCGTCGCGCAACCGCGAGGGCGCGCGCGAGATCGCCGAGATCGACCGCGCGCTGCGCAAGCTGCGCGACGCGCCCGACGAGTTCGGCGTGTGCGAGGACTGTGGCGACGACATCGCCGAGAAGCGGCTGGGAGTGATGCCGTTCGCGCGCTTTTGCGCCGAGTGCCAGGCGGCGGCCGATCCCAAGCGCAACCTCGCCCGCAAGAGCGTCACCGACTACAAGTAGCGGCTACCAACGGCGATCAGCTCCGTGGCGATCAGCTCCCGTGGCGGTCAGCTCCCGTGGTGGTGACAGCTCGGGTGGCCGCACCCGCAGTCGTCGCGGCCTTCGGCCTGTGACGGCTGGGTGCCGGCGCAGTATTCGGAGCAGAACTCGTCGCCGCGGTTGAAGCGCTCCGTCGGGACGGGGCAGTCGCAACCTTCGTGTTTGCACGTTTTCATGCCGGCGAAGATGCGGCGCGTGGCAGGTGGCGCAAGCGCGCGGGCGAGAAGGGCAGGCGGTCGGCTACTGGTCGACTTGCATGGTGCGCTTGGCCTGGATCTGGATGCGATCGCCGTCGACGGTGACGTCGCCGTCGAGCCCGCGCGCCTGCAGCTGCTTCAAGATCTTGTCGCGCAGCTGCGCGTCGGTCATGCCCGGCTCGCGCTCGTCGTCGAGGCCGCCGACCTGGAAGTCGAGGCTCTTCTCGTTGCCGCCCGATGCCTTGCGCACGACCTTCATCTTGCGGCCGTCGGCGTCCTCGGCGCTCAGCTCCACCGACGAGCTGTCGCCGCTGCGCTGCACCTGCACGTCGTCCGCGGTCCAGCCGCCGGCGGCGAGCTGCGAGCGGATGTCGTCGGCCACCTGCTGGTCGGTCTTGCCGTCGAGATCGACGTGGACGTCGAGGAGCTTCTCTTTGGCCATGGCGTAGACGCTCCCCCACACGCGCTCGGTGCGTGCGGCGACGGTGACGGTGGCGCCGTTTTTGCGCAGCTCGGCGGCGCGACGCTCCGCCACGGCCGCGCTCTTCGCGGGAACGCGGATCCTGGCCACGCGCCCGGCGGCGTTGGCGACGGTGAGCTCGTAGCCGACGGTGCGCGTGTACGGCACCGGGCAGACGAGGATGGCGGCGACGACGGCGATGCCCGCGGCCGTCGTCCACAACGGCCTCCCAATGATCTTCGACATGATGCTGCCTCCGGTTCGGTGCGCCCGCGCGTCGGCGACGGCGCGGGCGGTTTGGTCGAGTGTCGGTAGCCCGCGCGCCGACGATTCGGCGAGCTCTTTCAGATCAGCTTCGACCTGGCTGCTCATCGGCTTTGCCTCCTCGCCGCCCCGCGGCTCGACGAGCCGCGGGCGGGTACCGATCTACTACGCAGCCGCTTCGCGTCTGCGTTGGTGTTGCTCATGACTCCTGCTCCTGCACGACCGGTCTCGCGATCCGTTCGTGCCGTTCGTAATGGCGGCGCAGCCGTCCGCGCGCGCGCACGAGGCGCGACTTCACCGCCGAGAGAGACGAGCGTTGCAGCGCGGCGATCTCCTCGAGGGAAAAGCCCTCGAGCTCGAAGAGCACGATCGCCTCGCGTTCGGGCGGCGCGAGCGTGGCCAGCGCGCGCGCCATTCGTTGCGCTCCTTCCCAAGCGTCGCGTCCACCGTCGGTGACGGCGGCGTCGGCGCGGACCTCGTCGAGCGGCACCAGCCGCCGCCAGAAGCTGAGGCGGTGGCGCGCGCGATGAGCATTGAGCAGCACGGCGTAGAACCAGCTGCGGAAGGCGGCGGCGTCGCGCAGCTCGTCGAGATGATCGAGCGCGCGCAAGACGGCGTCGTGGAACAGGTCGTCGCCGTCGGCGTGCGAACGGCACAAGCGGCGCGCGGTCATGCGTGCGCGGTCGTGAAGCGGCGCCAGGAGCTCCAGGAGGCGCCGTTTTCTTTCGCCGTCGTTCATCGCCTTCAAACCGGAGATGCTTCGGGACCGGGCAAAAGTCGCTGAAAAGTGCGCGGAGGCTATTTTACCTGCACGCAGATGCCGCCGCCCGACAGGCCGCCCTGGTCGTCGGGCGTCATCGGGCCATCGCCGCCGCTCAGCTTTCGCATGGCAATCGGAAGGTTGCGCGCGCCGGCGATGGCTCCGTAGGCGTCGGCGCCGGCGGTCGGCGTGCGCGTGAAGTCGTCGAGGTTGACGCTGTAGAGCCCGAACTTCGGGCCGAACCCTTCGGCCCACTCGAAGTTGTCCATCAGGCTCCAGTGGTAGTAGCCGCGCACGTCGATGCCCTTTTTGCGCGCGCGGTCGATCTGCTCGAGGATGCGCACGATGTTCTCCGCGCGCCGCTGCCCGGTCGAGGTGGCGATGCCGGCTTCGGTGACGAGGAGCGGCAGCGTCGCATAGCGCTTTCCGAAGTCTTCGAGGATGTTGAAGAGGCCCGGCGCCCAGAACTCGTAGCCCATCTGCGGCACGCAGTAGGTCGGATCTTTCGGCGGCAGGCAGGCGCCGAAGTCGAGCGGCTTGAAGCAGGGCGTGGCGTTCACCACCGGAAAGAAGCCGGGGTTGCCGGTGACGCCGATGCGCGAGTAGTACTGCACGCCGAGCCAGTCGAGCTTGCCGGCCCACGTCGGATGCGACTCGTCAGGGTTGCCGTCGAGGTCGCTGTCGAAGGTGCCGTTCATGATCGAGTCGGGCACGAGGTGGTGATAGACGTACGCGATGCGATCGCGCGCGGCGACGTCGGTGGGATCTTTCGACGGCGCGTTGGCCTGCGCGGGCTCGAACCAGGCGACCGAGAGGCTCAGGCCGACCGATGCGGCCTGGCCGTCGCCGTCGGCGTCGATGACGTCGCCGGCCTTGATGGCGGCGTACATGCGCGCGTGCGCCTCGAGGTAGTCGCGCACGACGTTCATGAACGTCGGAAAGTCGGAGAGCGCGTAGCTGTGGCCGGGCGGGAACTGCGCCACGCCGTACGACGCGAGCAGGTAGTTGACCGGCTCGTTGAGCGTGCCCCACTCGTCGACGCGATCGCCGTAGCGCGCGGCCATCTTGCCGGCGAACACCGCCATCTCGTCGATCACGTCCTGCGCGCCGGGGCCGCCGAGCCCGCACAGGTTCACGTTCGACGGGCCGTAGGCGCATGGCAGATCGGTCGGATCGGCGATCCAGCGCGGGTTGGAGAAGTGGTGCAGCGTCACGAGCGGCTTGATGCCGGCGGCGACGAGCGCGTTGATGACGTCGTCGTAGTGCTGCATCGCCGCCTCGTCGAAGTTGCCGCGCGACGGCTCGACGCGCGCCCACTCGATCGAGAAGCGGTAGGAGTCGACGTGCAGCGCTTGCAGGAGCGCGATGTCGTCGAGCGCGAGCGTGTAGCCGTCGACCGCGTCACCGACGAAGGCGGCGCCGTTGCCGAGGCCGCCGTCGGCCTGCGGCTTGGTGAACATGTACCAATCGGTGGCGTCGTCGTGATCTTCGATCTGCGTGGCGGCGGTGGCGACGCCGAAGCGGAAGCTCCCCTTGCCCGAGGGCTGCGAGATCGAGCCCATCGCCGGGAAGGTGATGTCGGTGAGCGGCGCCTTGCCGCAGCCGCTGGCGGCAGCGACGAGGATCGCGAGCGGCGCGACGCGTATCAGAAGACGCATGTGTCGCTGCACGTCTGCTGCACCTGACCGGTCGGCGTGAAGAACAGCTGAATCTGCTTCACCAGGAGCGGCAGCATGCGGATCGCGCCGTGCGCCTCGTTGTCGTCTGGCGGCGGCAGGTTCACGTCCGGCGGCACCGGCATCGGGTGGACGTCCCACTGCGTGTAGGCCGAGTCGAGCGGCGCGGCGGCGACGTCGACGCCGTAGACCGGCTGCTCGAGATCCATGCCGTGGATGCCGAGCGCGCGCACCAGGATGCGCGTCGCCAGGTTGGGCACCTCGGCGTCGTTGATCGACTCCTGCGCCAGGATCTGCTTCGGCGGCGTCGACGGGAAGGGCGCATCGATCACGTGCGGCGCGAAGGAGATCGGATCGGTGTAGTCCCAGTACGACTGCAGCGCGGCGATCAGCACCTGCTGATCGAGGAAGTCGGGGTAGACCGAGTTGAGGAAGGTCTTGAGGCTCGCGAAGTCGTGCGAGCGCATCATCATGAGGTTCCAGACGCTGCCGGGCACGTTGAGCACGCCGCGGATGACGTCGCGCGAGAGCGCCATGAAGGTGCCGCCCTGGATACCGCCGTCGGAGATGCCGTAGTAGTAGATCTGGCTGCCGTCGGTGATGGCGTGGCCGCCGGCCTGCAGCATCGGGTCGTCCTTCATCTGCGTGAGAAAGAGGCGGACCAGCGTCTGCGCGTTGACGTGCGCCTGCTGCAGGCGATCCGAGACGATGGGGAACTGGTTGAGATCGCCGAGCACCGACGAGGCGACGGTCGAGAAGTCGTATTGCGCGAGGCCAATCCAGTCGGTGCCGATCTGGATCATGCAGAGCGTTTGCGCGAGCTGCTTCTGGTAGTCGCTCGACAGCTCGTTCTGCGCAGTGCCGAAGAGACCGTGGCCGAAGACGATGACCGGAAGCGGCGCGGTGGCGGTGAGCGCGCACTGCGGGATGTGCACGACGAAGGGCGCCGAGCCGGTGTCGCGCACCGTCGGGTTGCCGCTGGCGTCGACGTTGAGCGTGGCGGTCGGGCCGTCGTCGGTGAGGAACGAGGGCACGTGGAAGGTGCCGACGATCTCGCGCCACAGGTTCGGATCCGACGGCGTGTCGTTGACCGCGGTGATGTCGTAGTGGCCGCCGCCGTCGTCGAGCCAGGCGAGCGAGGTGGCGACCATGCCGTAGAGGTGCCCGGTCACCGACGCGTCGGAGGCGGTGTGCACGTCCCAGGCGAGCGTCAGGTTCCGATCGCGCGGCACGCCGGCAGCCGCGAGCGCGGTGAAGAGCTGCTCGTAATTCGACTGCAGCGGCTCGAGCGACTTCGACAGCGCGCCCTTGTCGCGCAGCGCGCGGAAGCCGGGCGGCGTCAGGTCGTCGCCCATGGGATCGCGCAAGCCGAGGATGACGATGGCGTAGTGCGCGGAGTTGTCGAGGCGCGCCATGGGGCGGATGATGAGCGCCTGGCGGTCGCCGAGCGACGGATCGGCGGCGGCGTCGAGCTCGGCCATGAGCGGTACGCGCGAGCCGTCGGCGAGGTTGATGATCTGGATGGTCGCATGCTCGTTGAGCGCGGCGGTCAAATCGGCGTCGGTGGGGAGATTCGACGGATCGACGCCGGCCTTGAAATAGACGATGAAGGGCGTGGCCGGCGAGAAGCCGTCGCGCCCCTCGAGCTGATCGCCGCGAAACGGAATGTTCGTCGCAGTGACCGGCCAGACGTTCGCCGCCACCGCCACCCGCACCCCTGTCGGTGACGCCGCATCCGCGACCTCAAAGAACGACGACGGAAACGGCGTCGCGCAATCATCCCCAATCACCGGATTACACCCCGCCGGCACCTCCGCCGGCGGCGACGACGAGCAGCCGCCAAGAGCGGCCGCGAGCACGAGTAGGCGAATACGCATCGGTGCTCCTTAAGTAGCCGATAGAGTACCGACGTCACGCACGCGCCACAACAGGCCGCTTACCAAGAAGCGCCCTCAGGAGCGAGCGGTCGTCGCAGTCGATGCCCGCACGGCGGCGTAGAGGGCGCGCGTCGCGCGAAGCGCGACATAGGCGCGCCCGATGGAGGCGCACCGCCCGCGAAGGCGGGCGGACTGCGCCGTTTTCCGACGCCGAGCGGGCATCGACTGCGACGACCGCTCGCGACCCCGCGCTTACCCTTGCAACGCGGCCAGCAGCTTCAACACCGTCTGCTTCGCATCGCCGAACAGCATGACCGTGTTGTCGCGATAGCAAATCGGATTGTCGACGCCCGCGTACCCCGCCGCCATCGATCGCTTCAGCATCACCACCCGCGCCGCCTTCCACGCCTCGAGCACCGGCATGCCGTAGATCGGGCTCGACCGATCCTCCAGCGCCGCCGGGTTCACGATGTCGTTGGCGCCGATGATCATGACCACGTCGGTGTCGCCGAAGTCGTCGTTGATCTCGTCGAGCTCCTTGACGAGGTCGTACGAGATCCCCGCCTCGGCCAAGAGCACGTTCATGTGCCCCGGCAGTCGCCCCGCCACCGGATGGATCGCGAACCGCACCTTCACGCCGCGCGCGACGAGCAGATCGGTGATCTCGCGGATCGGATGCTGCGCCTGCGCCACCGCCATGCCGTAGCCGGGGATGACGATCACCGACCGCGCCGCGCGCAGCATCTCCGCCGTCTCGCCGACGTTGGTCTCGCGATACTTGCCCGCCGGCGCCTGCGCCGCGCCGCCCTTCGCCGCCGGCTCCGCGCCGAACCCGCCGAAGACGACGTTCCAGATCGAGCGGTTCATCGCGCGGCACATGATCGCCGACAGGATCGCGCCCGACGAGCCGACCAGCGCGCCGGTCACGATGAGCAGATCGTTCGACAGCATGAAGCCCGCCGCCGCCGCCGCCCATCCCGAGTAGCTGTTGAGCAGCGACACCACGACCGGCATGTCGCCGCCGCCGATCGCCATCACCAGGTGCGCGCCGAGCAGCAGCGCCAGCGCCGTCAGCCCGAGCAGATAATGAAGCGCGCGATCCGGCTCCGCGCCCCAGCCGAGCACGCCGAGCGCGATCGCGCCGCCGACGATCGCCAGGTTCAGGAGGTGCCGCCCGGGCAAGAGCAGCGGCCGCGAGCCGATCGTCCCGCGCAGCTTGGCGAACGCGATCACCGAGCCCGTGAAGGTGACGGCGCCGACGAACACGCCGACCTGCACCTCCACGTAGTGCGCCATCTCGATGTTCGAGCCCGCCTCCATCAGCGTGCCGATGCCGACGAGCACCGCGGCCACGCCGACGAAGCTGTGCAGCACGGCCACGAGCTCCGGCATCGCCGTCATCTGCACGCGCGCGGCCACGAAGCCGCCGACGAGCCCACCGACGAGCAGCGCCGTGCCGTAGACCTCGAGCACGTGATCGGTCGAGCGCGCCGTCTCGCCCACCTCGAGCCCGAAGAGGCCGACCACGCTCACCGCGACGGCGAGCACCATGCCGAAGATGCCGAGCAGGTTGCCGTGCTGCGCGGTCGTCTGCGTCGAGAGCCCGCGCAAGCTCAGGATGAACAGCACGCCGGCGACGAGATAGACGACGGTCGGTACGGTCGTGGGCATCATGTCAGCGCCTGAACATCTTGAGCATGCGTGCCGTGACGCGGAATCCGCCCGCGACATTCACCGCCGCCACCAGCACCGCCACCGCGCCGAGCCACGTGGTCACCGACAGATCACGCCCGCGTCCGAGCAAGAGCCCACCGATCAAGATGATGCCCGACACCGCGTTGGTCACGCTCATGAGCGGCGTGTGCAGCGCCGGCGTCACGTTCCAGACCACGTGCCACCCGACGATGCACGCCAGGATGAACACGGTCATGTGCTCGAGCAGCGACGGCGATCCGTCGAGCGCCAGCACCGCCAGGATCGGCAGCGCCAGCATGAGCCCGATGCGCAGCGGCCACGGCGACGACGGCGGCGGCTCGTTCACCGTCTTGTGCGTCCCCGTCGGCACGCCCGGCGCCGGCGCGCCGGCGCGGATCGCGACCTTGGGCGGCGGCCAGGTGATCTTGCCGTCGTGCACGACGAGCGGGCCGCGCTGCACCTCGTCGTCGTAATCGAGCGTGACCTTGCCGTCCTTGGTGACGAGCTCGAGTAGCGCGAACACCGTCTGCGCGTAGAGCTCGGACGCCTGCGGCGCCATGCGGCTCGGCAGATCCGTGAACCCGAGGATGCTCACGCCGAACTTCTCGACGGCGCGCCCCGGCTCGGTGAGCGCCGAGTTGCCGCCCTGCTCGGAGGCGAGATCCACGATCACCGAGCCATGCGGCATCGACACGATCGCGCCCGACGTGATGAGCTTCGGCGCCGTAATTCCCGGCACCAGCGCCGTCGACACGATGATGTCCGACTGCTTGGCGTGCTGCGCGATGAACGCCTGCTCCGCCTCGAGGTACGCGTCCGACATCTGGCGCGCGTAGCCGCCCTCGCCTTCGCCGGTCTCGTTCTTCCACTCGAACGGCAGGAACGTCGCGCCGAGCGACTGCACCTGCTCGCGCACGGTCGGCCGCGTGTCGAACGCCGACACCACCGCGCCGAGCGCGCGCGCCGCCGCGACCGCCGCCAGCCCGGCGACGCCGGCGCCGATGACGAGCACGCGCGCCGGCTTGATGCGCCCCGCCGCCGTGGTCTGCCCGCCGAGCGGACGGCCGAACGCGGCGGCCGCCTCGATGACCGCGCGATAGCCGGCCAGGTTCGCCGTCGCCGAGAGCGCGTCCATGCGCTGCGCGCGCGTGGTGCGCGGGACGGAGTCCATCGCCAGCACCGTCGCCTTCTTGGCCTGCAGCTTCTCGAGGAGCTCGCGGTTCTGCGCCGGCCAGATGTACGAGATGAGCGTCGCGCCGTCCTTCATGCGCGCCAGCTCTTCGAGCTCGGGCGCGCGCACCTTGAGGACGACGTCGGCTTCGCGCCACAGCGTCGCCGCGTCGACGACCTTGCTGCCGGTCTCGGCGTAGGTGGCGTCGACGTAGTTGGCGCCTTCGCCGGCGCCGGCTTCGACGATGACGTCGTAGCCGAGCTTGGCGATGCGCGTGCACGTCTGCGGCGTCGCCGCGACGCGGCGCTCGCCGAAGACGATCTCTTTGGGGATGCCAACCTTGAGCTTCGGCGGCGGCGGAGGGGATGCGTCGGTCATTTCGCGCGGCGCAAGCGTAACGGATGTTTGGCAGCGCGTCCATGCGATACTTCGGGCATGCGGCCCGTCGCAGTGCGCACGATTGTCCTCGCCGCGGTCGTGACGGCGGCGACGGCGCGCGCGGACGTGACGCCGCCGGCGACGACGCAGAAGCTGGCGGCGAGCGACGTTCCCAAGGTTCTGCTCG
>DATNAQ010000050.1:0-60406 GCA_035607415.1 Polyangia bacterium
ATCGCGCGGTCGCGTGGGGCGTGAGACGCGCTCGACGCGGCGCTCGCCATTGGCGGCGCGAATGGGAAACCTGGAAGCTAGACGGGAAGCGCGGCTAGAGCAGGCAGAGGCCGGGACCGGGGAAGCAGATCCCGTTGCAGCAGTCGTTGTCGGTGGAGCAGGGGTCGCCCTGCATGCCGCACGACGCGGCCTGCGCCATGTCCGTCGTCGACAGGTCGGCGGGCGCATGCGACATGTCGAGCGTCGTGGTGCCGCCACCACCGCCGCCGCCGCCACCGCCGCCACCGCCGCCGTTACCGCCGGTGCCGGTGCTGAGATCGGCGACGGGTCCGCCGCCGCCGGGCTGATCCTGGCAGAGGCCGTTGACGCAGAAGAAACCCTCCGGGCAGGGAGGGTTGTCCGTCTGCGAGCATGCAAACCCACCGTTCTTCACGTCGGGGTGGAAGCAACCTGCCACACCAAACGCGAGGGCCAGCAAGCACGCCGCGAAAAACGTCCAGCGCACGGGCCGTTCATACGACGTTTCCCCAAAACGTTCAACAGGCAATGACATGGGTCATAGAATTTGTGCCTCGGCGAGCGCGCGCGGGCCACGCCCGTAGGGCCATTCGTGTTATCGGAGAGCCATGTCCGAAACGACGCTGGACGTGCGCGGGCTCGGCAAGCGCGAGGCATACGCGCAGATCGAGGCGCAGCTGGAGGCGATTCTCGACGGGCTCGACGACGAGATCGCTGCGATGGCGACGATCAGTTGTGTGCTGCACAACGGGTTTGGATTCTTGTGGACCGGTTTCTACCGGGTGGTCGGGCCAATGATGCTCCGGGTCGGGCCGTATCAGGGCACGCTCGGATGCCTCGAGATCGCGTTCGGCAAGGGCGTGTGCGGGACGGCCGCGGCCGAGCGGCGCACCGTCGTCGTCGAGGACGTCGAGAAGTTCCCCGGGCACATCGCGTGCGATTCGCGGTCGCGCTCGGAAGTGGTCGTACCGGTGCTCGATCGCAACGGGCGGCTGCTCGCGGTCTTCGACGTCGACTCCGCAGAGGTCGGGACATTCGACGACGAGGACGCGCGCGCGCTCGAGCGCATCGTCGGTTGGTTCGCGCGTCGCGGCGTGGTAGAGAAGCGCGCATGATCCGGGAGTCGCGAATGATCCGGAGCTGCCGATGAAGCTGGCGACGCTGCGGGCGGGCGGGCGTGACGGCACGCTGATCGTCGTATCGAAGGACGGCGCGCGCTACGCCGCGGCGGGGGCGATCGCGCCGACGCTGCAGGCGGCGCTCGACGAGTGGCCGCGCGCCGAGCCGGAGCTGCGCGCGCTCGCCGACAAGCTCGAGCGCGGCCAGGCGCACGCGCAGCCGCTCGACGTGCGCGCGCTGCATGCGCCGTTGCCGCGTGCGTACGAGTGGGTCGACGGGTCGGCGTTCTTGAACCACGTGATCCTGGTGCGCAAGGCGCGCGGCGCCGAGCCGCCGGAGACGCTGCGCTCGGATCCGCTCGTCTATCAGGGCGGCTCGGGCGTGTTGCTCGCGCCGACGGACGACATCGTGCTCGCCGATGCGGCGTGGGGGCTCGACTTCGAGTCGGAGGTCTGCGTCGTCCTCGACGACACGCCGCAGGGCACGCGCGCGGCCGACGCCGCGGCGCACGTGAAGCTGGTGATGTTGGCCAACGACGTCACGCTGCGCAGCCTGGTGCCGACGGAGCTGGCCAAGAGCTTCGGCTTCTTTCAGTCGAAGCCGGCGACTGCGTTCTCGCCGTTCGCGGTCACGCCCGACGAGCTCGGCGACGCGTGGCGTGACGGACGGCTGCACGCGCGCGTGCGCACGACCTACAACGGCGGCGTCGTCGGTGACTGCGACGCCGGGCCGGAGATGCACTTCTCGTTCTTCGACCTCGTGGCGCACCTCTGCAAGACGCGCGCGTTCACGGCGGGGACGATCGTCGGGTCGGGCACGGTGTCGAACGCGGATCGCGCGCGCGGGATTTCGTGTCTCGCCGAGCGGCGGATGATCGAGACCATCGAGAAGGGCAAGCCGGAGACGCCGTTCATGAAGACGGGCGATACCGTCGAGATCGAGGCGCGCGCGGCCGACGGGACGAGCTTGTTCGGACGCATCGCGCAGAAGGTGGTGACGCCATGATCGCGAGCGAGGTGACGCCGTGAAGCTCTACAACTATTGGCGCTCGTCGGCGTCGTGGCGCGTGCGCATCGCGCTCGCCTACAAGGGGATCGCGTACGAGTACGTGCCGGTCAACATCTTGCCTGCCGTCGGCGAGAACCGCGCCGACGGATATCGCGCGATCAACCCGATGACGCAGGTGCCGACGCTCGTGCTCGACGACGGGCGGCAGCTCTCGCAGTCGATGGCGATCCTCGAGTACCTGGAGGAGCTGGCGCCGAAGCCGTCGCTCTTGCCGGCGGATCCGTATCTGCGCGCACGCGCGCGACAGCTCGCCGAGCTGGTGAACTCGGGCATTCAGCCGTTTCAGAATCTGCCGACGCTGAAGCTGTTCTCCGACGGCGGCCTCGATCCGAAGAAGGTCGCGGCCGACTTCATCGCGCGCGGTCTCGGCGCGATGGAAGCCTCCGCGCAGGCGCACGCGGGCGCGTTCCTCGTCGGCGATCAGCCGTCGTTCGCCGACGTCTGTCTGGTGCCGCAGCTCAACGCCGCGCGCCGCTTCGAGCTCGATGTCGCGCAGTGGCCGCTGCTCGCGCGCGTCGAAGAGGCGTGCATGAAGCTGTCCGCGTTCCAATCCGCACACGCCGATCGCCAGCCCGACGCGGTCGCAGCAGGAGCGAAGTAATGGCGAAGTTGGAGTCCCTCGGAATTCGCAAGATCGAGTCGCTGCTCTATTACGTCGAGGATCTCGAGCGCGTGCGCCGCTTCTTCCTCGACAAGCTCGACTTCGCCGAGATCGGCGTGTCGTCGGCGGAGCTGGAGACCGAAGGCCGCCAGAAGTCGGCCGTGTTCCAGGCCGGCGGCGTCACCCTCGTGATCTGCCAGCCCGTCGGTGAAGGCGGGCGCGCGTCGCGTTGGCTGCGCAAGCACCCCGAGGGCGTGGGCACCATCGTCTTCCAGGTCGAGGACATCGAGCGCACCTTCAAGCTCCTCGACGAGCGCGGCGGCACCATGATCACCGACATCATGCGCTTCCGCGACGACGGCGGCTCGCTGGCGATGTTCAGCATCACCACGCCGTTCGGCGACACCACCTTCCGCTTCGTCGAGCGCAAAGGGTACCAGCCGCTGTTCCCCGGGCTCGTCGAGCACGCGCAGCCGATCGGCGGCAAGAACGCGTTCGGCTTCAAGACCGTCGATCACATCACGACCAACTTCCAGACGATGGCGCCGGCGCTGTTGTGGATGGAGCACGTGCTCGGCTTCGAGCGCTTCTGGACGGTGCAGTTCCACACCAGCGACGTGGCCAAGGAAGCGACCGAAGGCTCGGGGCTGAAGTCGGTCGTCATGGTCGATCCCAACTCGCCGGTGAAGTTCGCCAACAACGAGCCGCTGCGGCCGTTCTTCAAGGATTCGCAGATCAACATCTTCGCCGAGGATCACCGCGGCGACGGCGTGCAGCACGCCGCGCTCACCGTCGGCGACATCATCACCACCGTGCGCGGGATGCGCGGCAAGAACATCGAGTTCATGCCGACGCCGGGCGCCTACTACGACATGATGCCCGAGCGCCTGAAGGAGATCGGCGTCGGCAGCATCGACGAGAACATCGACATCCTGCGCCAGCTCGAGATCCTCGTCGACGGCGAGGCCGAGCGGAAGTATCTGCTCCAGATCTTCCTCAAGGAGTCGAGCCACCACCTCGGCGACAAGAACGCCGGGCCCTTCTTCTTCGAGATCATCCAGCGCGAGGGCTCGAACGGCTTCGGCGCGGGCAACTTCCGCGCGCTGTTCGAGAGCATCGAGCGGCAGCAGCGGCAGGATCGCGGGCTGCACGCGCGCGTGTCGTAGCCGAGAGCCGCAGTCGAGGAGACGATCATGCTCGAACGTCGCGTCGCAGGCACCGTCGCCCGGAAGCATCACGTCGCGCTGCGCGAAGGCGGCGAGCTGCGCTACGAGGAGTGCCTGACGCGCGAGGGGTTCGACGGGCCGTACACGATCCTCTATCACCGCGGGCGGCCGCACGCGCAGCGGCCGATCGCGCTGGCGCACGGCTGGACCGTGCCGGCGATCGACGCCCTGGGGCCGGCGGAAGCGGCGGCGCGTCCGCTGCGCAAGCGTCACTACTGGTCGCAGAACCTCGAGGGATCGAAGCGCGCGCCCGTCGACGCGCGCGTGCCGCTCTTGTTCAACCGCGACGTCACGCTCGGCGTGCTCAAACCGAGCGCCGATGACCCGACCTACTTCTCGAACGGCGACGGCGACGATCTGTATTACGTACACGAAGGCGGCGGCACCTTGCGCTCGGTGCTCGGCGACGTCGTCTTCACCGCCGGCGATTACGTCTACGTTCCGCGCGGGCTGGTGCACCGTTTCGTGCTCGCCGGCGGCGCGCAGTACTGGCTGTCGATCGAGGCCGCGGGCGGCATCGGGCCGCTCAAGCAGTTCCGCAACGACGTCGGCCAGCTGCGCATGGACGCGCCGTACTCGCATCGCGACTTCAAGACGCCGGAGTTTCGCGGGCCCGCGGACGAAGGCATCCGCAGCGTCGTGGTCAAGCGCGGCGGCGCGTTCCACGCCTTCGAGTGGCCGGCGTCGCCGCTCGACGTCGTCGGCTGGGACGGCACGATCTATCCCTGGGCGTTTCCGATCTTGAACTTTCAGCCGCGCGTGTCGACGGTGCACCTGCCGCCGACGTGGCACGGCACGTTCGCCGCGCGCGGGGCGCTCATCTGCAGCTTCGTGCCGCGGCTCGTCGACTTCGGCCCCGACGCGATCCCGTGTCCCTACCCGCACGCGTCGGTCGACTGCGACGAGTTCATCTTCTACTGCCGCGGCAACTTCACGTCGCGTAAGGGCGTGGGGCCGGGCAGCGTGTCGCACCATCCGGCGGGGATCCCGCACGGGCCCCATCCGGGCGCGTACGAAGGCAGCATCGGCAGCAAGTCGACCGACGAGCTCGCCGTCATGCTCGACACCTATCTGCCGCTGTCACCGACGGCGGCGGCTGTGGGCGTCGAAGACGCAAGCTACCACGACAGCTTTTTGTAGATCTGACGCGAAGTCGGGCGGCTAGATCGGCCGCGCGAGCAGACCGACGCGCCCGCCGAGGCTCGGCCCTTCGGCGACGAACGGCTCCGGCGAGCAGCCCTTGTGCGCCGAGACCAGCGTCAGGCCGGCGCGCTTCATGAGCGCGACGAGCTCGGTGAGCGAGTAGATGCGGATCGAGCCGCGCTTCTCGCCGTGGCCGCGCGGGCCCCACCAGTACCACGTCGTCTCGACGCGGCCGGCGATGGTGTCGAAGCGCGGCTCCTCGACGAAGAGCGTGCCGTCGGATTGGCGATACGCCGGCTTTTGACCGCGCGCGAAGAAGGTGGCCATCACGTCGCGGTGGTTGGTCTCGATGAAGACGCGGCCCGAGGCGTGCACGGCGCGGCGCAGCGTGGTGAGCACGGCGAGATCGTCGTCTTCGCTGCCGTAGCCGAGCGAGCTGAAGATGTTGAGCGCCACGTCGAAGCCGCCGTCGTCGAGCGGCAGGCGCAGATCGTGGTGGCGATATTTCAGACGATCGCTGCCGACGCCGTCGCGGTTGCGCTCGGCGTGGGCGATGAGCGGCTGCGATTGATCGACGCCGAGCACGACGGCGCCGCGGGCGGCCAGCGGCTGGGAGACCCGCCCGTAGCCACACGGCGCGTCGAGCACGCGGGCGCCCGGCCGGAGGTCGAGCAGCTTCCACAAGCCGTCGACGTCGGCGGCGGTCTTTGCGGCGTTGTCGACGCCCCACAGGTGCACATAATCGTCGTCGAAGAAGGATTGCCACCACTCGGACATGGGCGGAGTATAGCGGGGTCATGAGCCGGTACGATGACGTCGAAGAGTTCTGGGGCGCGATCTTGTCGGAGGACGCGGCGCTCGTGCTCGGGGCCTGGAGCACGCTCGACGCCGAGGAGCGCGGCGACGTCGAGGCGCACCTGTCGCGGATGAGCGATCCGACCGAGAGCTACGCCGACATCCAGCAGCGCTCGGCGCGCTTCGCGCTCGAGACGATCCGCGGCAGCTGACCTCGCGCTAGAACCAGGCGGTCTCGAAGTACAGCTCGGGCTTGGGATCGGCGATGCCGTTGCCGTGGCGCTCGTCGACCCACACCAGCACGACGTTGGAGCCGACGGTCGTCTCCATCAGATCCGAGGTGCCGGCGACGAAGCGCGCGTGCGGGAAGACGACGGCGTCGGCGTCGGATGTGGTGAGATCGGCGGCGACCGGCGCGACGTAGAGCTGGATGCGCCCGTTGTTGGGATCGAGCGTGTAGGCGCGGTGATCGAGCCAGGCGAGCACGCCGTAGTGCTCGGGATGGGCGACGAGGAACGGCTCGTCGCGATCGTCGACCTGGCTCACGAGCGTGGCGCCGGCGCCGCCGGGCGACATCGCGCCCGTCGACGAGACGCGCCCGCCGTAGACGACGTTGCGCGGGTTGGTGTCGGAGTCGTTCAGATCTTTCGCCGTCCACACGGCGACGAGGTCGCTGCCGACTCTGTAGACGCGCGATTCGGCGTGCCACAGCTCGTCGGCCGCGCGATCGGCGAGGCCGACGCCGAGCACGGTGCCGTCCGATTTGACGCGCGCGAGCTCGCTCTTGGGCACGGCGCTGTCGGCGATGAAGTCGTAGTGCGCGCGCACGAAACCGATCGTCGACGTGTCGCCGCTCGCCTGGATCTTCACGAACGAGACGGGCTCGATGCCGCCGATCGGATCGGCGGCGGTGCCGGCGCCGGTCTTGGCGACGGTGATCGGACCGACGCTGGCGCCGCTGGCCTCGTCGACGCGCATCCAATAGACGGTGTCGTGCGCGGCGCCGTCGTTGTCGCGCCAGGTGAAGACGTAGCCGCTGCCGTCGAAGGCGACGTCGCCGCCGAACGAGCCGTACATGCCGGCGGGATCGAGCGCGATCGGCGCGTGCTTGCTGGTGCCGTCGGCGCCGACGATGGTGAACCAGTTCGTGTAGGGCCCGCCGTGGGTCTGATAGAGCACGCCGAGCGTGCCGGCGGCGCCTTTGGCGACGCGCGCGTAGAGGATCTCGTCGCTCGCGCCGCCGTCGACGAGGAGGGTGCGCGTGCCGGTGAAGCGGCCGGCGCCGTCGAGGCGCTGCAGCCACGCCTTCTGCTGCGTCATCGAGCGATCGGTCCACGCCAGCCACAGCGCGCCGGCGCCCGAGCCGTCGAGATCGCGCAACAGCGACGGCGATTGCGCGACGCCCACCGACGGGAACGACGTGAGCTGCGCGCCGGCGCGGCCGATGCCGAGCGTGGCGTGCGCGACGCCGCCGGCGTTGGCAGCGCTCGCGGTGACGTCGAGTGGAAGGAGTCCCTCGGCGAGACCGGTCGCGGGGATCGCGGCGTGCCAGGCGCCGTTGCCGTCGTCGACGGCGGCGACGCTCATGCCGCCGACCGCGACGCTCACGCTCGCTGCGGCGCCGTCGGCGACGGTGATGCGCAGGGGCAGGCTCGCGTAGACGTCGGGATCGGCCCACAGCGCGCCGTCGAGCGCCTGGGGCAAGGTCACCGTCAGCGTCGTGCAATTCGTCGGATCGCTGCAGCCGCCCGATCCGCCGCTTCCGCCGCTTCCGCCGCTTCCGCCGCTTCCGCCGGATCCACCGATTCCACCGCTTCCGCCGGATCCGGCGCTTCCACCGCTTCCCCCGTTTCCGCCGTTGCCGGGGATTCGGCCCGTCGAGTGATCGCAGCCGATCACCAACGTCACCATCGCCGCCGCCATCGCCATCGCCGCCGCCATCACCATCGGCGCCAACCTCGCCATCGCCCACCTCGCCGTCGTCAAGCGCATGGGCGCACATCCTAGATGCGACGTTTCTCGACGGGAATGCGTCTTCTGCAACGCACCCTGCGTCACTCCAGCCGCTTCTCGCCGCGCGCCCGACGTGCTTGATTCCCGTCACGGAGGGGTTGCATGCGCGGGATTGTTTTTGTCGGAGTGCTTCTCGCGTGCGCCGGCGGCGTCGTCGTCGGCTGCGGATCGAAGAGCGGCGGCGTCGGCGGCAACGGCACGGGCGACGGCTACATCTTCGATCCCTGCCGCTCCGATCCGCAGCCGGGCTACGATCCGAAGTCGGCCGGGCTCGACGCCTGCTGCGACGACGGACCGGCGCACTGCGTCCCCGACGGTCAAGTGCTGCCGGCGCTGGCGTCGAACCTGACCGCGTGCCCCGACGGCAAGAGCGTCTGCATGCCCGATCCGATCATCGAAGCCGGCGGCAGCTTCGTCCCGGCGCCGTGCACGTCGTCGGTGGGCAACGCGGCCGGCGTCTGCTTGTCGAAGTGCATCCCGCTCGTGTCGGACAATCCGCAGTCGGCGCTGCTCGGGCAGGACGGCTGCGGCGACGGCGAGCTGTGCGTGCCGTGCATCAACCCGACGACGCAGGCGCCGACGGGCGCGTGCGAGATCAACGAGAAGCTGTGCGCGAGCGGCGACGGCGGCACGAGCGGCGGCGACGACGCCGGCGGCATGTGCCCGTACGTCGGGCCGCCGCTGCTCGATCCCAATTCCTTCGGCGATTGCGCGCCGGCGTGCGGCGGCGCGCACTGCCTGCCGGCGTCGAGCGTGCCGATGGCGCAGCAGAGCCTCCTCGACCAGTGCACGACCAAGGACGGCGCGGCCGGGTTGTGCGCGCCCGACAAGCTGATCGAGACCGGCGGTAACTTCGTGCCCAAGACGTGCACGTCGATCGCCGGCGCCGAGGGGCGCTGTGTGTCGACCTGTTTGCCGTCGGTGGCGGCGCAGGCGGCGCAGCTGCCGCAAGACACGTGCGATGCCGGCGAGAAGTGCGCGCCTTGCTTCAATCCGACCGCGGCCGATCCCACGGCGCCGACGGGCGCGTGCTCGATCGCGTGCGATCATCCGGCCGATCCGCCGACGGTGCTGAGCTGTCCTTGGACCGGACCGCCCGTCGTCGATCCGTCCACGTTCCCCGCGTGCGACGGTGCCTGCAGCGGCGCGCACTGCGTGCCGGCGGCGAACGTGCCCGCGGGCGAGCAGGCGCTCCTGCAGACCTGCACGGGCGGCTTCTGCGTGCCCGATCCATTGATCACGTCGGGCGGACAGTTCGTACCAACGTCGTGCACGTCGATCGCCGGCGCCGAGGGGCGCTGCCTGTCGACCTGCCTGCCGCCCGTCGGCAGCGAGGCGGCGCAGCTGCCCGAGGACGTATGCGCGGCCGGCGAGAAGTGCGCGCCCTGCTTCAACCCGACAGCCTCCGATCCGACGGCGCCGACGGGCGCGTGCACGCTGTCGTGCGATGCGCCGGCGAAGCCGCCGGTGGTGCTGATGTGTCCGTGGACCGGTCCGCCCGTCGTCGATCCGACGTCGTTCCCCGCCTGCGCGCCGGCGTGCAACGGTGCGCACTGCGTGCCGGCGGCGAACGTGCCGTCGTCGGAGCAGGCGCTCCTCGCCGCCTGCCCGGGCGGGTTCTGCGCGCCCGATCCGATCATCGCCACCGCCGGCAACTACGTGCCGCCGAGCTGCAGCGCCTTCAACGGCACGCCCGCCGAAGGGCGCTGCATGTCGACGTGCATTCCGTCGGTTTCACAACAAGCCAGCGAGCTGCATCAGCACAGCTGCGGCGCCGGGACGCTGTGCGCGCCCTGCTACGATCCCTTCAGCGGCGCCGACACCGGCGCGTGCAAGACCGGCTGCGACAAGCCCAAGAATCCGCCCTACGAGTTCCCGCTCTGCTGCGGCCAGCAGGGGACCTGCGTCCCGACGGAGAACATCCCGTCGGACGAGATCTCGAACCTGGAGCAGGACGTCTGTCCGTCGAGCCAGCTGCTGTGCGTGCCGAAGGAGATGCTGCCCGGCGGACCGGGGCCGCGGCCGTGCACGGGGCTGCTCGGCGCCGAGGGGCGCTGCTACTCCGACTGCTTGAACCTCGGGCTGGGCCAGATCTTCCCGCAGCGCGACTGCCCCGACAATCACACCTGCGTGCCGTGTTGGGCCAAAGCGTGCAACTGACGTAAAGTAACCGCGGTGCTTCGCGTCACCGCGACAATTACTCCCGCACGACTGGTCGTCTTCGCCGCAATGCTCTTCGCCGTCGGCTGCCGGCGGACGCCGACCTACAGCCGCGACGTGGCGCCCATCCTGTTCGCGCGCTGCGCCCCCTGTCACCATGACGGCGGGGCCGCGCCGTTCGCGCTCACGTCGTACGAGGACGCCGCGCGGCGGGCGACGCAGATCGCGCGCGTGACGGCGCGGCGCTACATGCCGCCGTGGAAGGCGGAGCACGACGTCGCCTTCGCCGGCGAGCGGTGGCTCGGCGACGACGAGATCGCGACGCTGCGCAAGTGGGCCGAGGCGCGCGCCCCGATCGGCGATCGCGCAGGGATCCCGGCGCCGCCCGCGTTCAGCGGCGGTTGGGCGCTCGGCAAGCCCGACGTCGTGGTCGCGCTGCCGGCCTATCCGCTCGCCGCCGGCGGTCCCGACGACTATCGCAACTTCGTCGTGCGCGCGCCGGTGACCGGCACGCACTGGGTGGCGGCGTGGGAGCTTCAGCCCAACGGGCGCACGATCCATCACGCCATCGTCAACGTCGACCACAACGGCCTGTTGCGCAAGCGCGACGGCGTCGACGGCAAGCCCGGGTTCGCGGGCATGGAGGCGAGCGAGGCGCAGTCGCCCGACGGGTTCTACCTGGTGTGGACGCCGGGCCAGACGCCGACGCCGCCGATGGCCGGGCAGGCCTGGCGGCTCGACGGCGAGACCGATCTGATCGTGCAGCTGCACCTGCGCCCGACGGGCAAGCCGGAGACGGTGCAGCCGCGCATCGCGCTCTATTTCGCCGCCGGGCCGCCGACGGTGCCGCGGATGACGTTGCGCATCGGCGATCTGCCGATCGACATCGCGCCGGGCGCGACCTTCACCATGCGCGACGCGATCACCCTGCCGGTCGACGTGGAGCTGCTGGCGCTGTTTCCGCATCTTCATTATCTCGGGCGCACGGTGCGCGTGCGCGCGCGCATGCCCGGCGATTCGGCCGAGCGCGCGCTGCTCGACATCGACGATTGGGATCCGGCGTGGCAGGAAAAGTACGTGCTGGCGACGCCGCTGCGGCTGCCGGCGGGGACGACGCTGTCGATGGAGCTCGGTTACGACAACTCGTCGCGCAATCCGCGCAACCCCAATCAGCCGCCGGTGCGCGTGCGTACCGGTGAGCGCACCGTCGACGAGATGGGCAACGTGACGTTCGAGCTGCGGCTCGCCGGCGAGCGCGACAAGGTGAAGCTGCGCGAGGTCAAATACCGGCGCGAGCTCGAGCGCGGCGGCGGGGCGCGCGCCTGGTACAACCTGGGCAACGCGCTCGGCGAAGAGGGGCGCTTCGGCGAGGCGATCGGTGCCTTCCGTCACGCGGTGGCGCTGGCGCCGTCGCTGTTGCCGGCGCACGCGAACCTCGGGCGCGCGCTGTTCATGACCGGCGACGTCGACGGCGCCATCAAGGCGTACGAAGCGGCGCTCGCGCTCGATCCGCAGAATGCGCGCGTGCGCGCGATGCTCGACGAGGCGCGCCGGAAGAAGTAGCGCGGCCGCTCGCGGCGAAGAGCGCGGCGGCTCGCGGCGAAGAGCGTGGCGGCTCGCGGCGAGGAGCGTGGCGGCTCGACTAGTGCGGCTGCTCGATGGCGCAGCCGACCGCGGGATGCGGCGGCGGCAGCGCGCGCCCGTCGACGAGCGCGGCGACCGCGTCCTCGAGATCGTGCGTCGTCGCCGCGGGCCGCTCGTGAGCGACGTCGGCGTAGCGATCGTCGATGCGGCCGTGCCACACCAGCTTGCCGTCGTGGAACAGCGCCGCTTCCGGCGTCACCGTCACGTGCGCCCAGGCCACGATCTTGTGGCTCGGATCGCGCTCGGCGGCGATGGTGAGCCCGTAGGCGGCGCGATGGGCGCGCACCTCGTCGTCGTTGGCGTCAGGGTAGACGAGCCTGAAGGTGGCGCGGCCGGCGAAGCGCGCGGCGAGGCGCTCGAACTCGGGCGCGTACCGGTTGGCGATGGGGCAGGCGGGCGAGACGAACAGCAGCGCCACGTTGCCGCCGCCGACGGGACGGCGCGCGCAGCCGGCGATGATCAGCACCAACAGGGCGGCGTAGCGCGCGCGCATACGACATCTTATATCGTGTGAGCGTGCCGTTCGCCCGCGCCCTATCGATCATGATGTCCTTCGTCGGCGTGTTGCTCGGCGCCGGCGTCGCGCACGCGGGCGAGCCGGCCTGGCGCTACACCGTCACCGCCGGCGAAGGCGCGCGCGAGCTGCGCGTCGAAGCCACCATCGCCGCGGGCTACTCGCAGGAATTCTCCGTCGACGACGGCGCCGAGCCGTTCGTGCGCGACGTCGCCGTCGACGCCGGCGGTGGCTGGCGCACGATCGCGCCGAAGGACGATTCGTGGTTCGCGCCCGAGTGTGCGCGTGGCTGCAAGCTGCGCTATCGCTTCGAGCTCGAGCGCGCGGCCGAGGCGCTCGGCTCGGAGGCGGGCGAACGGCTCGGCGCCACCACGCAAGCGCCGCCGTCGACGTGGCTGTTGCATCCGCTGCACGCGGCGCGCGGCCGCGACTATCGCTTCCGCGTCGTCACGCCGCCCGGCATCGTCTTCGCCAGCGGCGTGCGCCGCGCCGGGCGCGACGAATACGGCGCCGACGTCAGCGAGCTGAAGGACTCGCCGTACTCGGCGTTCGGTGCGCTCACCGTCGAGAAGCTGCAAGCCGGCGGCGCGACCATCGAGCTCGCCTTCGTGCCCGCGCCGGGCCGCACGCTCGCGCATCCACCGATCGTCCACGCGATCACGCGCGCCGCCGAGGTCGTCTCGCGCTACTTTCATCGGTTTCCCGTCGCGCGCGTCCTGGTGCTCGTGGTGCCCACCGGCGGCGACGATCTGCACGGCCGTACGCTCGGCGGCGGCGGCGCCACGCTCATGCTCTACGTCGGCGACGAAGCGACGCCCGACGAGCTCATGCGCAGCTGGGTGCCGGCGCACGAGCTGACGCACCTCGCGTTTCCGACGGTGCCGCGTCAACAGCTGTGGATCGCCGAGGGCATGGCCACCTACCTCGAGCCGATCGAGCGCGTGCGCGTCGGCGATCTGAAAGCCGAAAAGGTGTGGCGCGATCTCGTCGACGGCCTGCCCCAAGGCGAGCCCGCGCGCGGCGACCGCGGCCTCGACCATACGCCGACGTGGGGACGCATCTATTGGGGCGGCGCGCTCTATTGCATGCTCGCCGATCTGGAGATCCGCGAGCGCACGCACGACCGCCGCTCGCTCGATGATGCGGTGCGCGCCATCGTCGCCGCCGGCGGCACGCTCGAGACGGCGTGGCCGCTGCCGCGCGCGCTCGCGATCGGCGACGCCGCCGTCGGTGTGCCCGTCCTGAGCGAGCTGTACGGAAAGATGCGCGACGCGCCGTTCCCTGTCGATCTCGACGGTTGGTGGCGTCGGCTCGGCATCAAGCTCGAGCATGGCCGCCTGGTCTTCGACGACACGGCGCCGCTCGCTGCCGTGCGCCGCGCGATCACCGCCGCGCCGTGATAAAATTGGCGACCGGGGGTGCCGTATGCGTTGGCTCCTATTGCCTAGCTTGGTCTGCGCGGGTTGCTTTGGATCGAGCGACGTCGATCTTTCCGGGATCGAGGTGGCGCTGGTAGCCGGTTCATCGATCGGCCATTCGGCGTCGATGACCGCGGCGGCGATGAATGCGCCGGTTGCTTGCGTCAATGTGACGCAACCATGTAGCGCGACCTATCCGTGCAGCGGCGTCGCGTCGGTGACCCTGGGCGACGCCTGCCCGCTGCCGCTCGGCGGCGTCGGCAACGGACAGGTCGCGGTGTCGGGCAGCTGGGCGGCGACCGACGATGCCACGCTCGGCATGGAGTTCGGCATCGGTGTCAGCGACGGCGCCATCTCGGTGTCTCAGGCCATCGGCGTGAAGGTGACGACGCAAAGCGGACAACAGACGGTTGCGTATACCGGACAAGATGTGTCGGTCTCGAACGGCGCGACCCTCGCCGGGCAGTCGGCGTGGACCGTCCTCGTCGACGAGAAGATGACGCCGGGCGATCCGTCCGACGACGTCTACACGCTGAGCGGCGGAACCCAGAGCGCGAACGTGGGCAGCGGCGCGCAGGTGGCGCAGGTATCGCTCACCGACGTCGTGATCGATGCGTCGTGCCGCGCCAACCCGGTGTCGGGCATGGGCGTGATCCAGGAGGTCGGCACGTCGTCGCTCGAAGAGGTGGTCGTGATCTTCCACTCGAAGTGTGACGGGAAGGTCGACGTGAAGGGCACGCTCGGCGGCACCCATGCGCAGAAGCTCGTGCTATTCACGAGGAAATGATCCGCCGACCCGCTCTCCTCTGCGCGCTCGCGCTCACCTGTCTCGCCGCCAACGACTCGACGCCCACGCCGCCCAAGCTGCGGCTCCCCGCCGGCGTGCGACCGACGCACTACGCGCTCGATCTGCGCGTCGTCCCGGCGGAGCCGACCTATGCCGGCACGGTGACCATCGATCTGCGCCTCGACGCGCCGACGTCGCTCGTGTGGCTCAACGCGACCGATCTGACGATCGACGGCGCCGAGGCGCACGCCGGCGGCGCAACCCAGACGGCGCGCGTGGTGCCGGGCGGCGAAGACTTCGTCGGCTTCGCCACGGCGCGGCCGCTGCCGAAGGGCGTCGCGCAGCTGATCGTGCGCTTTCACGGCAAGCTCGACGCCGAGAAGAGCCGCGGGCTCTATCGCGTCGCCGAAGGCGCCGGCGCCGACGACTGGTACGCGTACACCTTCTTCGAGCCGACCGACGCGCGCCGCGCGTTTCCCTGCTTCGACGAGCCCGCATTCAAGGTTCCGTGGAAGCTGACCTTCCACGTCAAGAAGTCGCACGTCGCGCTCGGCAACGCGGCGGTCGCATCCGAGAGCGACGAGCCCGGCGGCATGAAGACGGTGACGCTCGAAGAGTCGAAGCCGCTGCCGAGCTATCTGGTCGCGTTCGTCGTCGGGCCCTTCGAGCTCGTCGACGGCGGCAAGGCGGGCCGCGCCAATACGCCGATCCGCTTCATCATCCCGCGCGGCCGCGCCGCCGAGACGCGCTACGCCAAAGAAATCACGCCGCGGATCCTCGTCGAGCTCGAGAAGTTTTTCGCCATGCCCTATCCGTACGGCAAGCTCGACGTGGCGGTGGTGCCGCGCTTCTGGGGGACGATGGAGCACCCCGGCATCGTCGCGCTCGGCCAGCCGCTGACGCTGATCAAGCCGAGCGAAGAGGGGCTGTTCCGCAAGGAGGCATACGCCAACACCGCCATCCACGAGCTGGCGCACTACTGGTTCGGCGACTACGTGACCTGCCGTTGGTGGAACGACGTGTGGCTCAACGAGGCGCTCGGCTCGTGGGCCGACTTGCAGATCACCGACACGCTCGAGCCGTCGTGGAAGTTCGCGCTCGGACGCGATCCGGCGGCGGAGGCCATGTTCGCCGACGGACAGCCGACGGTGCAGAAGATCCGTCTGCCCGTCGAGAGCGCGGACGCGATCCAGAACTCGTTCGACAACGACATCACCTATGCCAAAGGCTCGGCGGTGCTGCACATGATCGAGCACTGGGTCGGGCACGACAAGTTCATGGGCGCGATCCACGGCTATCTGACGATGCACGCGTGGGGCAACGCCGACGCCGACGAGTTCATTGCGTCACTTCGACAATATCTCGGCGCTCCTGCGGCCGAGCTGATGCAGTCGTTCGTCGACCAGCCGGGCGTGCCGATCGTGACGGCGGCGCTGCGCTGCGAGGGCGGCGCGGGCAAGGTCACGCTGTCGCAGAAACGCTTCTTCAACGCCGCCGATCAGGATTCACCGTCGCTGTGGAAGGTGCCGGTGTGTATGAAGTGGCAGGGCGGCGCGACCTGCGCGCTGCTCGACGCGCGACAGAAGGAGGTGACGCTGCCGAGCTGCCCGACGTGGCTGGTGGCCAACGCCGACGCCGCCGGCTACTACCACGTGCGATACGACGCGGCGTCGCTGAAGGCGCTGCAGCCGGTGTTCGGCAGCGCGCTCACCGTCAAGGAGCGCATGCACCTCGCCGCCGACGTGGCAGCCGAGGTCGAGCAGGGGACGCTGCCGCTCGGCGACGCGCTGGCGCTGTTGCCCACCTTCCTCGGCGATGCCGATCTGCGCGTGTTCGCGAAGGGGGCGAGCTTCTTGTTCTTGCTCAACCCGCGCGAGCTCGACGACAAGGGGACCGCGGCCTTCGGGCGCGCCGTCGCCAAGCTGCTCGGGCCGCACACGCGCACCGTCGGGTGGGCACCGAAGCCGGGCGAAGATCCGGAGATGGCGCGGCTGCGGCCGCAGTTGCTGATGTTCGCGGCGCGCTACGCGCACGACAAGGGCGTCGTCGCCGAGGCCAAGAAGCTGGCGGAGCGCTGGCTGCGTGATCGGCGCGCGGTCGCGCCCGACATGGTGCAGCCGGTCCTGACGATCGCGGCGCTGTCGAACGATCCCAAGCTGTTCGATCGCATCCTGGATGAAGCGCGGCACGTCAAGGATCGGCGCGAGCGCTCGATGCTGATCGGCACGCTCGGCGGCTTCTACGCGCCGGCGCTGCAGGCGCGCGCCCTGGCGACGATCACCGGCAGCGAGTTCGATCTGCGCGAGTCGATCGGCGTGCTCTATCAGGCGCTGTTCGCGCGCGAGGTGCGCGAGGCAACCTGGGCCTGGCTGCAGCAGCACTTCGACGGCATCGTCGGAAAGATGCGTGAAGACGATGCCATGCACCTGTTCCAGGGCATCCCGCGGGCGTTCTGCGACGACACGCATCGCGCGGCGGCGGAGGCGTTCTTGCGGCCGCGGGCCAAGACGCATCCGGGTGCGCCGCACGAGCTCGAGAAGGGCCTCGAAGGGGTGCGCGAGTGCGCGGCGGCGTGGACGCGCAACAAGCCGGCGATCGACGCCTTCCTGGCGAAGTATTAGCGACGCGAGGCTAGCGCAGCCCGAGGCGGTGGAGGAGGCGGTACATCGACATGCGCTCGAGGCCGGCGCGCCGCGACGCCTCGGACACGTTGCCGCCGCATTCGTCGAGGAGGCGCGTGACGTAGGCGCGCTCCCAGGCGTCGACCACGCGCTGACGGCCGACCCGCAGCGGTTGCGTCAGATCGACAGTAAGTGCGGGCGCCGTGCCCGCGGCCGGCGTGGCGGCGCCGACCGGCGTGGCCACGGCGAGCGGCTCGGAGAGGGCGACGGCGCGCTCGAGCGTGTTGCGCAGCTCGCGTACGTTGCCGGGCCAGGCGTGATGTACGAGCGCATCGAGCGATTCGCGCGTGAGCAGGCGGGAAGGCTCGACGCCGAGGTCGCGCAGGAAGCGCGCGGCAAGGAGCGGCACGTCTTCGCGGCGATCGCGCAGCGGTGGCACCGTGAGGGTGACGACGGCGAGACGATAGTAGAGGTCCTCGCGGAAGCGGCCGGCGGCGACCTCGAGCGGCAGATCGCGGTTCGTCGCCGAGACGACGCGCACGTCGACATTGATGGTCTTGGCGCCGCCGAGCCGGCGCACGACGCGTGACTCGAGCGCGCGCAGGAGCTTCGGCTGCAGCTCGAGCGGGAGCTCGCCGATCTCGTCGAGGAACAGGGTGCCGCCGTGGGCGCGCTCGAAGGCGCCGGGCACGCTGGCGACGGCGCCGGTGAAGGCGCCGCGCTCGTGGCCGAACAGCTCCGACTCGATCATCGTGGCCGGCATGGCGCCGCAGTCGACGACGACGAGCGGCTTGGGCGCGCGCTTGCCGGCGAGGTGGAGCGCCTCGGCGACACGCTCCTTGCCGGTGCCGGTCTCGCCCTGCACGAGGACGGTGGTGTCGCCGCCGGCGAGCGCGGCCAGGCGCGCGGTGAGCGCGCGGATGGCGGCCGATTGGCCGACCAGGCCGTGGAAGTCGTCGGCGTCGTGCAGCGGCACCGCGCGCGAGCCGGCGAGCGCGAGCTGGAGCTGCGTCTCGCCGACGGTGACGACGTCGCCGGGGGCGAGCAGGGCGTCGAGGATGCGCACGGTGCCGACGAAGGTGCCGTTCTTGGAGCCGAGATCGCGCACGCGGATGGCGTCGCCGGCGACGCTGATCTCGCAGTGCAGGCCGGAGACGCGCGCGTCGGCGAGCGCGATGTCGGCCAGCGCCCGGGCGCCGACGCGGGCGCGATCTTCGATGTCGAAGCGCTTCCCGGCGTCGGGGCCGGTGAGCACCTGCAGCGAGGCGCGACGTAGATCGAGCGAGGTCGCGCGCTCGATGCTGACGGTGCGCCCGAGATCGTCGAAGTCGCTCATCTGTGGCGCAGTATACGCTAGCGGGGAAACGGATTGAGGAGCTTGCCGTCGACGAGATCGCGCGCGGCGCCCTTCTTCGGCGCAGCTTTGTGTACGAGTGACGGTTTCGGCGGCGGAGCTGGTTGCGTCGAAGTGACGGGAAGCGGCGTGGCGATCGGTCGCGGCGCGGCCGGCGTGGTGGCGGCGGCCCGCGGTGGCGGCGCCAGCTCTTCGATGCCGCGCGGCCAGGCGGCGAAGGCGCCGAGACCACCGGCGATCACCACCGCGGCGGCGAAGGCGGCGGCGAGCGGCCCGCGCGCGCGCGGTGGCGGCGGGCGCGGCGGATCGACGAGGGTGGCGGTGGCGCCGGCGACGGTGACGGTGTGACGTGTGGGCTCGTCCTCGACGGGCGGTGGGGCGAAGTCACGCATCAGCGCCGCCAGCTGCGTGGGGCCGAAGCCGTGCGCATGGACCTCGGGCTCGAGCGCGCGCGCCATGGCGGCGCCGTCCGACCAGCGGTCGCTCGGCGACGCGGCGACGGCGCGGGCGACGATGGCGTCGAGCGCGGGGCCGACCGCCGGGTTCACCGACGACGGCGGCGGAATCGGGCGGCGGCGCGCGTCGGCCGATGCGGCCAGCTCGAACGCGGCGGCGAAGAGGCGACGGCCCGTCAGCATCTCCCACAGGAGCACGCCGGCGGCGTAGACGTCGGTGGCCGGCGAGACGGGCGCGCGCGCGAGCTGCTCGGGCGCCATGTAGCCGAGGTTGCCTTTGAGCGAGGCGGTGCCGTCGGTGCTGGCCGCCTCGAGCGCCTTGCCGATGCCGAAGTCGGCGAGCTTGACGGCTCCGGTGCGGGCGACGAGGACGTTGGTGGTGCTGACGTCGCGGTGGAGGATCGGCGGACGCAACGTGTGCGCGGCGCCGAGGGCGCGGCAGACTTCGTGCGCGACGAAGGCGCCGAGCCCGGGCGGCGGTGGGCCGAGCGGCGCGAGCGCGCGCAGGAGGGCCCGCAGATCGCAGCCGTCGACCAGCTCCATGACGATGGCGTGCTCGCCGGCGGCCTCGACGACCTCGAGCACCTGCGCGACGTTGACGTGGGTGAGGCGCGCAGCGAGACGCGCCTCGTCGAGGAGCGCGGAGCGCAGCTTGGCGTCGGCGAGCCGCTCGGGCAGGAGGCGCTTGAGGGCGACGGTGCGGGTGACGCCGTGCGCGCTCGGATACACGGCGCGCCAGACCTCGGCGCTGCCGCCGCGGCCGAGGCGCGCCTGAAGCTCGAGCTCGCCGAACCGCCGCATCGTGCGTGCGAGTATAGTACGGGTCGAATGACCGGGCGCTCACTCGGCCTCGCGCTCTTCGTCGCCGCGACGGTGACGGCGCCGGCGCGTCGCAGCCACGGGCAGCCGTCGCCGACGCCGCCGCCGTCGAAGAGGTCGCAGCCGTCGCAGCCGTCGCAGCCGTCGCAGCCGTCGCAGACATCGCGGCCGTCGCAGGAGGAGCTGGCGCGCAGCCACTTCGTGGCGGGCGAGCAGGAGTACGCGCGCGGGCGGTGGCGCGAGGCGCTGCACGAGTTCGAGGCAGGATATGCGTTGTCGCCGCGGCCGGAGTTTCTGATCAACTTCGCACAGGTCCACCGCAAGCTCGGCGACTACGACGCGGCGGAGCGCGAGTGCCGGCAGTATCTGGCGACGGCGCCGCCGGCGCAGCTCGCGACGCAGGCGCAGCGGCTGCTCGATCAGATCGAGGACGAGCGCGCGCACGCGCCGCCGAAGCCGAACGCGACGCCGCCGAGCACGCCGTCGACGAATGCACCGACGAGCACGCCGACGACGAGCGCACCGACGACGAGCGCACCGACGACGAGCGCACCATCGGCGAGCGCGCCATCGCCGGCGCCGGTGCTGGTCGCGTCGCCGCCCCCGCCGCCGCAGAAGAAGCGGCGCGCGTGGATCGCGCCGGTCGTCATTGCCGGCGTCGTCGTCGTGGCCGGCGCGGTCACGCTCGGGCTCGTGCTCGGGCTGCCGGCGCACGACACCTTCAAGGCCACGCCGCTCGGCACCGTGGACTTCCGATGAGCCACGCTCCCATGAGGCGCGCCCTCTGGATCGCCGCGCTGCTCGCCGGCTGCTCGCAGTCGGGCACCGGCGTCGAGCTTTTCATCGACGCCGGCAGCCTCACGCTCGATCGCCTGCAGATCGTCGCCAGCTACGACGGCCGCGACGTCACCCACACCGTCGACGTCGTCTCCACCACCACGCTCGACGTGATCGCGCAGCTCCCCGACAAATCGACCAGCGTCACCTTCCACGTCATCGCCTACGCCGGCGCGGTGGTCGTCGGGGACGGCCGGTCGTCCTCGATCGACGTGACCGCGCACCACCTCGCGCAAGCGTCGATCGTGCTGATGCCCGGCGGGGGCGGCGGCGGCGGCGACGGCTTCGGCCCGCCCGGCGACGGCGGCGCCATGTGGACGCACCAGCAGGGCGCGCTGCCTCCATCGGCGGGCGCAGTCCGCGGCCTGTGGGCGAGCTCGGGCACCGACGTCTACGCGGCCGGCACGAACACCGCCGGCGCCAACCTGTTCCACTCGAGCGATCACGGCGCGACCTGGACGCCGACGCTCGCCGGCGGCGTCGCCGTGGATCTCAACGCCGTCGGCGGCACTTCGTCGAGCGACGTCTTCCTCGTCGGCGACAACGCCACCATCTTGCACGGCAGCGGCACGACCTGGAGCCCGCAGAACAACCCGGCCGGCTCGACCACGCGCCTGCTCGCGGTGTTCGCGGTCGCGCCGATGGACATCTACGTCGCCGGCGGCGGCAACACCATCATGCATCAGGGTGCTGGCGGCGGCTGGGTCACGCAGACCGTCGTCGGCACGACGGAGCTGCGCGGCATCTGGGGCGTCGCCGGCCATCTGTGGGCGGTCGGCTCGGCCGGCACGATCCTGAAGTCGACCGGCGGCGGCACCTGGAGCGCAGAAACCAGCGGCACGCCCAACGAGCTGCGCGCGATCTTCGGCACCGGCGCCACCGACGTGTGGGTCGTCGGCGACGGCGTGGTGCTGCACTCCGACGGCGGCGGCACGTGGACGGCCGCGGCCGACGGCGTGCCGGCCGACGTGAACCTCCGCGCGATCGGCGGGCGCCCGGGCGGGCCGGTGTGGGCGGTCGGCAACGCGTGGACCATCGTGCGGCGCGACGCGAGCGCGTGGGTGCCGGAGACGACGGGCCTCACCGTCGATGATCCGGCCGGCGACGTGCTGCAGGCGATCTTCGCGCCGTCGGCCGCCGACGTGTTCGCGGGCGGCGCGGGCCAGACGATCCTGCACCGCCCCTGACGCCGTGCCCGCCGCCGTAACGCCGCGCCGCAACGGCGGCGCGACACCTGTATCGCGCGCGTGACAGGTCGCCGCGCGCAAGCGCCCGTCCCGTCGACGAAGCCGCCTCGGCACGCCGCGTGCTGAATGGCCGGCGAAACCTCGTCGAGGAGACGCTCATGCGAACCACGCTCTTGCTCACGCTCACCCTCGCCGCCGCTTGCGCCGGCATGATGCTCGCCGGCTGCGGCACCGCCGTCGACACCACCGGCGGCCCGACGCAGCAGGCGGCCATCATCGGCACCTGGGTCTCGGCTGGCGGCGACGTCGCGCCGCTGCTCGCGGGCGCGCCGTTCAACGACACCAAGATCACCGCGACCTTCAACAACGACGGTACCTACTCGGTCGTCAGCGTCGACACGTCGAACAAGGAGATCGACTACGCCGGCACCTACCAGATCATGCAGTCGGGCGTCGCCAACATCGTGCAGATCCGTTGCGCGCAGACCGCGCCGTCGACGGTGCAGTCCGAGGGCATGTACCAGATCGACACGACGCAGACGCCGGCGCGCATGCAGTACGAGGTGGTGCAGACGCAGCCGACCAACGGCCTGACGCCGCCCGAGCCGGACAAGGGCTTCGGCTCGACCATCTACAACGGCACGCAGATCTCGACGCTGATCCAGAAGTACTCGCGGCAGTAGATGCGTCGCGGTCGCTTCATACTCGCGGCGCTCGTCGCCGCCGTGGCGCTGTGGTCGCCGTCGCCGGCGCGCGCGGACGGGCCGCTCGATCCCGATCGCGACTCGCTCGCGCGCACCACGCCCGATCAGCTGCCCAACGGCGACGACAGCCAGCTGCGCTTCCTCGGCTACTTCATCACGCGCGCCGAGGTGACCAACGTGTCGCCGACGAACGACCTCCTGCAGGGCCGCGTCGTCGGGCGCCTCTTCGGGCCCAACACGACGACGACGGGGCAGGGCACCAGCTGGCTCGTCGAGCAGCGGCTCATTCCGTTCGTCGTCTTCGAGCCCAAGATCCTCGACCGCATGGCGCGCCTGCGCGCGAGCTTCGAGCTCAACTGGACCTGGGGCGACACCTCCTACTCCGTCGGCGGCAACTTCGGCGGCGCGCTCAGCGGCCGCTCGGTCAACCTCGAGACGCAGAACGTCGAGGTCGAGATCGATCTGCCGCGGCGCTGGCACGTCAACGTCGGCTTGCAGCGGCTCTGGGACAACATCCGCGATCCCTACCGCACCTTCTTCTCGACGATGTCGCTCTCGGGCGAGCGGCTCGCCTTCTGGGGCACCGACGCCGTCGGGGTGAGCGCGCACGGGCCGCTGTTCGGCAACCTGTGGCGCTTCGGCGCGTACGACCTCTACCACAACAAGGTGCAGGAGGATGACCACGTCCTGCTCTTCGAGGCGCTCACCGATCGCGACATCCGCGATGGCTGGCACGTCGGCGCCAGCGTGCGCTACCTGCGCGACACGTCGTCGGGCGCGGGCGGCGTCAGCGTGCTCGGCCAGGGGCCCGACTCGACGCTCGCCGACTACAACGGCGTGTTTCGCTTCCCGCTCAACGGCCAGAAGTACCACGCCAACCTCGCGTGGGTCGGCGTCGACAGCTCGTACAACCCGGAGTTCACCGCCGGGCGCTTCGGCGGCAGCGCCTTCGCCGTGGCCAGCCTCGGATCGGTCTCGGTGCTGCAGCCGAGCGGCGCCTACGCCAAGGCCGCCGATGTCCTCGGTCTCGCCGCCGACGCGCGCGTCGGGTTCCGCTACGGCAACACGCGCAACGACATCGTCACCGCCGAGCTCATCTACTCGACGGGCGACGCCAACGGCATCACCGACGGGCGCTACTCGGGCGTCATCACCGGCAACACCTACGGCGCGCCGGCGGGCGTGTTCACCACCTCGGGCGCGTATCTTCTGATGCCGCACGCGAACGTGGTGAACCGCTACTACTCGGCGGTCCCCGATCTGTCGAACCAGGGCTACGGGCTGACCGCGGCCACGCTCAACGCCAGCTACGACGTGTGGCGCAACCGGTTGACGGCGAAGATCGGCGGCGCCGTGGGCTCGTCGAACGTGGCGCCGCCCGGCGGCGGGCACCTCATCGGCGTCGAGGGCAACGCGATGCTCGCCTATCGCATCCGCGTGTTCCTGTCGATCGAGCTGCACGCCGCCTATCTGCACCTCGGCAACTTCTACGACAGCCCGCGCGAGCAGGCCGCGGCGCTGACCACGAATCCCGTCGCCGCAGGCACTGCCGCCGGGCGGCCGCGCGATCCGTGGACGACGTTCCTCGCCCTCAAATGGTTGATGTTCTGATGCGCTCGCACAATTACCTCGCGGCGTTGTTATGCGTCTGCACAATTTCGTTGTGCGGGTGCACGACAGCGGCGCCGCTGTCGTTCAAGAAGCTCTCGTATCCGATGCCGGTCTCGCACGTCGTCGTCGACGGCGTGGAGGTCGCATTCTCCGACGTGGGCGTCGGGGAGCCGGCGCTGCTCCTCATCCACGGGCTCGGCAGCTACATGCCGGTGTGGGAGCGCAACGTGGGCGCGCTGGCCGCGGAGCATCGGGTGGTCGCCATCGATCTGCCCGGCTACGGCAAGTCGGCGAAGGCGAACTTCGACTACTCGATGGCGTTCTACGCGCGCATCGTCGACGGCGTCATCGACGCGCTCGGGCTCGCGCATGTCGTGCTCGTCGGCCATTCGATGGGCGGGCAGATCGCGCTCACGTATGCGCTGCGCTATCCGGGCAAGGCCGAGCGGCTCGTGCTCGTCGCGCCGGCGGGGTTCGAGCGCTTCGGGCGCGGTGAGGGCAGCTGGCTCGCCGAGGCGGTCGACAAGGACTACGTGGCCAAGACGCCGGCGGAGGCGATCTACGCCAACGTGGCGGCGAACTTCTACGCCATGCCGCCCGAGGCGCGCTTCATGGTCGACGATCGATTGCGCGTCGTCGGTGGGCCCGACTTCGACGCCTACACCTACGCCGTCGCGCGCTCGGTCTACGCGATGGTTCACGAGCCGGTGATCGATCGCCTCGCGGCGATCAGGGTGCCGGCGCTCGTCGTGTTCGGCGAAGACGACGGGCTGATTCCGAATCCGATCTTGCACGGCGGCACGACGCGTGACGTGGCCGAAGAGGGGACGCGGCGGCTGCCGCGTGGGCGGTTGGTGATGATTCCGCGCGCCGGCCACATGGTCCAGTTCGAGCGGCCCGTCGAGTTCGACCGGGCGCTGCTCGAGTTCTTGAAGGAGGCCCCATGAAAACGTCCACGCTCCTCGCGATCGCGGCATTGGCGACGGCCTCATCGTCGCCGGCGCGCGCGCAGACCACCGCGCTCGTGCAGGTCACCGACTTCGGATCGAACCCGGGCGGGCTGCGCATGTGGAAGTACGTGCCGGCCGGGACGCCGCAGAACGCGCCGCTGGTGCTGGCGCTGCACGCGTGCACGCAGCAGGCGGCCGACTACGTGAAGGCGGGGTGGAACGCGCTCGCCGACCAGTACAAGTTCTACGTCGTCTATCCCGAGCAGACGTCCACGAATAACGCGTTGACCTGTTTCAATTGGGCCGGAAATAACACGAATCCGATTACCGGCGACAACGACCCCGCGAACCTGACGCGGGCGATGGGCGAGAACGAGTCGATGAAGCAGATGGTCGACAAGATGAAGGCCGACTATTCCGTCGACGGCAAACGCGTGTTCATCAGCGGGTTGTCGGGCGGGGCGGCGCAGACGGCGCTGATGCTGGCGACGTGGCCGGACGTGTTCGCGGCGGGCGCCACGTTCGCGGGAATTCCTTATTATTGCACGATCAATAAAAACCAGGTCACGACCTGCATGAATCCCGGGGTCACGCACACGCCGAAGGAGTGGGGCGACCTCGTGCGCAATGATTTTCCCAGCTACACGGGGCCGTGGCCGCGGATCGCGATCTGGCAGGGGACCAAGGACAGCGTGGTCAGCCCGAACAACCAGACCGAGCTCATGAAGCAGTGGACCGACGTGCACGGGATCGGGCAGACGCCGACGATGAGCGACACGGTGGCGACGGGCGTGTCGCGCGATGTGTATGCGGACGCGACGGGCGCGCCGGTGGTGGAGGTGCTCAAGGTCGCGAACATGGATCACGGCGTGCCGGTCGATCCGAAGAATGGGTGCGGCACGGCGGGGCAGTACTTCAATGACGTCGGCGTGTGCAGCGCGGCGATCGTGGCGGCCGATTGGGGATTGACCGGAATGGTCGCGCCCGGCGACGGCGGCGCGGGCAGCGGTGGCGGTGGTGACGGCGGGGCGGGCGGAGCCGGCGGCGGCAACGGCGGCAGCGGCGGTGGTGGCAGCGGCGGATGGGGCGGCGGCGGCGGCAACTGGGTCACGCCGGGCGCGGGCGGCGACATGGGCGGCACGAAGGTGGCGTGCGGCGGCTGCTCCGCCGTTGGCGCGGCGGCGGTCGAAGGCGGGCTGCCGATCGTGCTCGCGATCCTCGTGCTCGCGTGCGCGCGCCGTCGCCGGCGGCGAGGCGCGGTGATCGTGATGTTGCCGATCGCGCTCGTCGTCCTGGCGCCGCGGGCGTTCGCGGCGGGACAGTTCGTGAGCGACAGCTTCGGCGGGCGCGCGTACAAGCTGTATGTGCCGTCGAGCTACGCGGGCGCGCCGACGCCGCTGGTGCTCATGCTGCACGGATGCACGCAAGATCCGGATCAGTTCGCGACCGGCACGAAGATGAATGCGGTGGCGGAGGAGCACGGCTTTTTGGCGCTGTATCCCGACGAGCCGTCGTCGGCGCAGGCGCTCAAGTGCTGGCAGTGGTTCGATCCGGCGCAGCAGAAGCGTGGGAGCGGCGAGCCGGCGGAGCTGGTGGCGTTGGTGGATCATGTGGCGGGGCAGTACGCCGTCGACGGGGCGCGGACGTACGCGGCGGGGTTGTCGGCGGGGGCGGCGATGAGCGTGATTTTGGGCGCGACCTATCCGGATCGGTTTTCGGCGATCGTGGTGGGCGCGGGGTTGGAGTATGCGGCGGCGTCGAGCCTGGCAGGGGCGTCGACGGCGCAGCTCGACGGTGGGCCCGATCCGGCGGTGCAGGCGATGGCGGCGGCGACGGCGATGTCGGGGGTGGCGCGGCCGGTGCGCGTGATGGTGGTGCAGGGGACGTCGGATGCGGTGGTGGCGCCGGTGAATGGAGACCAGGTGGCGGCGCAGTGGCGGGATACGGATGCGATGTTGGGGGCGCAGGTGCCGGCGATGGCGGATGCGATGGACAATGGGATGGTCGTGGGCGGGCGCGCCTATGTGACGACGAAGTGGGGCGAGTGGGTGGAGAAGGTGGCGGTGGATGGGATGGGGCACGCGTGGTCGGGTGGGGATTCGGCGGCGTCGTACACGGATTCGAGCGGGCCGGATGCGAGTGAGATGGCGTGGGCGTTTTTCGCGGGAGCGGGCGGGGGGACGGCGGGGAACGGAGCGGGGACGGGAACGGGTGGGACGGGAACGGGATCGGGAACGGGATCGGGAACGGATGGCGCGATGAGGGGCGGATGTGAGGTTGGCGGTGGTGGGACGGGAGGGATGTGGATCGCGGTGGTGCTGATGGCGTGCAAACGTGCTAATGCGTCGGCATGGATCCCCTGCAGCGGTTCGCGGAGCTCTTCGCGCAGGCGCGCGTAGCGCCGTGCCACGACCCGACGGCGATGACGTTGGCGACCGTCGGTGACGATGGGCGGCCGTCGGCGCGCGTGGTCCTGCTCAAGGGCGTCGACGGCGGCGGGTTCGTCTTCTACACCAACACGCGCTCGCGCAAAGGGCGCGAGATCGACGCGCACCCCGACGTGGCGCTCACGATCTGGTGGCCGCACATCGGCTGGCAGGTGCGCGTCGAAGGGCGCGCCACCCGCGTCAGCGACGGCGAGGCCGACGCCTACTTCGCGACGCGCACGCGCGGCTCGCAGCTCGGCGCGTGGGCGTCCGAGCAATCGGAGACGCTCGAGTCGCGCGGTGCGCTCGAGGCGCGGCTCGCCGACGAGACGGCGCGCTTCGCCGGCGGACCGGTCGCGCGCCCGCCGCACTGGACCGGCTATCGCGTCACGCCGACGACGATCGAGCTGTGGAAGAACCGCGAAGATCGCCTGCACGAGCGCGAGGTGTACACGCGCGCCACGCCGTCGGAGGCGTGGACGATGCGCCTCCTCAATCCCTGATCGACTCGCTACGGATTCAAGAGCAGCGCCGCGGTGCGCGACGCCAGCGTCACCGACGTAACGTTGGCGAAGGCGACCGTGCCGCCCGTGTAGTTGCCGCTCGCGTCGAGCTGCGTGTCGTCGGTGGCGCCGCCGCCCGACGGTTGCGCCAGCCGCATCATCGACGGCAGCGTCACCGTCACGCTCGACGCCGACGGGTTCACCAGCACCACGCCCTTGTCGAAGTCGCGCTCGTAGACGCCGCTTGCGAGGTACGTGCTCACGTCCGCGGGCAGCGCGCTCTTCGGCGCGCCGAAGTCGAGCGCGTATTCGGGGAACCAATAGACGCCGCCGCCGGCGAGGTTGATGTACGTGTGCGCGCCCTTCATCAATAGATAGGTGCCGAGGAGGAAGTCGCGCTCGTCGACGTATTGCTGCCCGCTGCCGCCCGGATACGACTGCACGATGATGAATTTGCCCGCGTTCGTCAGCTTCATGGCGCGGTTCATCCCGAGCGCCCAATCCGACGGCGCCTCCATGTACGCGAACCCCTCGAGCATCGCGCCGTCGACGTTCGAGTAGTCGACGTCGGCCCAGCCCGTGATCATCGCGCCGATGTTGGGCACGAACAGGAAGTGCTCGGGCGTGGCCGCGAACGCCGCCTCGACGAATGCGCTCCACTCGTGCTTCTGCGCGATCCAGGTATCGCCGTTCGGCCACAGCGTGGCGTTCGCGGGGTTGGTGCCGTCGAAGCGCGTGTCGGGATCGGTGACGCCGTAGCCGCTGATGCCGGCCTCGAAGCTGTCGGCGAACACGCCCTGCGCGCCGGTCGCGCGCATGTCGGCGATCACCGAGGTGGTCCAATAGTCGCGAAATCCGGAATTCGAGATGTCGTTGATGTCCCAGTCGCTGCCCGCGTCGTGATGGCGCATGCCGTTCATGTTGTGCATGAACCAATCTTCGTGCGTGGTGACGTCGCTCCAGTCGCTCGACCACGCGTCATTGTGGATGTACTGCACCTCGCCCGACGACGAGCCGAGCCGGTAGTGCAATAGGAGCCAATTGGGATTCACCGCGCGATAACGATCGTTCTCCGCCTTCAGCATCTTCTGCGTGCCGGCAAAATGCGTGGCGACGAACTGCACGAGCTTGTCGGAGTATCCGTTGTCGAGCTGATCGGCGAACGGCACGATGCGCGCGCTGGTGTCGGGCAGCATCGAGATCGGCGACGCGCCGCCGCCACCGCCGGCGCCGCCCGAGCCGCCGGCGCCGCCGCCACCGCCTGCCCCGCCCGAGCCGGCCGCGCCGCCACCGCCTGCGCCGCCACCGCCGTCGTTGTTGTTCGAGGAAGAGCTCGAGCAGCCGAGCCCCATTAATGATGCGAGCAGCAACACGCTCGAAAGGCCGCGCATGGCCCCATTTTACTACGTTTACGCGGCTACAGCCCCGCGGCGAGGAACCGCTTCAAGTACCCGCGCGTCCCCGCGTTGCCGATCGAGTTGCACGTCGGCGACGCCGATCCCGCCGGGCAGTCGACGTCGCGGTCATACGACCAGTGGTGCACGCCCGCCAGCTTCTGCTGCTTGGCGAAGCTCGCCACCGCGTCCGCATCCGCGAGCGTGAACTGCTCGCCCGCGACGTCGTTGCCGCCGATCATCGGCGTCAGCTCGATGTTCGACCACGGCACGCCCCAGTGGTCATGCAGATTGTACGCGGCCTGCAGCGCCGACTGCCCCATCTGGCACGCGGCGTTCGCCACCACGCACACGCCCGGCGACGGCGATCCGTAGTCCATCGTCATGAGATCCACCGTCACGTAGCTCGGCCACGTCGCCGCGCTGCCGTCGAAGCCGAGCGTCGACTTCACCGCGGCGAGCGTGTTGTCGCCGTAGACGTTGAAGCTGTCCGGCGCGCCCGCGCCGAGCGACGTCGCCGTCGCGCCGCCGTTGTTGTTGGCCAGCGTCGCCAGCGTCAGGCTGAAGCGCAGATTCGGATACGCGACGTGCGCCGCCTTGATGCGCGCGACCAGATCGCCGATCACCTGCGTCGACTGTCCGGCCTCGATGTCGAAGTCGACGCCGATGAGCCCCGCGCTCATCCAGCGATCGATGAACGTCTTCATGCCCGCGTCGCTGCTGCAGGTGAACGACCCGGCCGCGCCGCCCGTCGACAAGATGTACTGGATGCCAGCCTGATTCAGCAGCGACACGTTGGCCGTCGCCATCGCTGCGCCCTGCACGCCGCCCCAGTTCTCGCTGCCGCACTCGCCGGTGGCGAACGCGAGCGTGACCGTCTTGGCGCCCGCGCTCGTCAGATCGGTCGCGAGCGCCGTCGCCGCGCCCGACACGTTCGTCGAGATCACGTTGGTGTTCCAGTTCATGTTGATGCTGGTGTCCTTGTAGGCGCCGAACACGAGCCCCGCGACGCCGCCGCCCGAGCCGCCGGAGCCGCCGCCGCCGGTCGCGCCGCCGCCGCCGTCGCCGCCCGAGCCGCCGCCGCCCATTCCGCCGCCGCCGGTGTCGCCGCCGCCGCCGGATCCGCCGGCGCCGCCCGCACCGCTTCCGCCCGAGCCGCCGCTGCCGTTGTCGCCGTTGCCACCGTTGCCGGTCGTGCTCATCGAGCCGCCGCAGCCGATCGCCAGGGTCGCGAGAAAAGTCACGAGGGTCGCCGTCCGTTTGCGCATGCCCGCCGGTGTCGCAAGCGTCGCACCAGCGCTCCGTCGCAGTAGTCCTCAATGAATCCGATTGGTTGACCGTGCGTCGCGTGGAGGACGGCGTCCCCGCGTGGAAACGGCCGGTTGACGGCGCGCAAGACTAGACAAGCGCCACCTCGGTACACAGAACGTGAAAAAAGGACACTGCGGAGCAATCGATGAGCAGCGAGCACGGGACGGTAGGTGGAACCGCCTCGGAATTTTTGATCGTTGGAATCGGCGCATCGGCGGGCGGCCTCGAGCCGCTCGAGCGGCTGTTCGCCGCGATGCCGCATCCGTCGGGGATGGCGTTCGTCGTGCTGCAACACCTGTCGCCGGACTTCGAGAGCCGCATGGACGAGCTGCTCGCGCGGCAGACGACGATCCCGATCCATCGCGTCGTCGACGGCATGGAGGTGCAGTCCGACGCCATCTATCTCATCCCGGCGCGCAAGGACATGATCATCTCCGGCGGCAAGCTGCTGCTCAACGAGCGCGAAGACGTGCGCGCGTTCAGCCTGCCGATCGATCACTTCTTCCGCTCGCTGGCGAACGACGCCGGGCGGCGCGCCGTCGGCATCGTGCTCTCGGGCGCCGGCTCCGACGGCTCGCGCGGCGTGCGCGAAATCCACGATGCGGGCGGGCTCATCATCTGCCAGACGCCGGAGTCGGCGCGCTTTCAGAGCATGCCGCTGTCGGCGCAGCAGTCGAACGTGGTCGATCTGTTCCTCAAGCCCGAGGAGATGCCGGCCGCGCTGGTGCGCTATGCCAGCGATCGCGAGCGTCGCAACGATCCGCCGAACGAGCGGCCGGTGCCGCGCTCGGCGGCGATGGAAGACATCCTGCAGCTTCTGCGCGCGGAGTACGGCATCGACTTCGCGCACTACAAGCCGTCGACGGTGATGCGGCGGATCGAGCGGCGCGTGGCGCTCACCAATGCCGCCGATCTCGGAGGGTACGCCAAGCTGCTCGCGGCGAAGTCCGACGAGCTGAACGCGCTCTACAAAGACCTGCTGATCGGCGTGACCCGCTTCTTCCGCGATCCGGAAGCGTTCGAGACGCTCCAGCGCACGGTGATCCCGGAGATCCTGCGGCGCGTGCCGCCCGACGAGGAGATCCGCATCTGGTGCGCCGCCTGCGCCACCGGCGAGGAGGTCTACTCGATCGCGATCTTGTTGCACGAGCAGCTGACCGCGGCGGGGCGTCCGATCAACCTGCGCATCTTCGCCACCGACGTGCACCGCACCTCGCTCGACGTGGCGTCGCTCGGCATTTACGACGAGGACGCGCTGTCGGAGGTCGAGCCGTCGCGGCGCGCGCGTTACTTCCAGGCCGACGGGCAGCGCCACCGCGTGGCCAAGGAGATCCGCCAGCTCGTGGTGTTCGCGCAGCACAACCTCATCAACGACGCGCCCTTCACGCGCGTCGATCTGATCTCGTGCCGCAACCTCCTCATCTACTTCCAGCCGGTGGTGCAGAAGAAGGTGCTGTCGCTGTTGCACTTCGGGCTCAAGACCGGCGGCACGCTCCTGCTCGGCCCGTCGGAGACGCCGGGCGAGATCGCCGACGAGTTCGAGACGCTCGACAGCCACTGGCGCATCTACACCAAGCGCCGCGACGCGCGCCTGCCCGACATCCGCCTGCCGCTGGCGATGCCGATGCCGGCGGGGGCCGGCCGCACGCTGCTCGGTGGCGCGCGCGGGTGGCCGGGGCCGCAGGTCCTCGGGCTCTACGATCAGCTGCTCGAGCGTGCCATGCCGCCCAGCCTGCTCGTCGACGAGCAGTATCACCTGGTGCACACGTTCGGCGGCGCCGAGTCGCTGTTGCGCGTCAAGGGCGGGCGCGCGTCGACCAACGTGCTCGATCTGGTCGACGACAGCGTGAAGACCGCGCTGCTCGGCGCGTTGCAACACGCGTCGAAGGAGAAGCGCAAGGTGCAGCTCGCCGGCATTCCGGTGCAGTCGAAGAGCGGCGGCGCCGAGGAGTATCGCATCACCGTCGAGCCGTTCGGCGAAGGGTACGGCAACGTCCACTTCCTCGTGCAGTACGAGAACAAGGGGCCGACGCCGCTGACGCAGGCCAACGCGGCGGCGGTCGATGTGCCGGCGGCGTCGCGCGACTACGTGGCGGCGCTCGAGTCGGAGCTGCGCTTCACCAAGGAGAGCCTGCAGGCGACGATCGAAGAGCTGGAGACGGCGAACGAAGAGCTGCAGGCGACCAATGAAGAGCTGGTGGCCTCGAACGAGGAGCTGCAGTCGACCAACGAGGAGCTGCACTCGGTCAACGAGGAGCTCTACACGGTCAACGTCGAGCACCAGCGCAAGATCACGCAGCTCGGCGAGACCACCGACGACCTCGACAACCTTTTGCACTCGATCGACGTCGGCGTCATGTTCCTCGACGACAAGCTGTGCATCCGCAAGTACACGTCGCAGATCGCGTCGGTGTTCCGCCTCCTGCCGCAGGACGTGGGCCGGCGCTTCGACAGCTTCGCGCCGACCATCCAGCACGGCACGCTCGACGAAGACGTGAACAAGGTGCTGGCCGACGGGCAACCCATCGTGCGCGAGGTGTCGACGCGCGAGGGCGTCGATTATCTCTTGCGCATCCTGCCCTACAAATCGACGGCGCATAAGCGCGGCGTCGTGGTCACGCTCATCGACATCGGGCAGCTCAAGCGCACCGAGGCGAGCGTGCGCCGGCTGTCGAGCATCGTCGAGCAGACGACCGACGCCATCACCTACGCCGACTCGGTCGGGCGCATCGAGAGCTGGAACCGCGGCGCCGAGCAGCTCTACGGCTACAGCGCCGAGGAGGTGCTCGGGCGCGACCACGCGTTCCTCATTCCCGACGAGCAGAAGACGGCGTGGGCGGCGATGATCCGGCGCGTGCAGCTCGGCGATCAGGTCGAGCCGTTCGAGGCCAGCATCGTGCGCAAGGACACCAGCACCGTCGACGTGCAGCTGCGCGTGACGGCGCAGCACAACGATCGCGGCGGCTTCGTCGGCACCTCGACGATCGCGCGCGACATGACCCAGCGCAAGCGCGACGAGCAGGACATCAAGCGCGCGCTCAAGATGCGCGAGCAGTTCATGGCGATGCTGTCGCACGAGCTGCGCAATCCGCTGTCGGCGCTCCTGCACGCGTCGACGCTGTTGAAGTCGCCGGCGTCGGCCGGCGTCGAGCAGCGCGCGCTCGACGCCATCGAGCGCCAGTGCAAGCACATGGCGCGGCTGCTCGACGATCTACTGGACGTGTCGCGCATGCGCCAGGACGGGATCGAGCTGCGCCGCGAGGTGCTCGATCTGCGCGCCACGCTCGAGGCGGCGGTGGAGCGCACGCGGGCGCTGGCGCAGCAGGCCGGCGTCGAGCTCGAGGTCGAGCAGCCCGACAAGCCGGTGCGCGTGTTCGGCGATCCCGATCGCCTGCAGCAGATCGAGGTGAACCTGCTCGCCAACGCCATCAAGTACACGCCGCGGGGCAAGCGCGCGACGGTGTCGTTGTCGGCGCCGGACGGTCACGCGATGCTGCGCGTGCGCGACGAGGGCATCGGCATCCCGCGCGACATGCTGCAGAAGATCTTCGATCCGTTCGTGCGCGCCGTCGACGACGACAGCCACGACGGCACGCTGCACAACGGCGGCATGGGGCTCGGGCTGGCCATCGTGCGCTCGTTCGTCGGCGCGCACGGCGGCGAGGTCAAAGCGGACAGCGCCGGGCCGGGGCGCGGCAGCGAGTTCGTGGTGCGGCTGCCGCTCACCAATCGCACGCCCGACCTCGAGCGCGGGCTCGACGGGGTGACGCTCAGCGAGCGGCTGGTGCTCGTCGAGGATCAGGAGGACAACCGCGTCCTCTTGCAGGCGATCCTCGAGGAGGCCGGCTATCACGTGGTCACCGCCAGCGACGGGCAGAGCGGCGTCGACGTCATCGAGCGCCATCGCCCGGTGGTGGCGCTGGTCGACATCGGGCTGCCGGTGCTCGATGGCTACGAGGTGGCGCGGCGGGTGCGCAAGGCGTTCGGGCCCAACGACATCTTCCTGGTCGCGCTCACCGGCTATGGACAGCAGCAGGATCGCGAGGCGGTGATGCGCGCGGGGTTCGACCAACATCTGGTCAAGCCGGTGGATCCCAAGGCGCTCGTGGAGATCTTGCGCGGGCGGCGGCGCTTCGCGGTGACCACGCCCGGCGCGCTGTAGCCGCCGCGCCGCAGCGGACGGCCGCGAAATTCGACGATCGCGCCTTGACAGGTGCGCGATCGATGATCACCACATCGGCTATGACGCCCGCGCACCGGCGAACCGTTCGCTCCGTGCTGGTGTGCGTCATTCTCGCGCTCGCCGGCGGTGGGCCGGCGCCGCGCGCGGCCTATGCCGAAGTGGCCGCGGCGGCGCAGGTGTTGCGCCAGGCGCGCGTCGCGCCGGTGGTGGTGGCGTCGGTTACCGCAACGCGGGCGCTGCCACAACGAGTCACGGTCGGTCGCTCCCTCTCGCGCGCGGACGTCGTCGCCGCGCCGCTCTACCTCACGAACTGCTCGCTCCTCCTCTGATCGCGGCCGCTCCACCGAAGCCGTGATCGCGTTCTCGAACGTTCGTACCGAGGAGGAGCCATGTCCATTCTCGACTCGCTGTTGCGCTGGGTCGACATCAACGTCCATCGCCAGAAGCAGCTCGAGCGGCGCGAGGCGCGCAAGAAGCGCCCGCCCGGTTTGCCCGACGACGACGACGTGACGCTGCCCGAGCCGCGGCCGGAGCAGGCGTCGTCACCGCTGACCTGCCGCGTGTGCGGCTACAGCGGCGGGCCGGAGCACAAGTTCTGCCCGCGCTGTCTCGCCGAGACCATGGAGCGGCGCCGATGATCGCGCGTCCCGAGCTGCGCGACGCGGCGCACTGGATCCGTCGCGGCGGCGCGGCGCTCGTCGGGCTCGCCGTCGACGCGGCGATCGATTCGCTGCAGATCGGGCGCCGCTGCTGGTCGTGGCTGTCGTCGCCGCGCCACCTCGCCGTCACCGTCGTGGCGTTGGCGCTGGCCGCCGGCGTCGCCGGTGCGGTGTTGCGAATGCAGCGTCCGAAAACGGCCAGCGCCGCCGGCGCCCCCGACGTAGGTTGCACGCATGGACCAGCCGAGCTTTCGCATCCACGCCATCCCCACCGACGTGCTCGCGCGCGTCCGCTCGAGCCGTCGCGACGCCTCGGACAACCCGGTCGCGCCGATCCGCGCCGACGGTGGTGAGCCGCTGCGCTGCTGCCTGCGCAACGCGCGCGCGGGCGAGGCGCTCTTCTTGTTCGGCTACGCGCCGCCGATCGCGGCGGACAGCCCCTATCGCGAGATCGGCGCCGTGTTCGCGCACGCCGAGCCGTGCGCGGGGCCGCCGGCGAGCGACGCCTATCCGGAGGAGTGGCGCGGCAAGCCGCAAGTGTTGCGCGCGTACGATCGGCGCGGCTGGATCCGCGACGCCGTGGTGCACGACGGCGGCCGCGTCGAGGCCGAGATCGCGCAGCTCCTCGCCGATCCCGAGACGACGCAGCTGCACAGCCGCAACGTCGCGTATGGCTGCTTCATGTTCGTCGTGACGCGCCGCTGACGGCAGCGCGGATCCGCGATGCGGCCGGCAGGCAGCAGACGCACCCCCGGGTCAGCGCGCCCCACCGTCGGGGCGCCCCACCCCGCGGAGTGACGTGCAACGCCGCGAATCCTGCGTTCGGCGAGCGGCGCGTGCATTGCAATAGGCGCGGAGCCAATGCTTCGTGTCGCGCTTTTCGCGGTCGCTCTCCTCCCCGTCGTCGCCGGTTGCCGCAGCCCGCACCTCGCGCGTTCGGCCGAGAGCATCGCCGCCTGCGCGCGCGGCGAGGACGGCGTGTGGTGCTCGCGCTGGACCGAGCAGGGCTTCACCGACGCCGCGTTGTGGACCTCCGATTTCGGATGGGGCAGCGCCGCCGCCGGCGACGACACGGCGCTGCTCACGCCCGATCTCGACGGCGACGGCCGCTCCGACGTCTGCCTCCGGCGCATCACCGGGCTCGGTTGCGCGCTGCGCACCACGGCTGACTCGTTCGGCGCCACGCGTTACTCCGACGGCTTCGCCGACGCCTACGGCTTCGCCCGCTGGGCGGCGGTGCCCACCATCGCCTTCGCCGACGTCGACGGTGACGGGCTCGTCGACGTCTGCGCGCGCCAGCCGTCGGCGCTGCTCTGCGCGCACGGCCGCGGCGACGGCACCTTCGCCGCGCCGGCGCCGTGGCTGCGCGTCCCGTTCGGCGACGACGCCGCCGAGTGCGCGCCGAGCATGCGCCTCGGCGACATCGACGGCGACGGCGCCGACGACGTCTGCGTGAAGTGCAGCGACGGCGTGCGCTGTGCGCTCGCCCGCGGCGACCACTTCTCGAGCGAGCTCCTGCGCACCGGCGCGTTCGCCGACGACGGCGTGAGCGGCCACGACGGCTTCTTCGAGCTCGTCGACATCGACGGCGATCGTCGGCGCGACGTCTGCGGCCGCGAGGGCGGCGAGGTGCGCTGCATGCTCTTCGACGGCACGCGCTTCTCGCCCGGGCCGGTGCTCGGCGGGATCGCAAGCGGCGAGGTCGCGCGCTTCGGCGACATCGACGGCGACGGGCGCGCCGACGTCTGCCTGTTCGACCACCACGGCGCGCAATGCGCGACGGCGCGCAGCGGCTTCGCGTCGAGCGCGTGGGACGCCGGCGGGCTGGTCGGCAAGCCGCGCCAGGGCGCGCCCGTCGAGCTCATCGACGTCGACGGCGACGGGCGGGCCGATCACTGCCGCGTCGGCGCCGACGGGATGGCGTGCGGCCGGTCGAGCGGCACGCGCTTCGCCGCCGGCACGGCCACGCAGCCGTTCCAGCTCGCCCGCGGGAGCGACGCCACCCTCGATCTGACGGCCGCGCTGATCGGCCCGCGCCGCGCCCCCGACGCGGCCGCGATCAACCCCATCGTCGTCGAGAACGAGCGCGCGGGCAGCGACGACTGGTGGATCCCCTACCCGCAGTGGTCGATGGCGCGCGAGGTCGAAGCCTACGTCGATCGCACCTCGTATCGCCCCGGGCAGCGCGTCGAGGTCATGCTCTCGACGGCGGCCGACGGCGACGCCGTGCACTGGCGCTTGTTGCGCACCGGCTGGTACGGCGGCCGCGGCGCGCGCCAGCTCCTCGACGGCGACGTCTACGGCCATCCGCAGCCGGCGGCGCGGCTCGCCCCGCTCACCCCCGTGCGCGCGGGCTGGACGTCCACCTTCTCGATCACCGTTCCGCCCGACGCCGTCTCCGGCGTGTACGCGCTCCGGCTCGATTCGAAAGCGAGCGCGAAGAGCTTCTTCGTCACCTTCGTCGTGCGTGACGACGAGCGGCCGGCGCCGCTCCTGTTCGAGCGCGCCGACTACACCGACGAGGCCTACAATGACTGGGACGGCGCCGCCAACAGCTCGAGCGCCTATCGCGGCACCGTCTACGTTTCGCTCGATCGCCCGCTGCGCAGCGTCGCGGCGCTCGGGATCTATTCGTACTCGTCGGGCTACTTCCTGTACGAGTACCCGATGGTGCGTTGGCTCGAGGCGCAAGGATACGACGTCGCCTACGTCTCCGACGTCGACGTGCACGAGGGCTACGATCTGACGCGCGCCACCGCGTTCCTCTCGGTCGGTCACGACGAGTATTGGTCGGCCGCGATGCGCGACAACGTCGAGCGCGCGCGCGACGGCGGGCTCAACCTCGCGTTCTTCGGCTCCGACGCCGTCGATGGGCTGATCCGCTTCAAACACGGCGATCCGCGCTCGTTCTCGCGCACGATCTCGGACACCAACACGCACAAGAACGAGTTCGGCGACAAGCCGGTCGACGGCAAGCGCCCGCCGCACGACAATCCATCCGACACGCTCACCGGCACGCACTACGTCGCCTGGTGCTCGGCCGCGCATCCGGAGTGCGCCACCGGCGATCCCGCGGCCAAGCTGCGCGTCGCCGACGACTTCCACGTGACCGCGCCCGGCCATCCGGTCTTCCGCGGGGTGGACACGGACGCGCCGCTGCGGCAGCTCGTCGGCTACGAGTACGAGGCGCCGCTCGCCGACAGCGGATCGCTGCCGTTCGACTTGCAGCTGCTCGCCTCGACCGATGGGCTGCACCTCGATCAGCAGCCGGTCATGGTCGCCTACCGCGCGGCCGGCGGCGCGCGGGTCGTGAACATCGGATCGATGTATTGGGCGCACGCGCTCGATCCGTGGGCCGGCGACGCGGCCGTGCGCGTGGCGGGGGGCGAGCGGCCGTGCTCGAGCGGCGAGAGCGACTGCTTCACGAGGCACGATCTTGCCGCGACGCGGGTGACGGCGAACATCCTGGCCGACCTCGGCCTGGTGCCGGCGACGCCGTCGCCGTCGCTGGCGCGGATCCGCCGCGCGCCGTGGTAGCATGCGCGCATGGCGGATCGCGTATTCGTGCTCGAAGACGATGACGATCTGCGCACCACACTCTGCGACCTGATTCTGCGCACCACCGGCCGTGAGTGCATCGGGTTGCGCACGCTCGCCGAGATCCGCGCCCAGCGCGCCGCCGTGCTCGGCTGCGTGCTCGGCATCCTCGACGTGAACCTCGGGTCGGGCGAGCCGAGCGGCCTCGATGCGTTCGCCTGGCTGCGCACCGAGCGCTTCGCCGGCCGCATCGTGTTCCTCACCGGCCACGCGTCGACGCATCCGCTGGTCGCGCGCGCCGCGCAGATGGGCGAGGCGACCGTCCTCTACAAGCCGATCGACACCACGCAGCTGCTCGCGCTGTTGAAGTAGAGAGCGAAGCGCGCCGGCACGCAGCCGCGCCACTTCCACGTGCAGCACCGGGGGGTGAGCTCCGCACGCGATGTCAGCGCCCGCAAGTCACCGGCGCGCCTCGCCGTCGCCGCGACATAGCAGCCGACGTGCCACGCGCGGGCCCCAGTGTCGTCGCACAGATACGCCCTCGCCGCGCGCGCGGGCACGGCGTTCCGTGACGGAATCCCGCGCGCCGCGACGGTCCGCCGCGGGCGCGACCGGCGCCGTCGCAGCGGGTTCCGCGAGCCGCGCGCCCTTCGCACGTCGGCGACCGCTGGCATCGACACTGCAGAGGCGCGCCGGCATGCAAACGTCCTCGCTTCGCGCCGTCTCTTCGTGCGACGAGCACGACGTCACCGGCGCCCTCTGCCACGCGCTCGAGCTGCCGCTCGAGCACCTGCTCGGCCGCATCGAGCGTGCGGGCGAGGTGCTGCGCCGCCGTCCGGCGAACGTCGCCGATCAGTCGACGCTGCAGCTCGCCTACTGCCTGGCCGACGCGCGCGACACCGTGCAGCACCTGGCGCGCGTCGTCGCCGACGTGCGCGGCTGGACGCGCGGCGAGTCGCGCCGTCTACGCCCGCTCGATCTGCGCGTGGCGGTACGCGCCGCCGCCGCCATGGCCGAGCGCCGCGACGGTCGCGCCGCCGACATCGCCATCGACGCGCCGGAGCCGATGTGGGTCGACGGCATCGACACGCGCCTGGTGCACGTGTTCACCGCCCTGTTCGCCGCGGCGCTGACCGAGGCCGACGCCATCGTCGCGCGGCTCGCCCTCGTCGACGGGGAGATCACCGTCGAGCTGCGCCTGCCGGGCGCCGGCCACGCGCCCTCGGAGGATGCGCGTCCGCTCGGCCGCGCGCTCGTGCGTCACATCGTCGCCGCGCACGGCGGTCACCTCGAGCTCGGGCCGGCCGCCGGCGCCGGCAACTTCGCGCGCGTCACGCTGCCGCCGGCGCGCGCTGCGAGGCCTCACGTCGCCGAGTGATCTTCGGTCGCCCACCGGCGCGTCCGACGAATTCATGCGATACTCGTTCCTCTACAGACTGCTGGCGTTTTGGGGGCGGCGAAGCGTGGATGCGCGAATCGTCGAAGGGTTGCTGGGGTCCCAGGTGGCGGGCATCGCCATCTTGGATGGCGGGCTGCGCTGCGTGCAGGCCAACGGCGAGATGGCGCGTCTGGCCTCGACGACCCCGTCGGGGCTGATCGGACGCAACATCGAAGAGATCCTCGGCGGCCGCCGCCCCGACGAGCTGGCGGCGATGCGGCGCGTTCTCGCCACCGGTGCGCCCGCGCTCGATCGCAGCGTCGACGCCGAGCCGCTGCGCTTGCGCGTCGACTATCTGCCGCTCGGCAGCGACGCCGGCGACGGCGACGGCGTCGTCATCGTCGCCGTCGATCTGAGCGCGCAGCACCGCGCCGAGTCGGCGCTCGCCGAGCGGCTGATCACCGCCGAGCTGATCTCGACGCTGTCGGCGAGCTTCATCGATCTCGACACCGCCGAGATCGATCGCGGGGTCGCGCAAGCGATGCGGCTCGTCGGCGAGCGCCTCGGCCTCGACGGCACGCACATCGGCATCTTCAACGACGACGGCGTCACCTGGCGGCTCGCGCACCAGTGGGTGAGCGCGCGCGCGCGGCCGTCGCAGGAGGAGATGCAGCAGATACCCATCGGCTCGCACCCGTGGGCCTACGCGCGCGTCTTCTCCGGTCAGCCCGCCATCATCAACTCGATCGGGGAGAGCGCGCCCGAGGCGCAGGCCGAGCGCGAGCTCCTGCGCCGGCTCGGCTGCGAGGCGATCGTCGCCATGCCGATGAGCACGACGCGGCCGGTGCGCGGCTTCGTGGCCTTCACCCAGTGCGTGCCGCGCGTCTGGACGGCCGAGGTGCTGGCGAGCCTGCGCCTGACCGCTGAGATCCTGGCCAACGCCATCGATCGCCAGCGTCACGACGACGCCCTGCGCGAGCGGCTCGCCTTCGAGGAGGCGCTCTCGGTGATGGCCACGCGCTTCATCTCGGCGTCGGTCGACGCCATCGACGGCGCCATCGAGGATTCGCTGCGCGTGCTCGGCCAGACGCTGCGCTACGACCGCACCGCGGTCTTCCTGCTCGACGATCCGCGCGAGCACATGGCGCTGCGCTACGAGTGGTGCGCGCCCGACGTGCGCTCGTTCCGCGCCAGCATGTCGGGCCTCAAGATCAAGGAGTTCGGCTGGCCGATCAGCGCGATCGCCGCCGGCCAGGTGGTGAACATCGATCGCCGCAAGCTGCCGCCCGACGCCGTCGCCGCGCGGCGCGTGATGGATCGCGACGGGTTCAACACGTTCTCGACGGTGCCGATGCGCATCGAGGACGACGTCATCGGCTGCGTCGGCTTCCACTCGCGCGCCGGCCGCGAGCTCGACGAGATCATCGAGGCGCGCATGCGCCTCGTCGGCGACATCATCTCCGGCGCGGTGGCGCGGCAGCGCGCCGAGCTGGCGCGGCGAGGCGCCTTCGCCGAGCTGGAGAAGCTCAAGAACCAGGCCGAGCGCGAACGCGACTACCTGCGCGAAGAGGCCGGCGGCAAGAGCATCGTCGGCGGCAGCCCCGAGCTGCGCCGCCTGCTCGAGACCATCGACGTCGTCGCCGTCACCGGCGCCACCGTGCTCATCCGCGGCGAATCGGGCGTGGGCAAGGAGCTGATCGCGCGCGCCATCCACGAGCGCAGCCGCCGCCACAGCGGTCCGCTGGTGAAGGTGAACTGCGCGTCGGTGCCGAAGGAGCTGTTCGAGAGCGAGTTCTTCGGCCACGTGCGCGGCGCCTTCACCGGCGCCTTCAAGGATCGCGCGGGGCGCTTCGAGCTCGCCGACGGCGGCACCCTGTTCCTCGACGAGGTGGGCGACATTCCGCTCGAGCTGCAGGCCAAGCTGTTGCGCGTGCTGCAGGAGTCGGAGTTCGAGCGCGTCGGTGACGATCGCACGCGCAGCGTCGACGTGCGCATCGTGGCGGCGACGAACCGCAACCTCGAGGCCGACGTGCTCGCCGGCCGCTTCCGGCAGGATCTCTACTATCGCTTGAGCGTGTTTCCGCTCGAGGTGCCGCCGCTGCGCACGCGGCGCGCCGACATCGTGCCGCTGGCCGAGCACTTCTTGACGCAGTCGTCGCACAAGCTGGGGCGCGGCGACCTCGCGCTCGACGAGAGCCATCGCCGTCTGCTCGTCGAGTACGATTGGCCGGGCAACGTGCGCGAGCTGCAGCACGTGATCGAGCGCGCGGTGATCTTGTCGCCGGCGCCGCCGCTGCAGCTCGAGCGCTCGCTGCTGGTCGGCGCGCCCGCGCCGGGGCAGCCGCCGCCGGCCGGGCCGATTCCGGCATCGGGCCCGCTGCCCTCGTCTGCGATGGTAAAGCCGGCCGCTGCGGACGGCGCGACCGCGTCGAGCGGCGCGGCGGCGATCCTGAAGGAGTCGGATCTGCGCGCGCTCGAGCGCGACAGCATCGTGGCCGCCCTCGAGCGCAGCGCCGGACGTATCGCCGGCCCGGGCGGCGCCGCCGAGCTGCTCGGCATCCGCCCGTCGACGCTGCGCGACCGCATGAAGGCGCTCGGCATCCAGCGCCCCGCCTAGCGATCCGCGGTCGCGACGGTCGCCGCCTCGGCGCGCCGCGCGCGGCACGGAATCTCGCGCGCGCTCGCGGGATCTCGCGCGCGCCGCCGGCCCCGGCCGCGAGCGCCACGCCGCGGATCGCCGGGTTGCACGCTGTCGTGAATGGTACGCCGACTGCAATGCGCCGCCGCCCATGGGACGTGCTCATGGGGAGGAGCGGAAGATGGCGAAGCCGCGACCGCGGCGCCTGCTGCTGCAGTGCCGCGACGAGCGTGAAGCGACGCTGTGCGAGGCGATCGCGTTCGCCTTCGCGCGCGACGCGGGATTGCGTGGGATCGACGTGTGGCACGTGGCGGCGTGCGCGGTGACGCTCGGCAATCACCTGCTCGCGCGCGGCGGCGGCGATCTCGAGCTGCGCGTCGTGGACGAGCCGCAGCCGGCGATCGAGCTCCTCGCCAGCGACGACGGTCCGCCGCTCGCCGGGCTGAGCGAGGAGCTGCGCGCCGCCACCCGCTACGCCGCCGAGGTCCAGCTCGCGCCGGCGCACCCCCGTGACGGCACCATCGCCGTCGCGCGCGTCTGGCTGCGCGGCGGCAACTGACCTCTGCGCGGAGCCGCGCGCGCCGAGCTACGCGCGCTCGCTGTGCAATCCGATCACGTTGCCTTCGGTGTCGCGCACGAGCGCGATGAAGCCGGGCGCGCCGATGTCCGTCTTCGGCTGGATCACCGCGCCGCCCGCGCGCTCGACCCGCGCCAGGCTGGCGTCGAGCTTGCCGTTGGCGTCGAGGTAGACGAGCGCGCCGGTGGCCGCCGGCTCGCGCCCGGCCTGGCGCACGAGCGCGCCGCCCACGCCGTCGGTGACGGCGGAGGCGAAGATGGCCATCGGGCGGCCGTCCTCGCTGGCGCGGCGCAGCTCGATGCCGAGCATGGTCTCGTAGAAGCGCACGGCGCGGTCGAAGTCGCCGACGAAGATCTCGAACCAGTGGATCGCGTGGTTGGTCATGAGGCTAGCCTAGTGATCCTGACTGACAGCCTAGTGTCAGGATTGTTCAGACCGACTCGGCGCTGATGATGCGATCGAGCCGGAACTGGCGCTGCTCGCCCTTGTCGAGGTCGTCGCAGTTGAGCAGCGTGACCCCGCGCTCGAGGATGACCGAGACGATGCGCACCACGCGCGTCGACACCACGTAGTCGCCGCTCTGGTAGCGGATGCGCAGCGGCTGCCGCTCGAACCACGCCTGCTCGACGGGCCGGCGCACCGCCGTCGAGACCGCGTGCGCGGGCACGCCGAGGAAGTGGATGGCCTCCATCAGCTCGATGAGGTCGCGCTGCGCCGAGGTCGAGAGCGCGCCGCGCACCTTGTCGAGCGCGCCGGCGAGCGTGTCGGCGAAGGGCAAGAGGCGCGTGTCGGTGGCGAACTGCCCGAGCTTGACCAGGAGCGCCGCCTCGCGCGCGGTGAAGTTGATCGGGGGCAGCGTGTAGGCGCGGTCGAGCGCGTAGCCGCCGCCGCGGCCGCGATCGGCGCGCACCGGCAGCTCGGCGTCGCGCAGGCTGTCGAGGTCGCGGTAGATGGTGCGCACGGTGACGCCGAAGCGCTCCGCCAGCGCCTCGGCGGTGACGCCGTTGCGGCGGCCGCGCAGGTACTCGGTGATGGCGAACAAGCGCTCCCGCCGTCGCATGCGCGAATCATGACATGAAGCTGACGATGGGCGAGTCGGTTTTCGGGAGGCTCAGGCGGTGACGGAGCGGTTGCGCCCACCTTGCTTGGCGCGCAACAGCCGCTGGTCGACGGCGTCGATGAAGCGGAGCCACTCCTGTCCCGGCGCCGGCACCGCGGTGCCGACCCCGACGCTGACGGTGACATGGCTCGCCACCGACGAGCGCGCGTGCGTGAGCTGCTCGCGCGCCACCGCCTCGCCGCACAGCCGGGCTACCGCCTCGGCGCCGCCGGCGTCGGTCTCCGGCAGCACGAGCGCGAACTCCTCGCCGCCGTAGCGCGCCAGGATGTCGCGTGGCCGCCGCGCGCCGGTACCGAGCGCCTGGGCTACGCGCTTGAGGCAGTCGTCGCCCGCGATGTGCCCGTAGTGGTCGTTGTACTGCTTGAAGAAGTCGATGTCGAAGAGCAGCAGCGACAGCGGCCGCTGGCTGCGCCGCGCGCTCTCCCACTCGCGCTCGCCGAGCGAGTCGAAGCGCCGCCGGTTGGCGATGCCGGTCAGGCCGTCCTTGAACGACAGATCTTCGAGCTCGCGCTGCAGCCGGCGCAGCTCCTCCTCGGTGCGCTTGCGCTCGCTGATGTCGAACATGAAGCCGACCAGCGCCTCGACCGAGCCGTCGTCGCGCCGCACCACGTGCACCACGTCGCGGATCCAGACGTAGCCGCCGCTCGAGTTCAGCGCGCGGTAGTCGGCCTCGTGGTCGATGCCCGCCTTCGACTGCGCGACGCAGAAGTCGGGCACCCACTTCTGATCGTCGGGGTGCATGCGCGTGGCCCAGTCCTGCACGGTGCCCCAGCTGTCCGGCGTCCAGCCGAGCAGCTTCTCGATCTGCGGCCCGACGTAGGTGAACTGGCCGGTGCCCCAGTCGATGCGCCAGGGAATGGCGTTGGTCGACTCGAGCAGCGCCTTGTAGACGTCGACCTCTTTGCTCGCGCCGTTCTCACTTCCCATCTTGCCCCCCTGCCCGGTGATACAGGTCCATCAGCTGCGCCGGCTCATCGTACACGATCCGTTTTTTTTCGCGGAGGTCGAGCCGCATCAGGCGAATCATCTCCAGCATCGTGCCGTCGCCGAAGGCAGACGGCGACCAGCCGGTCACCTCGACGAGGCGCCCGCGCAGCACCGTCGGATCGGCCGCCAGCGGGCAGACGCGGTAGCCGAGCGTGCCGCCGATGGCGTCGGCCGGCAGATCCATGAAGCGGCCCGCCTTCTGCCGGAAGAAGTCGAGCGTGATGCGATAGGCGTTCTTGCCGAGGATCGGCAGATCCTCGGGCAGCGCCTCGACGTCGTCGGTGTACTGCAGCCGCGTCGCCAGCGGCAGGAGCTGCGCCAGCTGATAGCGCTTCATGTTGCCGTTGCCCACGCGCACGAGGTTGGCGATGAGCTCGCCGAGCGAGGCGTGCCCGATGATCGCCGCGCGCTTGGGCAGCGCGCCCCATACGCCGTCGGCGCCGTTGGCGAGCGCCTCGAGCACCGACGCGTTCTCGAAGCCGCCGCCCGAGTGCATGTGCACGAGGAGCTTGCGCGGCGGCGGCAAGAGCTCGCGCGCAGCCGCGACGTAGGCGCCGACCTGGAAGGGCAGGAACGTGCCGCGATCGTCTTCGAAGCTGACGCCTTCGATCGGCTGCTGCGCGAGCATCGTCAGCACCTCGCACACGGCGTCGAAGTTGTCGGCGAAGGCGTCGCAGCCGTCGACGATGTTGATGATGATGCGCGGCGGTCCGCCGCCGTCGCCGACGATGTGCTCGTGCAGCCAGGCGATGCTGCGCGGCAGATCGCGGAGCAGGCGCGGCAGCGGAATGTTCATGCCGTCCTTGCTCAGGTAGATCTCGTGCAGCGTGTTGGGCACGCCGTACGACTGGAGCTTGAGCATCGACGGCGACGGATCGAACACGTGCTGGCTCACCGCGTAGCCGACGTCGGTGAAGGCGAAGCCGCCCGAGCGATCGATGTCGTGATCGCGCAGGTACATCATGAAGTCGTCGTCGACCTCGAGCCACGATGGGTACGAGTAGTCGAGCGTGCCGAAGAGGATGTTGGTGAAGCCGAACTCGCGCACCAGCGGCAGGATCGCGAGCTTGTCCTCCAGCGTCTGGCCCATGCGCGAGCCGAACGGATTTTCGCGCAGCGACAGATCGATGAAGTAGGGATCGACGTCGATGAGCCGCTGCAGCTTGTTCTGCGCCGCGGCGAGGTGCGCGCGCGCGCGAGTGGCGGCGTCGTCGGACATGGGCATGGCACGATCATATCCGATACAATCGCGCGCGGAGGAGCGTCATGAGCGAATCGGCAGCGACGAAGAGCGGCGCCTGCGCGTGCGGAGCGGTGCGCTACGAGGTGACCAAGCCGATGCTCGAGGTGACCTACTGCCACTGCTCGAAGTGCCGCCGCTGGCACGGGCACGTCGGCGCCTGGACGGCGGTCGAGCGCGACGGCTTCCGGCTCGTCGAGTCGCGCGGCCTCAAGTGGCACGCGCCGAACCCGAAGGTCCGGCGCGGCTTCTGCGCCGAGTGCGGATCGAGCCTTTTGTGGGACGAGGAGGGCGACGCGCGCATCGGCATCTGCGCCGGCACGCTCGACGCGCCGACGGGGCTGACCTCGAAGGCCCACATTTTCGTCGCCAGCAAGGGCGACTACTACGAGCTGCCCGACGACGGGCTCTTGCGCCTCGCCGAATTCAAGTGAGCCGGCGATGGCCACTGAGCCGGCGATGGCCACGGGCTCGAGGGTGTTAAAAAAACGCACACCTCTGTTCGAAAACAAAACCTCGCCCGGCGCCCTGAATACTTCCTTTACAGCGCGATCCCCAAGGTGCCCGTAACGCCTCGCCTGCCGATTGGAACAGCGCATGCTAGTCGCGACGCGCATATCGGCCAGGACCGGCCAAAGGACAAGGGGATCGATATGAAACGAGTTCTGCTTGGATTGATCGCTGCGCTCTCGCTCGCCGCCTTCACGACCTCGATCGCGCGCGCCGACGAAAAGCCCGCCGACGGGACGGCGACGCCCGCGAAGAAGACGCACAAGAAGTCGAAGAAGAAGGACGCCGCCGCGGCCGACAAGACCGAGGGCACCACCGGCACGACCACGAAGTAACGCTCCCCCACGAAAGAACGGCTCGATGGCGGCGTCGCGCGTGCTTGGCGGCGCCGCCATCCTGGTTCAGGATCATCCGATGCGATACGCGATCCCCGGCGGCGGCCTGTTGCTCGTCGGCGCCATCCTCTCGACCGTGGGCTGCGCGCCCGCGCTCGTCAACAGCTCGATGGACAACCCGGCCAAGTCGAAGGACAAGCTCTCTTCGATGCAGGAATACGACATCGGGCCCTACAAAGAGAACCACCGCTACGTGATGACGCTGCAACATTGGACGCCGAGCTCGATCGGCGTTCAGATCAAGGTCGCCGACCTCGACGCCTGCGGCAAGACCGACAGCTACAACTACACGCTCGTCGACGATCGCGGCTCGCAGCACGCGCTGGTGCCGGCCGGCGCGTCGACGACGACGACCGAGAAGGGACGCGGCAGCGCGATCCTCAACGTCACGACCGTCGAGGGGAGCTTCGACATCGCCGTCGGCGCCGACGCGAAGGCCGTGACGATCCAGCAGCGCCCGAAGCCCGACGTCGGCTGCCCGGCGCTCGACTTCCGCTGGACGTTCCAATAGCGGTTCGGGCGCGCGCGGCGACGCCGGTCAGGCGACGGCGCCGTTGCTGACGGCAAAGCGCAACAGGTCGCTGGGCGAGCGCAGCTGCAGCTTGCGCGCGATGCGCACGCGCAGCGCCGTCGCCGTGCGCACCGAGACGCCGAGCTCGCGTGCGATCGCGTCGAGCGGCTTGCCGGCGACGATGGCTTCGAAGAAGGCGAGCTCGCGCTCGTCGAGCGCGCCGCGAGCCACCGCGCGCGCGCTGTCGAGGCGCATCACGCCCTGACACAGATAGGAGCCGCCGCTGCCGACGACGCGCAGCGCGCCGAGCAGCTCGCGCGGCGGCTGCAGCTTGCTCACGAAGCCCGAGGCGCCCGCGGACAGCGCCGAGTGCGCCGCGTCCGCCGTCGGTGTGCCCGACAGCATCAGCACCCGCGCTCGTCCGCGCCCGCGCCCGATCGTCTGCGCGATCGCGTGCGATCCGGCGAGATCGCCGTCGACGACGACCACGTCGGGCCGCGCGCGGCTGCCGGCCCTCGCTTGCAAGGCATCGCTCGCTTCATTGACGACGACGAGGTCGGCTTCGCGCTCGATCAGGAAGCGCAACGCCTGCCGAAACTGCGGCTCTCCGGACACGATTTGTATCTTCAGGCACATGGTCACGCCTTTTCTTCATCGTAGCCGCAAATCGGTTTGACCTCAAAGCATATCATGCTTAGTCTCGTTGCGTGCGCACCGGAGTCAAGCTCGCGCTCCCGCTGCTCGTCGTGCTCGCCATCGTGACCTGGGGCGCGGCCCACCTCGTCAACCAGACCGGCCGCCGCTGGTTCGAGAAGGACGTGCAGCTGCGCGCCTCGCTCGCGGTCAACGGCGCGCGCTACGGCCTGGTGCGCGCCTGGCAGCAGGGCAACGGCGAGGAGCTGCGCCGCATCCTCCTCGAGATCACGCGCGACGAGCGCATCTTGTCGGCCGCGGCCTGCAACCCCGATCTGGCGATGGTGGCGCGCACCGACGACTACCCCGCGACGTTCTCGTGCGAGACGCTCGGCCCGCGCGTGCGCCCGTCGGCGGCCGCGCCCGCGCCGCAGTGGACGACGTGGAACGAGGTGAGCTCGCTCGCGTCGGGCGGCGTGCATGTGAGCGCGATTCCGGTGCTCGCCGACGACGGATCACCAGTGGGGTTCGTCAGCCTCATCCACGACATGAGCTTCGCCGATCGGCGCGGCTCGCTCACGCTGCAGTTCACCTGGTTCGTCTTCGCCGTGCTCGCGCTGGCGGCGTCGGCGCTGACGATCCTGATGCGGCGCTTCGCCTGGCGCAGCTTCCTCGGCGAGGCGCGCCGCACGTTGCAAGGCGCCGCGCCGCGGCCGGAGTTTCAGCCGCTCCTGGCCGACGTGCGCGAGTTGGTCGCGCGGCTGGCGCACGATCAGGAGCACTCCGACGGCACCTCGTGGACGGCCGCGCGGCTGAAGCAGACGCTGAAGCGCCACCTCCACGGCGAGAAGATCGTCATCCTCGCCAACCGCGAGCCCTACATCCATCACCGCGACGCGAGCGGGGAGGTGCGCGTGCTCCATCCGGCGAGCGGCCTCGTCACCGCGCTCGAGCCGGTCATGCGCGCCTGCTCCGGCGTGTGGGTCGCGCACGGCAGCGGCAACGCCGATCGCGACGCCGCCGATCGCGACGGCCGCGTGTGGGTGCCGCCCGACGAGAAGTCGTACCAGATCCGCCGCATCTGGCTCAGCAGCGCCGAGGAGAAGGGCTACTACTACGGCTTCGCCAACGAGGGGCTGTGGCCGCTGTGCCACGTCGCGCACGCGCGCCCGCACTTCCGCAGCGAAGATTGGGACCACTACGTGCGCGTGAACCGCCGCTTCGCCGAGGCCGCCTGCGCCGAGGCCGCGAGCGACGATCCGATCATCCTGGTCCAGGACTACCACTTCGCGCTCGCGCCGCGCATGATCCGCGAGCGCCTGCCGCGCGCGACCATCCTCAGCTTCTGGCACATCCCGTGGGCCAACTCCGAGCGCTTCGCCATCTGCCCGTGGCAGCAGGAGCTCCTGCACGGCATGCTCGGCGCCAGCATCATCGGCTTCCACACGCAGTTTCACTGCAACAACTTCCTCGAGACCGTCGAGCGCTTCCTCGAGGCGCGCGTCGATCGCGAGCAGTTCGGCGTGGTCCTCGACGGACGCACGACGCTGGTGCGCCCCTATCCGATCTCGATCGAGTGGCCCAACCGCTGGCTCGAGACCGCGCCGCCCGTCGAGGCGTGCCGCCGCTCGGTGTTCGCCGAGCTCGGCCTGCGCGACGACGCGCTGCTCGGCGTCGGCGTCGATCGCCTCGACTACACCAAGGGCATCGAGGAGCGGCTGAACGCGGTCGAGCGCATGCTCGAGCGCTATCCGCACTTCCGCGGGCGCTTCAGCTTCGTGCTCCTGGCCGCGCCGAGCCGCATGGAGATCGAGCGCTACCGCGCGCTCAACGACTCCGTCGAGGCGCTGGCGGCGCGCATCAACGAGCGCTTCGGCTCCGATGGCTATCGTCCCATCATCCTCAAGCGCACGCACCACGAGCCGCCGACGGTGTTCCGCTATTACCGCGCCGCCGACGTCTGCTACGTGTCGAGCCTGCACGACGGCATGAACCTCGTGGCCAAGGAGTTCGTGGCCGCGCGCGACGACGACGCCGGCGTGCTCGTGCTCAGCCACTTCACCGGCGCGGCCCGCGAGCTCACCGAGGCGCTCGTGGTGAATCCGTATGACCTCGAAGAATCGAGCGCGGCGCTCGCGCGCGCGGTGACCATGTCGCGCGCCGAGCAGGCCGAGCGCATGCGCGCGATGCGCTCGATGGTCGCGCACTTCAATGTCTACCGCTGGGCGGGGCGCATGCTCATGGACGCGGCGCAGCTGCGTCAGCACGAGCGGTTGACCGGACGGCTGGCAGCGCCGCTTCAGGTGCTGAAGGGGACCGGCTCATGAAGTACCTCCTGGCAAGGCAGAACCGCAGCATCCTGGCGCGGCACCTCGCCGCCGACGTGGCCATCGTGCTCGACTTCGACGGCACGCTGGCGCCGATCGTGCGCGATCCCGACGCCGCCGCGATGCGCGAGGAGACGCGCGCGCTGTTGCGCAAGGTCGCGCTCAAATATCCGTGCGGCGTCATCTCGGGCCGCGCGCGCGACGACGTGGCGCGGCGCCTGGCCGGCACCGGCATCGAGTGGATCGTCGGCAACCACGGCGCGGAGTGGGGATGGGCGCAGCTCGACTCGATCTCCGTCGAGGCGTTGGTGATCGAGTGGCGCGATCGGCTCGTCGAGCGGCTGCGCGGGCTCGACGGCGTCTTCGTCGAGGACAAGCGCTACTCGCTGGCCATCCACTTCCGCCGCTCGCGGACGAAGCGGCGCGCGCTCGCGGCGATCGCCGAGGCGGTGTCGCTCCTGCCGGAAGCGCGCGTGCGGCGCGGCAAGGACGTCATCAACGTCGTGCCCAAGGGCGCGCCGCACAAAGGCATCGCCTTGCAGCAGATGCGCGCGCTCCTGCGCTGCGACACCGCGCTCTACGTCGGCGACGACACCACCGACGAGGACGTCTTCGCGCTCGACGAGCCGGGGCAGCTGGTCACCGCGCGCGTCGGATCGAGCCGCGAGAGCCAGGCGGCCTACTACCTCGAGTCGCAGCGCGAAGTGGACGCGCTGTTGCGCCTGCTGCTCGCGCTGCGCGACGGCGAGCCGGCGGTGGCGGCGTGAAGAAGCCGATCGATGTGCTGACGGGACCCGGCGCGCCGCAGCTCGGCGGCACGCTCGACTTCATGCGCCTTCTGTGGGCGCTCGACCACGGGCTGCAAGCGACCTCGAAGCGCATGCTGGCGACGATGGGCGTGACCGGTCCGCAGCGGACCGCGGTGCGCATCATCGGGCGCTTTCCCGGCATCTCCGCCGGGCGGCTCGCCAAGATCCTGCACATCCATCCGTCGACGCTGACGGGCGTGCTGGCGCGGCTGGAGACGCGACGGCTGGTGACGCGCTGGCCCGATCCCAAGGACGCGCGCCGCGCGCTCTTCGGCCTGACGGCGAGCGGCCGCGCGCTCAACGAGATGCGCGTGGGCACCGTCGAGGCGGCGCTGGCACGCGCGCTCGCGCACGTTCCCGACGGGCAGCTGCACGCGACCGAGGAGGTGCTGATGGCCGTGATCCGCGCGCTCGGCGTCGAGCTCGACGAAGGCGGCGACGAGTGACGAGCGACACCCTCCCGGCAAACGTGCAGGCGTTCATCTCGGCGCACATCGACTCGGTCGAAGCCGTCAACGTGCTCCTTTTGATCTTCGAGCAGCCGACGCGAGAGTGGACCGCCGACGAAGTGGCGCGCGAGCTGCGCACCAACGAGTGGTCGGCCGACATGTATCTGCGCGTCCTGCGCACGCGCGATCTCTTGCAAGCGACCAACGGATCGCCCACGCGCTTCCGCGCCGAGCCCGCGTTCACCGACGCCGTCGCTCAGCTCGCCAGGACCTTCCGCGAGCGGCGCGTCGCCGTCATCCGCTTCATCTACAGCCGCCCCGACAGCGACTGATCACAACGGCGTCGTGCAGTCGTTCGGCGGCGGCTGACAGGTCTGACCGGCCGCGGCGCGCCGCTGGCACGTCTCGTCGATGAGCGCCGGCACCACCGTCGTCCACTTCGTCGGTGCGGTCAGATCGAGCGTCCACACGTCGTCCATCGGCCCGCAGTCCGACGCGCCGCCGAAGATCCAGAGCCGGCTGCCGGCCGCCACCTGCGCGTGACGCTCGCGGCGCTCGGGGCTCGCGTGATCGACGCCGGCGACGGTGGTGTCGCTGTCGCCCGCGATCAACAGCTCGAACGCCGCGTTTCCGCTCGCGTCGACGGTGAGCGCGTAGGTGTCGTTGAGCGGTCCGAGGCTCGCGGGATCGTGGCCGCCGAACATCACGAAGCGCCCGCCGGCGGCGTCGAACGTCAGCTTGGAGGCGAAGCGCGCCGAGGGCACGTCGCCGCTGGTGGTCGCCTGGGTCCACGCGCCTTGCGCGAGGTCGAGCACCCAGACGTCGTTCTGGTAGGTCATGAAGTCGCTGGCGCCGCCGAAGAGCACGACGCGGCTGCCGTCGGTGGCGAGCGCGGCGTCGCGGCGCTTGGCGGGCCCCGTACCGGCGAGCTTGGACCAGGTGCCGTCGGCGGAGCTCGTGAAATCGAGCATCCACGTGTCGCCGAACATGTCGCCGGCGTTGAAGTTGATGGTGCGCTCGCCGCCGAACATCACCACTTGATCGTGCCCCGCGTCGTAGATCGCGCGCTGTCCGACGCGCGCGCCCGGGCTGCCGGCCGGCGTCGCCGGATGCAGCTGGGTCCACGTCATCGCCGCGAGGTCGTAGGCCCACAGCTCCTCGACGACGGGCGGGTTGGCGGCGGTGCCCTTCTGTCCGGCGATCAGGATCAAGCGGTTGCGTTTGCTGTCGAGGACGGCGGTGTACTCGCCCTGCGCGCCGGGCGGCTGCTGCATGCCGAGCTCGGTCCACGTGCCGCACGCGACGTCGTAGCTCCACAGATCGTCGGTGAGCTGGCGCGGCGCGGGCAGCGCCGTCGAGATCGGCGCCTCGTCGCCGCCGTAGACGAGGATCTTCTGCCCCGACGCGTCGAGCACGCCGTCGACGCGTTGGCGCGCCTGCGGCCGCAGCATGAGCGGCGCGCACATCCCGCCGTCGCCGTTCGTGGCGGGCGACGAGCCGCAGCCGACCAACAAGACGCACGCGAACAGCCGTTTCATGGACCGAGTGTATGTTAAAACCAGATCATGTGGCGAGCGCTGCTGGCGCTCGGGCTCCTCGGTTGCGGAGCCGCCGGGCCGTCGCCGGGAGAACCGATCAGCGTCACGCCCGCGGGCTACGACGCGGCGGCGATGACGCTCACCGATCTGGCATCGGGCGGCCCGATCGATCTGGTCTTTCCGCCGCAAGGCGGCTTCGTGTTGTTCGTCAGCGGGCGCGTGCACGGCCTCGGCAACGGCAACGTCGAGATGCACGCGCGCGTGCTCGATCCCGCCAGCGGGGCGCTCGTCGCCGAGGACAAGCGGGTGGTGACGCTGCAGCGCGACCCCGCCGACGCGACGAGCTGGATCCCCGATCTGCGCAGCTTCCAGAACGTCGCCAACGTGACCATGTGCCCATCGTCGCGGAGCAGCGATCTGTTCGGCGCGCCGCTCACGCTCGAGCTGACGGTCACCGAGCTCTCCTCGCAGCGCATGGGCACGGCGACGCTGTCGATCGTGCCGTCGTGCCGCCAGACCGACGCCACGCAGCTCGCGCTCTGCCAGTGCGAGTGCGCCGCCAACTACACGCCGACGAAGTGCAGCGGCCCGTAGGCGCGACCCGAGCCGCGGCGAACGACTCCACCTCGACCTGCGGATCCGACTCTGCGCCCGGCGCGCACGCGGCCGCGGCCACCGTCCGCCATGGGCTCCCCTCCGTCGCGGCGGCCCGTGTGCAAGGCCGCCGCCAGTCGCGCGCACCGCGTCGCGCGCGCCGATCGCTGCGCGACGCAGGATGCCGGACAGCCGAACGACAAATCGATCAGACGAATCGATCGGTCGACCATTCGCGGGCGGCGCTTCGATGATACTCTGCGGCGATGGCGAGACTGTTCTGCACGCTCCTGACCGGCGCTCTGCTCGTGTGGGCGAGCCCGGCGCACGCGGACTGCGATCCCTCCTGCGCCAGCTGCAGCGGCACCACCTGCACCGCGTGCAATCCCGGTGACTACCTCGACTCCGGCGCCAACCTCTGCGTCGCCTGCACCGCCGTCGACCGGTGCATCTCGCCGATCACCTGCACCAGCGCCGTCGACTCGCAGTGCTCCGCCTGCGCAGTGGGCACCTATCTCAGCTCGCTCGGCGCGATGAGCGAGTGCCTGTCGTGCACGCCCATCGCGCACTGCGCGTCCCAGGTGACTTGCAACAGCGCCTCCGACTCGCGCTGCAGCACCTGCCAATCCGGCTATTGGCTCGACCCCAGCGGCCAGTGCCTGCCCTGCAGCACCGTCGACCACTGCGCCACGACGCCGACCTGCACCACCGCGTCGGACTCGTTCTGCTCGTCTTGCACATCCGGTTACTGGGACTCGCCGACCGTGCCGTCGGTCTGCACGCTGTGCACGTCGATCGTCGGTTGCGTCACGCCGCCGGTCTGCAGCACTGCGGCCGACTCCCAATGTGGGGCGTGCGCGGCGGGCCGCTATCTCCAGAACGGTTCCCCCGACAGCTGTCCGCTGTGCAGCCCGATCGCCAACTGCATCTCGGCGCTGACCTGTTCCAGCGCGACCACGTCGCAGTGCACGCAGTGCGCAGCCGGCTATTACCTCGACAACAGCGGCCCCGCCAGCGCCTGCGTGCCCTGCACCGGCGTCGTCGGCTGCACGTCGTCGCTCACCTGCACCAACGCCACCAACTCGCAGTGCACCGCGTGCGACGTCGGCACCTATCTGACCTCGTCGGGCGCCGCCAGCGTCTGCGCCTCGTGCGTCGGGGTCGTCTACTGCACCTCGTCGCTCACCTGCAACAGCGCTTCCGACACGCAGTGCACGTCGTGCGCGACCGGCCACTACCTCGCGGACGGCGTCGCCGACACGTGCCCCTCGTGCACCGCGGTCGTCGGCTGCACGTCGTTGGTGACCTGCAGCAACAACCATGACAGCCAATGCACGGCTTGCGCCGCCGGCCGTTATCTCGTCGACGGCCCGGCCGACACCTGCGCGAGCTGCACCGCGATCGCGGACTGCGCCACCGCGCCGACCTGCACCGGCGTCAGCAATTCGCAGTGCGCCGCCTGCGCGCAGGGCCACTACCTCGTCGACGGCGTCGTCGACACCTGTCCGAGCTGCACGCCGGTGCCCAACTGCGCCACCGGACCGACGTGCACCAACGCCACCGATCAAACCTGCGCGACCTGCAACCCGAGCTACTACTCGAACAACGGCGCCTGCGTCGCCTGCGCGACCAGTTGTCCGAGCGGCCAATACATCGCGACCGCTTGCGGCGGCAGCAGCGATCGCGTCTGCGGCGCCTGCACGCCGATCAGCGGCTGCGTCGCCGGACAGCTCACCTGCACCAGCGCCACCGATTCGCAGTGCGGCGCCTGCGTCGCGGGAAGCTATCTCGTCGACGGCACCGCCGACACCTGCGCGACCTGCACGCCGATCACCGGCTGCACCTCGAGCGTGACCTGCACCAGCGCGACCGACTCGCAGTGCTCGGCCTGCGGCAGCGGCTACTACTTGAACGGCGGCGTTTGCACCGCGTGCTCGGGCGCGTGCCCCGACGGGCAGTATCAATCGAGCGGCTGCATGGCCACGACCGATCGCGTCTGCCTGGCGTGCGACGCCTCGTGCGCGACCTGCAGCGGCAACGCGACCACCTGCACCAGCTGCGCGGCGGGCGCATATCTGAGCGGCCACAGCTGCGTCGCGTGCACGAACTGCGATCCGGGATCGCGGGTCGCCACCGCGTGCGGCGCCGCGACGGACGCGGTCTGCGCCGCGTGCGCGCCTGGCACGTACTCGTCGGCGTCCAACGCCAGCGGTTGCACGGCGTGCGCCGCGGGAACCTTCGCCGCCAACTCCGGCTCGACGAGCTGCGCGATGTGCGATCCCGGCACGTCGTCGCCGGCCGGATCGCCGGCGTGCTCCGAGTGCTTGGCCGGCAGCGCCTCCGACACGGGCGCGAGCTGCATGAGCTGCGAGCCGGGCACCTACGCGCCCAACGCCGGCGCAACGAGCTGCATGCCTTGCACCGCCGGCAGCGCGTCGCCGGGCGGACAAGCGATGTGCACCGCCTGCGAGCCGGGCCACTTCTCGAGCGCCGCGAGCGCGACGAGCTGCGACGCCTGCCCCGCCGGCAGCTTCGCGACCGGATCGGGCGCGACCTCCTGCACGCCCTGCGCCGCCGGCACCGCCGCCGCGGCCGGCTCGGCCACCTGCACCGCGTGCGCGCCCGGCACCTTCTCGCCCGGCGGCGCCGCCAGCTGCGACGACTGCGGAAGCTGCGACGATCAGGATCCGTGCACCGCCGACGCCTGCGATCCCATGCTCGGCTGCACCCACACCGGCAGCTGCGCGCCCGACATGGCCGCCGGCGGCGGCTCGTCCGCGCCGCACGGCGGCTGCAGCTTCGCCGGCGGCGCCGAGGAAAACCACACCGGCGTCTGGCTCCTCGTCGCCGCGCTGCTCTTCCTCTTGCGGCTCAGTGGGCGGCGAAGGCCGCGGCGAGATCGGCCTCGTCGAGGCTGAACGGGATCCGCTCGGCGGCTTCGCGCATCACACGCGCGGCGATGAGCTCGGTGATCGGTGCGAGCGTGCTGAAGTGCGTCGCGCCGCGCACCAGAAGGAAGCGCACGGGCGCCTTGCCGGCCGCGGCGCGCAGCGGCTCGAAGCTCGCCGCGTTTCCGCGTGCCGCGGCTTCGATCACGAACACCGGCGCCGTCACCTGGCTCAGCCAGGTCGCCGGGCTGCGCATCGCGACCTCGTCGGCGTCGGCGCCATCGAGCGCCGTGCCGGTCGTGCCGTACCAATCGACCCGGGCGATCGGCCCGAAGGCGAAGACGGCGCGCACCGGCGGCCGGCTCGCGGCGACGAGCAGCGCCAGCGTCCCGCCGGTGCTGTGCCCGCCGAGGTAGACGCGCGTCGGGTCGACGTCCGCGCGCTTGCGCAGATAGTCGATGGCCGCGAGCACGTCATCGACCTCGCCGAGAAAGTATTCACGGTCGCCGGGATTGTCGTCGCAGCCGCGCAACGAGGGCAGCATCTCGACGAGCCCCGCCTCGCGGAATGCGCGCGCGCTCTGGTCGTTCGTTCGCGGCGCCGGCGCCCAGGCGGAGTTGTCGACTCCCCAATAGAAGCCTCCCTGAATCCAGACGATGGCGGGTCGCTTCTTGCCGTCGCGATGAAGCGGGGTGACATAGGCCGTGTTGCTGCCGAGCGGCGCTGCGTATTTGACCTTCTCGTAGATCTCGGGCGGTGGCGTGGGCGACGGAAAGCGCCGCCGCGGCGTATCGCGAATCTTGGTGCGGAACGCGTGCCGTCGCGCGGAGTAGGAGGCGCTCGGCGCCGCCGTCGCGACCGCTGCGTGCGCGACGAGGATGCACGAGGCGAGGATGCAGCGGGCGTAGATCGATCGACGACGCTGCGAAGTCTGCATCGCGCGAAGCCTACCCTAGCTGTCGGGAGTGGGTCCGTGACGAAAGTTGCGGGCGACAGCCTGCCTCACTGGTGGTAGTGGAGGATGGTGCCCGCGTCGCCGACGGCGTAGACGTCGTCGATGGCGCTGCCCCAGACGCCGTGTAGCGTCGCGGCGGACGGCGTGGTCGACGGCGACAGCGTGGTGCCGTCGTAAAAGGCGGCGTTGCTGACGCCGCTGCCGGCGGCGCCGACCGCCCAGAGCTGGCCGCTGTCGGTGCCCCACAACGCCGACAGGTCGTAATTCGTCAGCCGATTGCCGGCGCCGAAGGTGAGGCCGCCGTCGCTCGAGGTGGCGAGGTATTGCCAGGACTCGCTGGTGCCTCCGCTGGCGTCGCCGCCGCTGGCGATCATGGCGATGTGCGCGCCGGCGGCGCCGGCGATGAACGGCGGCGAGTAGCCGCCGACGCCGGTCTGTTGCGTGTACATCCCGGGGATGCTCACCGACGGCTGCCAGGTGGCGCCGCCGTCGTTGCTGCGCGTGAACTTGCAGCCGATGAATTCGGCGCACGCGGTGCCGGCGAGGATCTGGCCGTCGGGGCTCCAGAGGTTGCCGACGCCGAACGCGGCGCCGTTGTCCGGCTGCGAGTCGTCGACGCTGAACGTGGCGCCGTCGTCGTGCGAGACGTAGAGCTTGCTGGTCTCGACGAACACGTTGCCCGGCCCGCCGAAGAGATAGATGCGCGACGTGCCGTCCCAGGCTGTGTTGGGAGCGGTGGTGCCGGCGGCGGCGAAGGTCACTCCGTCGCTGGAGTGCCAGATGGCGCCGTCGCTGTCGCTCACGAACACGTCGTGCGCGCCGGTGCCCCAGACGCTGAGGAGATCTTTGGCGTCGCCGATGGAAACTTGTGTCCACGTGCCGTCGCCGCCCGAGTGAAGAAGTGTTCCCGTCGCGCCGGCGACCCAGACGTCGCTCGCGCTCGACAGCCACACCGAGCGGAGGGTGACCGCGGCAGGGCTCGTCTCGGAGTGCCAGCTGGCAGGCGCGGTGCCGCCGCCGCCGCCGCCCGAGCCGCCGCCACCGGTGCCGCCGCCGCCGCCGGTGGTGCCACCGCCGCCGCCGGTGGTGCCGCCGCCGCCGCCGGTGGTGCCGCCGCCACCGCCGGTGGTGCCGCCACTACCGCCGGTGGTGCCGCCGCCACCGCCGGTGGTGCCACCGCCACCGCCGGTAGTGCCGCCGCTGCCGTCGCCGCTCGAGCTACCCACGCCGGGGACACTCGTCGTCGACGAAGTGGAGGAGCCGCCGCAGCCAGCCCATGCGACGGTCGCTAACAGAGCGAGGAGCGCGCGTTTGGTCATGCGAGCCTGCCATTGCAAATCAGGCGCCGACCCCCCGCGCAAACTCGTGAGCCGCGGCACGCTCCTGCCGCCGGCGTCACTCGACACTCCCTCTCAGATGGCTGAGCGGCTGCGCGAGCGCGGGCCGAGGTCAACCGCGCAGCTTCGCCGCATCGAGGTCAAATCGTGACGAGAGGCTCGGTGACTCCGGTGGCATCGAGCAAGCGCAGTTCCCTTCAGCTCCGTGAGCCGGAGCTTCGCATTCGCCAGGCCACTGGTCGCATGCGCAAATGCCTCGGGCGAGAGCCCGTGCCGTCATCGCGGACGCGAAACACGATCGCGCACCCCTCATGGTCGAGCTCGACGCTGACCTTGCTCGCTCGGCCGTGCGTGATCGCATGCGCACGAACTTTTCGAGATGCGAAGCAGCGCCACGCATGTGTTGCTGCTCGAGCTTCGCGCACAGCGGGCGACACTCCTCGCCGATCTCGCGGGCGAGCGC
>DATNAQ010000054.1:0-63267 GCA_035607415.1 Polyangia bacterium
ACGCGCTGCATGCGCTCGCCGGCCCACAGCGCGTTCTGCCCGGGGCCGCGGCCGCCCGAGGCGAGGCCGCCGACCTTGCGGCCGGTCGGATAGGCCGCGTCGAGCCCGGCGACCATGGCGTCGGCGTCGAAGGTGAACGGATCGACGATCAACAGGAACTGCGGATCGTCCTCGGTGGCGATGCCCACCCGCGCCCGCCACGTCCCGGCGGCAGGCTCGGGAGCCACAGAGGGCTCGCCTCCGCCGTCGGCCGCCTCGGCTGCGGCGTCACTGGCCGCGTCGCCGGGCGCGCCGCCGAACGCCAGCGCGCGCAGCGTCACCCCCGGCAGCGACGCCGCGGTGAGCGACAACGCCGGCCGCTCCTCGACCTCGTGCCCGGCGCCGATCACGCCGGCCGCCGAGCAGCCGAACAGGAGCGCGCGCGGAAAGCGCGCCGCGATCTGCGACGGCAGCGTCGCGTACGCGTCGGCGTGATGCGGTGAGGCGAACGCGACCAGCAGATCCGGCTCGGTGCCGCCGAGCTGACGCTGCAGCTCCTCGGTCGCCGCGGCGAGCGCGGTCGCGCTGTCTTGCGCTTCGGAGAGTGCTGACGCCCACTTCATAGGCCGCCTCGCTTGCGCATCCCCTCATCTTACGCCGAGCGCACCAATTCGCCAGCGTCGCGGACGCCTACACTGTCGGATGATCAGGGGAATCGCGTCGCTCAGCGGCGCTCGACCGTGACCGCGGTGCCGTACGCGAGCACCTCGGTCGCGCCCTGCATGAACTCGGTGGCGTCGTAGCGCATGCCGATGATCGCGTTGGCGCCGATTTCGCGCGCGTGGTCGAGCATGTTCTCGTACGCGTCGTGACGGGCGTGCTCGCAGACCTCGATGTACTCCTTGATGTTGCCGCCGGCGAGCTGCTTGAACGCGCCGAGGAACGCCTTGCCGATGCTCGGCGAGCGCACCACGATGCCGCGCACCACGCCGAGGTAGCGCGCGATGCGGTAGTTCTCGATCTCGTTGCCGGTGGTGACGATGATTTCCTCGTTCACCTCGGCGCCGACGCGGTACGGATGTCCTTCGGCTTCGGCCATGACGACCTCCCGAGGCGACGATACTACTGTTCGCCGGTGCCGATGGGCCGCTGACGCCCGATCCGCACCGTGAAGGTCGTCCCCTCGCCCTCGAGCGACCGCACCTGAATCTGCCCGCGGTGCGACTTCACGATTTCGTGAACGATGAAGAGACCGAGGCCCAGGCTCTCGGACCGCTCGCGATCGCGCTCGCTGCCGCGCCGGAACGGATCGAAGATCGTCGGCAGCACCTCGGGCGGAATCGCCGGCCCGTCATTGTGCACCGTCAGGCACACCTCGTCGCCCTCGTCCGCCAGCTGCACCACGATCGGCCGATCCGGCGCCCCGTACTTCACCGCGTTGCCCACGAGGTTGGCCACTACCTGCGCCATCCGCTCGCGATCCCACACGCCCTTGCCCTCGCCACGCCGCGTGTACGCGAACGTCCGCTCCGGCTGCGCGACCTCGATGTCGCCCACGACCTCCGCGCAAATCTCGCCGAGATCGCACGGCCGCGGATCGATCGGAATCCCACCGCCGAGGCGCGCCCGCGTCAGATCGAGCAGCTGCGAGATCATCTTGGCCATGCGATCGGCGTTGCGCGCGATGCGCGCCGCCATCTTCACGTCGCCGCCCTCGAGCGTGCCCTTCTTGAGCATCACGTTCGCGGCCATCGAGATCGCCGACAGCGGCGAGCGCAGATCGTGCCCGACCACGCCGAGCAGCCGCTCGCGCATGGCCTCCGACTTGCGCCGCTCGTTGAGCTCGGCCTCCACCGTCGCGCGCGCCACCTGCTCGAGCTCGAGCGCGCGACGCTCGGTCATGTCGCGCGTCACCTTGGTGAACCCGACGAGCTGCCCGCTCTGGCGATCGAGCACGCGCGTGATCACCACGTTGGCCCAAAAGCGCGTCCCATCCTTGCGCACGCGCCAGCCTTCATCCTCGAAGCGGCCGTCGCGCGACGCCACCGTCAGCTCGTACTCGCACTTGCCGCCCTGCACTTCCTCGTCGGGATAGAAGCGCGAGAAGTGCTGTCCGATGATCTCGTCGGCGCGCCACCCCTTGATGCGCTCGGCGCCGCGGTTCCACGTCGCCACGTGCCCGGTCTCGTCGAGCATGAAGATGGCGTAGTCGACCACGCTCTCGATGAAGAGCCGAAAGCGCTCCTCCATCTCGTCGGTGCGCGAGCTCTGCTCGGAGATGATGCGCGCCAGCCTCGACTCGACCGCCTTGCGATGCTCGATCTCGGTCTCGAGGGCGCGCGCCCGCTGCTGCAACGAGCTGACCTCACGCAGCCGCGCATCGTCGTCGGGCAGCGTGGTGTAGCCTTCGGCCGGCAGCACGTGCGAGTGCGCCTTGCACACCTCGGCGAACGCGGCGGCGTCCGACTCCTTGTAGAAGTCGCCCATCACGTACGCGCACAACAGCGAGAACGAATGATGGCGCCCGAGATCGTTCCACATCTCCTCGAGGCGCACCGCCGCCGCCGGCTTGCCGTCGCGCCACAGCAGATCGACCATCTCGCCGTACGCGCGCACGCCTCTGGCGCCGCGCGCGGCCGCCGCCAGCGCCGAGCCGACGACGTCGCTGAGGCGCTCCCAGTCGGGCATGCCTTCGACGAGGAGCCGGCGCAGCACCTCGCCGGCGTCGAGCATGGTCACGCGGCCGCTGGCGAGCGCGCGCTCCATGTCGAAGTCGTTGCTCTCGAGGCGCAGTCGAATCTGCTGGCGATGGCTCTCGCGGGCGATGATGAGCACGTTCTCGCCGGCCGCGAGCCCGCTGGCGAGAAAGCGCACGACGCTGTCGCACAAGAACCCGTCGTCCTCGTAGAACTGCACGACGTGATGTAGACCGCCCGGCGTGCCATCGCCGCGGGCGGGGAGCGCGGCGCCGCCTGCGCCGGCGGGCTTGGGCGCCCGCGCCGCATCGTCCATCATCGCGGGCAATGTTCTAGGCGTGTCGGACACCAAGTCAAGCGGCGCGAATCGGCAATTCCGCTTTCATTTCGCGTCGGTGATGTGCCGTATACGAAGGGTCACGTCGCTGTTGACGGTGTCACGGCGCGAGAGTAAGAAACTGCAGGCGTTACGCACCCTGGCCCGGGTGGCGGAATGGCAGACGCAGGGGACTCAAAATCCTCCGCCCTAAAAAGCGTATCGGTTCGACTCCGATCCCGGGCACTCCCTAGCGACCGCGCCGCCCGTGGTGGTTCTCCCAGCGCTGCTCGTGCTGCTCGGCCTTGTGCTCGCGATGCTCCTCGCGGCGCTCCTCGTGCCGGATCGCACGATCTTCGTGGCGCTGCTCGTGCCACCCCGGGCCGCCGCGATAGTGGCGATACTGCCCGCGCGGCATGCGCATCACCGCCACCGGCACCCCGCCTCGCGGCGCCATCACCCAGCCGCCACGATAGCTGCGCGTCCGGTACCACACGCCGTTGGGCGCGCAGTGCCAGTAAAACCCGCCGCTGAAGAAGATCTCCTGGTCGTTGTCCTGCACGACCTCGACGCCCGGCGCGACCGCGACCAGCGGCGGCGGCGCACCAAACGTGATCGTCGGAGCCGGCGCGCTCACTTCCACGCGCGGCGCCGGCGCGTAGACGCGCGGCGGCGGCGGCGCCACGACCTGCACGCGCGGCGGCGGCGGCGCGACCACTTCGACGCGAACCTGCGCGAAGGCAGGGGCAGTGCCGATCAGTGAAGCGCAGATGAACGTCACGGTACGCACGATGGACCTCCTCAGCGTTTGCGGCCGTAGAAGAGCAAACCGCCGGCCAATCCGCAGCGCACGCCACGCGCGGACTTCAGAGGCGCCCTGTGGCGATCGACCCTCCGATTTCCGGAAGCGAGCGCGAAAATGCGCCGCGCTATCTGCGTCGATGTGAGAGCTGTGCCGCCAGGTGCGCCGCCCGCGCGCGCGTCCGCGGATTCTTCGCCGAGCGTGACATGCGCCGCACATCCGGCAGCGCCGGCTTGCCGATGCGCGTCCAGATGACCGAGTAGGCCAGGTGGTGCGTCGGCCCGTCGAGCGCGCCCACCGTGTCGCGCACGAGCGCGCCGTTGTAGCGCAACGACGGCATCAGCTTGATCGCGGTGTCGTACTCGCGCAGCCCGTCGGTGCGCCACGACTTCTTGAAGTACGCGTGGCCGAGCAGGAGCGCCACCTCGGCGCTGCCCTTGGTCTTGCGGCGCACGGCGTAGAGCGTCTGGATCGCGCTGTCGACCTTGCCCGCGGCGAGCTCGGCGCGCGCCTGCGCCGCCGACGGCCCCTTGGGTGCATTCTTCGCCGCGGGGGTCGACGGCGGTGGCGCCGGCTCGGGCGCGCGCGCCTGCTGCGCCTCGAGCTTGGCGCCGGGCGTGTCGATCGGCGGCGCCGGCTCCTCGGGCGTGTCGTCGTCGTCGTCGTCGGCTTGCGGCGGCGTGGCGCTGGCGCCCGACGCAGGCGCGGCCGGCGTCGGTGGCGGCTCGTTCTTCGCCACCGGCTCTTCCTTCTTCGCCGGCGACGGCTCTTCCTTCTTCGCCACCGGCGGCGGCTCTTCCTTCTTCACCACCGGCGCCGTCGCCGGCGCCTCTTTCTTCGCGAGCGGCTGCGGCGCTTCCCGCTTCGCGCTCGGCTGCGGCGCCGTCGTCGGCTTCTTCTGCGGATCCTCGGTGATGACCTTGGCGCCCTCCTTCGCCGACTCGAACGCGCCCTGCGCCATCTTCACCGCGTCGTCGATGCGCCGCTTCACCTTCTGCTGCTCGTGATGCGAAAGCCCGCGCCACAGCATCACGCCACCGACGACCACGGCCAGCGCCACGCCCACGCGCAGCCCGGTGCCGAGCATCTCGCGAAGGCCGCGCCGCGTCCCCGGCATCGTCACCGGCGCGCGCCGCACCGGCGACGAGCGATCGTCGCCCACGCTCTCGCGCCCCTCGGGCGTCGCCACCAGCGCCTGCGTCATGGCGCTCGCCGTCTGGAAGCGATCGCCCGGATCCTTCTCCATCGCGCGCAGGATCACCTTCTCGAGCTCGGGCGAGCACGAGCGCGGCGCCAGCTGGTTCGGCGGCGTCGGCGGATCGTCCATGTGCATGCGCAGCACCGCGAGCGGCGAGTCGGCGATGAACGGCTTCCGCCCGGTCACCATGTGATAGAGGATGACGCCGACCGCGTAGAGATCGCTGCGCTCGTCGGCCTCGGTGCCGCGCGCCTGCTCCGGCGACATGTAGCCCGGCGTCCCGAGCGCGAAGCCGGTGTTGGTCAGCTGCGACGCCGAGTCGTCGCCGCGCATCATCTTCGCCAGCCCGAAGTCGAGGATCTTGACGAAGTCGCCCTCGACACCGTCGAGGAGCACGATGTTGTCGGGCTTGAGATCGCGATGCACCACGTGGTTGGCGTGCGCCGCCTTGACGCCGGCCAGGATCTGCCGCGCGATCACCGCCGCGCGCCCCGCCGGCAGCGGACCGTCGGCGAGCAGCTCCGCGAGCGACTTGCCCGACACGAAGTCCATCACCAGGAACGGCGTGCCGCGATCGAGCCCCGAGTCGAGCACGCTCACGAGGTTCGGGTGCGCCAGCTTCGACATCGCCTGCGCCTCGCGCCCGAAGCGCTTGACCACGTCGGGGATGAGGGTGAGCGCGTCGTGTAGGAACTTCACCGCCACCGGCTTGCCGATGGCGGTCAGCTCGCCTTTGTAGACGACGCCCATGCCGCCGGCCGCCAACCGATCGCTGATGCGGTAGCGGCCTTCCAGGGTCGTTCCGATCCTTGGGTCGGGAGCGTCAGTCATGCCGAACGCCTAATGTTAGCTATACTGGCCCCCGATGGCGACCGATTCGACGTCGCGCGACATTACCGTCGGCGAAGTAGTCGACGATCGCTGGAAAATCGTCGATCACCTCGGCGCGGGCGGCATGGGCGTGGTCTACCGGGCCGAGCGGGTCAAGCTCGGCAAGCTGGTCGCCATGAAGTTCCTCGACGAGCGCGCCGCCGCCTCGCCCGACGCCGTGGCGCGCTTCGAGCGCGAGGCGCGGGCCATTTCGCGCCTGCAACACCGCCACTGCGTGTCGATCCTCGACTTCGGCGTGTGGAAGCGCCGCCCGTACATCGTCATGGAGTACGTCGACGGGCGCCCGCTCAACACCGAGATGGGCAAGGAGACCATGACGCCGGCGCGCGGCGTGCGCATCATGCGCCAGATCCTCGAGGCGTGCCGTCACGCGCACGCCTCGGGCGTGGTGCATCGCGATCTCAAGCCCGAGAACGTGATGCTCACCGAGACCACCGGCACCGAGGACTTCGTCAAGCTCCTCGACTTCGGGCTGGCGCGCATCATCGACGTCGACGAGCCGACCATCTCGCATCCGGCGATGGTCGCGGGCACGCCGAGCTACATGTCGCCCGAGCAGGCCAAGGGCGAGCGCGCCGATCATCGCACCGACATCTACTCGGCCGGCGTCATCTTGTACGGCATGGTGACCGGGCGGAAGCCGTTCCGCAGCGACGACAGCGTGGCGCTCTTGCGCATGCACATGAACACGCCGCCGACGCCGCCGCGCAAGATGGCGCCCGAGAAGAAGATCAGCCCGCAGCTCGAGCGCGTGATCCTGCGCGCGATGGAGAAGGAGCGCGACGCGCGCTTCTATCACTGCGACGAGTTCCTGGCGGCGCTCGAGGCGGTGCCCGAAGCGCGCACGGCACCGAAGCGGCGTCGGCCCAGGCGGCGGCGCGTCTGGGCCACGCTGGCCACGGCGACGGCGATCGCCGGCGGCTTCGCGGCATGGCTGTGGGGCGCGCGGCTGTCGACGCGCGAGCTGCCGCCGGTGATCGCGCGCCACGAGTCGGCGCCGCTGCCGCTGCCGATCGCGACCGATCTCGCCGTCGCCGCCGCGCCGCCAAGGGCCGAATCGCCGCCGCCGGTCGCCCCTTCCGGCGAAGCGCCCGCGCCGCCAAAAACGGAAACGGCCCCGGCGCCCGCCGCCGCACCCCCGGCGCCCACACCCGCCGCCGCACCGCCGCCGGCGCCCACACCCGTCGAGACGCCGCGCGCGCACGCCGCCGCGCTCCTCGCCGGCGACAAGCTCGCCGACGCCGAGCGCTTCCTGCGCGCCGAAGCCATCCTCGATCCCAAAGCCGGCTGGGTCCACCTCGACCTCGGCGAGCTCTACTTCCGCCGTCTCTGGCGCAAGGACGCCGAGCAGCACTGGGACAGCGCGCTCACGCTCGACCCGTCGCTGCGCAGCGATCCCACCCTCGCCTCGCACCTGTGCACCCTGCTCGGCCCGGCGTGGGGCGGCACCGGTGCGCGCCTCGTCACCAAGCACCTCGGCGCCGCCGCCGTCGCGCCACTCGGCGAATGCGCGCGCTCGCCCGACAAGGAGCGCGCCGCCGCCGCCACGCGCCTGCTCGAGCGCGTGCGCCGTCGCTGAGCGCGTCGCTCCCGGCGCTCAGTTGGCGGCGCGCGGCGTCGGCGTCGCCGACTTGAAGTCGACGCTGTCGTGGTGCGTGTCGGCGCCGTTGGGCGTGCGCGCGATCGACTTGCCGGTGGCTTCCGTCGGCGCCGCCGATCCCTGCTGGAACGTGTTGTTCGCCGTGCCCCAGCCCATCGAGCACAAGATGTTGTTGCCGTTGTCGCGCACCGCGACGCCGCCGCCGCCGTCGGCCATGCCCACGCTCGTCGTCGAGAAGGTCGCGATGTCGGCCGCCGGCGAGCTGGTGTAGCCGCTGTTGGCGATGAGAAAGTAGCCACCTCCCGCGATCGTCGTCGACGGGATCGTCGCCAGCGTGCTCGTGTCGGTCGACGTGTTGTTGGTGTCCGAGCGATAGACGAGCTTGCCGCTGAAGGTGATCGAGTTGCCGCACGGGTTGTAGAGCTCGACCCACTCTTCCTTCGCGCTCGTGCTCGAGCCGGTGCGCACCTCATTGATGACGAGGTCGGTCGGCGTGCAGTTGGTCGACGGCGGCGTCAGATCGGGCGGCAGCATGGCCATGTCGACGGGCCCCGACGGCGTGGCCAGGTCGACGTCACCGCCCGTGCCGCCGCCGCCACCCCCGCCGCCTCCGCCGCCGCCCGACGACATCGCCATGTCGACGACGCCGGTGGGCGCGAACTGATTCGTCGTGCACAAGAACGCGCCCGAGAAGTTGCGGCAATACATCCCGTCGGGGCACGGCTGCAGCGCGGTGGGATCGCATCCGAACCCCTGGTCCGTGATGCGTGGGTTGAAGCAGCCCGCGGCCAGAAGAACGGCAAAAACGACCGTGTTGCGCATTACGGGAACGCAGGAGACCCGTTTCGCGCGCGGAAGTCAACTGACGACTGCGCGACCGCGGGGACGCCGCTACGCCATCAGGTGGCCGGGCACGGCGATGTTGTCTCCACCGACGACCGGCCCCACCGGCACGAACGGCGGCGCGAACGTCGGAATCTGCCCCTTGCCCATGACCAGCATGACCTGCTGCATCGGCAGCCACATCATGAACGCCAGCGACAGCACCGTCGCGATCGCCTCGAACAGCGCCTCGTGCTGCTTCTTCTTGTCTTTGTCCTTCAGGCCGCCGTCGAAGGCGTTGATCATCTCCGACTTCATGCTCTGCGGCGCCACGATCTGAGCCACCATCGCCGACGGACAGGCGATGAGCGGCGTCGGGATGTTCGGCATCGGCGGCGCCATCGGCCCGGGGAAGGCGGCGAACGCCGGGTACCACGGCAGCCCCGGCACCATGACCTGGTCCTGCCAGTTCTTGAAGCACTTGGAGACGCCCGCAGCGACGGCGTCGCGGTACTTGGCCTTGTTGCCGGTCCACGCCGCGCAGCCGGGGAAGTTCTTGATGTTCGACTCGAGCGGCGGCCCGTCGAGACAGCCGGGCGACCCGATCGCCGACACCGCCATGACCTGCAGGTTCTGAAACTTCGCCTGTAACTTCCACAGGTTGTGCGAAAACCCAACGGCGTCGATCAGGGTGTCGTGGAGATCCTTGAAGTCCTTGCCGACCTTGTCGGCCGAGTCCTGGAAGTACTTGTTCGGCTCCGCCGGCATGAACCACGGCGGCACCAACTGCGGCACCGCGACCTTCTCGGTGGGCTTGAGCGAATCGCCGTACTGCTTGCCACCCGGGTCGCCCGAGGGCGCCTGCCAGTCGACGGGCAGCTTCAGCCCCTTGCCGAAAAACGCGAGGTTGCCGAGGATCTTGATGAACTGCAGGCCGGGCATGGGTTAGTTGATGTTGACCTTGCTGCCCTTGATGGTCATCGCGCCCGACGACTCGACGTCGCCGCTGCCCGACGCCTTGATCGTCATGTTCGACTTGGCCTTCATCTCGAAGTTCTGACCGACGTCGAGCGTGGTGTTCTTGCTCGACTTCATCTCGATCGTCTCGGCGTCGACGGTGATCGTCCCCTTCGCCTTGAGGAGCATGTCGCCCGTCTTGGTCTCGATGGTGATCTTCTTGTTCTTGGTGTCGATGAGGACGTAGTTCTCCTCTTTGCCGTCGTAGATCTCGATCTTCGTCGGCTCGTTGCCCTTGTCGTCGAGCACGATGCGGTGCTTCTGCTTCGAGTGCAGCGCGACGCGCGGCTCCGACGCGTTGTCGTTGAAGATGAGCTGGTGGCCGACGCGCGAGCGCATGAAGCGCAGGTCGTTCTTCTTGGCCTCGTGCTTGCCGTCGAACTCCGCGCCGACGACGACCACGCCCTTGTCGCCGTTGTTGGCGTAGGGCGCCGGCTCCACGCCATTCCACAGGCTGCCGAGGACGACCGGCTGATTGAAGTCGCCGTTGAGGAAGCTGACGAGCACCTCGTCGCCGACCTCGGGAAGCCAGAAGGTGCCGCAGTCCTTGCCGGCGCCGACGGTGATGATGCGGCACCAGGTCGACTCTTCGCCGTTGTCGCCCCCGTTGGGGAGCGTCGGGAAGCGCACCTTGACGCGATAGTCGTTGTTCTCGTGGACGATGTTGGTGACCAGGGCGGTCATCACCCCCGTCGTGCTGTTCGAGTGCAACACCGACCCGACGCCCTTCTCGTACTTGAACATGGACATGCGCCCCTGTCCCTCCGGGCGTAAGAATATCACGCTCCTATTAGGTTATCGGCGAGGCGCGGAAAAAGTTGCTACCATCTCGCGCATGGCGTTCGCTGCCGCACCCTACGAGAACATCCTGTTCCCGGTGCCTTACGCGGAGAACGAAGAGCATCCGCTGATCATCACCAACCAGCGGATCGTGCAGCGCAATGCGACCGGCGCCGTCGAGCTGCCGACGAAGGAGGTGACCTTCGTCGGGCGCCAGGTGGTGCGGCCGCGGCTGCCGCCCGGGATCATGCTGCTGGCGCTCGCCATTCCGCTGCTGGTCTTGGGCGCCTACGAGATCTACACGGTGTGGGGCATGACCGCGGCCTCGCCGTTGACGCTGGTCGGCATCCACGACGACGCGCCGGCCGAGGCGACGCCCGACGCGGTGGCGCAGGCGCCCGAGGGCGAGGATCCGATCGACTGGCCGCACACCGTGCTGGTCACGCGCATCATCGGCATCTTGTGCCTCGCGGGCGCGCTCGGGTGCGCGCTCGGCGCGCGGCGGCTCATCAAGAAGAAGCGCTACTACATCGTCTGCCGCGGCAGTCAGCGCCTCATGAAGATCGAGGCCAAGGACGAGATCCAGCAGACGCAGATCATGGTCACCGTCTCGGCGGTCAAGGGCAAGGCGCCGCCGGCGCCGGCCAAGGCCTAGTCTCCCGTGTCGGAAATTCGCTAGCATTCGGGCGTCGCGACATCCCCGGGCGCTTCGTTGCTCCTTCCTTACATGCCTTCAGGTATTCGCGGTCGTCGCGCCTCGCGCGCGGGGCGCCGCACCGCCCTCGGTGCACGCGGATGTCCGACACGGGACACTAGAGCGCGCGCGCAAGCAGATCGCGAACCACCCGCGCCAACGCGTGCGGCTGCTCGAACGGCAACAGGTGGCCGCAGTCGGGCAGCACGACGAACTCGGGATGGCGCAGCTGCGCGACGAGCGGAACGGCGTCCTGCCAGCCGGCCCAGTGATCGTCGCGGCCGCACACCACCGCCGACGGCACGTCGAGCCGCGCCAGGGCGTCGCCGATCGGGCGCGACAAGGCGTAGCGCGCGCGCACCGCGGTGACCACGGCGACGTCGGCGGCGATGTTGCCGGGATGCACGGCGCGCTGAAAGCGCTCGAGCACCGGGCGCGTCATCTGTACCGCCACCTCGCTGAAGGCTTCGCGCTCGCGCGGATCGGCCGAGAACGGCAGCTCCGGATCGTGCGCGGCCACGCGGCGCGGCGGCTGCGTGCGGCGCGCGAAGTCGGGCTCGACGACGGGACAGACGAGCAGGAGCCCGCGCGCGCCGCCGAGCGCGCGCACCAGGCCCTGGGCCAGATAGCCGCCGTACGAGTAGCCGACGACGAACGGCGCCTCGAGCTCGCCCGGGCGGGTGGGCGCCGGACGCAGCGTGGCGCGCACCAGCGCCGCCAGCTCGTCGACGAACGCGTCGGCCGAGGCCTGCGCCGGATCGCCCTTGGAGGCGCCGTGACCGGGCAGATCGACGTAGAGGCGGCGCAGCCCGGCGGCGGCAAGCTGCTCGTCGAAAGCGTCGATCATCACGCGACGATCGCCGGTGAGCCCGTGCACCAGCACGGCCGTCGGCCCCTCGCCGCGCAGCTCGTGCTCCATGGTCATTCGTCGCTGACCGCGTTCTCCCAGTACTGCCCCCACGTTCGATATTGCGTGGGGTTCTCCTTCTCGAGGCGCGCCATCATCGCCTTCATGAGCGGCACGTCGTTGGTGTCGAGCGCCAGCCGGCCGAGGATGATGGCCATCGTCCCCGGCGGCGCGTAGGGGCCCATGCCGCCCGCCTTGTCGCAGGCGAGGTACTCGCGCTTGGCGTCGGCGAGCTGCGCCTTGTCGTTGTAGATCGACGCGCGCTTGCACGGGTTGTTGCGCTCGTTGGGCGGCAGCTTGGCGATCTCGAGGGGCGCCTCGCGCCGGCCGTCCTCGACGGCGTGCTTGTGGTTGATGGCGTTGTTCATCTCGGCGCGGATGACCGTGAGGAACATCGACGCCGGATACTTGGCCATGAACTTCTCGCCCTCGCGCAGGACGCCGTCGTCGTCGTGGATCTGATCGAACCCTTTGACGATGTTCATCTGCGCCTGCTCGTCGGGGTGGATGGCCGACGCGTACTGCGGCGGCAGCTGCGGCGGATCAGCGGCGAAGGCGCGCGACACGGCGATGAGCGTACGCCAGCGCGCCTGCGTCATGAGCTGCGCCGAGAGCATGCCGTACTGCGTGTAGCGCTGCATCGGGTCCTTCTCGGCCGCGAGCTTGCGCAGGAGCTCGGCGGTGGCGCCGCGCTGCGCGTTCTGCGAGACGGCGACGTACTGCTTCATGCGCTTTTCGAGCGCGTCGAGATCGCGCGACGCGTAGACGAACTGCGGATCCTCGTTCAACGACAGCTTCAACAGCTCGAGCTTCTTCTTCTCGTCGGTCTGCGTGACCGCGTCGCCGTACAGCTCGATGGCCTTGAAGCTCTTCACCTTGGGCCGTACGCGCTTGGCGAAGTGCTCGACCTCCTGGTGGCCGAGGCCGGCCGACCTGCACAGCTCGGCGGTGATCTTGTCTTGCATCTTCAAGAAGTCGGCGGTCGAGCCGTCGACCTTGGCCGAGCCCTTGATTTCCCCGGTGGCGACGTCGACGAAGCGCGCGGTGACGCGCACCTGCGAGGCGGCGCGCTGATAGGCGCCGGCGACGATCATGGTGGCGCCGAGGAGCGTGCCGACGCGGATCGACTCCGCCATGCCGAGATCGTTCTTCTTGGCCTGCAGGTTCTGCTCGGCGATGACCTTGTCGATGTTGCCGCGCTCGACGACCTTGAGGCCGGCGTCTTTTAGATCCGACGTCACCGTCTCGCGGATCGCTTCGCCGACCTGGCCCTTGCCACCCGACAGATCCTTGAACGGCATGACAGCCACCGTGGTGGCCAGCATGAGTGTCACGATCATTTTTTGGTCTTCTCCAGCGCCGCCAGCGCCACCAGCTTCTGCTTGAGCTTGCTCGCCACTTCGTCCTGCGCGCCGAACACGTCGCGCGCCGGCCGCGTCACGGTCAGCGTGTCGACGATCTCGCCGTTCTCGACGCGGACGAAGCGCGCGGTGATGCGCACCAGCTTGCCGGCGCGCTGGAAGCCGCCCTGCACGGCGACCTGCACGCCCTCGAGCTTGCCCTTCTGGGCCACGGTCATCTTGTCGAAGTGATCGTCCTTGGCGCGGTCGAGCTCGCCGATGTCGCTCTCGATGTCGCTGCGCTCGATGAGCGTGACCTCGCCGCCGGCCGTCGACATGGCGGAGACCGCGGTCTCGCCGATGCCGAGCTCGAGGCCGACGAGATCTTTGTCGGCGCCGACGTTCTTGAACTTGAGGACGGCGACGCGCAAGGGTCCGTCGAGCTTCGACGTCGACGGCAGCTTGGCCTGGTTCTCGATGCTGCCAGCGGTGGTGTCGCCCGGCTTCGGCGCCTCCTTCGGCGGATCCTTCTTGATCACCAGCGGCGGCTCGATCTTCGGCACCACCGGCGGCTTCTTGTTCATGAACATGACCGCGCCGATGCCGGCGACGAGCACGACGGCGCCGACGCCGACGCCGATCGCGAGCGAAGACTTGCCGCCCCTGGTCGGCGCGCTCCTGGTCGGGATCTCGAAATTCTGCAGCCCCGCGGCGACGGCGGAGTCGACCGCCGGCGGGCGTGAGCCGTGCACGTTGGTGGCCGGGATCTGCGCCGCCGCCTGATCGGTGCGGCGCTCGAACGACGCGGTGCCGGTGCGCAGCCGCGCCTCGATGTCCTCGAGCGCGGCCACGACCGCGTCGCACGACTGCAGGCGCGCGTCGGGGTCCTTCTGCGCCATCATCTCGATGAGCCCGACGAGCTCCTCGGGCACGCCCGGCGCGTGCTGCCGCAGATCGGGCAGCGGCTGCTGCATGTTCATGACCACGAGCGCGATCGGATCGTCGGCGGTGAAGGCCGGCCCGCCGGCGCACATCTCGAACATGGTCATGCCGAGCGCGTAGATGTCGGCACGGGCGTCGACCTTCTTGCCCGCCGCCTGCTCCGGCGCCATGTAGCCCGGGGTGCCCATGAGCGCGGCGGCGTTGGTGAGCTGCGCGCCCGACTCCATGCGCGCGATGCCGAAGTCGACCAGCTTCAAGTGCCCGCGCCCGTCGACGATGAGGTTCGACGGCTTGACGTCGCGGTGCACGATGCCGGCGCGATGCGCGGCGGCGAGGCCGGCGGCGGCCTGCTTGGCGAGGCGCACCACGTCGAGCGCCGGCATCTTGCCGCGCGTGCGCACGATCTCGTCGAGCGGCGTGCCGTCGATCAGCTCCATCACGAAGTACGGGTTGCCCTCGCCGTCGACGCCGAAGTCGTAGACCTGCACGATGTTGGCGTGCGCCAGGCGCGCGATCGACTGCGCTTCGCGACGGAAGCGCTGCACGAAGTCGGGCGTGGCGTGAAGCATGACCTTGATGGCGACGGGGCGATCGAGCTCGGGATCGCGCCCGCGATAGACGGCGCCCATGCCGCCCTGCCCCAGGAGCTGGAGGTCTACGTAGCGGCCGATGGCTGCCATGGCGCTTCATTGTACGGCAGATCGCGCGATTTTTGCTGTTACGGTGAGCACCATCATGACCAAAGGGCGGATCGAGGCGTTCAGCGATGGGGTCATCGCCATCATCATCACGATCATGGTGCTCGAGCTGAAGACGCCCGAGCACGCGACCTGGGCGGCGTTGTGCGAGCGCTGGCCGATCATGCTGTGCTACGTGCTCAGCTTCTTCTTCGTCGGCGTCTACTGGGGGAATCACCATCATCTCCTGCACACGCTCGTGCGCGTGGACGGCAAGATCCTGTGGCTGAACCTGCACCTGCTCTTCTGGATGTCGCTCATCCCGTTCGTGACGCGCTGGCTCGGCGAGACCTATCCGGCGACGGTGCCGACGATCGCGTACGGCGCGGTCATGCTGATCACCGGCATCGCGTACTCGCTCCTGCAGGGCGCGATCGCGGGGCAGCAGACGGATGAGCTGCGGCGGGCGGCGCACCGCCATCAGGCACGCAAGGCGATCTTCTCGATCGTGATGTACGCGACGGCGATGGTGCTCGCCGTGTGGAGTCACGTGCTCCTGGCGGTCGCCTGCTACGTGATGGTGGCGCTGGCGTGGGCGATCCCCGACCGCGCCATCGAGCGCGCGGCGCGCGAGCAGGCCGCCGACTAGCGCGCCGGCGGGCGCAGGCGGCCGACGCCGGGGACGAAGCGGCCGACGCGCGCGGCGTAGGCACGATAGCTCGGGCCGTGCAGCGCGGCGAGGTGCTCCTCCTCGAGGCGCGTCTGCGCGGCGAGCGCCACGGCGACGCCGAGCGCGGCGGCGAGCGACCAGCGCGGCCAACGGCAGCGCCAGTCGTAGGAGCATGTTCCACCTCCGACGCTACGAATACGAGCGACCGCTCACATTCGCTACTCGCATTTGTCTACGCCGGGTGCGTCCGAACCAGAAATTTCACAGGGAGATCAAGAGATCAGGAGCACAAAACTCTTCCGGACGATCCGAAGATCGGAAGTACGCCATTCCGATCCCGGCGCCCTCTGTAAGAGCTTTGTTCTCCTGATCTCTTGATCTCCCGGTGATGCTTTTGTCAGTCGTCGCTGGGGAGGTTCTGCAGGGCCGACTGCAGCTCGCCGAGGGCGTGCGCGTCGCCCTTCTTGCGCGCCGCGGCGATGCCCTTTTCGAGCACGCCGCGCGCCTGGTCGAGCCGATGCATCGAGGCCAGGAGGTTGCCGTGCATCAAATACGCAGCCACGTACTCCGGCCAGCGCTCTTCGAGCTCGGTGAAAACCGCATGCGCTTCATCGCCCTGGCCCGCGTTCTTGTACTCCATGGCGAGGCCATAGCGCGGAAAGGGGTCATTCGGCTGCTGGGCGACGATCTTCTTGATCACTTCTATACGAGACATGCGGCAAGGGTATAAAATGTAGGTCCCGTGCGCTACCGCCTGCTCATCGTCGACGACGACCCGCTGAACCTCGACGCGCTCACGCGCGTGCTCCGTCACGAGTACGACCTGGTGCGCGCCGAATCGGCCGACGCTGCGCTCCAGATCCTGCGCGACGAGGGACGGCACATCGATCTCATCCTCGCCGACAAGTCGATGCCCGGCCGCTCCGGCGTCGAGCTGCTCGAGGAGGCCAAGGGGCTCTCGCCGGCGATGCGCATCGTGCTCACCGCCTATCCCGACGCCTCCGACCTCATGGAGGCGATCAACCGCGGCGAGGTCTATCGCTACGTCACCAAGCCGTGGTCGCCCGAGGAGCTCAAGATCGTCATCGCCCACGCGCTCGAGCACTACCAGCTCGGACGCGACAACGCCGAGCTCATCGCCGAGCTCAAGCGCAAGAACGCCGAGCTCAAGGCGATGGCCACGCGCGTCGCCGACGCCTTTCTGAAGCGGCTCGACAAGTCGGGCGGCGCGGTGCCCGACGGGCAGCTCGCCATGCGCGACATCCTGGCCGCGGCCGCCTACCCGACGGTGAAGACGGCGGCCAAGGCGATCGTGCAGGCGCTGACGCGCGCGCGCGACAAGCTGCGCGACCGCGAGGCGAAGGGATCGGGCGGCGCCGAGGTCGACTACTTCGACGTGGTCACGCGCGACTGCCTGGCCGAGGCGCGCCGCATCCTGTCGGTCGTCGACGAGATCGACGAGATCGCCAGCTGATCCGCGCCCGCCGATCGTTCGTACCGCTGGTATGCAGCGGATCATCGACAACCTGACGCGTCAGCACCGCGAGCTGGTCCGCACCGCCAAGCAGATGTTCGGTTGGCTCGATCCCGCCAAGCTGCGCGCCCATCGCGCGGACGCGGTCTATCGCGAATTGTCGTCGCTGACCGGGATCTTGAAGGTGCACCTGGCGATGGAGGATCGGTCGCTCTATCCGCACCTCGTCAACCACCGCGACGCACATCTGCGCACGTTGGCGCAGCGCTTTCTCGACGAGCGCGCCACCATCCGCACGTACTACGACGAGTATCGCGCGCACTGGCCGTCGGCGTCGGCGATCGAAGCGCAGGCCGAGCGCTTCGTCGAGGAGACGCGCGGAGTGCTCGGCATGTTGTGGAACCGGATGAAGATGGAGGACGACGTCCTGCATCCGGAGATCGTGCGCGCGTTCGCCGCGGCCTAACGCTGATCCCTGCCGATCCAGCGTTGCGTGCCGACGAGCTCGTCGACCTTGTCCTCGAGCGTGGAGAGCTTCTCCGGCGCCGAGCGGTCGCCGTGATAGTGGTGCACCGTCTTGTTCTTGCCGCCGTCGGAGTAGGCCAGGATCGCCGACGGGTGGTCGGTGACGTCGTAGCTGTCGTACTTGTCGTGCAGCGCGAAGAAGCCGGCGTCGCTGAACGCCCTGGTCAGCTGCGCCAGCGCGTCGGCGCCGAGCTTGCCGGTCGCCTTGCCGGTGACCTTGACGAAATGCTTGCCCTCCCACTGCACCGTACCGTCGCGCAAGACGGTGACGGTGTAGATGGGGCAGCGGCCGTAGCAGGCGGTGCGCTCGAGCGACAGCATCACCGACGAGGCGGCCGGCGCCCGCGGCACGCTCGAGTCGGCGACGGCGCGCGACGCGGGCCAAAGGATGCACGCAGACAAGATGACGCAGGCGGTCAGGGTCGTACGCATGGCCTATTGTACGCGCGGCTCGCGCAAGGCTGCCCGCCCGCCGAGCTCCGACAGCGCGATCGCGCCGAGGCCGATGAAGGTGACGACGCCGATGGCGTGGGTGACGAGCGCGAAGGCAGCGGCGCGCGCCGGCGCCGCGCCGAGCGCGGTGAGCGTCCAGGTGGCGACCGCGTGGAAGACGCCGACCGACGACGGCGCCGACGGGATGGCGATGGCGAACAGGATGGCGGCGACGAGCACGAGCGTCGTGCCGGTGGGCAGCCCGCCGAGGCCGAAGGCGAAGAGCGCCGAGCCGTAAGTGGCGGCGAGCGCGATCGGGATGGCGAGCGTCGACAGCGACGCCTCGACGAGGCGCGCGGGCGAGCCGAGCGCGGAGAGCCCGTCGGCGAAGCCTTCGACGAGGTGGCCGAGCCACTTGCCGCGCGCGTGCGCCCAGGCCGCGGTGGCCGCGCGCCGGCGATAGAAGACGACGAGCAGCGCCACCATCGCCGCGGCGACGATGGAGCCGACGGCGGCGAAGATGTGCATGGCGCGCGTATTGGCGGCGGCGAGGCCGAGCGCGATCGACGGCACGCAGGTGACGATGAGGAGCGCGGCGAGATCGAGGATGCGGCCGAGCACGAGCGCGCCGGTCACCGTCGAGGCGCGCACGTCGTCGGCGCGCACCAGCGCCACCACGCGCGCGGCTTCGGAGAGGCGCGCGGGCAGGATGTTCTGCATCATCATGCCGACGGTGACCGACTGCCAGGCGGCACGCCAGCGCGGCTCGGTGCCGTCCTTGCGCCGCACCAGCGACTGGGTCTGAAAGCTGCGCAGGATCAGCGTGGAGACATTGAGCGCGGCGAAGGCGCACAGCCATACCGGCTGCACGCCGCCGAGCGCGGCGCGCAGATCGGCGAGATGCACGCGCGGCACCACGTGCAGCCCGCCATGCAGCTGCACGCGCCAGAAGGCGAACAAGAAGCCGGCCGCGCTGACCACGACGCCGAGCACGCTGATGGCCACCACGCGCAGCTTCATGCGCGTGCTACCTTTTGCTGATGCCCACGACGACGCGCGACGGCGTCCGCCTCTACTACGAGCGCCACGGCGACGGCGGCGATCCGATCCTCATGATCATGGGCCTCGGCAGCCCGCTCGAGTTCTGGGAGTTCCAGACGCCGGTGCTCTCGCGCGCGCATCGCGTCTGCATCTACGACAACCGCGGCATCGGCAAGAGCGACAAGCCCGCCGGTCCCTACGACGTGGGCAGCCTGGCCGACGACGCCGTCGCCGTGATGGACGCGTGCGGCTTTCAGCGCGCCCACGTGATCGGCTTCAGCATGGGCGGGATGATCGCGCAGGAGCTGGCCATCCGCCACTCCGATCGCGTCGGTGCGCTCGTGCTCGCCGCGACCTACGCCAAGCCCGACGAAGACACGCGGCGCGCCATGTCGGGGCCGGCGATCGATCCCAAGACCATCGAGCCGAAGCAGCTCTTCAAGATGATGATGGGCATGATCCTCACGCCCGAGTTCGTGGCCCGCGAGCGCGACTGGCTGCGCGCCACGCGCGACCGCGTGCTCGCCAACGTCAGCATCGAAGGTTTCTTCGCGCAGCTCGCGGCGGCGTCGGCGCACGACGCCAGCGCGCGGCTCGAGCGCATCCACGCGCCGACGCTGGTCCTGAAGCCGGCGGCCGACATGCTGATTCCGCCGCGCGCCTCCGACGAGCTCGCGCGGCTCATCCCCGGCGCGGCGCTGACCACGTTCGAGCACGCGTCGCACGGCTTCAACGTCGAGCAGGCCGACAAGTTCAACCGTGCCGTGCTCGACTTTTTCGCGCGGCATGCGCTCGACGACGAGGCGCGCTTTTAGCCCGCTTGGTGCGCGCGTGGCCGATGCGCGCGATCGGACGCAGGTCGGCGACGTCGGCGAGCGTCTCCGGATGCTTCTTGCCGCGCGCCTTGGTGGCGTCGACGCTCTGGCGTAGCGCCTCGAGGAGATCGACGACCTTGGCGCCGCCCGCCGGCGCTTCCGGCGACTCGACGATCTCGCCGCCTTCCATCTTCTGCTCGATGACGTGCTTGACCCTGGCCGTGTACTCGTCTTTGTAGCGCGCCGGCTCCCAGTCGATGGTCATCGACTCGACGAGCGTCTCGGCCATGTCGAGCTGCTTCTTGTCGACGTGGACCTTGTGCACGCCGTCGATCTCGGAGGCGTCGACGATCTCGGCGTCGAAGTACATGGTCTCGAGGACCAGGTGATCCTCGAGCACGCGCACCAGCGCCAGATGCGAGCGCGTGCGCAGAAGGACGCGCGCGACCGCGACCTTCTCGCTGCGCGCGAGGACCTGGTGCAAAAGGGCGTACGCCTTGTCCGAGCCGTCGGGCGACAGGTAGTAGGCGCGGTCGTAGTAGATGGGATCGACGTCGGCGAGCGCGACGAAGTTTTCGATGGCGACGGTCGCTTGATCCTCTTCGGGCAGGAGCGCGTCGAGCTCCTCTTTGGTGACCTCGACGTAGCGGCCCTTTTCGACCTCGTAGCCCTTGGCCACCTCGTCCCACGGCACCTCGACCTCGTCCTTGGGGCACCAGCGGATGTGCTTGATGCGCGTGCCGCAGGTCTTGTGGATCTGATGAAACGAGATCTCGCGGCCCGACGCCGACGCCGTGGCCTTGAAGAGCTTGACGGGGATGTTCACGAGACCAAAGCTGATGGCACCAGACCACATCGCGCGCGGCACGAGGACCTCCTTGTGAAAACACAGTCGGACCGTCGATCTCGCACCCGGCCTGCGGCCGGCTCGAAGCGACGCCTCCTCGTGCCGGAATCAGTGCTATAAGTAGACCAAACCATGCGCCGTTCGCTGTTCAAGTCGAAGATCCATCGGGCCCGCGTCACGCAGGCCGACGTCGACTACGAGGGGTCGGTGACCATCGACGCCAACCTCATGGAGGCGGCGGACATCCTGCCCTACGAGCGCGTGCACGTCTGGGATGTGACGCGGGGAACGCGGCTCGAAACCTATGCGATTCGCGGCGACGCCGGCTCGGGCGTCATCTGCATCAACGGCGCAGCGGCACATCTCGTTCATCCCGGGGATCTCGTGATCATCGCGACCTTCGCGGACGTCGAAGAGCCCGAGACGCGGCACTGGAAGCCGCGCGTCGTGCTCGTCGACGAGAACAACCGCGTCAAGCAGGTCGGTGTCGACGAGGTGCCCGGGCCGAAGCGGCGCGGCTGATGGTGCGGTCGCAGTTCAAGACGTTCATCGGCGTCGATCTCGGCGGCGGCAAAGGCAAGAACACCGCGGTGGCGCGGCTCGAGCTCGTCGATCACGACGGGCAGGCCGCCGTCGAGGTGCGCGACTACGGCACCGGCAAGGAAGCGCCCTGGTACGACGACCGCCTGCTCGCCTACCTCGGCCAGCATCGCGACGCGGTCATCGCCATCGACGCGCCGCTGACGCTGCCGAGCTGCGTGCGCTGCGCGCTGCCGGCCTGCCCGGGCATCGACGCGTGCACGGTGCCGACGATCACCTGGTTTCGCGAGCGCGAGAACGGCGCGCGCGTCGCCGGCAAGAAACCGAAGTACACGCCCTACACGCAGCGCGCCTCCGAGGTGCTGCTGCACGAGGAGCACAAGATCCTGCCGCGCGAGACGCTCGGGCAGGGCATGGGGCCGCTGACGGCGCGCGCCGCGTACCTGACGCGGGCGCTGGCGGCGACGCATCGGCTCAACGAGAACCTGATCGAGGTCTACCCGAAGGCGACGCTGACGCAGCTGTTCGCAGCGCGCACGGCGGGGCGCTACAAGCGGTCGGGCGACTCGCCGCAGACGCGGCTCGAGATCCTGAACGCGCTGACGGATCTGCGGTTCGCGCCGGGGGCGTGGCGCGAGCACGGGCTGGCGAACGACCACAAGTTCGACGCCATCGTGTGCGCGTACACGGCGTATCTGTGGAGCCGCGGCGCGTGCCTGGAGCCGGCGGAGCCGGTGGTGCGCGACGACGGCTGGATCTGGTTCCCCGAGAAGCAGCCGTAGCGCGAAGCTAGGGAGCGCAACAGGTCGGCGTTCCGCAAGCAGGAAAATTCGGCGGCGGAAAAAAGAACGGCTTGATGTCGGGGCATGTCGAACCGAGGTCACCGACGTAAAAGCTGCTTCCGTCGGAGCACACGACGTCTCCTGAAGCGTAGTAATCGAAATACGATCCGTCCTCCGCGATGATCCGATATCCGCCGAGGGCGAAGTCGACGGGCGCCGCGCCCAACCTGTATGCGCCGCACGCCTCGCCGGGCATCGACCAGAAGATCTCCGGGTCCATCCTGCGCCAGCGCGCGCCATTGGCATAGTGCACGTCGAGCTCGATCGAGCCGGTCGAGGTACAGCAGCCGGCGGGAGCAAAACAGGCGGCGATTTTGGCGAAGACCGTCTGGACGCAAGTGCCGGCGATCGGCGTGTTGTCGCAGAATCCGGCTGCGTCGTTTGCGGTTCCGCCGTCCCACGGCGACGGCGTACAGGACATGTCGTCGTCGTTCGCCCGCGCCAGGTCGTCGCTCATCGGAACCGACAGATCCGATGCCGTCGACGCAAAATCGGGCGTGACCACGACAGCATCGTCAGAGCCGCAGGCGACGAGCAGACAGGAAATCGCGACGATGGCGCGCATCGGCCAATCTCCGTGCAAACACCGCGCCTTGGCAAGCGCTAGAAGTAGAGCGCGGCGCCGGCGATGGCGCCGGCGAGCGTGGCCGTGAAGTTGACGAGGTCGTTGCCGAAGCCGATGACGCCGCGGTGGCGCTCGGCGACGGCGCCACACGAATGGCGCGGCGCTTCACACGCGCGCGCGCAGCCGGCGCACCAGAACGACTCCTGCACGGTGGCGCCGAGGATCGAGTCGACCAGCGCGCCGACCATGCCGGCGACGGTGCCGGCGACGAGCACGCGCAGCGGGCGGCCGCTCGCCGGCGCGGCGACCAGGGCGACCAGGAAGGCGCCGGCGACGGTGGCGCCGAGGCCGAGCGCGCTGACCGCGCCCGAGGTCCCGCGCGGCACGCGGCGCAAGGTCACGATCGACCGCGGCTCGCCGCGCGAGAGGATGCCGACCTCGGTGGCCCAGGTGTCGCCGTTCGCCGTCGCCAGCGCGCCGACGAAGGCGTAGAGCCAGCGCGCGTCGGGCGACACGATCATGAGCAGCGCCGCGAGCGCGGCGACGCCGCCGTTGGCCAGCACCTGCCAGGCGTCGCGCGTGTCGCCCTTGGAGAACTCGCGCTTGGTGCGCGCCTTGTACGCGGCGCCGACGCGGCCGAGCAGCGTCGAGGTCACGAAGAAGGCGCCGAGCGCGCCGAACCACCAGGCGCCGCCGCCGACGAAGATGACGGCGCCGACGGCGGTGGCGGCGATGGCGCCCGACGACGACAGCGCGCCGCGACGGAAGGCGAGCGCGGCGATGGCGCCCGACATCACGAAGGCGAGGACGACGCGCCCGAGCACGGGCGCACACTAACACTGTCGCGAAAAAGCCGCGACTCGCGTCAAAAGCGCGGGGCGAAGCAGCCCGGAACGCCGTAGCAGACGCCGCACTGAGCGGCCGATCCGGGCGTGACCACGCAGCCCATGTCGGGCGACCGCTGTCCATTGTGCAAGCATTCGTCGCAGCCCAGCGTCGGAAACATTCCGGGGATGTACTGGCTGCACGGCTTCGCACAGAGCTGCTGCAGGCAATCGCACACGCCGAGGTTCAGGTCGGGGGACGCGGTCAAATCGACCGGAACGATCGCCAGGTCGGGCAGCGGCCCGGCGTCGTCGCTGCCGCAAGCAGCGACGAGCAGCAGCAACGCGAGCACGAATCGCACGCGCTACGCGGCGGTGCGCTTGACCGGGATGGTGCGGACGCGGCCGAGCTCGGCCACGCCGCGCTCGCGCAGAAAGTCGAGGAAGGCGATCGCCGCCGGCAGCTCCACCGCCGGGATCAAATCGATGAGCTCCTTGGCCTGACGGCGCAGGATCTCGCCCGGACCCTCGCCGTTGGACGCCGGCCGCTCGAGCTGCACGTTCTCCTCCGGCGGCGGCTTGGGCGCACCCCACGGCGCGGCCTCCTTGGGGGCCAGCTGCTCCTTCTCGAGCCACTTTTGCATGGCCCAATGGAGGAGGTCGGAGCGATAGGTGAACCAGCGCTCGCGCTCGGTCGGGTAGTTGAGGAGCACGTCCTTGAAGCGACGGAACGCCCCCTTGCCGTCGATGGCGATGACCAGCCGCTCGCGCAGCGGCTCGTCGGTGACGCCGACGACGAAGCGCTCCATCCACTTGTACTGCTCGCGGCTCGCGGCCGGCTCGATGCGGACGTAGGCCTCGCCGCCCGCCTGGACCTTGGCGCGCTGCTCGCTGTAGTCGATGGCCCCCTCGGTCACGGTCACGACCTCTCCGGTCCGCGTATCGAGGAAACTCTCGGTGTCGGGCGAATTACGCTCGAACGCCGTCTCGAGATCGGTCCAGTTGATCGGAATGACACGCATGGGTTGGCTTTTCTCCCTTCGGACGCGAGAACTCTCAACTTTACGATACGACGCGAAGGCACCCCTTTCAAGGCGAAAGACGCTTGACACCTCGCGGCAATCGGCTAGATTCCGACGACCATGGCCCGCGTCACTGTTGAAGATTGTCTCGAAAAAGTCGGCAACCGCTTCGCGCTCGTGATCCTCGCCGCCGAGCGTGCTCGCCAACTGTCCAAGGGCGCACGTCCGCTCGTGCGCTGCGACAACAAGCCAGCGGTCACGGCGCTCCGCGAGATCGCCGATGGGCGCGTCAAGTTCACCGAGGACGTCACCGATATGGTGGACCAGCACCTCAAAGAGACGCGCGCTCGCGGCATCGTCGACGACGCCAACAAGCGCCAGAACAAAGACAGCAACAAGTAGCTCCTCCGCTACAATCGTAGCGAGTGCAGTCCCCCAGCAATCTGCTTTGGGAGCTTTCGCATCGTCAGCGCTCCGGCGTGACGCTGGCGGAGGTGCGCGGCCTGCGCGCGCAGCCGGTGCGTATCGAGCTCTTCCGCGGCTGGGTGCACGCCATCGACTGGTTCCCGCTGAAGTGGACGCTGGGCCCGCCGCCGTCCCAGGGCGAGGAGCAGCTGCGCGTCATCCTCAAGCGCGATGACGTCGACTGGCGCTTCGACGAGAAGCTGCCGCTCTTGAAGCGCGGCGCGGTGCCGCCCTTCCACCCCGCCGCCGTCGTGCGCAACGTCATCGCCGCCGACGGCGAAGCGTTCCGCGCGCGAGTCGCGGGCGGCGCGCGGCTGCAGTTGGTCTCGCAGCCACACACGAGCTGCATCGGCTTCGACGAGCGGCCGCTCGTGGCCATGCTGGCGACGGCGCGCACGCTCGAGGAGCTCGAGCAGATGAAGGTGACGCCGCCGGCGCGCGTGGCGCGGCTGTGCGCGTTCCTCGAGGCGGTCGGCGCGCTCAGCGTCGAGAGCGAGCTGTCGCTGGCGGCGGCCTACGCGCTCCTCGAGGTCGGCCAGGGCGCCGATGCCGACGAGGTCAAACGTGCCTACCGTCGCCTGGCGCGCGCGCTCCATCCCGACGTGCATCCGAACGCATCGCCCGAGGAGCTGCGCGAGCTCGAGCATCGCTTCGCACAGGTGAGCGCCGCCTATCGCCGATTGGTGTGACGGTGTAAGATCTCCGGCGCCGTGAAGCTACTCTGCTTCCACGTCGCTGGGCAGGACTTCGGCGTCCCCATCGCGGCGGTCAAGGAGACCATCCCGGAACGTCCGCTGACGCGGCTCTTTCTGGTGCCTTCGTTCGTGGCCGGGCTCATCAATTTGCGTGGCGAGGTGGTGGCGGTGATCGATCTGGCGCAGCTGCTCGCGCTCGAAGGCAACGGCAGCGACGGCGGACGGCGCGCGCCGCCGAAGAACATCATCATCCTGCGCGCCAGCCTGCTCGCCGGCGTGCGCGATCCGCGCCATGCGGCCAATCGCCCCGCCGCCGGGCTGATCGTCGATCGGCTCGACGGCGTTCGCGACGTGACCGACGGCGACGTGCGCCCGCCGCCGCCGACGCTGGCCGCCGAGCCGGCCGGCTATCTCGACGGCGTCGTCGCCGCCGCGCGCGAAGACGGCCCACCGCAGCCGCTCCTCGTGCTCGCGCCCGAACGCGTGCTCGGATCGCACCACCTTACGCCCTACCGACGGGAGTTGCGTTGATGGAATGGCCGAAGATCAGCATCAAATGGAAGATCTTCCACTGGTGCTTCTCGCTGGCGATCGGGATCCTCATCTTCAACTACTGGTACACGACCAAGCTGGTGCAGCGCTCGGCGGGCCACGCCGTCAACGAGCTGCAGGGCATGTTCGCGCGCTACCAGTCGTTCGAGCGCGCCATCGCGCACGGGATGTCGGCGGCGACCGACGCGTGGGCCTCGTCGCCGCAGCTGCGCAACGCCTTCGCCACCGGCAACGACGAGGCGGCCAAGCCGGTGATCGCGCAGGTCGAGCAGTCGCTGGCCAAGACCATCCATCCCGACGTCATCATCCTCGTCGACCGGCACGGTGACTGCGACGCGGCGGTGTCGGGCCCGATCGACGCGGCGGCGGCGCGATCGATGCGCGCCGTGAGCGATCTGCGCCAGGGCATGAGCATCGACGACGCCATCCTCGAGCATCGCGGGCGCACCTATCTCATCGCCGGGCAGCCGGTCATGCGCGACGGCGAGGTGGTCGGCGGCCTGCTCATCGGCATGCACCTCGAGCGCGTCTTCGCCGACTTCAAGCAGCAGACCGACGACGATCCGAAGAAGCAGGCGGAGCTGGCCCTCGTGCACAACTCGCGCACCACGGCGTCGTCGGCGCCGCTCGACGACTGGGACGACATGGCGCGCGCCGGGCGGCCCGAGGCGCGCGAGCAGGTGACCGAGGGCGACGATCGCGTCACGGTGCTGCGGCTCGCCGACGGCGTGCACGACTATTTCTCGGCGCAGCTCAACGGCTACGACGGCGCGGCGCAGGGGATGCTCGGCACGCTCTACATCCTGCGCAGCCGCGTCGAGCGCACGCAGCGCATGCACGCCATCATCCGCGACAACCTCATCGAGTCGGCGGTGGCGCTGGGGCTGGCGGCGGTGATCGCGTTCGGCATCTCGATGATCGTGACGCGGCCGATCCGCCAGTTCATCAACGCCACGCAGGATCTCGGCCACGGCGGCGGCGACGTGTCGCGGCGCCTCAAGGTCTCGCGCAACGCCGGGCTCGAGATGCACGAGCTCGCCGACAACCTGAACGCGCTGTTCGAGAAGATGCAGACGCTGGCGGCCGAGGTGCAGGGCGCGTCGTTCCAGGTGGGCGCGTCGTCGGCGGAGATCTCGGCGGCGTCGAAGCAGATGCTCGGCGGCGCCAAGGATCAGGCGTCGCGCATCGAGTCGTCGACGGCGGCGGTGACCGAGCTGTCGTCGTCGATCCAGACGGTGGCGGACAACGCCATGCAGGCGCAGCGCGTGGCCGAGGAGGCGGGCTCGCGCGCCGAGGGCGGCATCGCCGGCATGCACAAGATGCGCTCGTCGTTCGAGGACACCGCGGAGAAGATCCGGCAGCTCGGCGAGTCGTCCAAGCGCATCGGCAACATCGTGGAGGTGATCCGGCAGATCTCGGATCAGACGACGCTGCTCGCGCTCAACGCCTCGATCGAGGCGGCGCACGCCGGCGAGCAGGGGCGCGGGTTCGCCGTCGTCGCCGACGAGGTGTCGCAGCTGGCCAAGCGCGTCGGGCAGAGCGCGAAGGACATCGAGGCGCTCATCGCGACGATCACCGAGCAGACCCTCGAGGCGGTGCAGTCGATGCAGGCGGGCATGGCGCAGGTCGAGCTCGGCACCGGCGGCGTGACGTCGACGCTGTCGTCGCTCAAGCAGATCGTGGCGGTGATCTCGGAGACGGCGCGGTCGGTGCAGGAGCAGGCGGTGGTATCGGACGAGATCGCGCGCAACATGGACGCCGTGCAGAAGATCGCGCAGGAGGTGCTCGGCTCGTCGGAGGAGGCGGTGGTGCAGGGCGAGGCGCTACACGCGCTGGCGGTCAAGCTCGAGGGCCTGGTGCGCGGCTTCAAGGTCGACGGCGAGACACTGCACGCGGGCAACGGCGCGCCGCGCACGCTCGGCGCGACGTCGGCGCCGGCCTTGCCCGAGCGGTCGAGCGAGCGGCGCAAGACGGCGCGGGGCTAAGTGCACGAGGTGCTGGCGCCGCTGCTCGCGTCTCGCGCCGGGCTCGACCCGCCGGCGTGGGCGCTGCAAGCGCGCGTGCGCGAGCGCGCGGCGGCGCTCGGCGTCAGCGACGAGGAATACGTGCGGCGCGCGGCCGGCGACAGCGGCGAGCTCGATCGGCTGATTGAGCTTCTGCGCGTGGGCGAGACGCGCTTCTTCCGCCACGGGCCGCAGCTCGCGGCGCTCGGCGAGCGGGTGTTTCCGTCGCTGCGTGGGTCGGTGACGGCGTGGAGCGCGGGCTGCGCGAGCGGCGAAGAGGCGTGGACGCTGGCGATGCTCCTGGCCGAGCGCGGCGGGGCGTGGCAGGTGTGGGCGACCGATCTGTCGCCGGCGGCGCTGGCGCGGGCGCGCGAGGGGCGCTATCCGGCCGGGCGCGTGGCGAGCGAGGTGCCGGCGGCGCTGCGCGCGCGCTACTTCCGGCGCATCGGCGACGACGAGGTGGTCAACGATCGGCTGCGGCCGCACGTGCGCTTCGACGCGCACAACGTGCTGGCGGCGACGGGCGGGCGCGAGTTCGACCTCGTCATGTGCCGCAACGTGCTCATCTACTTCGACGACGCGCGGCGGGCGGAGGCGGTGGCGCGCCTCGTGCGCGCGCTCAAGCCGGGCGGGTGGCTGCTGGTCGGCTATTCGGAGACGCTGCGCGATCAGCCGGAGCTGGCGGCGGAGGCGCACGCGGTCTATCGCAAGGTGGACGCGGAGTCGGTGCCGAAGCCGGCGGCGCGCGTGGGGTCGGCGCCGCATCCGCTGCCGACGGCGATGGCGCCGAGCACGGCGTCGCCGAGCATGGCGTCGCCGAGCATGGCGTCGCCGCGGACGGCGTCGCCGGGCGCGCATGCCGCGCATGCCGCGCATGCCGCGCATCCCGCGTCGCCGTCGCACGGCGCGCCCTCGTCGCGCCTGGTCCTGCGCGGCGACTACGTCGACGGCAAGCGGCTGGCGGCGGAGCTGCGCGCGGTGGTCGGCGATGCGCGCGCGATCCTCGATCTCGACGGCGCCACCTTCCTCGGCGACGACGCCGCGCGCGTGCTGCGCCGCGCGGTCGAAGCGGCGCCGGGCCTCGAGGTGCGCGCGACGCGGCCGGCGATCCGGCGCTGGCTCGGGCGCCACGGGATTCGCGTGCGATGAGCACGCCGGCCAACAGCGACGTCCTGTGGCAGCGCTTCCTCGTCGAGGCGCGCGACCAGGCGGGCGCGCTCGCCGCCGCCACCGCGCTGGCCGCGCTTTCGACGGCGGAGCAGCGGCGCGTCGCCGGCGCCATGTTCGCGCTGCGCACCTCGGCGTCGCTGTACGGCGTCGAGCCGCTCGCGCGCGCCGCCGCCGCCGCCGAGGACGCGCTCTCGGAAAAGTCGCCGGCCGCCTGGGCCGATCTGCGCGCGCCGCTCGCCGCCTGCGCCGACGCGCTCGCCGCCGCGGTGGCCGCGCTGGCGAGCCCCGACGCCTCGGGCGCGCGGCTCGACGACACGCGGGCGCTCGACGCCGCGGTCGCCGGGCTCGGCGGCGATCGTGCCCGCGCCCCCGAGCCGCCGCCGCCGGCCACGCCGTCGTCGAACGCCAGCGACGACGCCGTGTGGGTGCCGCAAGTCGACGCCGACATGATCGAGCCGTTCCTCGAGGAGGCGGCCGAGCGCATCGAGGCGCTGTCGCAGAAGCTGTTGCGCCTGGAGTCGGCGCCGGGCGACGCCGAGCTGGTGCGCGAGATCTTCCGCGATCTGCACACCATCAAGGGCTCGTCGGCGTTCGTGGGCCTGAGGCGCATGAACCGCCTCGCGCACGCGGCCGAGGATCTGGTCGGCCAGCTGCGCGAAGGCACGCGCGGCGCCGATCGCGCGGTCATCGATGCGCTCCTCGGCGCGCTCGACAGCCTGCGCGCGATCCTCGCCGCCGCCGCCGCCGTCGATCCGAGCGCGGGCGCGAAGATCGACGTGCCCATCGACGCCGCCGTCGCGCAGCTGCGTCAGCCCTCCGCCGTCAGCCATGCGCATGCGGCACCCGACGCCGCCCCCGCCGAGGCCGCGCGCAAGCCGGACGGGGCCCGGCGCGCGGCGGAGGAGCGCCAGACGCTGCGCGTCGACTTCGACAAGCTCGACACGCTGCTCAACCTCGTCGGCGAGCTGGTGCTGGCACGCGCCCGCCTGCACGGCACCATCGCCTCGGTCTCGGTGCTCTCGCGCGAGCTCGACGGCCTGGTGCGCCGCGCCCGCCTGGCGCGCGGCCGGCTCGACCTCGACGACGTCGATCGCTTCCAGCGCATCCTCGCCGAGCTGGGCAACGATCTCGGCGGCGGCGCCAGCGATCTCGACCACGTCTCCGCCGATCTGCGCGCGCAGGTCATGAAGCTGCGCATGCTGCCGATCGCGCGCGTCTTCACCAAGTACCACCGCACCGTGCGCGAGCTGTCCAACTCGCTGCAGAAGCGCGCGCGGCTCGAGATCGTCGGCGGCGACACCGAGCTCGACAAGGTGCTCATCGAGCAGCTCGACGATCCGCTCATGCACCTCGTACGCAACTCGATCGATCACGGCATCGAGCCGCCCGCCGCGCGCCGCGCCGCCGGCAAGGCCGACGAAGGCGTGGTCACGCTCTCGGCGCGCCACCGCGGCAACCAGATCATCGTGGAGGTGCGCGACGACGGCGCCGGCATCGATCCGGCGCGCCTGCGCGCCAAGGCGCGCGAAAAGCAGCTGGCGAGCGAAGAAGAGCTGGCGTCGATGGACGACACCGCGGTGCTCGACCTCATCTTCCGCCCCGGCTTCTCGACGGCGACGCGCGTCACCGACATCAGCGGCCGCGGCGTCGGCATGGACGTGGTGCGCGACGCCATCGGCAAGCTGTCGGGCTCGATCGAGCTGCGCTCGACGCCCGGCGACGGCACCATCTTCACGCTCAAGCTGCCGCTCACGCTCGCCATCGTGCAGGTGCTCCTCGTGCGCGTCGCCGGCGAGGACTACGCGCTCCCGCTCGACATCGTGTCGCGCACGCTCGCCGTCTCGCCCGACGACGTGCACCGCGTCTACGACCGCGAGGTGCTCTTCATCGGCGACCAGCAGATCCCGCTGGTCTGGACCGCCGAGGCGCTCGAGATGGGCGACGGCGGCCCGCCCGTGGATCTCGGCGGCGCCCGCGAATGGCCGGTGGTGCTCGTCGACGCCGGCGGCGAGGCCTACGCGCTCGCGGTCGAGCGGCTCGTCGGCAAGCGCGAGATCGTGCTGAAGTCGCTCGGCGCGCTGCTCAACGAGGTGCCCTGCGCCGCCGGTGCCACGCTCATCGGCGATCGCGTCGCCGTCATCCTCGACGTCGTGCAGGTGGTGCAGCGCGCGCTCGCGCGCAAGACCGGGCCGCGCAAGCCGCCGAGCAGCGCCCTTCCCTCCCCCGCCGCCGAGAAGAAGCGCCCGCGCATCCTCCTCGCCGAAGACTCCGACGTGGTCCGCGAGCAGCTGCGGCGCGTGCTCGAGAACCACGGCTACGAGGTGGTGACCGCGCGCGACGGCGCCGAGGCGCTCGAGATCGCCAACCGCGATCCGGCCGGCTTCGACCTCGTCTCCACCGACGTCATGATGCCGAACCTCGACGGCTACGAGCTCACGCGCGCGCTGCGCCGCCATCCGCGCCACCGCGACGTGCCGCTCATCATGGTGACCAGCAAAGGCGAGCACCTCGATCGCGTGCGCGGCTTCGACGCCGGCGTCGACGAGTACATGACCAAGCCGCTCGACGGCGGCGAGCTGGTGCGCGTGGTCGAGCGCCACCTCGGGCGGAGGCACGCATGAACGTCTTCGTGCTCGCCGCCGGCAGCGTCCTGCCCGAGTTCGTGCGCCGCCCGCTCGGCGCCGCCGGCCACGACGTGCAGGCCTTCGCCGAGGTCGACGCCTTCCTCGCCGCCTGCCGCGCCGATCCGCCCGACGCCGTCGTGGTCGCCGCGCGCGTCGGCAGCGACGAGGGCCACGCGATCATCCACCGCCTGCGCCAAAGCGGCCCCATGGCCGCGCCCGACACAAAGCACCGGACCGCCTGCGTGCTCGTCTCGCCCGACGAAGGCGATCGCGGCGACGCCCACCGCGTCGGCGCCGCCTTCCTGCGCGTGCCGTTTTCCGCCGGCGAGCTGCTCGACGCCATCGGCGCCGCCACCCGCGGCCGAAAGCTCGTCCTCCTCGCCGACGACTCGGCGCTCATCCACCGCCACACCGTGCCCATCCTCGAGGAGGCCGGCTACGACGTGGTCAGCGCCTTCGACGGTGCCGAGGCGCTCGACCTCATCGACGAGCGCAAGCCCGATCTCGTCATCACCGACGTCGAGATGCCCAAGCTCGACGGCTACGCCGTGTGCAAGGCGCTCAAAGAGCGCTGCGCCGCCGGCGCGCTGCAGCCGACGCCGGTCATCATCTGCTCGGCGCTCGGCGAGGCCGCCGATCTCGAGCGCGGCTTCGACGCCGGCGCCGACGACTACCTGGTCAAGCCGGCCTCGCCCGACGAGCTCACCTCGCGCATCCGCTCGCTGTTGTCGACGTTCGGGCTCGATCCCGGGCAGCGCGAGCGCATCCTCGTCGCCGACGACTCGCCCGCCATCCGCCACCTCATCGCCGACGCCCTCGGCCGCCAGGGCTTCGCCGTCACCGTCGCCGACGACGGTCAGGCCGCGCTCGAGCTCGCGCGCGAACAGAAGTTCGACATGGTCGTCACCGACTACGACATGCCGCGCATGACCGGCTTCGAGCTGGTGCACGCGCTCAAGCGCGATCCCAAGCTGCGCGACATCCCGACCTTGATGCTCACCGCGCGCGACACGCGCCGCGACCAGGCGCAGATGCGCGCCGTCGGCCTGACGTCGTACCTGGTCAAGCCCTTCAGCGTCGACAAGTGCGTGGCCATCGTCGAGCGCGTGCTCGCCGAGCGCCGCCTCATCGCCTACAAGGAGGCCTCCCGCCTCTACATCAGCGACGGCGCCGTGCGCGCCGCCGAGGACGCCGCGCGCTCGGGCCAGGTCGATCGCGACGCCATCCGCGCCGAGGCGCGCGAGATGGCCGTGCTCTTCTCCGACATCTGCGGCTTCACCACCATGAGCTGCGCCATGCAGCCGATGGAGGTGGTCGAGCTGCTCAACTCGTTTTTCGACGTCATGTGCCCGGTGCTCAAGGCCGAGGCCGCCGACATCGACAAGTTCATCGGCGACGCGATCATGGCCCTCTTCGACGAGCTGCCCGACGGCGATCCGGCGCCGCTGCGCGCCGTGCGCGCCGCCCTGTCGATGCAGACGTCGCTGCGCGCGTGGAACGACAAGCGCGGCGGCACGCCCCTTCTCATCCGCATCGGCGTCAACGTGGGCCCGGTCGTCCGCGGCGACATCGGCTCGCGCCACGTGCGCCGCGACTACACCGTCATCGGCGACGTCGTCAACCGCGCCCAGCGCTTCGAGGCCAACGCGCCCAAAGGCGGCGTCCTCGTCGGTGAGCAGACCTACCTCGCGACCCGCGACTTCATCGAGTACGAGGCGCGCCCCGGCCTCATGCTCAAGGGCGTCACCCAACCGGTCAACGCCTTCGTCGCCTTGCGGCTCAAGGAGAAACCGTGAGCGCTCCCAAGATTCGCGTGCTCGTCACCGACGACTCGCTCTTCATGCGCGCGGCGATCAAGAAGCTGCTCGTCTCCGATCCGCGCTTCGACGTCATCGGCGAGGCCAAGGACGGGCGCGAGGCCGTCGACAAGGTGCAGGCGCTGCGCCCCGACGTCTGCACCATGGACTTCAACATGCCCAACCTCGACGGCGCCGGCGCGGTCCGCGAGATCATGCGCATCCACCCGACGCCGGTGGTGATGCTCTCGGCGCACACGCGCGAGGGCGCCAAAGAGACCTTCGAGGCGCTCGCCGCCGGCGCCGTCGACTTTTTGGCCAAGCCGTCGGGCGAAGTCTCCGCGGAGCTGGCCAAGGTCGGCGTCGTCCTGCGCGAGAAGGTCGCCGCCGCGGCGCACGCGCGGCCGATGCCGATGGCGCACGCGCAGCGACCCGCGCCGCCGCCGCGCATCACCATGCCGCGCGCCGTCGGGCTCGTCGGTCCCAAGATCGTCGTCGTCGGCGTGTCGACCGGCGGCCCCGCCGCGCTCGGCCGCTTCCTGCCGCACTTCCCCGGCGACACGTCGCTCGCGATCGTGGTCGTGCAGCATCTGCCCGCCGGCTTCACCGCCGCGCTCGCCGAGCGCCTCGACGGCATGTGCGCCATCCGCGTGCGCGAGGCGGCTGACGGCGACCGCCCCGAAGCCGGCCTAGCGTTGATCGCGCCCGGCGATCGTCACCTCGAGTTCCTCGCCGATGGAACCTTGCGCACCACCGAAGATCCCGAAGTGAACGGCGTGCGCCCCGCCGCCGACGTGACCATGCGCAGCGCCGCCTCCGTCTACGGCCGCCGCGTCGTCGGCGTGGTCATGACCGGCATGGGCAAGGACGGCGCCGAAGGCATGCGCCTCATCAAAACAGCCGGCGGCGCCACCCTCGTGCAGGACGAAGCCTCGAGCGTCATCTGGGGCATGCCGCGCGCCTGCGTCGACGCCGGCTGTGCCGATCGGGTGGTGCCACTCGACGCACTCGCCGACGCGGTCCGCACCGCCTGATCATTCTTGTATGGCACGCCACGTGAAGGATTCACGGGCGTGGGCAAGCTCAGCGAAGACCTCGGACGATTCAGCGAAAGCGGACGCGGTATGCCGATCGCGCTGTCGCGTCCGCAAGGCGCGCTGCCCTACAGCCCGGTCGTGCGACAGGCATACGCTCCGACGCCCAAAGCGCGACTCGGCTGGGGCCAGGGCGTCATCACGGTGGGCGACGTGGTGCTCGATGCGCCGAACTGCGCACTGGGGCCCGACGATTCCATGCGCGAGGCGGCTCGCCGTCTCGTCGCCGAAGAGCACGGCTTCGTCCCGGTGTGCCGGGACGGGCGTTTCATCGGCGTCGTGTTCGACGACGCCATCCTCTCGTGCGTCGCCGATGATCGGACTCCTCCGAACGTCGCGGCGATCCTGACGACGCAGATCCCCACCTGCACGCTGCAGAGCACGCTCGTGGACGCGGTGCGCCGGATGATCAGCTGCCACGTTCAGAGAATTCCGGTCGTCGGCGGCGCCGGCGAGCTCCTCGGCATTCTGTCGTTGAGCGAAGCGGGGGCGGCCGCGGCGCGCGACCCCGCCGTCGCGGAGGTCATCGAGAGCTTCGGCAGCTCGCCCTCGCGCTTCGCGCGCCGCATGAGGTGACGACCATGATGCTTGCCGTGACCGACGAAGAAGCCCGCGAGCTCGACGCGATGCTCGACGCCCAGCTCGCCGAGATGCGCCTCGAGCTCGCCCGCACCGACGACCGCGCGTTCCGCAGCGATCTGCGCGATCGCTACGATCATCTCGAGCGCATCCGCGCGCGCCTCAAGCAGGCCGCGACGACGGACGAAGCGTACGTGTAGGAAGCTGGGGCCGCTTTCGCCGTAACATGGTGGATGCGGCCCCTTCGCTGCGCCGTCTTCGCTGCCGCCCTGCTGACGGCGGCCGCGGCGCTCGCCGCGCCCCACAAGCTCGGCCCGTGGGGCGAGGATCCCGCGGTGCCCGCTCGCGTGCAACCGCGCGCAGCTCGGCGGCGTCGCCGTCGCCGTCGTCGACAGGCACGGCGACTTCCACGCCGCGTGGCCGCTCTGCCCCGCCGCCGAAGTCCCGTGCTACTCGACGTGAACTAGAAGAGACCGCCCCTACGAGATCGCGCAGAGGAAGAACTTGAGGTAGTGCCCCTCGAGGAAGCCGGCCGGCACCGGGAAGTCCGGCGGCAGCCCGCGCCGCCCCACCACGCGCACCTGCCGGCGCGCCCGCGCCGCCGCGTCGCCGATCGCGCGATCGATCTCTTCCGCCGAAATCTTCAGCGTGTTGGACACCGCCGCCAGCAACGCGCCCGGCGCGGCCACGGCGAGGCAGCCCTCGACGAGCTCGCGATAGTCCTTCTGCACGCTGAACACGCCGCGCTCCTTCGACTGCCCGAACGACGGCGGATCGAGCACGATCAGATCGAACTGCCGCTGCCGCTCCGCCATCTTCGCCAGCACCTTGAAGGTGTCGCCGGCGATGAACTCGTGCTTCGACTCTTCGAGCCCGTTGGCCTGCAAGTTCCGCCGCGCGCGCGCGTGCGCCTTGGCCGCGACGTCCACCGACACCACTTCACGCGCCCCCGACTTCGCCGCGTACACCGAGAACGCGCCCGTGTACGAAAACAGATTGAGCACGCGCTTGCCCGCCGACAGCGCCGCCACCGCCTGCCGCCCTTCGCGCAGATCCAGGAACAGCCCGCTGCCGAGCGGCGCCGTCACGTCGACGACGAACTTCACGCCGCCTTCGTTGACCTCGAGCTCGACGGGCGCCACCTCACCGCGCGCCAGCGTCGCCGGCTCGCGCTGCCCTTCGCCCGTCTGCGGACGGAAGCGCCGCTGCTCGTAGATCGCGCGCGGCTTCCACGTCTTCTCGAGCGCGTCGTAGAGCGCGTCACGCACCGGCTCGACCGCCGGCGAATAGAGATGCACGACCAGATGGTCGGCGTATCTGTCGACGGTGACGCCGGGCAGCGCGTCGCCCTCCGAGTGCACCACGCGATAGGTGTCGCTGCCGTCGGCGGGCAGCACCTGCTCGCGCAGCCGCCGCGCCGCCTGCACGCGCCGATCGATCGTCTCGGCGTCGAACGCGCCCGCCGGATTGCGCGACACCACGCGCACCGCGATCACGCCCGTCGGATCGTAGATTCCCTTGGCGACGAACTCGCCCGCCGGATCCACGATCTCGACCAGGGCGCCGGCGTCCTCCCGCAGGGGACGTCCGCCGAGCGCGTCACGAAACAGGTACGGATGACCGCAACGAATGCGCGTGGCGACATCGGCAGGAACGCGAACCGTGCCGCGGCGCACACGCGGCTCGCCGCGCATCGGCATCGGCCCGCGACGGCGAGGTGGGCGCGGAGCTTGGGGCTTGGGGGGCATGAGGGAGCGCAGCGTACTCATTAATGAGCCGGCTCGCCAGCGCGCTGGTCGGATCAAACAATCTTGACAGCGTAAAGAAAGGTGTGTAGAGGTAGGCGCGTCCTTCGGGACGCGAGTAGGGGGACGACGATGGCGGGCCTGAAGCTGGAACCGGTCCGATTCGGTGATTTCCTCGTCGAAAAGAAAGCCATCGACGAGGGGCAACTGCTGGACGCGCTTGCGGATCATTGGATCGCAGGCTGTCGCATCGGAGAGGCCGTGGTGCGCCGCGGCTATCTTTCGACCGACGAAATGACGCGTCAGCTCAAAGACTTCGAAACTCTCACGACTGTGTACGTTTAGTAAGCCGGCTTCATTTTTCCACTTTATTCACAGCCACAAGTAGGTCTATGCTCCGCCCTGTCTCGAGGTAAGAGAGGGGAAGAGCAGATGTCGAAGCAAGTCCCCAACACGGCGGAAACGCCGTTGCCGGCAGCGGTTCCGCCGGTCGGTGAGCTCGGCCCGCTCGTCGGCAAGACGTTCGGTGGGTACGAAGTTTCGAGCTACATCGGTGAAGGTCCCACCGGGCAGGTCTACCGCGCCGAGGACCTCATGGGCTCGAAGATGGCCGTCAAGGTCATGCATCGCGAGCTGTCGCAGAAGGATCACGCGACGCGCCTGTGGGACGAGCTCAAAAAGCTCGCCGCCACCGGCGACGACCACTTCGTCCGCGTCTATGACTGTGGATACGGAGACGACGGCGATTTCTTCTTCCTGATGGACGAGCTCACCGGCGTCGACCTGGAAGGCGCCCTCGAGCAGTCGGGCGCGTTCGCTCCGCGCCGCGCCGTCGAGATCGTCGACGGCATCGCCGCCGCGCTCGAGCGCGCGCACACCGAGGGTGTGGTGCACGGCGGCCTCAAGCCGCGCAACGTGTTCCTCTCGCCGACGGGCGGCAAGCTCAGCATCAAGGTGCTCGACTTCGGCGCCGCGCGGCTCGCCGGCGGCGTCGACAAGGGCGTCATCGTCGGCAATCCGTTCTACATGGCGCCCGAGCAGTTCGGCGGCAGCGCCGACGAGCGCACCGACGTCTACTCGCTCGGCGTCATGATGTACGAGCTGTTCTCGGGCACGCTGCCGTTCAACGGCCCGACGCACGGCCAGGTCATGATGCGCCATCTGGCCGAGCCGCCGCAGCCGCCGCCCGGCGTCGACACCGGGCTGGCCAGGATCATTTTGAAGGCGCTGTCCAAGGCGCCGTCCGATCGCTTCCAGTCGGTCGCGGTATTGCGCGATGCCCTGAAGAAATGGGCCGGCGACTCACGCGTGGAGAACGCCGCGGCATCGCAGGTGATCGCGCGCGCGGCCGAGGCCCGGAAAATCAAGCTAGCGGCACTCACGACTCCGGATGCGACCGTGCCCGCGTCGAAGATTGACGCGGCCGAGCTCGCTGAAGCGACCAGGCAACAGCTCGAACCGTCCGGCGGCAGCAGCCATAAACGAGGTGGGAACGGATCCATGAATACGACGACGCGCAAGGAAGACAATCCGAACTCGTCCGAATCGGTCGAAGCCTCACTCGAGGACTTCATCAGCCAGGCGAACGCCACGTTCCCCGCCAGCGATGGCTGGGATCTGCACACCGGCGATGTCGAGCTGGTCGACGACGAGGAGGGCCTCGAGGACGCGCCCCTCTCGCCGATCGTGGTCAAGCCGTCGGCGCGCAAAGCGGAGACGGCTGCGCATCTCATCAAGAAGGCGGATCGCTCGGCGCGCAGCAAGAAGGTGACCGAAGCGATGCTCGACGATCCGAACGCCAAGACGACGATCGCGCCGCCGCCGACGCGCTCGACGTCGCGTCGCAATCCGTTCGAGGTGCAGCTCCCGATCGAGGACGAGATCGAGGCCGAGCCGGCGCCGCTCGATCCGCCGCCGACGGGCCCGCGCCGTCGCACCGAGCGTACGGAAGTGGTCGCCACCGCGCGTGGCGTGCCGTGGACGGCGAATCCGATGGTGTGGATCGCCGGCGTGTTCGCGGCGTTCGTGTGCGGCGCGATCCTGGTGTTCGTCATGGTGCGCACGATGATGCCGTCGCAGCCGGTGGTGGTGCAGGCACCGGCGCCGGTGGTGGTGCCGCAGCCGGCGGCGCCGGCGCAGCCGGTGGTGACGCCGCTCGACAAGCAGGCGCAGCCGACGGCGGCGCAGCCGGCGCACGCGGGCGCGCAGCCGGTGGTGACGCCGCTCGAGGGCGCGGCCCGTCCGCCGACGCCGGACGAGATCCCGCCGTCGCCCGTCGAGAAGCACGCGGCGCCGGCGCGTCACGCGTCCGCGCATCACGCCAAGGCGCCCGCGGCGCACGAGGCGAAGGTGTCGGCGCCGAAGGCCGAGCACAAGGCGGCGGCGAAGGCCGCGGCCAGCGACGATGACGACGATGATGACTCGGCGCCGGCAGCGGCCCCGAAGAAGGCGTCCAAGAAGCCGGCTGCCAAGAGCGAGAAGAAGGGCGGCGGCGACTGGGTCGATCCGTTCGCGCAGTAATCGCAACGCCTCGTGAACCACTCACGTCGTGAAATGAGGTTGTACATGAAGGGCTGCGTAGCATCGGCGCTCGTCGCCGCGATCCTGATTGCCTTGGCTCCGAACCTCGCGCGCGCCGAGTCGAGCGACGAGGCGGAGATCACCGCGATGGCCAAGGAGCACTACAAGCTCGGCCTGGATGCCTACAAGACGGGGAAGTATCCCGAGGCGATCAAGGAGCTGAAGAAGGCCTACCTGCTCAAGCGGTTGCCGGCGCTGCTCCTCAACATCGGCGCCACCTATCGCAAGATGGGCGACGTCGACAACGCGGTCTACTACTACAAGAAGTACCTGGCCGAGGCGCCCGACGCGCGGGACCGCGGCGAGGTCGAGAAGACGCTCGCCGAGCTCGACAAGGAGAAGCCGGGCGCCGGCGCCAACGCCACCGGCGTGGCAGCGTCGGAGCCGTCGGAAGCGGCGGGATCGTCGGCGGCGCCTCCGTCGGGCGCAGAGTGGAAGCACACGCCGGTCGACGCCGCGCCGCCCGAGCAGCCGCTCGACATTCGCGTGCAGATGCCGGTCACCAAGGGCGTCAAGGTGTACGTCTACTATCGTGGCGCGGGCCAGGCCGACTTCAGCCAGGTGCTGGCGCGCCGTCACGGCAGCGAGAAGGTCGGGCGTATCCCGTCGGACGCGATGTCGGGCAAGAGCCTGCAGTATTACGTCGAGGGCAAGGACGACAAGGGCAACGTCGTCAAGAGCTTCGGCTCGGCGTCGGACCCGAACATCGTGCGCATCGACCAGAGCGCGGCGCCGCAGGTGGTGGCGTCGACGGGCGGTGACAGCTCCGCCAAGGGCGACTCGGCGCACGAGGATCTCGACGACGAGGCGGCGCCGATCACCGGCGAGATCGCCGAGAAGCCGCACAAGCATCACGGGTCGACGTCGTCGGGCCCCGAGCGGACGGCGCGCTTCGGCGGCGTCTTCTGGGCGGGCGCGGCGGCGACGGTGCTCGGCGTGGCCTCGTTCGCGATCGGCAGCTACTTCCTGTATCAGGCCAAGAGCTACTCGGACGTGCTCACGGCCGACAGCCAGTATCGCGACCCGAACACCGGGCAGCCCTATCAGTTCACCGACCCGAACGCGTCGCCGTACGACGACAAGACGGTCGAAGCGCGCGGCATCCGCGACAACGGCATCGGCATCGGGCTCGCCGTCGCCGGCGGCGTCTTTGCCGTCGGTGGCATCACGATGATGGTGGTCGACCAGGTGGTGCTCAAGAAGCGCGGCGAGGAGAAGCCGCACCACACGGCGTGGATCCTGCCGACGGCGGGCCCGAACGTCGCGGGCGTGGCGGGCGGCATCACCTTCTGATGATCGGCGCCGCGCTGTCCCGGACGGCGCTCCTCGCTTCCCTCTTCGCAATCGTCTTCGTTCCGGCGGGCTGTTACCACCCGAAGGTGCTGTCGGGCGGGTTCGCTTGCGACCCGAGCAACAACCCGGCGTGCCCCGACGGCTACATCTGCGTCGACAACCGCTGCGTCAACGGCACGCCGCCGGTGCTCGTGGCGAAGACGGGCATGGCGTATAGCGGTCAGCACACGGACCCGGGGTTGAACACGACGGCCGATTGCCCCGACGAGAGCCTCGAGCCCAACGACGGGCCGACGCTGCCCGACGGCAAGCCGGTGATCGTGATGGCCACGCCGGACGCGACCAATACGCCGAAGCTGACGAAGATGGCGATCTGCCCGAAGGGGCCGAACCCGACGACGATGCGGCACGACGTCGACTTCTTCCGCATCGACGTGGGGGCGAACGTCGCGACCATCATGGCCGAGGCCTTCTACGACATCACGTACGGGGACCTGGACGTGGCGATCCTCGACGCGGGCGGGACGCAACTCGGGAGCGACGGGACGGCGGTGTCGAACGCGTGCGCGACGGCGCCGGTGACGACGGCGGGCACCTACTTCGTCGTGGTCGTCGGCGCCAACGACTTCGACGTCAATCGGTACGACTTGCGGATCACGACGTACACGAAGATCACGTCGTGCGCGGCCGCCGGCGACATGGGCGCGCCGTAGGCGTAGGCGTAGGCGTACGGCGCGCGCCCGCGAAGCAGATTCGCGTGACGCAGCGGGTTCAGCTATATCGCTCCACGAAGATGTCCCGTAGCGTCGGCTCCGCCCGCAGCAGCGCCAACGTCGCTTCGGCGTGCCCCGGCGCGTAGCCGTTGCCGACGATCATGGTGACGTCGCGGGAGACGCCCTCGGCGCCGAGCGCGGCCTTGGTGAACGACGTGGACATCGAGAAGTAGTAGATGACGCCGCCGTCGCGCGTCGCCAGGATCGCGGCCATCTCGGCGTCGGGGACGTTCACGCACGAGACGGCGAGGTCGAACTCGCCGCCGGCCGCCTTCGTCGCGCGCGCGGCGATGCCGACAGCGTCGTTGGCGTCGCCGAGCACGATCTCGTCGACGGCGCCGAGCCGGCGCGCGCCCGCCGCGGCCTCCTCGTTGCGCTCGACACCGACGATGCGCGACGCGCCCGCGCGGCGCGCCGCCGCGCTCGTGAGCAGGCCCGACTTGCCGCCGCAGCCGAGGATGAGCACGCGCGCGCCGGGGTTGGTCATACGTGCGACCTGCGGCGCGGCGCCGGCCACGTCGAACGCCGCGAGCGCCACCGGCTCGGGCAGGTCGGCCGGCATCTTCGCCGCCATGCCGGAGGCGAACAGCACCGCCTGTCCGGCGCACACGATCTGATGGCGCTTGGGATCCACCGAGACGATGCGGTCGATGCGGAGCGGCGTGAGCGTCAAAGAGACGAGCGTCGCCACGCGGTCGTTCTCCGCGAGCGCGGCCAGCGGCGAGCCCAGCTCGGCGAGCGCCGGCCCCACGCGCGCGACGCGGCCGAGGAGCATGCCGCCCGAGCCGGTGACCGAATTGTGCTGCTTGCCGCGCGTGCGCACCGTCTCGAGGACCTGCGCGGCGACGTCGCCCTGCCCTTCCATCTGCACGAAGCTGGCGCTGTCGATGTTGAGACGCTCGACCTCGAGGAGCAGCTCGTCGTCGTAGAGCGTATCGAAGTCGTTCTGTAACCGTCGCGCCGCCTGCGGCAGCGTTCCCGCCGGTTCCATGACGCGATGAGTCCCGAACCTGTCGCCACGCATTTCGACGCATCTTACATGCTTTGCAGCTGACCGCTCCCTTGACCCACCTGTACGCGCCTGTTATCCTCGGTAACGCTCTGATCTGTGTGTCTATCCGCATCCATGGAGCGTGAATGAGTCGACTCGGAGAGCTGCTGGTCCGCGAGAATCTGATCTCGCTCTCGCAGCTGCAGAAGGCGCAAGAGGAGCAGCGTAAAACTGGTGCACGCCTTGGATACAGCCTCACCAAGCTAGGCATCCTCGACGAGCAGGAGCTCACCACCTTCCTCTCGAAGCAGTACGGCGTTCCGTCGATCAACCTGTCGGACTTCGAGATCTCGCCCGACGTGCTGCAACTGGTCCCGGCCGAGCTCGCCAAGCGTCACCAGCTTTTGCCCGTCAATCGTGCGGGCGCGACGCTGATCGTGGCGATGTCCGATCCGTCGAACATCTACGCCATCGACGATCTGAAGTTCCGCACCGGCCTCAACATCGAGGTCGTCGTCGCCAGCGAAGTCGCCATCGACGAAGCGATCACGCGCTACTACGAGAAGCAGGTCACCTACGACGACGTGCTCGGCGACATCGACGCCGACTCCGTCGAGATCGGCGGCGACGATGACGACGTCAACATCGTCGACCTCGAGAAGGCGTCGGGCGAGGCCCCGGTCATCAAGCTGTGCAACGTCATCCTGCTCAACGCGATCAAGAAGCGCGCGTCGGACATTCACATCGAGCCGTACGAAAAGGCGTTCCGCGTCCGCTACCGCATCGACGGCGTGCTCTACGAAGAGAACCCGCCCTTGCCCTTGAAGCTGAAGAACGCGGTCACCTCGCGCATCAAGATCATGTCGTCGCTCGACATCTCCGAGCGCCGCCTGCCGCAGGACGGACGCATCAAGCTCAAGCTCGGCAAGGACAAGGAGATGGACTTCCGCGTCTCGGTCCTGCCGACGCTGTTCGGCGAGAAGATCGTCCTTCGACTCCTCGACAAGTCGAACCTGCAGCTCGACATGACCAAGCTCGGCTTCGAGGACAAGCAGCTCGCCGACTTCATGAAGGCGATTCACCAGCCGTACGGCATGGTGCTCGTCACCGGCCCGACGGGCTCGGGCAAGACGACGTCGCTCTACTCGGCCTTGCAGGAGCTCAACAAGACCACGCGCAACATCAGCACCGCGGAAGATCCCGTCGAGTACAACCTCATGGGCATCAACCAGGTGCAGATGCACGAAGACGTGGGCCTCAACTTCGCCACGGCGCTGCGCTCGTTCTTGCGACAGGACCCGAACATCATCATGGTCGGCGAGATTCGAGACTTCGAGACGGCGGAAATCGCGGTCAAGGCCGCGCTCACCGGCCACCTCGTGCTCTCGACGCTGCACACCAACGACGCGCCGTCGACGGTGTCGCGTCTGTTGAACATGGGCGTCGAGCCGTTCCTCGTCACCGCGTCGGTCAACTTGATCCTGGCGCAGCGCCTCGCGCGCAAGATCTGCAGCGAGTGCAAGCAGTCGATCGAGTCGAACCCGAAGGCGCTGACCGACCTCGGCATGAAGCCCGACATCGCGCAGAAGCTGCAGATGTACAAAGGCGCCGGCTGCCGCACCTGCTCGAACACCGGCTACAAGGGCCGCATCGCCATCTACGAGGTCATGGCGTTCACCGAGCCGCTCAAGGAGCTCGTGCTCCAGGGCGCGTCGACGGCGGAAGTGAAAGCCGAGGCCATCCGCGGCGGCATGAAGTCGCTGCGCATGAGTGGCATCGAGAAGCTGATCGCGGGCATCACCACGGTGGAGGAAGTCTTGCGCGTTTCGGTGGCTGATTGATGAGCGAAGCGCAGCGAAACGGAGTGAGCTGATGCCTCCTTCCCTTCAACAGCTTCTGAAGACGATGGTCGACAACGGCGCGTCGGATCTTCACATCACGAAGAACTCGCCGCCGCAGATCCGGCTCGACGGCAACCTGGTCAAGCTCAAGACCGAGCCGCTCACCGGCGACGACACCAAGAAGATCTGCTACTCGGTGCTCACCGACTCACAGAAGGCGCAGTTCGAAGAGCACAACGAGCTCGACATGTCGTTCGGCATTCAAGGGCTCGCGCGCTTCCGCGCCAACATCTTCGTGCAGCAGGGCGCCGTGGCCGGCGCCTTCCGACTCATCCCGTTCAAGATTCGAACCTTCCACGAGCTCGGCCTGCCGCCGATCGTGCAGGAGCTGTGCAAAAAGCCGCGCGGGCTCATCCTCGTCACCGGCCCCACGGGCTCGGGCAAGTCGACGACGCTCGCCGCCATGCTCGACAAGATCAACACCGACGATCACGGGCACATCGTGACCATCGAGGATCCGGTCGAGTTCCTGCACGAGCACAAGAACTGCATCGTCAACCAGCGCGAGGTCGGCGCCGACACGCAGTCGTTCAAGAAGGCGCTCAAGTCGATCCTGCGCCAGGATCCCGACGTCGTCCTCGTCGGTGAGCTCCGCGATCTCGAGACCATCGAGGCGGCGCTCACCATCGCCGAGACCGGCCACGTCTGCTTCGGCACGCTGCACACCAACGGCTGCGTCTCGACGATCAACCGCGTCATCGACGCCTTCCCCGCCTATCAGCAGCCGCAGATCCGCGCGCAGCTGTCGATGGTGCTCGAGGGCGTCCTCTCGCAGTCGCTGGTGCCCAAGCCGTCGGGCGGCCGCGCGATGGTGCTCGAGGTGATGATCCCGACGCCGGCCATCCGCAACCTCATCCGCGAAGACAAGATCCACCAGATCTACTCGCAGATGCAGCTCGGCCAGGCCAAGCACGGCATGCAGACCGCGAATCAGGCGCTGCATTCGCTCGTGTCGAAGAAGCAGATCACGATGGAGCAGGCGCTCGAATACAGCTCCGATGCCGACGAGCTCCGCAACATGATCGCCAACGGCGGCGGGCCGACGACGCCGCCCGGCCAACGTCAGGCGGCGAGGTAGTCGATGGCACAATTCGCATGGGAAGGTAGAACGCGCGCCGGCGAAGTCCGCAAAGGCGTCATGGATGCCGAGGCGGAGCCGGAGGTCGCCAACCGGCTGCGCTCGCAAGGCATCACGATGTCGAAGGCCAAGAAGAAGGCCAAGGACATCGAGATCAAGCTGCCGTTCGGCTGGGGCCAGGGCGTCCCCGAGAAGGACATCGTCGTCTTCACGCGACAGTTCGCGACGATGATCGACGCCGGTCTGCCGATCGTGCAGTGCCTCGACATCCTCGCGTCGCAGTCGCCCAACAAGATCTTCCAGAAGGCGCTCTTCGACGTCAAAGCGCAGGTCGAGTCCGGCTCGACGTTCTCCGACGCGCTCAAGAAGCACCCGCGCATCTTCGACGACCTCTACACCAACCTCGTGCAGGCGGGTGAGGTCGGCGGCATCCTCGACTCGATCCTGACGCGCCTCGCGATCTACATCGAAAAAGCGTCGAAGCTGAAGTCGCAGGTCAAGGGCGCGATGGTCTACCCCATCTCGATCTTGGTCGTCGCGGTCCTCGTCGTGGTCGTGATCATGTGGAAGGTCATTCCCGTCTTCGAAAACATGTTCAAGGACTTCGGCGGCGGCGCGCTGCCCAAGCCCACGCAGATCGTCATCGACATCTCCAACGCGTTCCTCGATCACTTCGTCATCATCATGGGATCGCTGGCGGCGATCGTCATCGGCGTCCCCGCGGCCATTCGAACCAAGAAGGGGCGCGCGCTCTTCGACAAATTCATCTTGAAGGCGCCGATCATCGGCAACGTCATGCGCAAGATCGCGGTGGCGCGCTTCACGCGCACGATGGGCACCTTGATGGCGTCGGGCGTGGCCATCCTCGACGCCATGGAGATCGTGGCCAAGACCGCGGGCAACGTGGTCATCCACGACGCCGTCATGTACGCGCGGCAGAAGATCTCCGAAGGCAAGAACATGGCCGAGCCGCTCATGGAGACCAAGGCCTTCCCGCCGATGGTCGTGCAGATGATCGGCGTCGGCGAACAGACCGGCGCCATGGACGCCATGCTGTCGAAGATCGCCGACTTCTACGAGGACGAGGTCGACGTCGCCGTCAGCGCGCTCACCAAGCTGATGGAGCCGCTCATGATGGTGTTCCTCGGCGGCATCGTCGGCGGTCTCATCATCTCGATGTACCTTCCGATCTTCGAGATGGCCGGCAACATCAAGTCCGGAGGCTAGCCGTGGCGTCGTCGCCGGCGCGCCTGCGGGCGGGCGTGCCGGCAGCGCCCGTGGCCCCCGGCGCCGAGCCGAGCGGGCGCGCGCTGCCGTTCGCCGACATTGCGCGGACGCGGCTCACCTACGTGATGTTGTTTCGCGTCGGCCTGGTGACGCTGCTCCTGGCGTCGGCGCTGGCCGCGGAGGTGGGCGCGGGAGCGAACGAGTCGACCTCGCCGCTCGTCGGCACGCTGTTCGGGCTCATCGTCGCCACGTATGGGCTGACCATCGTCTTCGCGCTGATGCTGCCGCGCGTGCAGCACGTCGGGCGGCTGGCGGCGGTGCAGGTGGGCTCGGACCTGGTGCTCACGACGCTGCTCGTGCACCTGACCGGCAACGCCGAGTCGACCTTCGCCTTCATGTACATCCTCGTCGTCGTCGGCGCGGCCTTCGTGCTCGGGCGCGGCGCGCTCTTGGCGGCGGCGGCGGCGGTGCTGCTGTATCTCGGCGACGGCATCGGCAGCTCGGGCGTGCCGCTGCGGACGCTCATCCGCTCGCTCGCTGTGAACGCGGTCGCGTTCGCGGCGACGGGAGCCCTCGCGACGCGGCTGGCGACGGAGCTCAGGCGCGCGGGCGAGCACATCGCGTCGCAGGGCCTGAAGCTGCGCGATCTGGCGGCGCTGCACCAGGACGTCATCCGCGGATTGACCTCGGGGCTCATCACCGTCGGACGCGACGGGCGGATCCTGACGTTCAACAACGCGGCGGCGGAGATCATCGAGCGCGGCGCCGGCGAAGCCATCGGGCGGCCGCTCGTCGAGATCATGCCGGCGCTGGCGGCGTTGCAGGCGGCGGCGGGCGAAGGCGCGCTGCGCCGCGGCGAGGTCACGCAGCGCGTGGGCGGCGCCGAGGAGCGCACGCTCGGCGTGTCGCTGTCGCCGCTGGTCGACTCGAGCGGGCGCAACGTCGGGCGCATCGTGAACTTCCAGGACCTGACCGAGCTGCGGCGCATGGAGGCGGCGATGCAGCGCACCGAGCGGCTGGCGGCCGTCGGACGCCTGGCGGCGGGCATCGCGCACGAGATCCGCAACCCACTGGCGGCGATCTCGGGATCGATCGAGCTGCTCGCGCAGACGATGCAGTCGGACGCGGCGCCGCCGAGGATGCCCGGCGAGAACAAGGAGCTGATGTCGATCGTCATGCGCGAGGTCGAGCGGCTCAACGGGCTCATCACCGAGCTCCTCGAGTTCGCGCGGCCGCGCACGCTCGAGCCGGAGCGCATGGACGTGGCGGCGATGCTGGCCGAGATGCTCAAGGTGTTCGAGAACGACAAGCGGCTCGGCGAAGCGCCGGTGACGCTGGCGGCGGACGAAGCCGTGTTCGTCGACGTGGATCCGGCGCAGCTGCGCCAGGTCGTGTGGAACCTCCTACGCAACGCGGCCGAAGCGGCGCCGAAGCAGCCGATCGCCGTCGAGGCGCGCGCGCGCGGCGATCGCGTCACGGTGACCTTCCGCGATCGCGGGCCCGGCATCGCCGCCGAGCATCGCGCGCGCATCTTCGAGCCCTTCTTCTCGACGAAGGACGGCGGCACGGGGTTGGGGCTCGCGACGGTTCATCGCATCATCGACGAGCACAAGGGCGCGGTGGAGTTCGATTGTCCCGCCGATGGTGGGACGCTCGTGACGGTGACGCTGCCGCGCGCGACGTAGAGGGCAAGGGCTCGGGGGGATGCGGTGGGCGGCGGGTCCTGTCACCGCATGTGTCTTTTTCGGCTGTGCTCGCTGCGCTCGGTCGAGCCGATGCTACCTCGACGTCGCTCCGCTGCGCGCAGGCGAAAAAGACACATGCGGTGCCACCCGCCGCAACGCAGCGCCCCTCGCTGGGGGGCGGCCCGTCGGTCTACTGCCGCTCGACGCGGCAGCGATCGTGGCGATTACGGCGCCCACCGCACCCCCTCCCGAGCGCCCCCGCCTAGCGCAGCAGATCGTACAGAGCCCCCGCGTCCACGAGCTTGCAGGCCACGCTGCCGAACAAAATCGTGTCGCCCGGTGAGACCGGCGCCGGCTGATGAGGGGCCAGCGGACGGCCGTTCACGCGCGTGCCGTTCTGCGAGTCGATGTCGACGATCTCGAGCTTCGGGCCGCCGACGCGAAAGTGCGCGTGCAGCTTCGACACCGACGGGTCGCGCATGACGATGTCGCAGTTGCGCGCGCGGCCCACCGAGACGCGATCGGGATAGGGGTTGCCTGGCGCCTTCTCCACCGGGAGGACCTCGATGTTCGCGGTGCGCTTCGAAACCGAGCGCTTCAGCGACACCGGGTCGACCACCTGCGTGGAGAACTGCACCTCGACCGAGTCCAACGCCTGTTCGAGGACCAGGAACTGATGCGGCTGCTTCTCGACGAACTCGTCGCGCGTCGACGATTCAGCGAGCTCGGCCAGCGCGTCGGTGTCCACCACGCTCGATTATAGATCAGTCGTTCGGCTCGGTCACGTGGCCGACGATGAAGGCGCGCACCTCGGCAGACACTTCGTTGAGATCGCGACTGCCAACGGCGATCGGCGCCCCGAAGGACACCTTCACGCGCGCGCCTCTTTGGAAGATCCTGGTGTTCTTGGGCAGGATGTCGCGGCTGCCGTCGATGCCGATGGGGACGATGTCGGCGCGGGTGTCACGCGCCAGGATGAAGCCGCCCTTCTTGAACTTCGCGATCTTGCCGTCGATCGAGCGCGTGCCTTCGGGCGCGATCCAGACGTTCACGCCACCGGAGATGGCTTCGGCGCACTCCTTCATCGCGGCGATCGCCTCGGCGCGGTCGCCCGAGCGCGTCACGCGCACGAAGCCGGCGGCGCGCATGGCGCGGCCCCACACCGGCACCTTGAACAGCTCGGCCTTGGCGACCATGCGCAAGGTGCCGGGGAAGATGCTGTAGAGGATCGGGATGTCGAGGTGGCTCTGGTGATTCGACATGTACACGCACGCGCGGTCGCGCGGGACGTGATGCAGGCCCTCGACGGTGAGATCGACGTCGGCGTGGCGCACGATGCTGCGCGACCAATCGCTCAGGCGCCGATCGGCGCGCTCGAGCGTCAGGCGGCCGAGGAGCGCGTCGGTCACCGTGGGCACCGAGATGGCCGCGGTCTTGTAGATCGCGTACAGCGTGGCACCGACGGAGCCTGGCATGGGCGGCAGTCTACGCCGAGGCCGCGCGCGGGCGGCGGAAAAACCGCGTCGCCGCGCCGAAGGCGAGCCCGGCGACGAGCAAGGCGGCGCCGAACAGGAGCTCGACGCGCGAGACGTGGAACAGGAAGAGCACCGAGCCGGCGATGGCGAGGAGCGGAATCACCGGGCCGAACGGCAGGCGGAAGCCGGCGGGCGTGGGATCGCGATGACGCCAGATCATGATGGCGATGCAGGTCGAGATGTACTGCGCGACGATGGCGACGTTGGAGACGTCGGCGAGCTTGTCGAAGTCGAGCGTGGCACCGAGCGCGATGGTGAGGACTGACGTGGCGATGATCGCGATCACCGGCGTGTCGAAGCGCGCCGAGCGCCGCGCGAGGATGCGCGGCAAGAACGCGTCCTGCGCGAAGGTCTCGATGTAGCGCGGCACCACGATCGCCGAGCCGACGCAGAAGCCGAGCGCCGACAGCGTGGCGACCACGGCGATGGCGGTGGCGCCGCCGTTGCCGGCAAAGGCGCGCGCGGCGTCGACGATGGGGCGCTCGGAGCTGCCGATGGTCGGTAGGACGCCCATGGCCACCGTCTGCACGACCATGTAGAGCAGCGTCGCGCCGACGACGGAGACGACCATGGCGAGGCCGATGGTGCGCTGCGGGTTGATGGTCTCGCCGGCGGGCACCGGCACGTACTCGAAGCCGGTGCAGGCGAACAGGCCGGCGAACGCGGCCGCGAAGAGGCCCGGCGTCTCGCCCTTGGCCGGCGCGGGAGCGGCGTGCAGGTTTCCTGATTTCACGAAAAACAGGCCAACCCCCACGAATGCCAGCAGCCCGAGCACCTTGATCACGCTGATGACATCGCCGGTGCGCGCCGACAGCTTGACGCCGATGACGTTGACGATCGCCAGGAACACCACGACCGCCACGACGCACAGCGCGAGCGCCACGACGCTGTCACCGCCGCCCACGAGATACGCGGCGTGCTCGGCGAATCCGCGCGCCACCGCCGCGTAGCCGAGCAGCGACGAGATCATCGTGATCCAGCCGACCGCGAAGCCGACGAGCGGCCCAAACGCCTCGACCGCGTAGCGATACGGCCCGCCCGAGCGATCGGTGCGCGACGCCGCCTCCGCGAAGCAGAGCGCGATCAGCGTGCACAACGCGCCCACCACCAGCCAGGCCAGCGGCGACTGCGAGCCGGCCCGTCGCTGCAGCGCCGCCGGCAAGAGGAAGATGCCGGAACCGACGATGCCGTTGATGCCCAGGCCGAAACAATCGACGAGGGTTAATTGGCGGGTCGGTCGCGACACGGGCAAACACACTACCCCGTCGGGAACCGGATTCGCCAGTGCGTCGCTGCCGCCACATTCCGCTTTGCTGTCCGACGTGCTATGTTCCGCTCGTGGTCGCTGTTTGCCGCGTCTGCTTCCTCGGCGCGCTCCTCGCCGCCGCAGGATGTGCCAAGCCGAGCGCCGTCGTCGACGACGCGGGCGGCGTCGGCGGCAACGGCAGCGACGATCTCTCGTCGGGCGAGCCGCAGCAGGACTTCTCGGTCGCCCCGCGCTGCGGCGACGGCGTCTGCACCGCCGGCAGCGGCGAGGCGTGCGACACCTGCCCCGCCGACTGCGGCGCCTGCGCCGGCTGCCCGATGGGCTACGCCGACTGCAACCACAACCCGGCCGACGGCTGCGAGACCCCGCTCGACACGCCGATGAACTGCGGCGGCTGCGGCACCGTCTGCCAGCAGGTGGGCGGCACCAACGCCTGCGTCGCGTCGGGGAACAGCTACGTCTGCCAGCCGACCTGCGACGCCACGCACGCCGACTGCAACACGATGCCCAACGACGGCTGCGAGGTCGACACCACCGGCCCCAACAACTGCGGCGGCTGCGGCAAGGCCTGCACCAACCCGCACGGCACGACCACGTGCACCACGCAGGGCGCCGGCTGGTTCTGCAATCCGACCTGCACGAGCGGCTGGGGCGCGTGCGGCGCCGACAAGAGCGGCGGCTGCACGACCAACACGACCACCGGCGACGTCAACAACTGCGGCGCCTGCGGCCGCGCCTGCTCGGCGTCGGGCACCTCGGCGCGCGCGTGCACCAACGGGCTGTGCACGCCCACCTGCGCGGCGCCGTTCAGCGACTGCAGCGACCCGGCGGCACCCGGCGCGGACAACGGCTGCGAGACCAACGGCACCGCCGACCCCGGCGAGAGCGACAACGCCTGCAGCGGCCAGTCGAACACGACCAGCGAAGGCAGCACCACGACCATCACGACCAACCGCATCCTGCCCGCCGGCGACCTCGACACCATCCACGTGCACTTCTCCGAGGGGTCGCACACCTGCGTGCCGTTCACGTCGCAGTCGTACGCCGCGTCGGTGACGGTGTCGGGGCAGGCGGGCCTCCTGCTCTCCGTCGACAACAACAACGAGACCTGCGACAACACCTGGAAGAACTACAGCTCGACGGGAATCTGCGTGCAGTGGTGCGGCACCTGCACATCGAGCGACGACACCGACTGGTATTTCCAGGTCAGCGGCATCGCCGGCGCCAACAGCTGCGGCGATTACACCGTCACCGTCACGTACGCCTCCGAGGGCAACGCGCCCCCGGGCTGCACCAAGCCGAGCTGCTGATTCTCCGTCCCACGGCTACAAGCGACGACTACAGGAAGTGCGCGCCGAGCCCGGCCTGCACGTCGATGTTGAAGCCCGACTGCCGATCGCTCGTGCCGATGCCGCCGAGCAGGTTCACGTCGAGGATGAAGGCGAAGTGCGAGGCGAAGTCGTACCAGATGCCGCCGCCGCCGCCGATGAACAGGTAGCCGAGCGAGATGGTGTCCGAGCAGCTCTTGTGGTTCGAGCACACCTCTTGGAGCATCGTCTGGTCGACGGTGCCCGCCGCCGACGTGTTCCACAGGTTCGCCGAGTAGGCGTCGACGAGCGGATGGCCGTTGGGCGGCTCGCCCTCGGCCGACGAGATGTCGAGCACGTGGCGGATCTCGCCGCCGCCGATGTTGACCTGGATGTACGGGTGGAAGCGGCCCTCGAGGAAGCGGTAGCGCGCACGCGCCAGCACCGCGACGGCGCCGAACGCCTTGGTCGTCGCGCCCTGCTCCATCCCGGTGTGCACAGTCTGGGCGTTGGCGCCGGTCACGAGCTGGAAGCGGCCCAGCACCGACACCGAGATCTTGGGCGTGATGAGATAGCCGACTTCGACGGCGAGGTGGAACGGCGCCACCGCGATGCCCGTGGCGCCGACCGGCTGCTGGATGTACTTCTGCGCGTTGGCGCCCTGGGTCTGGAACTGCCAGGCCACCTCGGTGTGATTGCCCGCCGGCTCGACGCCGAAGCCGAAGCCCGGCATCACGAAGACGAACACGTGGTCGCGCGTCGACTTGTGCTCCTCTTCCTTGCGCCGCTTGGCGAGCCGCTCCTTCATGAGCGGATCCTCGACGTCGACCTCGGGGACATTCGTCGGCGGCGCCGCCGTCTCCGAGATCACGACGACGAACGGGTTCGGCCCCGAGCCGGCGTTGGCCACCGCGCGCCCGCGCGCGTCGCGCGCCTCGAGGTAGTACTGCAGCGACTTGCCGGTCACGGCCTCGGCGGGGATGACGCCGACCCACTCGGAGCCGCTCGTGTTCTTCATCGGCACCGAGAGGAAATCCGACTGCCCCGAGCCGCGAAAGAAGAGGAACACGCGCGTGGCGCCCACGTCGCTGCCGAGCTTGGCGCGCACCGGGATCGGCGTGTTGGGCCGCGTCTCGTCGACGGGCGTATGCACGAGGCCGTGCACCTCTTCGCCGCCCGTCGGTGGCGTCGGCGTCGGCGGGGTCGGCTCGGGCGGCGTCGGCGTGGGGGTCGGCGGGGTCGGCTTGGGCTTGTTGCCCATCCGCGCGACCTGCTTCTGCGCCGCCGCGAACGCCTCGGCGAGCTCGGGCGTGTCGACGGCCGGGTCGAGGCGGTAGTCGGACTGGATCTTGAGCGCGTTGACGAACTGCTGCTGGCCGCGGTTCCGGTCCTTGAAGCCGTTGATGTAGACGATGCCGAGGTTGGCGTAGGTCTTGGCCGCCAGCGGCGTCTCGTCCATGCCGTTGGCGCGCAGCATCTGCACCGCGTCCTGCAAGGTCCGCCGCGACGACTCGAACTCGAGCGAGTCGTAGTCGTCCATCGCGCGCTTGTTCATCTTCTGCACCTGCTTGTCGACGTCCTCGGCGCGCACCGACGACGACGCGAGCGTGCAAGCGGCAATGATCGAGGCAGCGATGACCGACGACGACAGACGCATGAGATCCTCTGCGACCCCCCTACTGCGACGTGATGATGAACTCGGTGCGGCGATTGTTCTCGCGCCCCTTCGAGGTGCGGTTGTCATCGATCGGCTGGGTCGGCCCGAAGCCGCGCGCCTCCATGCGGTCGATGGCGACGCCATGCTCGACGAGGAACGTACGAACCGACTCGGCGCGATCCTGCGACAGCTTCATGTTGTGCTTGAGCGTGCCGCGCGAATCGGTATGGCCTTCGATGCGCACCTTGATCTCGGGGCGCGACTTTAGCACCTCGGCCACCTCGGTGAGCATGGGGAACGAGTCGGGGTAGATCGTGCTCTTGTTGGTCGCGAAGTGGACCTTCTGCTTGAGCTCGATCTTCTCCTTGGTGACGACGATGAACTTGGGCTTCGGGCAGCCGTCGTTGTCGGCGGGGCCCGGCTGGTCGGGGCACTTGTCGAGCCGGTCGACGACGCCGTCGCCATCCTTGTCTTTGTCGGGGCAGCCGCCGTTTTCCTTGGGTCCCGCCTCGTTGGGGCACTTGTCGTCGGCGTCGAGGAGGCCGTCCTTGTCGTTGTCGGGGTCGGGGCAGCCGTCCTCGTCCTCGAAGCCGTCTTTGTCCTCGGCCTCGTTCGGGCACTTATCGGTTTTATCCGGAATTCCGTCGTTGTCGTTGTCGAGATCGGGGCAGCCGTCGGCGTCCTGAAAGCCGTCCTTGTCCTCGGGCTCGGTCGGGCACTTATCGGATTTATCCGGAATTCCGTCACCGTCGGTGTCGACGACCTTGGGCGGCGGCGGCGGGTTGCAGCGCTCCTTGGGCGACAGGTCGATGGCGCGGCGCGCGTTGTCCTCGCTGATCGCGACCTCGCGCTTGGCCGGAAAGTACTTGCCGTCGTCGAGCTCGGTGTTGGCGAACTCGAGGTGCGACTCGGCCATCGCCAATTCGCGCGGTGCGCACTTGTAGGCGCCGTTCTCGCGCGCCTCGCGGATGAGGTCGCGGATGCCGTGGGTGCGCCCGCGCAGGTCGTTGCCCGGGCAGCCGGCGAGAAGCGGCAGGCCGCCGACGAGCAAGACGAGCCCGCACCACGGGGCGAGCCGCTTCATTCCGACCTGGTCCCGCGCTCGCGCGCCAGCTTCACCGCCTCGTGGCCGTAGTCGCGCGCCTTCTTGCCGAACTCGATGGCCTCGTGATAGCGCGCATAGCCGCCGACCTCGCGCGCCTTGTGCAGATACTCGACGGCGGCGGTGTATTCGTACGGCGCCAGCTCGGGCGCACGCGACGCCTTGGCCTCCTGCACCGCCTTGGAGGCTTCGAACGTGACCGTCGAGATGTACTCGATGGGTCCGCAGCCGCCGAGGGCGATTGCCACCAGGAGCGCAACAGGGCGCATCGTCATCGTATTCAGGGCGACCCTATCATGATCCTACTACTAGCGCGAACGTTTGCCCTGCTCCCACAAGGTGAATCCGACCAGCACCACCGCGATGGCCACGCCCGTCGAGGCCGCCGCCAGCGCCCAGCCGAGCTTGCCTTCGCCGAGAGCGAGCGCGTGGCCGGCGTGGAACTCGTCGAACGTGCCGGTGTGCGAGATGCGGTGGCGCGCGGCGATGAGGAACACGATGAGCCCCACGCCGACGACGGCGAGCGCGGCGAACAGGATCTTCTCCTTGCCCACGCGCACCAGCGCCCAGCCGCCGAGGTAGCCGGCGAGCAGCGTCGCCACGTAGGCGAGCAGCACCAGGACGACGATGCCCCAGGGCAGGCGCGCGGGATCGATCAGGTACATCCACGACCAGGCGGGATGCACGAGATAGAAATAGAGCGCGACCGGCCAGACGATGATGCCCTCGAAGGAGAGCACCGCCGCCAGCTCGCGTCCCCACGGCGTGCCGCCACCGGCGAACTGCACGCGCGCGCAGGCCGAGAAGACGAGACCGATGAAGACGCTGAGGATGAGGTCGAACGGGACGGTCGGAATCACCCCCTTCCGCGGCGTATCTTAGCCTGACGTCTTCTTCGGACGCAAAGGTCGCTGTTCGGTTTTCTCGTCGGCGAGCTCGTCGCTCATCGACACGCCCACGTCCTCTTCGACCTCGAGCCCGAGCGGCGTGGCGATGGCGGTGAACTTGCCGGTGACCCGTTCCTCGTCGGCAAACGCCTGCTCGAGCGCGTCGCGCAGGAGATCCTCGCCGGGCGGCGGCGCTTCGATCTCGATGACGATCTCGCCGGCCACGACCGGCTGGTCCGGCTGCGGCGACTGGATGTGGATCTCGCCCGAGCGCTCGCCGGCGGCGCGCCCGTCGAGCGGCACGGTTTCGGGCAGGGGGCGGCGCGAGGTCGTGGTGTCCGGCCGCGACGGCAAGGCGTCGATCGGCGAGACCGCGGCCGCCGGCTTGGCCCACTCCGAGGGCGGCAGCAGGCGCGCGTAGGCCTCGAGCAGGCGACGGCGCGCGGCCGACGCCGGATGGCGCGCGCGCACGCGGTCGTAGCCGGCCTCGGCGAGCCGCTCGCGCAGGGTGGCGTCGTCGAGCAGGCGGCCGAGCTGCTTGGCCAGGTCCATCTCGTTGCCCGGCTCGAACAGGAGGCCGTCCTGACCGTCGGTGATGACCTCCTGGACCGCGGCGCGGCGCGGCGCCACCACGGCGCGACGGCAGGCCATGTACTCGAGGAGCTTCGTCGGGAACGAGGCGAGCGGGCGCTCCGAGTCGGGCGCCGCCGGGGCCACGCAGAGGGTGGCCTGCGCGATCACGCGCGGCATGTCGTCGTGCTCGATGGCGCCCAGGCGCTCGACGTCGTCGCCGAGCTCGGCGTCGGCGATGGCCTCGTCGAGCAGCGGCGCGAACCCGTCGTCGACGGCGCCGGCGAGCACGAGCTTGACCGGCCGGCGGTGGCGCACGATCTGGAGCGCGCGCAGGAGCGTGCGCAGGCCGCGCCCACCGCCGATGCGGCCCGCGTACAAAATGCGCGGCGCCCGGTCGATGGCGGCCGCCGGCTCCCAGTCGAAGCGATCGATGTCGACGCCGGGCGGCACCACCTCGACGCTGGCGCCGAAGCCGCGCGTGGTCAGGACGTCGCGCGCCGTCTCGGTGGGCGCCAGGATCAGGTCGGCGCGCTCGAGGCACATCTGCTCCTCGGCGGCGAGCGCCTCGCCGAGCGCCTCGTCGGCGGCGCGCGGCTCACCCTCGGGCGAGCGCGCAATCTCGTACACCATGCGCCCGGAGGCGCCTGCGAACGCGGCCCGGCCGCCCCAGGCCGACCGCAGGTGGATGACGTCGTATTCCTCGCCTTCCAGCTGTCGCCGGATGGCGCGGCGGAACATGTCGACCTTTTCGGGCAGGGCGCCGACCACCGGGACGCGCAGCATCCGCGTCTTCATGAAGCGCTCCTGGAAGGGCATCGTCCCGGCGCGAATGGTCAAAACGTCGACGGTGTAACGCGGCGCCAGCGCCTTCAAGACATTGAGCAGCTGAACGCCATGCCGGTCCGGAGCCGGACAGACGTTGAAGCTGACGATCAAAAGTTTGGACGACAAGCTTGCCGCGCCTCGCAAAATATTATATTAGCAACGGTTCGAAACCCACAGCGCATCACGAGGGAGGACTCGTCCCGTGAAACAGCTCATCCAGTACCTCCTCGAAAATTTGATTTTGGATTTTCAGGGCGATCTCACGCTCGACATGGTGCGCGATTTCCTGCGCGACGACGACAGCCGCGAAGGGCGCGCGCTGCTCGCCAAGCTCGTCGAAGACCGCGGCGTGTCGGATATGATGATCACGCTCGCCGATTGTCTTCAGGACTACCTGAAGAGCGGCATCAACGACGAGACGATGCGCGAGCAGATCCGCACCTACGCCGAGTCGTAAGATGTCGTTCGGCAGCCGGGCCGCCCTCGTCCTCGGGCTCGTGCTGTTCGCTTTCGGCTGTACCTCCTCCAACGTGTCGCCGTACGTGATGCCGGCGCCGGCACCCTTGTCGGTGGCGGTGACCACAGATCCGCCCGCGCGCGACGACGGCTCCGTCCCGCGCAACGCCCGCTTCGTGGTGCAGCTCGACGGGTATCCCGATCCCGACACCGTCGGCTTCGGGCCGGTCGAGCTGCGCTCGGGCGGGGTCATCTTCGACATCGACGTGCGCGTCGACCTGGTCGGGCGCGCGGTGGTGGTGACGCCGCATTCGCTGCTGGCGCCGGGGGTGCAGTACGACCTCCTGGTGTCGGGGCTGGTCACGCTCGACAACCGCACGCAGGGCGACGACGTGGTCGCCTCGGTGCAGGTCGGCACCGACGACGGCACGCCGTTTCCCCCGCCGGCGGCGCCGACGTGGAACGGGCGCGTGCGCGACATCCTCGGCGGCTGCGCGCCGTATTGCCATTCGCAGATCGGCGCCTCGATGCGACCACGCACGCCGACGCGCGAGCTCGATCTGACGGGCGATCCGCGCGACACGGTGTTCGGCCTCATCGACGTGCAGGCGGTGGGGTTGCGCGGGACGCCGGCGCCGCTTCTGCGGGTGTCGCCGTTCAATCCCGCGCGCAGCGTGCTGTTGCGGAAGCTGATCGGCGGGGATCCGCTGGCCGATTCGATCGACGCCGGACTGTATCCGAGCATGCGCGTCGACGGGCGGCGCATGCCGATTCCGCTCGACGAGAGCCAACCGGCGCTGCCGCCGTTGTCGGATGACGAGCTGCGGACGGTGCAGGATTGGATCGCGGCGGGGGCGCCGATCGACTGACCCGCGCGGTTCGCCGCGGAATCCGCGCGCGCGACCCGCTGAATCATCGCGCACCACGTCCGTCCGACCCCCCGTGCGTGGGTGGTCGGTCGCGGCCTTCGTGCTCGCGTGGTCGGCGGTCGCCGGCGCCTCGCACCGCGGGCACAGCTGCCGCGGGCGCCGCTGCGGGGTGCCGCTGGCGGCCGAGGTCACCGTCGGCGCGCTGTCGATGTCACTGTCGGATCGCAGCTTTTCCGGCAGCGGCCAGCCCGCGGGGCTCGACGGCAACGCGCTCGGCGGCCCGAACGCGCCGTCGCTCCGGCTCGCCGCCGACGGGCACGCGCTCGGGCTGACGGCGCCGGTGGTGGTGGCCTGGCAGGTCCCTACTTGTGGCTGACGCCGTGGCACCTCGCGCTCGGCGGCACCTTCGGCGGGCTCGACGGAGACGCCGACGGCGCGCAGCCGCAGCTCGGCGGGCAGCGCATCGGCGCGTCGCTGTCGGGCATGCTCCTCGGACCCGAGGTAGCCGCCGTGTTCGCGCACGGCCCGCTGGAGCTGCGCGCGTCGATCGCCGCCGGCTACCGCAACGTCGGCCTGCCGGTCACGACCTTCGTGAGGATCCCCTGCGGCAAAGGCGGCCGCTGCTATCCGACGCTCTCCGACGACGAATTCTTCCTCGAGCCGCGCGCCACCGTCGTCGTCCACCTGCGCACGATCACGATCGGGGCCTACGCCGGCGGCGACCTCACCGGCGGCATGGGCTGGACCGCCGGCGGCGTCGTGGGCATCGCCCTGCCCGACTGGCTCGCGCGCGCCGAGGTCCGCCGCGCGCCGTGACCGCCGTGCCGCACGCCGCACGCCGCGTTCCCGCCGCACGCGCGACTTCCGCGTCAGGATTTTGCTACTCGACCTTCTGCTTCAGCCGTCCGCCTTCAAGAACAACGCCCCCAACGGGGGCAACATCAGATTCAACGACGCTGCCCGTCCGTGCCACGGCACCGGCGTGACCGCCACCCTCCCCGCGTTCCCATGCCCGCTGCCGCCAAACACGCCCGCGTCGCTATTGTAAATCTCGCGCCACGATCCCCCCACCGGCCCATCCACCCCGACCCGATAGTTGTGCCTCGGCAGCGGCGTGAAGTTGCACACCACCAGCACCCTCTCGTCCCCCGCCCCGTCGCCGGCCCGCCGCAAGAACGCGAGCACCGAGTTCTCGACGTCGTTGGCCTCGACCCACTCGATCCCGCGCGCATCGCCATCCATCACGTGCAGCGCCTTCTCGGTCCGATACAGATGATTCAGCTCCCCCACGCACAGCTGCATCCGCGCGTGCTCTTCGCTCGTCGCGGCCAGATGCCAATCGAGGCTGCCGTCGTGGTTCCACTCGCGCCACTGCGCGAACTCCGCGCCCATGAACAACAGCTTCTTGCCCGGCTGCGCGAACATGTACGAATAGAGCAGCCTCAGGTTCGCGAACTGCTGCCACCGATCGCCGGCCATCTTCCCGAGCAGCGATCCCTTGCCGTGCACGACCTCGTCGTGCGACAGCGGCAGGACGTAGTTCTCGTGGAACGCGTACAGCCCTCTGAACGTGAGCTGATTGTGGTGATACCGGCGGTGCACCGGATCCTTGCCGAAATACGCGAGCGTGTCGTGCATCCAGCCCATGTCCCACTTCATGCCGAACCCGAGCCCGCCCATGTACGTCGGCCGCGACACCATCGGCCACGCCGTCGACTCCTCGGCGATGGTCTGCGTGTCGTCGTGCTCGCGATAACAGGTCTCGTTGAACTGCCGCAGAAACGAAACCGCCTGCAGATTCTCGTGGCCGCCGTATTCGTTCGGAATCCATTCGCCCGCTTTGCGGCCGTAATCGAGATACAGCATCGACGCCACACCGTCGACGCGCAGCCCGTCGATATGGAACTTATCGAGCCAATAGACCGCGCTCGATATCAGGAAGCTCCGCACCTCGTGGCGCCCGTAATTGAAGATTTCCGATTTCCAATCAGGGTGAAACCCCTGCCGCCGATCGGCGTGCTCGTAGAGGTGCGTGCCGTCGAAGTAGCCGAGCCCGTGCTGGTCCGACGGAAAATGCGCCGGCACCCAGTCGAGCACCACGCCGATCCCCTCCTTGTGCAGGGTATCGACCAGAAACATGAAGTCCTGCGGCGTGCCATAGCGCGACGTCGGCGCGAAATATCCGGTGACCTGATATCCCCACGAGCCGAAGAACGGGTGCTCCATGATCGGCATGATCTCGACGTGGGTGAACCCCAGCGCCTTCACGTGCGCGGCCAACCGCGGCGCCAGCTCGCGATACGACAGCGGCCGATTGTGGTCCTCGGGCACGCGCGCCCACGAGCCGAGGTGCACCTCGTAGAACGAGATCGGCGCGTGCAGGCTGTTGCGCTCCTTGCGCTCGCGCATCCAGGTGTCGTCGCCCCACTCGTAGCCGTCGAGCGTCCAGACCTTGCTGCCGGTCTTGGGCGGCGTCTCTTGATGCACCGCGAACGGATCGGCCTTGTCGACGCGATAGCCGTTGTGGCGCGACCAGATGCGATATTTGTAGATGTCGCCGACGCCGACGCCGGCGATGAAGCCTTCCCAAATCCCCGACTGGCCGTGCGCCTTGAGCGGCGCGCTCGCATCGTCCCAGCCGTTGAAATCGCCGATCACCGAGACGCGATCGGCGTTGGGCGCCCACACGGCGAAGTACACGCCGGAGACGCCGCCCACCTCCATCAGGTGCGAGCCGAGCTTCTCGTAGAGGCGCGCGTGCGTCCCTTCGTTGAACAGGTGTAGGTCGGTCGCGCCGAGCAGCGACGGCGTCATGGGTCCCTTCATCACGGGCGGTGTCACGGGCCGTTCCCCCCCTCTTCCGCCATCGCCTGCCTCAGGCCGGCGAGCGGGATCTCGACCCAATCGGGCCGATTATTGAGCTCATAACGAATTTCGTAAATGCATTTTTCGAGCTGATAGAAGGCGAGCAGGCGCTCCTTCTCGCGATCGTCCACCGGCACGAAGCGCGCGCCGGCGATCGCGCGCAGATACTCGCCCACGTAGGCCGCGCGCACCCACGCCGTCCATGCCCGCGCCCAGGGCAACAGCGCCGCGGCGTCCTCGGCACGGAGCCGCCCCGAGCGCAGCGCCGACTCCGACGCGTAGTGGAACGAGCGCATCATGCCGGCGACGTCGACGAGCGGGCAGCGCTTGTAGCGCCGCTCGTACAACATGCGGCCGGGCTCGCCCTCGAAGTCGATGATCACGAAGTCGCTGCCGGTGTCGAGCACCTGCCCGAGATGCAGATCGCCGTGCACGCGGATGCGCTCGAGCTCGAGCTTGCGCGCGGTGATGTCGCGCAGCCGCGCGTCGATGCGCGCCTCGTCATCGCAGATCTCGCGCACGATGGGCTGCATCGCCTCGGGGAACTGCGCCAGCTTCTTGCGCATCGTCTCGCAGGTGCGCACCCACATCTTGTGCGCGCCCTGGTAGAGCGACTGCTGGTAGAAGCCGGTGAACGGCTGCGGCGCGAACGCCGGATCGGCCAGCTCCGACGCCAGGAGCAGGTGCATCTCGGCGGTGCGCTTGGCGAGCAGCTTGGCGCGTCCGATGAATCCGCCGAGCAGCTCGGGCATCGGATCGGGCGCGTCCAGCAGGCCTTGTTGCAACAGCGTGCCCGTCGGCATGGGCGGCGGCGGCAGCCGCTCGCGCTCCTGCAGCACGCGCTCGAAGTAGCGATCGATCGACGCCAGCGCCGACGACCACGCCACGCCTTCGTTGGGCACCAGCTCCTGCACCGTGGCCAGCGTCGCCGACTCCTTGTCGCCCGGACGGCGATACTCGACGCCGGCGAGCATGCGCGGCATCTGCGTGGCGCCACGCTCGGTGAAGAAGCGGCCGAGCTCGAGCTCGGGATTGGGCCCCGGCTCGATCTGCCGGTAGATCTTGAGCAGCATCTTGTCGCTGATCAGCACCGACGAGTTGGTCTGCTCGAACTCGCTCGGGCGCGGCACCAGCGGCCCGGCGCCGGCGACCTCCTTGAACGCGCGCATCGGCTGCGCCGCCAGCTGGCCCTTCTCGCCGACGAGCGTGGTGCGCCGCTTGATCGACTCGATCAGGCGCGCCGGCGTGTCGTGGGCGATGCCGTCGACGAGCAGGCCCTCGACGTCGCCGCTGCGCTCGTGCACGACGAGGCGCGCGACCACCGCGCCCGGCACCTCGCGCTCGATGCGGTGCGCCTCGTCGCCGCCGACGAAGGCGAGCGGCACGACGTAGAGCTCGGGATCGCCCTCGACGTA
>DATNAQ010000063.1:0-22270 GCA_035607415.1 Polyangia bacterium
TCGCTCGAGCTCCTGCACTTCCACCTCGGCTCGCAGATCTCGGCGATTCGATCGCTCAAGAACGCGATGCGCGAGGCGGGGCGCTTCTTCGTCGAGCTGCACAAGATGGGCGCGCCGCTCAAGTACCTCGACGTCGGCGGCGGCCTCGGCATCGACTACGACGGGTCGCAGACGAACTTCCAGTCGTCGATGAACTACTCGATGCAGGAATACGCCAACGACATCGTGTTCGCGATGCAGGAGCTGTGCGACGCCGACGGCATTCCGCATCCGACGATCGTGTCGGAGTCGGGGCGCGCGGTGGTGGCGCACCACGCGGTCTTGATCCTCGACATCCTCGGCGTCAGCGAGTTCGACGCCGGCAAGATCCCGGAGCAGGCCGAGGGGCTCAAGGGCGAGACGCCGCCGGTGGTGCGCAACCTCATCGACGCGTACCGCGAGGTGAGCCGCAAGAACTTCACCGAGGTCTACCACGACGCGCTCGAGTACAAGGACGAGTGCCTGACGCTGTTCGCGCTCGGCCATCTGTCGCTGCAGGAGCGCGTCGTCGCCGAGCAGGCGTTCTGGGGGATCTGTCAGAAGATCCTGCGCATCACGCGCGAGCTCAAGGAAGTGCCCGAGGAGCTCGAGGGGCTCGAGAAGGCGCTGGCCGACACCTACTTCTGCAACTTCTCGATGTTCCAGTCGCTGCCGGACTCGTGGGCGATCGATCAGCTGTTTCCGATCCTCCCGATCCATCGGTTGCACGAGGAGCCGACGCGGCGCGCGGTGCTGGCCGACATCACCTGTGACTCCGACGGCAAGATCGACAACTTCATCGATCGCCGCGACGTCAAGCACGTGCTCGAGCTGCATCCGCTGACGGGCGAGGACTATCACCTCGGCATCTTCCTCGTCGGTGCGTACCAGGAGATCCTCGGCGACTTGCACAACCTGTTCGGCGATACGAACACGGTGATAGTGTCGCTCGGCGAGGGTGGGTATCACATCGACCACGTGATCCCGGGCGACAGCGTCACGTCGGTGCTGAAGTACGTGAGCTACTCGCCGGAGGATCTGGTGGCGCGGCTGCGCCGGTCGACGGAAGAGGCGATCCGCGCCAAGAAGATGACCCTCGAGGAGGCGCGCCACCTGTTGCGCTCGTACGAAGCGGGCATGGTCGGCTACACGTACCTTGAGCGCGACTAGTGCGGGCGGCGCACTAGTGCGGGCGGCGCTGGCCGGCGCCCTATTGCTGGCCGGAACGATCGCGATGGCGTCACCGCGCAGCGATCTCGCGCGCGACTTTGTCGCTTATCTCAGCGCCCACGGCCTCGAAGTCACGATCGCCAGGCAGACGGAAGACGAGGTCGTGCTCGCCATCCGCAAGGAAAAGGAGCGGATCGCGCTCGAGAACCTCGAGGGCTACATCGCGGATGCCGTCTCCAATGGAGCGAGCACGGCCGAGGCGCGAAATCAGGTGTTCGGACAGTACCTGGGGATGCTCAAGCAGATCGGCCATCCGCCGCTCACCCTGGCGCATGACGGCGCGAGGATCATGCCGCGGCTGGTGCGGGTGGGCAGTCTGCCTGCCGACAAGATGCTGCACGCGGGCAACCTCGGCGAGACGGGTCTCGAGGTCACCTACGTCGTCGACAGCGAGACCTCGGTTCGTTACCTGAATGCGGCGGACAAGAAGAATCTGGGCCTTGATGATGCCGGCTTGCGCGCGTTGGCGTTGAAGAACCTGGAGAGAACGATGGATCGCGGCGCCATTCGCAAGCTCATCTCCGGCAGTGGCATGCGCGTGGTCAAGATGCTCGACAGCTACGACGCCGCGCGGCTGCTGCTCGTGCAAGCGGCGTTGCGAAAGGGAGAGTCCGTGGCGGCGGTGGTGACGGATCGGGACACGCTCGTGGTGCTGCCCGCGCCGGCAAACGGTGATTGGTCGACGATACGAACGGTCGCCAAGATCCCGCCGGGAGATCCGGCGCACCCGCTGCTGGATCGACCGCTCCTGGTGACGCCCGACAAGATCGAAGCGAAGTAGACGCTAGTTGAGCGGCTTTTTCGGCTCGGCGAGCGGATTCGGCGGGCGGCGGCCGCGGTAGACGTAGTCGAGGTTCGACTTGTCGTCGAGGTCGACGGGGACCACGATCTCGGCGACGTTCTTCATGCGCGCGTGCATGCGCTGCAAGAGCGCCGGCTCGCGCGTCGCCGACCACAGCGCGAGCACGCCGCCCGGACGCAGCGCCGCCTCGAGCCGCTCGATGCCCTCGTCCTCGTAGAACGCCTCGTTGCCGGGCCGTGACACCAGCGCCGGACCTTCATCCATGTCGAGCACCAGCGCGAGCCAGCCGTCGCCCGCCGGGGGCTCGACCGCCTTGGTGCGCAGCGACTTGAGGAACGCCGCCAGATCCATCGCGTGCAGCTTCACGCGCGGATCCTTGAGCGCGTCGCCGTTGAGCCCGGCAAAATGGCGCGCCTCCCACTCGAGCACGCCCGCCGACGCCTCGACGACGTCGACGCGCACCACGCCCGGCGCATCGAGCAGCGCGCGCAGCGTGAAGCCCATGCCGAGCCCCGCGAGGACGATGCTGATGTCGTTGCGCTGGCCGAGCGGCGCCAGCGCCAGCTCGACGAGCTGCTTCTCGGCGCGCCGCGCGTCGGAGCGCATCACGCGCCGCCCCTCGACGAGCACGTCGAACGCGTCGCCGCGCTGGACCAGCTCCAGCTTGACGCCGTCCTCGACGCGGCTGTCGAGCACCGCGTTCGCCGCCGGCGCGCTCATCGCCGGAAGCGCTCGCGCACGCCTTGCACGATGGCACGCCCGAGCAGCCGCGCCGCCGCCACCTGCTCGCGCGCCGCGCGCCGGATCTCGCCGCGCGCCAGCGCCGCCGCGGCGTCGAGCTGCACCACCGCCAGCGACGTCAGCGTCGGCGGCACCTCGTCGAGCTCCCGCCCGGAAAACCCCTGATGCAAGTCGATCATCGGTACCACGTGTAACACGCGGTCCGGCGTGGCGCGACATCTGCATCGTCCGTCTCCCAGGAGGTCACCGTGCACGAACCTTCCATGCCGGAGGCAATGTCGAGCGCCGATCTGGTCAAAGAGCTGACCTCCAACGCCTCGCTGCTGGTCAAGCGACAGGTGAAGCTGGCGACGATGGAGGCCAAAGAGGAGCTGAAGAAGGGCAAGACCATGATCAGCCTCTTCGGCATCGCCGGCGTCTGCGCGTATGCCGGCGTGCTCCTCTGCCTGGTCGCCGCCGCGCTCGCCATCGGCGCCGCGCTCGACGGCCGCTATTGGGCCGGCGCGCTCATCGTCGCCGCCGCGCTGTTCGTGCCGGCGATCGTCACCGGCCTCGTCGGCTACCAGCGCCGCATCCGCAATCCGCTGGCGCGCACCCGCGCCGAGATCTCGAAGGAGATGACATGGGCGAAGTACCGGACGACCTGAAGCTCGCCATCCCCGCCGTCGATGCGGAGGTGGAGGCGCTGCGCGAGCGCACGCAGTCGTTGGTGGCGGAGCTCGAGCGCCGGCTGCGCATGCGCGCGACGCAGGCCAAGGAGACCATCGCCAAGGTCAAGCGCGTCACCGACGTGCGCGCACAGCTCGCGGCGCATCCGCGCGTGACCATCGGCGTGTCGACGGTGGCGGCGATCGCGCTCGGGTTCGGCGTGTACGTCGCGGTGGCGCGGATGCGCGAGCGCCGGCGGCTGATGCCACGGCTCAAGGCCCGCCTGCATGCGTACAAGGCGCTGCTCGCCGAGCCGCACCGCGCGCTGTACAAGAAGGAGCCGATCGGCAAGCGGCTGCTCGCGGCGGTGCTCATCGCCGGCGCGACCACGATCGTGCGCGGCCTCAGTCAGCTCCTGGTCAAGCGCGCCGTCGAGCCGCGCATGCTGCCGCCGCCGCGCCGCGCGCTTCCCGCCGCGCGCTGACTTCCGCCGCGACGTGCTAGCGTCGCCGCCATGAATCTCAACCTTCGCGGAAAGATCGCGATCGTCACCGGCTCGTCACGCGGCATCGGCCGCGCCATCGCCTTCGCGCTCGCCGGCGAAGGCTGCCGCGTCGTCCTGAGCGCGCGCACCGCCGCCACGCTCGACGACGCCGTCGCCGAGGCCCGGCGCCGCGCGCAGCCCGCCGGCGGTGACGCGACCGGCGTCGTCTGCGACGTGACCACGACCGCGGGCGTCGCCGCGCTCGTCGACGGCGCGCGCGCCGCGTTCGGCGGCGTCGACCTGCTCGTCAACAACGTCGGCGGCTCCGGCGCACGCGACTTCCACGACGTCGACGACGCCGACCTCGCCGCCGCGCTCGATCGCAACCTCTGGCCCGCCTTCCGCGTCTCGCGCGCGGTCCTGCCCGACATGCGCGCGCGCGGCGGCGGCGCCATCGTCATGATCACGTCGATCTGGGGGCGAGAGGGCGGGGGCGCGCCCGCGTACAACGTCGCCAAGGCGGCCGAGATGTCGCTCGCCAAGGCGATGGCGCACGATCTCGCGCGCGACGGCATCCGCGTCAACGCCGTCGCTCCGGGATCGATCCTCTTTCCCGGCGGCGGCTGGGAGCGCCGTCAGAAAGCCGATCCCGACGGCATCGCCGCCTTCGTCGCGCGCGAGCTGCCGTTCGGCCGCTTCGGCGCGCCCGAAGAGGTCGCCGACGTGGTGGCGTTCCTTTGCTCGCCGCGCGCCCAGTGGGTGCACGGCGCCACCGTCGTCGTCGACGGCGGACAGAGCCGCGCGTTCTGACGTCCGAAGAACATGTGCTATCTTTTTTTCGTGCGAGTTGGATGGCTGGTGGTTCTCGGCGCGCTCGCGGGCTGCAACTTTCGCATCGATCCGTTGGGCGACAACGGCGGCGGAAGCGGCGGCGGCGGCGTCAGCGACGGCTCGGTGATCATCGGCGGGGATGATCTCGCCGGCCTCGATCTCGGCGGCCCCGCCGACGATCTCGCGCACAAGGGGCCGTTCCTCGAGCTCAAGGCCATCCCGACGGCCGCCTCGGTCGATCTCACCGCCGACGGCAACGCCGACTGGGCGCACTGGGGCTACTCCAGCGCCAGCGACTTCGACCACAAGAAAACCGGCGGCGGCCAGATCTCGAACTTCCAGCAGGTCGGCATCAACGCGCCCACGCAATATGGCGACGGCCTCGTCGCCTATCGCTGGTCCGACGGCGGCAGCGGCGGCGGGCAGCACATGAACACCAACGCCAACGGCAGCACCACCGGCATCTACGTGCTCACCGGCGGCCTCAAGATCACCGCGCCCGCCGACACCACGGTGCGCCGCCTCAAGCTCTACGTCGGGCAGCTCAACGCCGAGGGTCAGCTCGACGCGTCGCTCACCGACAACTCGGCGCCGGCGGTGAGCGATCACTCCTACACGTCGACGGGCGGCAATCCGATCAACGTGACCTACGAGCTCACCTACGCCGCGTCGTCGCCCGGCCAGCTCCTCACCGTCACCTGGACGGTGGTGAACAACTCGCTCGGCAACATCACGATGCAGTCGGCGTCGCTGCAGGCGCCGGTGTTCACGCCCTAGGCGCCGATCGCGGCGAGCAGATCCGCCGACAAGCGGCCGACGGCGATCTCCTGCGCGAAGCCGATCTGCTCGAGCTGCCAGTCGTCGCCCACGAGGACCTCGAGCGTTCCGCCCGGCATCACCACCTTCACGCGCCGATCGGTCAGCCCCGCGCGCACGCAGGCCGCCGCCACCGCGCAGCTCGACGTGCCTGACGCCAGCGTCCAGCCGGCGCCGCGCTCCCAGATGAGCGCGCGCACCGTCTCGCGATCGACCGGCTGGATCAGCTGCACGTTGGTGCGCCGCGGAAACTTCGCGTGGTTCTCGACGAGCGGCCCGTACTTTCGCGCCGACGCCTCGTCGAAGGGCGCGTCGAAGAGCACGCAGTGCGGATTGCCCACCGACAAGCTCGTCGTCGAGAACGTGCGATCGCCGACGGTGAGCGGCTGCTCGGTCCACTCGAACGTCACGCCGCCCATCGACATGCGCATGACGCTGCGATCCTTCTGCCGTCCCACGAGCGTCGCCGACACCGGGCCGCCGAGCGTGTGCAGCTTGAGCTCCTTGTCCGACGTCGCGTAGCCGTGGTCCATGCAGAACTTGGCGAAGATGCGCGTGCCGTTGCCGCTCTTCTCGGCCTCGCTGCCGTCGGGATTGTAGATGCGAACCGCCGCGTCGAACCCGGCCGGCGCCGGCACGCGCTCGAGGATTCCGTCGGAGCCCACGCCCGTGTGACGGTCGCAGATGGCGACGATGCGCGCCGGCGTCAGCTCGACGCCGAAGCGCTCGCCGTCGACGACGAGGTAGTCGTTTCCCAGGCCGTGGCCGCGAACGAACTCGTGTTTGCCGAGCATGCGGCGCATACTATGTCATCTATGATGGTCGCGGCGGCGATCTTGGCCGGCGGGCGCGGCAAGCGCATGGGCGGCACCCACAAGGGCCTGGTGTGCGTGGGCGGCGTCCCGATCGTCGCGCGCCAGCTGCAGGTGCTGGCGCCGCTGGTCTCCGAGCGCATCGTCGTCGCCGGCGATCCGACGCCGTACGCCGACTTCGACGCGCGCCTGGTGACCGACCTGCACCCCGGCGCCGGGCCGCTCGCCGGCCTCGAGTCGGCGCTGGCGGCGACGACGGCCGAGACGCTGCTCGTCTTCGCCTGCGATCTGCCGTTCCTCGACGCGGCGCTGGTGACGGCGCTGCGCGACGCGCCGCCCGCCGAAGCGGTGGTCGCGCGCCTCGGCGGCAAGGCGCAGCCGCTCGCCGCGCGCTACGCCAGGTCGGTGCTGCCGCGCGTGCAGCGCCGCCTCTCGAAGGACAAGCTGCGCATGCTCGATCTCGTCGCCGAGCTCGATCCCGCGTGGCTCGACTTTCCCGCCGGCACGCGCGCGCTCTACAACGTGAACACGCCCGAAGAGCTCGCGCGCGCCGAAGAGCTCGCCAAACCGTAGCGCGGCGCTACTTGTTCTTGAAGGCGATGCGCGGCCGCGCCATCGGCACGGTCTTGTCGATCGACGGCGCGTCCTTGTCCATCACGTAGACGGGCGCGTCGGGCTTCATCTTCTTCGGCACCGGCGCGCCTTTCGGCTGGTCCGCAAACGCGGACCCCGACAGCGCGAGCACACCGATTAATAGAAGCCCCTTCACGAGGCGCAGCCTACACCCGCCTACCTTTTAGATGCAAGTTTGGAATCGCGCGGCTGACGCCGGAACTCCCCGCCTGCCTCACGCCGACCGCAGGCTACACCGTCCTACACGGCGGCAACTACGCAAAACTACTTAGGGTGAACGCTGGTCCGCGGCTTGCGATGTGGGCCAGCATGCGTTTGACGAGGGGCCTTCTTCTGGCGGCTTTGATCATCGGCTCGGCGGCCGGATGCGGCGGCGCGGACCCGAACGGACCGCCGCTCATGAACAACGGCGGCAAGCCCGACAACCCCGCCGGCACCGGCGGCAACGGCTCGCAGCAGTGCAGCGCGCCGACCGTGGCGCCGATGGATCCGTCGACGCTCCCGCCGTGCGGCAGCGCGGTCTGCGCCGATTCGCCGAACGCCCATTGCGTGCCCGCCGACAAGGTGCCGGCCGCCGTCGCGGCGCAGCTGGCGCAGTGCTCGGATGGCTCGAGCTTCTGCGTGCCCGACACCTTCATCACCTCGGGCGGCGCGGCGCCGCCGACCTGCCACTCGCTCAACGCCGCCGACGGGGTTTGCCTCAGCGTCTGCGTGCCGCAGGTCAAGCAGTACGAGTCGCTCTTGCCGCAAGACACCTGCGCCGCCGACGAGCGCTGCGCGCCGTGCATCAACCCGCTCACCAACATGCCGTCGGGCGCGTGCGACATCGGCAAGGCCGAGTGCTCCGACGGCGGAACGACGCCGCCGCCCGCGCAGCCGGCGCCGCCGATGTGCCCGTACTCGGGCCCGCCGCTCCTCGACGTCTCGACGCTGACCGCGTGCGGCGACGGCGCCCACTGCGTGCAGACGTCGCTGGTGCCGGCGACGATGGCGTCGCAGCTCGCTGCCTGCCCGTCGCCGTCGGGAACGCTGTGCGCCCCCGACGTCTTCATCGTCTCGGCCGGCAACTACATCCCGAAGACCTGCGCGTCGCTCGACGGCGCCGAGGGGCGCTGCCTCAACGTCGTCATCCCGCAGGTCAAGGCGCAGGCGTCGATGCTCACGCAGGACGTGTGCGCCGCGTACGAGAAGTGCGTGCCGTGCTACTCGCCGGTCGACGGCAGCGACACCGGCGCGTGCAAGCAGTCGTGCGATCCGGGGCCGACCAAGCCGAAGGTGGTGTTCCAGGACTGCTGCAAGATGAACAACGCCGAGTACGGCAAGTGCGTGCCGAAGACGGTGATCCCGATGTCGTTGCAGTCCGACCTCGGCAGCGACAAGTGCACCAACACGCAGACCGATCTGTGCGTGCCGAAGGAGAACCTCGATCCGAGCTTCAAGCCGACGGCGTGCACCGGCTCCGGGCTCATCGGCGGCAGCTACACCGGCGTGTGCTTGTCGAGCTGCCTCGACTTCGGCTTCATCCAGTCGCTCGGCATCTCGCAGGGCTCGTGCGACGACCTGCACAAGTGCGCGCCTTGTACCAACCCGCTCACCGGCCAGCCCACGGGCGCGCCGGGGTGCCCGACGAAGTAGCGGACGATGACGACGAGGGGCGTAGTCATCGCGGCGATCCTTCTCGCCGCCACGCGAGTCGTGTATGCGGGCGGGCTCGAGATTCCCGACAACGGGACCGAAGCGCTCGGGCGCGGCGGCGCCTTCACCGCCAAGGCGGATGACGCGACCGCGATGCAGTACAACGTCGCGGGGCTGGCGCGGCAGCGCGGCACGCGCGTGCTCCTCGACGGCAACTTGATGCTGTCGACGCTCGACTTCACGCGCGCGGGGAATTATCCCGACGCGCCGTCGGCGGCGACGCCGTGGGGCGGGCAGCCGTTTCCGACGGTGCACAACACCGGCGGGGTGTTCTTCGCGCCGTTCGTCGGGATCTCGTCGGACTTCGGGCTCGATCGCTGGACGTTCGCCGTCGGCGTGTTCGGGCCGTCGTCGGTGGGCAATCGCACCTATCCGCTGTCGGTCGGCGGCGTGCCGAGCCCGGCGCGCTACGACCTGGTGCAGGCGCTGCCGCTCGTGATCCTGCCGACCGTGGCGGCGGCGGTGCGCGCGACCCGGTGGCTCGACATCGGCCTCGCGCTGCACGTGGCGGTCGCCAAGCTCGATCTGCGCAGCGTGTCGTTCACCGACATCTCCAAGGGCGTCTGTCCGAACGCCGAGTACCAGCCGTGCGATTCGACCAACCACCTCGAGACCACCGGCGCGACGGCGACGGCAGCGCTCGGCCTGATGGTGCATCCGGTGCCGTTCTGGGCCATCGGCGCCAACGTGCGCGGGCCCATCTACCTCAACACCTCGGGCACGGTGAACGCGACGGCGCCGTCGGCGGTGCCGATGCAGATCGCGCCCGGTGAAGCGACCTTCACGACCAACCTGCCGTGGGTGGTGCGCCTCGGGACGCGCCTCATGAAGCTGCGCGCCGATCAGTTCGAGATCGCCGACCTCGAATTCGACGCGACCTGGGAGAACTGGAGCGCCGCGCAGGGCGACGGGCCGAAGGTGAACATCCCGGAGCTTTCGATCTTCCAGGACATCCATCCGACGATCGTGCACCACTACCACGACACCTACTCGCTGCGCCTCGGCGCCTCATACAACGCGCAGCTGCCGGCAGGCGTGCTCTCGTTCCGCGTCGGCGGTTACTACGACTCGCCGGCGACGGCGCCGAAGGACACGCGGCTCGACTTCGACACGCTGCCCAAGCTCGCGGTGACGGCGGGGCTCGGCTACTCGGTGCACGGCTTCACGATCAACGCGGCGTACGCCTACGTCTACGAGCTCGATCGCACCGTCACCGACGGCGACATCGCGCCGGTCAACGGCGCGGCGCACGGCGACTCCGTCGACGATCAGGGCAATCCGCTGCCGGCGGTGAACAACGGCAAGTACCACGGGCAGACGCACATCATCTCGATCGGCGTGACGCTGCGCTTCGACGAGCTGGTCGGGCGCAAGCATCACGTGCGCTGGCCCGACGAGGAGGCGGCGCAGGCGGAGACGCCGAAGCGTCCCGTGCTCGCGCGCGCGACGGTGAAGCCCGAGGAGCGCGACGACGAGGCGACGGCCCCCGCGTCGGACACGCCGGCGAGCGCGGAGAGCGCATCCGAAGCGGATGCGGCGCCGGCGATGACGTTTGCGCCCGAGCGCGTCGGACATCGCAAGGCGCCGCCGAAGAAGAAGCATCATCCGAAGCATCAGGCGCGCCGATCGCGGTAGAGTCCGCGCGTGCTCGAGCGCGCGCGCTATCCGCTGACGTTGTGGTTGGCCTCGCACGCCGCCATCGTCGCCATCGCCGGGCTCAGCATCTTTCTGTGGCCGTATCTGTACACGCCGCACGGATCGGTGGCGGCGCCGATCGGCTGGATCGATGGGCTGTGCGCGTGGGATTGCCGCGCCTACGCGCAGATCGCCGAGCACGGCTACGCGCAGACGATGGCCACCAACTTCTGGCCGCTCCTGCCGTGGCTGGCGCGGCCGCTCGTGTGGCTGCACGTGCCATCGCTCGTCGCGGTGGTGCTGGTGGCCAACGCGGCGTCGCTGGTCGCGTTCGTGGCGATCTATCGCGTCTTCGAGCTCACCGACGGCGAAGAGGTGGCGCGCGCCGGCCTGCTCATGTTCGCGGTCTACCCGTTCTCCTTCTTCTTCGCGACCGGCTACACCGAGCCGCTCATGATCGCGGGCAGCGCCGTCGGCATGTGGCTGGCGCTGCGCGGGCGGCACGTGTGGGCGGCGGTCGCGTTCGGCGGCGGCGTGCTCGCGCGCGCGCCGTCGGCGATCGGCTGGCTCGGCCTGGCGTCGGCGCAGCACGAGGCGCGCACGCGCTGGCGCACGCGCGCGGCGCTGTTGATCCCCGTCGCCGTCGGGCTCTTGTGGCCGCTGCACAACTGGATCCGCTTCGGCAATCCGCTGGCGTGGATGCAGGCGCGCAAGCTGTGGGGCTGGCACGGGCACATCAACGTCATCCACGGCATGGTGCGCTGGCGCGAGGCGCGCATGTTGCTCGTCTATCCGTTCTTCGCGCTCCTACCGGGGGCGGGCGTGGTGGCGCTCGCACGCGAAAAGCGATGGCGGCCGCTGGCGGCGATCGCGGTGCCGATGTTCATCATCTTCTGCGTGATGGGCGCGTACGGCCTCGGGCGCTATACGGCGAGCGTGTGGCCGGCGTTCCTGCCGCTCGGCGTGTGGCTGACGCGGCGGCCGTCGTGGAAGCTGCCGCTCGTGGTGGTGCTGGCGATGTTCCAGGGGCTGTTCCTACACCTGTTCGCGCACGCCTACGAGCTGCAGTAGCGCGCGCGCGAACGCGCGGCCGTGCGCGTCGACGGTGTCGTCGCCGGCGAGCGGCCCCGGGTCGCGCCCGTCGCGCGTGGCCCAGTCGATGCGCGTCGCGCGATCGCACTCGGGATGGAACTGCACGCCGAAGCCGCGCGCGCCGACGCGATAGGCCTGATGCGCGTAGCGCGCCGACGAGGCGAGCAGCGTGGCGCCGGGCGGGAGCGTGAAGGTGTCGTGGTGCCAGTGGAAGACGGTGGCGCCGTCGAGGCCGGCGACGAGCGGCTCGGCGCGCCCGGCGTCGGACAGGGTGATCGGGAATATCCCGATTTCCGGAATTTCGCCGGGGTAGACCCGCGCGCCGAGCCCGCGCGCCAGCAGCTGCGCGCCGAGGCAGAGGCCGACGGTGAGCCGGCCGGCGCGCGTGGCGGCGGCGAGGAGCGCGGCTTCGTCGTCGAGCCACGGCTCGTTGGCGGACATCGCGCCGCCGAGGACGAGCACGAGATCGTAGCCGGCGCCGTCGCGCGAGGGCAGGGCGTCGCCGGCCCAGCGACGTACGAGCTCGACGCGCACCCCGCCGCCTTGCAGCGCGGCGCCGACGAGGCCTGGCCCTTCGTGCTCGGCATGTTCGACCACGAGGGCGCGCATGTAGGCGTTTTACCACGCGTCTACGGAAGGGTTGATCGGCGCGCGAATCACGTAATATTGATCGTGATGGACGGGCTGGTCACGTTCGCGGTCATCGCCTTCGTGATGCTGTTCGCAGCGTCTCTGCCGTATGTCTTCGTGGAGACGCGCTGGCGCTGGCGTTGGCGCGAGATCGAAGCGGGGCGCGTGGCCGCCGATCGCGGCGCGCCGGGCGTGTACCGCGCCGCGGGCGACGTGCCGCGCTATTTGCACGAAGCGCCGCGGCTCATCCGCTGGACCGCGTTCAGCTGCTTCCTGTTCGGGCAGATGTTCGTGCCCGGCCTCGTCGTCGGGCTCTTCGGCATCCTCGCCGGCGGCGTCGGCGTGGTGTCGGTGCCGGGGCTCATCACCGCGGCGAAGATCTATCGCGCCGGCTTCGCGCTCTTGCGCCGCGATCCGCGCCTGGCGGTGCATCGCGTGCGCGACGCGGCGTCGTGGTCGCTCTGGCTCAACGGGATCCTGTTCGTGTTCTCGCTGGTCTTCGTGCCGCACGCGTTCTCGAGCGCGGGCACGGCGGCGATGATCGGCCTCGTCGACGGCTACGGTCTCGTCTCGGTGCTGCAGGCGCTGCTCATGCTGCGCGCGGTGCGCGTGTACGAAGACGCGCTGTTCGCCGATACGGCGTCGTGCGCGTAGCGACTGCGATCGTGCTGGTCACGGTCGCAGCCGCTGCGCGCGCCGACGGCATCGCGGCGGCGCGCAAAGTCGAGGTTCCGTACCTCGATTGTCCCTGCTGATATGCTATAGGGAAGCCCCTATGCGCGTCGGGAACCTCACCATCGAGCCGGATGTCTTGCTCGCGCCGATGGCGGCCGTCACCGATCTGCCGTTTCGCACGGTGATCGAAGAGATCGGCGTGGGCATCACCATCACCGAGTTCCTCTCGGCGCACGCGCTCGTCGAAGGCGCGAAGAAGGCGATCGACAAGATGACGCCGTCGCTCGACGGGCGTCGCTTCGGCGTGCAGATCTTCGGCCGCGAAGGTGAAGCGCTCGCGCGCGCGGCGCGCATGGCCGTCGACATCGGCGCGTCGCTCGTCGACATCAACATGGGCTGCCCGGCCAAGCGCGTGGTCGCCGGCGCGTGCGGCTCTGCATTAATGAAGGAGCCCGAGCTGGCGCAGGAGCTCGTGCGCGCCGTGCGAGCGGCGGTGCCCGCGGATCGGCCGGTCACCGTGAAGCATCGCGCCGGTTGGGACGAGCGCCATCTCAACGCGCCCGAGTTCGCCTGCGCGATGGTCGAGGCCGGCGCCGCGATGATCACCGTGCACGGACGCACGCGCACGCAAGGCTTCAGCGGCAAATCGGATCGCGGCGTCATCGGCAAGGTGCGCGCGGCGGTGCCGTCGCACGTGCCGGTCGTGGGCAACGGCGACGTCGTCACCATCGACGACTACTTCCGCATGCGCGAGGAGACCGGCTGCGACGCCGTCATGATCGGCCGCGGCGCGCTCGGCAATCCGTGGCTCTTCCGCGGCATCAAGCAGCGCCTCGCCGGCGAGCCGGTGACCGAGCCGACGGTCGGCGATCGCATGCGCGTGTTCTGCCGGCACGTCGATCTGATCGCCGCGCACACGCCCGCGAAGCGTCTGGTGCACGAGTTGCGCAAAGCGGTCGCGTGGTACACGAAGGGTCTGCGCGACTCGGCGCACGTGCGCGAGCGCGCATTCAACGTGCCCGTTGAAGAAGATCCGATGCAAGTGCGCGAGATCGCGATTGCGTACTTCTCGTCGCTGGATCAAGAAAAAAACGCGCCGCGCGAGATCGTTTCTGTCGTTGACAAGTTTGGGCGACAAGTCGCGTAATACGCCGCGGTCATGGCTCTCGTGTTACGCGAACAGCTGCTCGGCACCTCTGCTCCCATGGTCGAGCTCCGCGAGCGCGTCAAACAGGCCGCGGCCGAAGATTCGCCGGTTTTGATCGAAGGCGAGCGCGGCACCGGACGCGAGCGCGTCGCGCGCCTGTTGCACGAGATCGGCCCGCGCAAGAATCACGACTTCGTGCGCGTCGATCCCGACGAAGACGACGAGCCGCCGCGCGTGGAGGCCGAGCTCGAGCGCGCCAACGGCGGCACGCTGCTCGTCAAAGAGATCGCGCACGTCGGCCGCGGCCCGCAGCGCAAGCTGTTGCGCGCGATCAAGCGCGGCCCCGGCGCGACCAAGGAGCGCGAGCGCAGCACGAGCGAGTTCTGCGACGTGCGCGTGATCGCGGCGACCGGCGTCGATCTGTCGCGCGCGGTCGCGGACGAGCTGTTCGATCCCGAGCTCTACGAACGGCTCGGCGCGCTGCGCATCTCGCTGCCGCCCTTGCGCCGCCGTCCGGAGGACGTGCCGCTCTTGCTCGAGCACTTCGGGCGCTGCGAGTCGCGCGAGATTGGCGGCGACAAGCTGACGTTCAACTCGCGCGCGATGGACAAGCTCACCGCGTACTCGTGGCCGGGCAACGTGGCCGAGCTGCGCGACGTGGTGCGCCGCTTGTGCTTGCGCCGCCGCAAGAGCCACGTCGAGCTCAGCGACGTCGAGGCGGTGCTGCCGCCGGTCGAAGAGCGCGTGCCGGTGGAGCAGCTCTCGTTCGAAGAGATGGTGCGTGCCAAGATCCGCGCGCTCCTGCAGCGGATGGAAGGCTACCCGATCGAGGATCTGTACGAGGAAGTGATCTCTCGTGTGGAACGCCCGCTCATCGAGCTCGTGCTCGAGCGCACCGGCAACAATCAGCTCAAGGCGGCCGAGATTCTCGGGCTCAACCGCAACACGCTGCGCAAGAAGATCGCCGAGCGCAATGTCGCCGTTTCCGAGCCTGCTCCGTCGCGGAAGAAGTAATCCAGCGACGACGCGGAGTTGGCATTGTGACTGAAGCCACGGGCGCCACAACGATCCTCGTGCTACACTAGTGCATGTCCAAAACGCGCCCCGCAAAGCCGCGTCCCAAGAAAGCGGCGAAGACAGCAGCCCCCGCGCGCAAAGTGGCCAGTCCGGCCAAACGCGCGCCGCGAGCGGCTGTCGTAGCGGAGGAGGAGGAGGAGCCGATTCCGCCTGGCGCCGTTTTGTGCCGCAGCTGTGGGAAACGCCCGGGCCGCCCGACCGCGATCCTTGGTCAGATGACGCAGGCCGAGCTGTGCGCGCAGTGCACGGCGCTCCGTAAAGAGCGCATCCGCCTCAACCGCGCCGCCGCGCGCGGGCTTCGCTCCTCGCGACTGTTCTGAGCCCCAACACCACCAACAAGCCGAGGAAGCCGAGACCGCCCATCGCGCTCTCGACGGCGCCGATGCTGCATCCGCAGCCGCCGTGCGGCATCATCATCATGCCGCCGTCGCCGCCGGACGTGCCGCCGTCGAAGCTGATGCCGAGCTGCGCGCCGTACATGTACCAATAGGACGGACAGAGATCGCCGACCGGCGTGCCCGCGGGGCAGTCGACGGGGCCGACGGTGTCGACGTAGTTGAGCACCGAGTGGAACGTGGCGCCGTTGTCCGTCGATTCGGCGATGGCGGCGTTGTCGGGCGGGAACTGCGACGAGCAGACGTAGAGGCTGCCGCCGTGCGCGTCGACGCACTGGGTCTGCGAGAGCGTGCCGCTCGGGGCGATCGTGGGCACGGTGGCGCTGCCGTCGTCGCTGCCGGCGAGCAGGCCCGTGCGCGTGGCGACGTAGACGCGGTTGTTGGTGATGTCGAACGCGACGCCGTCGATGCCGCGCGTCTGGCCCGACGATTCGGTGACGGCGTCGAGCTTGTAGAGCTCGCTCCAGGTGGTGCCGCCGTCGCTGGTGCGGATGAGGCCGTGGCGCGTGACCGTCGACGAGCCTTCGGGCACCTCGGCGGTGGCGCGCGCCCAGACGACGTTGGGGTCGCGCGGATCGACGGCGAGGATCTCGAGCGCGTGCGGATCGACGCTGTCGACCTGATAGGTGAGCGTGGTGGTCGTGAAGTTGGCGCCGGCGTCGGCCGAGCGGTGGATGGCGATGGCGTAGGGCGGCGTCTGGTTGTTCGACGACGCGTACAGGATCTGGCCCGACGACGGCGCGACGTGCACGCTGTCGAAGAGGCGCGACGACTGCGCGGCCAGGCCGGCGAGCGGCGTCCAGTTGGCGCCGTGATCGTGCGTGACGAAGACGGCGTTGACCGCGGGGATCTCGCCGCCGTCGTCGGTGATGGTGCCGCCGTCGCCGGTGGAGCAATAGGCGGTGGCGCCGTCGACGGGGTCGACGTCGACGTCGGTGGTGTGCAGGTTGGCGATGGTGCCGGTGGCCGGCTTCCAGGTGCAGCCGTTGTCGGTGGACTGCGTCAGGCCCTTGACGTCGGTGGTGTAGAAGGCGCCGTCGGTGGAGAGGGCGAACTTGCGGAAGCGGTTCTGGTTGATCATCTCCTCGCAGATCCACTTCCAGCGTCCGTCGGGCTGACTCACCCACAGGCCCCAGAACACGACGGGCACGAACATCTGATCGCCGCCCGACTGGCGCAGGATGTGCTGCGAGACGGGCAGGCCGCCGTGCGCGGAGGCGAGCGAAGCGGAGAGCAGGACCGCGGTCGCGGCGAGCGTGCGCCTCACGGGATGAACGCCTTCTTGCGCTCGTCGCCCCCCGAGGAGGAGGCAGCCAGCGCGGTGCGGAAGATGAGGTACAGCCCCACGACGATGGAGAGCGCGGGCGGCGCCGGCAGCGCGAGCTCGGGGTGGTGCACGAGCGCCAGAACGCCCGTCACCGACGTGAGCGCGGCGATCGCGACGGCGAAGTAGTAGGCGGGGCGCAGGCGGGTGAAGAGCGCCACGCCCGCGAGCACGAGCAGGCCGGCGATGACCCACGGCACGACGCCGAGCGGGCGGTGGCCGCCGATGCCGCTGACCGACAGGCCGCCGAGGGCGATGTATACGATGCCAAGCGTAAAGGGCGAGCGCATTCGAGTGCAGTATACTCCCGGGATGCGGTTGTGCTCGTTCGTGCTCTTGGTTGCGCTCGCGGGGACGCCCGCGTGCAATGACGCGGACGATGACATCCGCGCCAACGTGACCCTGTTGTGCAATCACGAGGGGGCGCTGGCCACGGCGGCGGCGGAGCATCTGCAGCGCTACGGACGGCGGGCGATCCCGACGATCGAAGCCGCGATGCATACGGCGTCGGCGACGGGGAAGAAGAACTTGATCCTGGCGCTGCGCAAGATCGGCGACGCCGAGGCGGTGCCGCTGCTCGGGCACATCGCGGAGTTCGAGACGAGCGAGGACGTGCGGCGCGAGGCCGAGTGGACGCTCAAGGGCTGGGCGGCCGACGGCAAGGATGCGACGCGGGCGGCGCGCTCGAAGGCGGCGCTGCGCCAGGTGGAGGAGGGGCGCGCGGTGGAGGACGCGGGGTGAAAAACCCGCTCGGCGCCGTCCTCATGACAAGCGCCGCGCTCGTCGTCGCCGCGGGCGCCGTCGCCGGCGTGATCGCGCTCTCGACGCCGGGCTGCAACGACGACTGCACCGGCAAGAACAGCGGCTGCAGCCCGCCCGTGTTCGATCTGGCGATGGAGCGGGTGAGCGATCTCGCGACCACGCACGACCTCGCGATCACGTCGGCCGGCGTCGTCATGGTCGGCGCCGGCAACGCCAACTCGTTCACGCCGTCCACGGTGACCGTCCGCGCCGGCGAGAGCGTGACGTGGAACTGGGTGAGCGGCTTCCACAGCGTGGTGAGCGACAGCATGCCCAAGGCGTGGGCCGACTCCCCCGCGCAGGCGAGCGGCCAGTTCACCGCCACGTTTTCGACCGCGGGCAGCTACGACTACCACTGCGGCATCCACGGCACGATGATGACCGGCACCATCGTCGTCACGCCGTAGCGCCGCCGCTCGCCGCCGCCGCATCAAGAACGTCTGCGGCGCCACCAGCGCCTCGAACACGCAACCCTCGTAACCCACCCCCGTAACCAACCCCGCCAACCCTCCTCTCTAAGTTGCCCTCTTCGCTTGACAACCCCCGCCCATAACCGTAATTGTTCGCGCACTTCGATGCCGCTTTCCTTCCCCCCCGAAGCCCAACAGAAGATCGCCGCCATCCGCGCTCGATACCCGAACGCGCAGGCGGCCTGCCTCCCCGTCCTGCACCTCGCGCAGGACGAGTTCGGCCACCTCTCCGACGAGGCCATCGACGCCGTCGCCGCGGCCCTGCAGCTCCCCTCCGCGCACGTCTGGGGCGTCGTGACCTTCTACACGATGTACCACCGCCACCCGACGGGAAAGCACATCCTCATGATGTGCACCAACGTCTCGTGCATGCTGCGCGGTGGCTACGACGTGCTGCACGCCCTCGAGAAGAAGCTGAACATCAAGGCCGGCGAGAACTCCGCCGACGGTGAGTTCACGCTCGTCGAGGAAGAGTGCCTCGCCGCCTGCGCCGACGCGCCCTGCCTCATCGCCGGCGAGAAGTACTTCCTGCGCCTCACGCCCGAGTCGGCCGTCGCCGCGCTCGACGAGATCAAGAAGATGCCGCCCGATCACAAGCCGCACCCGTCGTCCACCTCGGGCGGGGGACACTAGCCATGGCCGTCACGCTCGAGAACATGCCGAAGCTGGTGATGCGCTTCGTCGGCATCGAAGGCGCCAACCGCCTCGACGAAGCCACCCGCCGCGGCGTCTACGGGACCTACAAGAAAGCCCTCGGCATGGCGCCCGCCGCCATCGTCGACGAGGTCAAGAAGTCGAACCTCCGCGGCCGCGGCGGCGCCGGCTTCCCGACGGGCCTCAAGTGGAGCTTCATCCCGAAGGACGCCAAGACCACCTACCTCGTCATCAACGCCGACGAGTCCGAGCCCGGCACCTGCAAGGACCGCGAGCTCCTCTACTGGGATCCGCACACGCTCATCGAAGGCATCCTCATCTCGTCGTACGCGCTCGGCTGCCAGCACGCGTACATCTACATTCGCGGCGAGATGATCCGCGAGCACAAGGTGCTCCAGCGCGCCGTCGACGAAGCCTACGCCGCCGGCTACCTCGGTAAGGCCCTCGACAACGCGGGCCGGCCCGGCTGGAAGCTCGACCTCACCGTCCACCGCGGCGCCGGCGCGTACATCTGCGGCGAGGAGACGTCGCTCCTCAACTCGCTCGAGGGCAAGCGCGGCTGGCCGCGCCTGAAGCCGCCGTTCCCCGCGGTCAAGGGCGTCTGGGGCCAGCCGACCATCGTCAACAACGTCGAGACCATCGCCAACGTCCCGCACATCATCGAGAAGGGCGGGCAGTGGTTCGCCGAGCTCGGCACGCCCAAGTCGGGCGGCACGCGCATCCTCTGCATGTCGGGCCACCTCAACAAGCCCGGCGTCTACGAGCTGCCGATGGGCATCCCGCTGCGCGAGGTGATCGACAAGGTCTGCGGCGGCGTCCCCGGCGGCAAGAAGGTCAAGGCCGTCATCCCCGGCGGCTCGTCGATGCCGCCGCTCGACGCCAGCGAGCTCGACATCCCGATGGAGTTCGACGCGCTCATGACCGACGAGCGCATCAAGCCGGTTCAGGTCCGCCCCGGCATCAACTTCGACATGGGCGGCGGCAAGATCCTGCGCACCATGGCCGGCTCGGGCGGCGTCATCGTCATGGACGAGACCACCGACCTCGTCGCCGTCACCGCGCGCATCATGCGCTTCTACGCGCACGAGTCGTGCGGCCAGTGCACGCCGTGCCGCGAAGGCACCGGCTGGCTGGCGCGCATCACCACGCGGCTGGCCAAGGGCGAAGGCCGCCCCGGCGACGTCGACCTGTGCGCGTCGATCGCGCACGGCATCGCCGGCAACACCATCTGCCCGCTCGGCGAAGCCGCCGCCTGGCCGATGCTCGGCTTCCTCACCAAGTTCCGCGGCGAGTTCGAAGCCAAGATCCGCAAGGACCTCGCGCCCGAGCGGCGCCAGGCGCTGACGCAGCCGTCGCTGGTGCAGATCCGCGGCACCGGCTACCAGGGCACCGCGCTTCCGCGAGGCCGCTCGTGAGCGCGCTCGGCCTGCTCCAGGCAGTCGGCCAGCCGTTCGCGCAGCCGGGCCACGTCACCGCGCAGCTCACCGCCTCCGACGGCATGATGTGGACCGGCCCGGTCGTGTGGTGGTGGATCCTCGCCGCCTTCACCGTGCTCGGCGCGGTCCTGACCATCACGCGCCGCAACAACATCGCGGCGGTCATGTCGCTCGTCGCCACCTTCTTCGGCATCGCGGCGATGTACGCGATGCTCCAGGCGCAGTTCCTCGCCGCGCTGCAGGTGCTCGTCTACGCCGGCGCCATCATGACGCTGTTCGTGTTCGTCATCATGGTGCTCAACCGCGACGAAGCCGAGCCGTGGGCGTGGTCCGGCGCGGGCACCAAGATCATCGGCGTCTTCGCGCTCGTCTATCTCATCACCAAGGTCGGCTACCACCTGTTCGCCGTGGCGCCGCTGCATCCCGAGGCGCCGCCCGCCGACTTCGGCACGGTGGCGCAGATGGGCGAAGTGCTGTTCACCGACTACCTGTTCGTGTTCGAAGCCGTGTCGGTGCTGCTCATCATCGCCGTCGTCGCCGCCGTCGTCGTCGCCCGCCAGCGCGGCGCGCACGCCGACGGCGAGGACGCGGAGACCGATGGCCAGGGCACCGCGCCGTCGAGCGAAGGTCACCACGCATGATCCCCATCCACTGGTTCCTCGAGCTGGCCGCGGTCCTGTTCGTGATCGGCTCGCTCGGCGTCATCCTGCGCCGCAACGCGCTCATCATGCTGATGGGCGTCGAGCTGCAGCTCAACGCCGCCAACCTGACGTTGGTCTCGTTCGCGCGCGCGCACCACGACGCGCACGCGCAGGCCTTCGCCTTCATCGTCATCGCCGTCGCCGCGGCCGAGGCCGCCGTCGGTCTTGCCATCGTCGTCGGCATCTTCCGCAACCGGCGCAGCGTCAACGTCGACGAGTTGACGATCATGAAGCACTGAGCGAGCCACGATGACTGCCGACTTCCCACTTCATCTGATTCCGCTCCTGCCGTTCATCGGCGCCGCGATCGCGTTGCTGATCGGGCGCCGGCTCGGCAACAGCATCATCACGCTCGTCTGCTGCGGCTCGGTCGCCGGCGCCTTCGTCGTCGCCCTCAAGGGCTTCCTGACGCTGGAAGGAGACCTGTCGCCGACCACCGCGCTCGTCGGAAAATTCTTCGACGCGCCGTGGATGAAGGCGGGCGACCTCAACGTCGCCGCCGGCCTGACGATGGATCACCTCGCGGCGATCCTGTGCCTCGTCGTCACCGGCGTTGGCCTGCTCATCCACATCTACTCGACGGCGTACATGGAGCACGACGAGCGCTACACGCGCTTCTTCGCGTTCCTCAACCTGTTCACCGGGTCGATGCTCGTGCTCGTGCTCGGCGACTCGTTGCCGGTCACCTTCGTCGGGTGGGAAGGCGTCGGCCTCTGCTCGTACCTGCTCATCGGCTTCTGGCTCGACAAGGACGCCAACGCGCTCGCCGGCCGCAAGGCGTTCGTCGTCAACCGCATCGGCGACTTCGGCTTCCTGCTGGCGATGTTCATCATCTTCAGCAAGACCGGCACGCTGAAGTATTCGGAGCTGCCGAAGTACGCCACCGAGCTGCACGCCGTGGCGTGGCTCGGGATGCCGGCGGCCTACTTCATCGGGCTCCTCGTCCTGCTCGGCGCCACCGGCAAGTCGGCGCAGATTCCGCTCTACGTCTGGCTCCCCGACGCCATGGCCGGTCCGACGCCGGTCTCCGCGCTCATCCACGCCGCGACCATGGTGACCGCGGGCGTGTACGTGGTCGCGCGCATGCACTTCGTCTTCGAGCTCGCGCCGGTCACGCTGGCCGTCGTCGCGTGCATCGGCGCGGCCACGGCGCTGTTCGCGGCCATCATCGGCATCGCGCAGCGCGACCTCAAGAAGGTGCTGGCCTACTCGACGATCTCGCAGCTCGGCTTCATGTTCGTCGCCGTCGGCTCGTACCTCGGCGGCACGCAGACCTCGAACTACGAGGCCGGCATCTTCCACCTCGTCACGCACGCCTTCTTCAAGGCCGGCCTGTTCCTCGCGGCCGGCTCGGTCATGCACGGTCTCGCCAACGAAGGCGACATCATGCGCATGGGCGGCCTGAAGAAGTGGATGCCGCAGACGCGCTGGACCTTCCTCATCTACTGCTTGGCCATCTCCGGCATCTTCCCGTTCGCCGGCTTCTGGTCGAAGGACGCGATCCTCGGCGGGCTCATCGACGC
>DATNAQ010000067.1:0-131638 GCA_035607415.1 Polyangia bacterium
CCAACCGTCGGCGGCGACGGCGGGATCGCGCCAGCCGGCGTAGGCGTCGGAGAGGCCGGTCCCGTCCGACGGGCGCGCGTAGCCGTAGAGGCCGATGTCGACGACGCGGCGGCGATCGATGGCGAGGCTGAGCGCCTTGCGTACGCGCACGTCGTCGAGCGGCGCGCGCGCGGTATTCGGATACAGAAACACCGTCGCGCCGGTCGGCGGGTACCAGTAGCCGTGGTTGGCGCGATCGCGCGCGACGTAGGTGCGCTCGATCGCCGGCACGAAGTTCCCGGCCCAGTCGATCTCGCCCTCGACGAGCGCCAGGTTCGCCTGATCGTTCGACGGATATGCGATCATGCGCAACGCGTCGACGGCGGGCTTGCCCGGTTGCCAGTAGCGCGGGTTCTTGCCGAGCTCCCAGACCTGGTTGCGAAAGACGCGCACCTCGGTGAACGGCCCGGTGCCGACGGGGTTGGGGTTGGTGAAGGCGACCGGGTCGGCGACGGCGCGCCAGACGTGGGCGGGGACGATCGCCTGTTGCAGGATCTCGACCAGGCCGGGCACGAACGGCCGCTGCAGCCGCAGCTCCACCGTGCGCGGATCGATGGCGCGCACCTCCGCGAGGAAGTCCCACAGGCCGGCGCCGTCGAGCGCGCGGTGCTGGTGGAGGAGCTCGAAGGTGAAGGTCACGTCGTCGGCGGAGAAGGAGGCGCCGTCGGACCAGAGGACGCCGTCGCGCAGGGTGAGCGTCAGCGTGCGACGATCGGCCGACCAGCGGCGGTCGGTCGCCAGCCAGGGCACCCAGGTCGCCGCGGGCGCGTTCCAGATCATGAGCGGCTCGTAGATGCCGCTGCGCGTGGGCCAGCGCGCGGCGCCGACGAGGAGCGGATTGAAGTTGCGCGTCCACGCGCTCGCCTGTTCCACCGACACCGACAGCACGTTCGGCGACGACGACGACGACGGCGACGGCGACGGCGACGCCGCGACGGAGCAGCCGGCGGCGAAGAGCGCGAGGACGAGCGCGCGCGGCCTCATGGCTGCGGCTCGTAGACGCGCACGTAATCGACGAGCAGCGTCTGCGGGAACGTGGTCGAGCCGTCCGGCGAGCCGACGTAGGTGCCGCCGACGGCGAGGTCGAGGATGATGCCGAACGGGTGATCGAACACCCACTGCGTTCCCATCGGCAGCTGCGACGGCGTCAGCATGAAGTAGGTGACGCCGTCGACGGAGAAGACGACGTCGTTGGCGAACCACTCGACGGCGTAGACGTGAAAGCCCGCCGACAGCGGCGCGCCGGGCACGAGGTGCATGGCCGTGATGCCGTTGCCGCCCGAATAGCCCGGCCCGTGCACGGTGCCATGCACGGTGTTGGGCTCCTGCCCCTTGTTCTCGATGATGTCGATCTCGCCGCACGCCGGCCAGCCGACCGACGGCTGGTTGTCGCCGAGGAGCCAGAAGGCCGGCCACATGCCCTGCCCTGCCGGCAATTGCATGCGCGCCTCGAAGCGGCCGAACGCGCGCGTAAAGTGCCCGAGCGTGTTGATGCGGCCCGAGGTGTAGCTCTGGCCCATGTAGGCTTCGGCGCGCGCGGTGATGGCGAGGTGGCCGGCGCCGTCGAGCGCGACGTTCTGCGGGCGCGCCGTCGTGTACTCGAGCTCCTGGTTGCCCCACCCGCTGCCGCCGACGTCGAAGGACCATTTCGACGGATCGGGCGCGCTGCCGGCGGGGCCTTCGAACTCGTCGCTCCACACGAGCGTGCGGCCGGGCAGCGCCGCGTCGGGCGGCGGCGGCGGCGGCGCGTCGTCTCCCGCGCCCAGATCCTCGGTCGAGCCCGCCGCGAGATCGCCGGCGATCATGTCGGGATAGAGCGGGCTCGTGTCGCAACCGGCAGCCAGCACCACGGCGACGGCGAAGCCGATCGCCGTCGCGACGAGGGTGGCCACGAGCCCGCGCCCCGTCATGCCGTCGCGGACAGCGGCGTGGGAAAGAGCGCGCGATCGCGCAACGCCGCTTGCAGGACGAGCGTCGCCGCGCCGACCGCGATCGCCTGCTCGCCGAGGTTGGAGGTGACGAGGCGCGTCTCGTTCACCGAGAGGGACAAGGTCCGTTCGCGCACGGTGTCGCGCAGCCGATCGAGCAGGAGATCGCCGACGGCGGTGATCTCGCCGCCGAACACGACCACCGCCGGGTTCATGAGGTTCACCAGGCCGGCGACGGCGATGCCGAGGTAGTGGCCGACCTCGTCGACGATGGTGCGGGCCGCCGGATCGCCCGCCTTGGCGCTCTTGACGATGTCGGCGACCGTCGGGGTGCGGCCGCGCTCCGCGGTCATGCGCTCGCGCGCCAGCGAGCGGATCGCCGGCGAGCCGATGAACATGGCGAGGCAGCCGTTGAGCCCGCACATGCAGCGCGGCCCCGACGGATCGACCGCGAGGTGGCCGATCTCGCCGGCGGTGCCGCCGGCGCCGCGATAGACCTCGCCGCGGATGACGTAGCCGGCGCCGATGCCGGTGGCGACCTTGATGTACGTGAGATCGTCGCCCGAGCGGCCGGCGCCCCACCAGCCCTCGGCGAGCGCGCCCATGTTGGCGTCGTTGTCGACGAAGACGGGCACGTTGTAGGCGCCGGCGAGGTAGGCCTGCACGTCGTGGCCGCTCCACGCCGGCAGGATGAGCGGCGACAAGCGGCCCGGATTGGCCGGATGCACCGGGCTCGGCACCGCGACGCCGATGCCGAGCAGGCGCCGCCGCGGCACGCGCTCGGCGCGCAGGCAGTCGTCGATGAACGAGCGCACCAGCGCCAGCGAGCCCTCGGGATCGCCCTGCACCGCGTGCGCGCCCTGCCGCGCGGCCCGCACCTCGCCGCGCAGGTTGGTGAGCGTGACGAGCACGTGCGTGGCGCCGAGCTCGACGCCGACGATGAAGAAGGCCTCGTCGTGAAAACCGAGCAGCGTCGGGCGGCGGCCGCCGCGCGACAGCCCCTCGCCGGTCGACTGCACCAGGCCCGAGCGCTCGAGATCGCCGACGATGGCCGACACCGTCGACGGGCTGAGCCCGGTGCGGCGCGCCAGATCGGCGCGCGAGACCTGCCGCTCCTTCCAGATGAGGTTGAGCAGCAGCGTCGAGTTGCGCGCGCGCATGACCTGCGCATCGACGGTGACGACTTCGTGGGCTTGGCTCATGCGCACCGTTTTACCGCCAACTCGGGCCGTCGATGTCGACGCCGATGCCGTTTCCGCCGGCGACCCAGCCGAAGCCGCCGACCACCTGCGCGCCGTAGGCGCCGCCGACGCCGAGCGCGTAGGTCTTCTTCGTCGTCGAGAGGGCGACGTCGAGCTTCGACTGCCAGCCGTCGCGCGTGGTGGCGCCCATGCCGGCGAGGAAGGAGACGATCTCGCCGTCGCCGTGCGTGCTGCCGGCGACGAAGCGGATCTCGCGGAAGCCGGCGGCGACGGCGGCGCCGTCGGGATCGCTGGCGCCGGCCCAGTCGCCGGGCGCGCTCTGCCAGAAGACGCCGGCCCAGCCCTGCGTGGCGCCGCCGGCGTCGGCGTTCGGGTCCCACTCGAAGTGGCGGCAGCTGCTGGTGCCGCCGCTGCAGGCGCCGCTCGAGACGAAGCCGCTCGCGCCGTCGCCCATGTAGCCGGTGGGGCCGAAGGTCGGCTCGACGGCGAGCGGTTGCAGCGCCCCGTCGTCGTCGCCGGTCCAGACGATGTCGTCGAGATAGAAGGTCTGGGCCGCGCCGGCGCCGGTGACCCAACCGAATGCGCTCACGACGTGGTCGCCGTAGGCGCCGCGCACGCCGACGACATACTCGGTGGGCTGCGCGGCGAGCGTGACGTCGAGCCGCGATTGAAACCCGTCGGCGGCGCCGGCGCCGATGCCGACGAGGAACGAGACCTTCTCGCCGCCCGCCTGGCCCCAGGCGCGGAAGCGCACCTGCGCGTAGCCGGCGGGGATGGCGAAGCCGGGCGCGCTGCCCCAGTTGTTCGCGGGGTATTGCCAGAGCACGCCGCCCCAGCTGTTGGTGCCCGGCGTCCAGGCGACGTGGTGGCAATGGCCGTGGCCGCCGCCGGCGCGCATCGGGCAGGTTTGATCATCGGTGATGGTGCCGGCGACATCGCCGCCGCCCTCGTAGCCGCTGGCGGCGAAGCTGTCGTCGACGACGAACGGCGCCGGCCCGGGCGGCACCATCGCCATGTCTTCGGCGGCGGCGCTCAGATCGAAGGCGGTGTGGCTCATCGATAGATCGGCCGCGGGCGTGGCCGGCATCGCCAGATCGGCGACGGCGACGCCGAGATCGGCCGCGCCCGGCGAGGTGGTGTCGTCGTCGCAGCCGGCGGCGCAGAGCATCGCCGGAAGCAGCATCGCGAGAAGAGTCGAGCGCAGCGCCATGTTCGTCTCCGCGGACTTCGTTCTGTTGCCGAACAAAGTACCCGCCGCGCGGAACAATGCAAGCCAATTCGACAGCTCGCTCACCGACGCTAGCGTGGCGGGCGGCGCGAGCCCAGCAAAGAAGTTTGAGGTCCTGCGCGTAACCTCACGGATCCGTCGCTGGACTTAAAATAGCGACACGCTGCGGACAGCGTGCATCATTGCCGATTCCCGCGAGTTGCGCCCGCTCCGACTTTCTTCGCCGCGCCGCGTCCGTCGATTTCGATTGCAACGGGTGACGCCTCGGATACTTTGTTGCGCGAACGAACAAAGTCGCAACGGAGGATCCGCGATGAAACGTGCGACGGTGGTGACGGCGTGGGCGCTCTTCGCCGTGTGTGGCTGCGGCCCGCGTGGCGACCACGGCGCCGCCGATCTCGGCGCCGGCACGGGTGGCGACGGCACCGACGGCGCCGACGCCGCGGCCGGTGGCGATGGCGCCGGCGATCTCGGCAGCGCGCCGCTCGACCTCACCGCCGGCGCCCCGCCGTCGGCCAAGACGCCGCCCACGAGCGGCGCGCTCTTCGGCGCCTTCGTCGGTGTCGGCAACAACGACACCCCCGACTTCCTCTCGGAGGAGCAGCTCCTCGGCCGCCGCTGGGTGATCGACAATCGCTTCTACTCCTACGAAGACTTCGTCGCCGATCGCACGGCGTGGGACGTCGCCGAGAAGACGCTGCCGCTCATCACCTGGGAGCCGCACTGGCCGCTCGACGACATCATCGCCGGCACCTACGACGACATCTTCCACATGCGCGCGCAGGGCCTGCGCGATCTCGGCGTCGACATCCTCCTGCGCTGGGGCCACGAGATGAACGGCAACTGGTATCCGTGGGCCGGCGCCAACAACGGCGGCGCCAGCGGCGGCCCCGCCAAGTACATCGCCGCCTACCACCACGTGCACGATCTCTTCGTCGCCGACGGCGCGACCAACGTCTATTGGGTGTGGTGCCCGCTCGTCGCCGACGTGCCGGCCGAGTCGTGGAACCACTGGACCAACTACTACCCCGGCGACGACTACGTCGATTGGGTCGGCCTCGACGCCTACAACTGGGGCAACTCGTCGTCGTGCTGCACCTGGCAGTCGTTCGGCGATCTCGTCACCGATCTCTACGGCGACTACGCCGGCAAGAAGCCGCTCATCCTCGCCGAGACCGCGTCGGCCGAGGTCGGCGGCAACAAGGCCGCCTGGATCGACGACATGCACGCGCAGCTCAAGACGACCTTCACCGGAATCAAAGCGGTCGTCTGGTTCGACATCAACAAAGAGACCGATTGGCGCATCGACTCCTCGCCGACGGCATTGGCCGCGTACCAGGCGATGGCGCTCGATCCCTACTTCAATCCTTGACGGCGGAGGCGAACATGAACGGCGAGCGGATTCTTCGGTGGGCGTGGCGGGTGGCGGCGGGTCTCGGTGTAGCAGTCGGCGTGGCGGCCTGTTCCTCGACGGTGGCGCCGGCACCGATGACACCGGCGGTGAACGACATGGCGATGGCGACGGGCACCGGCGGCAATCACCCCGCCGAGGACATGGCGATGGCGCCGTCGGGAGCGATGCTGCCCTTCGTCGTCGACACGGTGTTCGTGTCGAGCGGCTTCATGGGCGACGGCGCCACCGCGGGCACGATCACGATGGTGCCGGCCAAGAGCGGCGACAGCACCGACTGCAACGGCATGCGCGCGAGCACCACCGCGGCCGGCAGCTGTCACGCCATCACCTACGCGCCACCGGCGTCGGGCGGCATGGGCTGGGGCGGCGTCTACTGGCAGTATCCCGCCAACAACTGGGGCACCAAGGCCGGCTTCTCGGTACCGGCCGGCGCCAAGAAGGTCGTGTTCCAGGCGCGCGGCCTCGTCGGTGGCGAGAAGGTCACGTTCCTCGCCGGCGGCATCCAGGGCGCGGGCAACCCGTATACCGACAGCATCAAGGCGACGGTGACGGTGACGCTCACCAACACGTGGGCGCCGTACCAGATCGATCTCTCGGGCCAGAGCTACTCGCAGGTGCTCGGTGGCTTCGGCTGGACCATGGTCGCCACCGACGCCGGCGCGAGCGGCGGCTTCTTCGTCGACGACATCGAGTGGCAATGATGAGAGGAGGACGTGATGGACAAGACCAACCGTGCTCTGGTGCTGTGCGCTGCGCTCGTCGGATGTGGAGGGACCGCGACGACCGGCGATCCCGTCGGTGAAGCCGGCGCCGAACTGACCAACGGCGCCGTCTACAACTTCGGCACGCTCGCGCATCCCGGCGCGTGCATGGACGCGCGCGCCGCCGGCACCGGCAACGGCACGCAGATCCAGGAGTGGTGGTGCAACGGATCGGGCGCGCAGGCGTACTCCGTGCGCGACGCCGGCGGCGGCGCGGTCGCGCTCGTCAACCCGCAGTCGGGCCGCTGCGTCGACGTCTCGGCGCGCGGCACCGCCAACGGGACGAAGATCCAGCTCTGGGATTGCAACGGCACGCCGGCGCAGTCGTTCTGGGTGCAGCCGGTGGCCAACGGCTTCGTGCAGCTCGTCAACACCAACAGCGGCAAGTGTCTCGACGTCGCCGGCGCCAATCCCGCCGACGGCACGGTCGTGCAGCTCTACGACTGCAACGGCACCAACGCGCAGCAGTGGAACCCGGCGCTGCTCGGCGGCGGGCCGCCGCCACCACCACCGCCGCCGCCGCCGCCGCCGGGCAACGGCATGCGCGTCCACGTGGCCAACGGCTGCCCCGTCGACGTCTGGATCCACGGCACCGGCCAGCAGGGCGTGCTGCAACCGGACAACGTGCACCTCTCGCCCGGCGCCGCGCAGGACTACGTCGCGCCGGCGACGTGGAGCGCAGCGCGCATCTACGCCTATCTACAAGGCCCGCAGCAAGGGCAGAACGACAAGGTCGAGATGAACTTCGGCGTCGCCAACGGCGGCGAGGTCATCAACACCGACATCACGTACGTCGATTGGGTCGCGCTCCCCGTGCGCATCCAGGCGATCGGCTCGGGCAGCGACTGCACCACCGTCGGCTGCGAGGTGCCGTACAACTCGCTGCTCGCCGGCTGCCCGTCGTCGCTCCTGTCGGGGCATCAGTGCACGTCGGCGGGGATCCACTGTTCTGATCCGAACAACGGGGGCGACCCCATGTGCCACGCGCTCGACGGCAACATCGGCGCCTGCGCCTCGTCGACGCCGGGCTGCGGCGGCGCCACCGGCTCATCGACGGCGCAGGTCTACGCGTGCTCGGGGCCGTTCTTCAGCCAAAGCCCGCAGTTCTGCGCGGCGCTCAACCGCGGCGTCCTGAGCGCGCCCGGCCCCAACACATCGCCGAGCGCGTTCTATCAGAACCCGCCGTACAACCCGTATTCGGCGTGGGTGCACGACAAGTGCCCCGGCATCTACGCGTTCCCCTACGACGACTACGGCGCGTCGAACCAGAGCAGCGACCACACCTGCGCCGGCGCGACCCAGCTCGACATCACGTTCTGTCCGCGCGGCTAGCCTCGCGCCGCGTGGCCGCGTAACGCTCCTTCGCCTCGGCGACCGCGCGCACGGCGGCGTCGGCCCCTGCGTGCAGCGCGACGACATGGCGCGCCGCCGCTGCGTGACGGCGCTCGAGCTGCGCCTCTTGCCGCTCGTAACGGCCGAGATCGATCTCGTCGCCGCCGCGCGCCAGGAACATCGCGAGCTCGAGCTCGACGTGCGCCTCGGCCGCCGCGCGCCGCCAACGCATCATGTCGGCGACGCCGGCGCGCCACTGCACGGTCGCGGCGCCGAGCTGGCGCTGCGCCTCGGCGACCGCGGCCAGCTCCGGCGTGCTCGCCGGCGCCACGTGCGCCGCGCGCGCCGCGTCGACCGCGCGCGACCACTCGGCCTTGGCCGCGTCCAGCGCCTCCTGCGCCTCGGCCGCGGCGGCGCGCGCCGTCTTCACCGCGGCGGCGTCGGCGGGCACGCGCGCCGCCGCGGCCGCCGGCACACGCACCTGCACGTCGCCGGTGGTCGCACATCCGACCGTCATCATCGAAACCGTGAGCACGACGAAGAATCGCATCATGGCCGCGACGAAGTGCAGCGCCGGTGCCAGCCGGGGCCCGCGACGACGGCCGGCTCGACGCGACGCGACGGACGAGTTGTCACCCGCGGGCAGGTGACAACTTGGGTAGCGCCCGCGGCGCGCGTGCACCGCTTTCGCGCGGTTGGCTCGGGCACGCCCCTTGCTGAAAGGAGCGCGCATGGAGACGCCGATCAACCTCGTGATGCCGATGGTGCGGATTCGTCTGAAGTGCCCCAGCCTCGACAGCTTCGTCGACAAGTACCGCGCCGACGTCAACATGACGGGCATCTTCGTGCGGACGCGCTCGCCGCTCGCCGCGGGCACGCCGGTGAGCTTCGACTTCCGGCTCGCCGACGACTCGTGCCTCTTCCGCGGCTCGGGCATCGTGGTGTGGGCGCGCGCCGACGAGACGCTGGCGCCCCTGCTCGACCCCGGCATGATGCTCAGCTTCGACGAGCTGCGCGACGGCACGCGCGAGCACTTCGACCACGTGCTGGCGCGCAAGCGCTCGATCGACGAGGCCGCCGATACGGTGCCGACGCTGGTGCGCAGCTACACGGGCGATCCGCGGCCGCTGCCGATGACCACCAAGCTCGCGGCCGAGGAGCTCGAGGAGCTGCGCTCGCGCATGCGCGCGCAGATGGAGGCCGAGGGCGAGCTGCCGGCGGCGCCGGCCGAGCTGGCGCGCGAGGCCGCGCCGGTTCGCCGCGCCGTCGACGAGCTGCCGCCCCTGATCGCGCCGGAGCCGCCGGAGCCGGCGACCGAGCCGTCGCGGCGGCGCCTGCCGATGATGGTGCCGGCCGAGCCGCGTCAGCCGGTCGAGGCCACGCCGGCGGCGGCGACGGTGACGCCGCTGGCGCGCGTGCTCGTGCTGCGGCCGCAAGCAGCGCCGGTCACGAGCCTGTCGCCCGTCGAGTGCGCGCCGACCGCCGAGCCCGCGCCGGCCGTCGAGGCGGCGCCGCTGCCTCCGCTGCCGCGCGACGTCACGGTGGTCGCGGCGAAGCCGCCGGCGCGCGTCGAGGTCACGGCGCTCGTCGAGTGTCCGCCGCCGGCGCCGCGCCACTCGAAGCGCCTCCTCGGCGTCGGCATCGCGAGCGGCACGCTGGCGCTCGGTGTCTTCACGCTGGTCCACCTGAACCTGGCGCAGCGAATCCTCGCCTGGATCGTCGGCGCCTAGCGTACGCCTAGCGCCCCGCGAGCGCCGGCGCGCGCTCAGCCGCTGACGCAGCGGCGCACGACCTCCTCGACCTGCTCGGACAACAGCACGCCCGCCAGCCCCGGCGCCACGCTCCAGAAGCACGCCGCCACCGTGTGCGTGGGCAGCGCCAGCCGCGTGCGCACCGGCGCCGTCAGCTGCCCCCTGGCCACGTGGCGCGCCGCGCGCGCCAGATCGCGCCCGGCGTCGACCCCGAGGCGCCGCTCGACCGCGCCGAGCATCCGATGCGCCTGCGTGTTGAGCCACTCGATGTGTCCCGCGTCGTCGGTGACGACGAGCCCGACGGCCGACTCCTCGAGCAGCCGCTCGAGGAGCAGCAGCTGGTAGCTCGACAGCTCCATCATGGCCTCGTCGGCGTGCTCGGCGCGCGCCAGCTCGGGCGGCGGCGACATCCGCACGGCCGTCTGCGCGCCCCACAGCCGGCGCAGCCCGACCTCGACGACGAGGCCGCCGGCGAGGCTCCAGCGCGCGTGCTCCTCGCCGCGAAACGGCGGCAACTGCGCGGCGAAGCGCGTGATGAGCTCGCCGAGCTCGACGTCCTCGTCGTTCCCTTCGCTCTTCGCCGCGGGCCAGGCCCCGAGCCGCCGCCCCAGCCGATTGGCCCACACGATGCGCTCGTCGGCGATGATCGCCAATCCCTCCGGCAGCGACTCGATCATCGCCGTGAGCTGCTGATCCGACAACCCGCGCCTTCCCGCTTCTCTGGTCATGCGCGCATGACGATTCAGGATGCGTGCCGTCGGCGGCCGCGGCGCGGCGCGGGCCTCGCCGCGCGGCCGCTACCCAAGTTGTCACCTCGCTCAGTCCGGATCGGACGGCTTGCGTGGGCGCGGCAACCCGAATGTGTCCAGACGTGCGACCAGCGTCTTGCGCGAGATGCCGAGCAGCTTCGCCGCGCGGCTCTGGTTGCCGGCGCAGCGCGCCAGCGCATCGACGATCTCTTCACGCTGCCGTTGCGCGTCGGGCGACAGCGCCACCGGGCGTGGCGGCGCCGGCGCCGCGGCCTCCGGCGCCTCTGGCGACAGCTCCAGGTGCTCGGGCTCGATGACGTCGCCCGGGCACAAGAGCACGGCGCGCTCGCACACGTTGCGCAGCTCGCGGATGTTGCCCGGCCACGCGCACGCGCGCAGCGTCGCCTCCGCCGCTACCGACAAGCGCGGCGCGACGCGGCCGCCCTGGGCGCTCGCGTCGCGCATGAACTGCAGCGCCAGCGGCACGATCTCGCCGGCGCGCTCGCGCAGCGGAGGGATCACGAGCGAGATGCCGTTGAGCCGATAGTAGAGATCCTGACGGAACGCGCCGCGCGCCACCTCGGCGTCGAGGTTGCGGTTGGTCGCGGCGACGAAGCGCACGTCGATCGGCAGCGGCGACAGGCCGCCGACGCGCAGCACCTTGCGCTCCTCGATGACGCGCAGGAGCTTGACCTGGATCGACAGCGGCAGCTCGCCGATCTCGTCGAGGAACACGGTCCCGCCGTCGGCGGTCTCGAGCAGGCCGCGCTTGGTCTTGAGCGCGCCGGTGAAGGCGCCGCGCTCGTGGCCGAAGAGCTCGCTCTCGAGCAGGCTCTCGCTCAACGCCGCGCAGTGCAGCCGGAGGAGCGGTCGCCCCGCGCGCGGCGATCGGCCGTGGATGCGCTCGGCGAGCACCTCCTTGCCGACGCCGGTCTCGCCGAGCAACAGCACGTTGATGTTGCCCGGCGCCACGCGCGCGACCAGCGCCTCGAGCCGCGCCATCGCCGACGGCGCGGTCCGCTCGCTGCCCGCCGCCGGCGCCAGCTCGCGGCGCGCGCGCTGCAACTGTGCCGCGGCGTCGCCGGCGTCGCCCGAGAGCGTCGCGCGCGCCAGCCGCGGCGTCAGCCCGAGCTCGCTCAGCTGACGGCAGAGCCGATCGCCGAGCTCGGCGCCCGCGGCCGGCGTCAGCCGCGGCGCCAGGATGTCGAAGCGCGCCGGCTCGACCGCGGCGACGACGTCATGGGCGCCGAGCGCGCCGCGCAACAGATCCTCGACGGCCGGCGCCGCCGCCGATCCGTCGACCGCGAGGTGCAAGAAGACGAGCTCGCGCCCGCCGCGCGCCGCCCCTTCGAGCTCGCGCGCCACGCGCTCGACGAACGCGCCTTCGGTCCACAAGAACAGCGGGCCGCTGCCCGCCTGCACCACGCACAGCCACGAGCCGAGGGCGATGACGTCGCCCGGCATGATCGCGCTGCGCGTGTGCGGCGGCAGCGGCGCGTTGCGGCACTTGGTGCCGTTGGCCGAGCCGAGGTCCTCGATCTCGATGACGCTGCCGACGTGCAGCCGCGCGTGCTGGCGCGACACCTGCGGATCGTCGAGCGGCACGTCGACGCTCGTCGAGCGCCCGAGCGTGAGCGTGCCCGCGCTCGGCAGCGGATAGGCGTTGAAGCCGCCCGGGCCGTAGACCACCAGGCGCAGGCTGCCGCCCTCGCCGCCGCCGCCGGGGCGATAGACGGCGGCGCGCCGCGTCTCGGCTTCGCGCGCGTCAGACACAGTCGCCGTCGCTGAGCAGGCTGCAGCCGGGTGGGCAGCAGCCGTCCGAGACGAGCGCGCCGCTGCAGGTCGTGATCGTGTTGGCCACGCAGCGCGCCGTGCAGTTGTTGGCGTCGCCGATGAGCGCGTAGCTGGTGCAGGCGCTCTTGGGCGGGCACGAGGTCGGGCAGGCGCCGGGCATGTTGGCCGGGATCGCCTTGTCGCAGCTCTCGAGGCCGTCGACGCTGCCGTTGCCGCAGGTCGCCGAGCAGTCGCCGTCGGTGACCGGCGCGCAGCCGCTCGGGCAGCAGCCGTCGGCGGGGCCGCACGCGGTCACGAAGGTGTGCGTGCACTCCGCCGAGCACTCTGCCGCCGATCCGCCGACGGCGTCGGTGGTGCACGGGTTGTGATCGTCGCAGTCGGCGAGCGTCGGGCAGACGCCGTCGTTGGGCGCGGCGATGGCGGGATCGCACTTCTCGTCGGGATCGAGCGTGCCGTTGCCGCAGCTGGGCACGTCCAGGTCGTCGCCGCCGTCGCTGCCTTCCACGACGTCGACGCAGTTGCCGGCGAGCGGCGAGTGTTGCGCCCAGACGCGCCCGCTCGGGCAGCTCGCCGACGGGAGGCTGCAGAAGCCGCTCGCTTCGCACCAACCGCTGGCGCCGTGAAGGACGCACTGCTGGTCGCCCGAGCAGCGGTAGCTCGTGCCCCAGCAGCTCACCACCGCGGTGGCGAGCGCGACGAACGCGAAGAGCACCGCCGCGCGGCTCATCGCGCACCGCCGCGCGCGCGCCGCGCCACCAGCGACAAGCGAATGATGCCACCGACGAGGAGCGCGCCACCGCCCGCGGCCAGGATGATGCCGGCGGTGCGCATCGCGCCGGCGCGGCCGAGCGCGTCGTCGAACGCTTGCAGCGTGCCGTGCGGATCACGCGCCGTCACCACCGAGCCGATGAGCAGCCCGGCGCCGGCGAGCGCGGCGCCGAGGCCGACGCCGGCGAGGCTCATGCCGAGCGCGTCGCGATAGAAGGGACGCGGCGGCGGTCCCGCTGCAGGCGGCGGCGGCGCCGCGACGGGGACCACCGGTTGCGCAGCGGCGCGGGCGTCGCGCAGCTGCTGCTCGCAGCGCTCGATCTGAAAGCGCGCCGCGCCGGCCGAGGCCGCGTCGGCGCCCTGGAGATACTGACGGTAATAGCCGATCGCCTCCTCGCAGCGGCCGAGCTTGCGCGCCGACTGACCGAGCGTGTAGAGGATGTCGGGCAGCGGCTCGAGCGCGTAGCCGAGGCGCAGCTCGCGGATCGCCTCCTCGTAGCGTCCTTCGTTGTAGAGCTCGAGGCCGGCGTCGAGGTAGCTCTTCGCCGTCGGTGCGGGCGCCGGCGCCGCGAGCGCGGCCAGCGACAGCGACGACGATAGCAGCAGCACCAGGAAGCCGAACGATCGGAGATCGCGCGGCGACCGGCTAATGCGCGGCCCCGGGCGGCAACCCATCCTCGGGATTCCAGTGTGAAGGGGGATGCTGCGTTGGCGCGGCCTTCGCCGCGACGGGCTCGGCCGGCGCGCGCTTGGCGACGCGAGAATGATGATGATGGTGGCGCGCCGCGCTGCTCGCCGACGCGCGGTCGACGGCCGGTACGGCGCGCGCGGCGACCGGCGCCGGCGTCGCGGCGGTCGGCGCAGGGACGGCGACCGCGGTCGGTACCGGCGTCGTCGGTACCGGCGTCGTCGTCGGTGCAGGCGCCGGCGGAGCGACCACGACGCGGGCCGCCGGGGCCGATGGGACCGGCGCAACCGCTGCGTGCGACGATGACAGCTGGCGCTGCGCGACGAATACGATCGCCGCCGCCGCCACCACGGCGGCAACGATGGCCGCCGGCGCGCGCCGGCGCGGCCGCGGCTCGACCAGCGCTGCGGCCACGTCCGCCGCCGCCGGCGCTTCCGTCGCCGCCGCGGGCGCTGCCGCCGCCGTCGGCGCTGCCGTCGCCGCCGCGGGCGCTGCCGCCGCCGGCATCGTCCGCTCGGTCGGCATCTCGACCGCGATGATCTCCACGTCCGCCGACGGCGGCCGCTCCTCCGCCGTCCGCGCCGCGTACTCGCGCGCCACACGCTCGCGCCATCCGGCGATGCGATCGGCGAACTCCTGCTGCATGAAGCCGGCCAGCCGCGCCGACGAGATCGACATCTTGTGATCGAGCGCGAACCGCTCGATCTCGAGCTGCAGCTCGCGCGCCGTCGCGTAGCGATCCGCCGGATCGCGCGCCAGCGCCTTGCACACCACGCGGTCGAGCTCGCCCGGGTAGCCCGCCACCGTCGCCGACGGCGGACGCACCGGATCCTCGACGATGCCCTTCATGACGTCGAAGTCGGAGCCGCCGCCGAAGAGCGACGTCCCCGTCGACAGCTCGTGCATCAGCGTGCCGATGGCGAAGATGTCGCTGCGCCGATCGAGCGGCAGGCCGCGGCACTGCTCGGGCGACATGTACGCGAGCTTGCCGCGCACCGTGCCGGTCGTGGTCTGCACGCTGCGGTTGGTCGCCTTGGCGATGCCGAAGTCCGTGACCATGACCGCGCCGTCGTAGCTGATGAGCACGTTCGACGGCGAGATGTCACGATGCACCACGCCGAGCGGCTGGCCGTCGGGACCGACGCACTCGTGCGCGTAGTGCAGCCCCTGGCAGACGCCGACGACGATGGCGAGCATCTCCGGCAGCGGAATCGCACGCCCGCTGTCGCGCATGCGCTTGACGAGCGCGTGGACGTCTTCGCCGTGCACGTACTCCATGGCGAGGAAGTAGCTGCCGTCGAGGATGCCGAACTCGTAGACCTGCACGATGTTCGGGTGCTGCAGCGACGCCGCCAGCCGCGCCTCGTCGAGGAACAGGTCGACCATCTTCTTGTCGAGTGCGCGGTCCTGGCGCACGCGCTTGATGATGGCCAGCTTCTGGAAGCCCTGGATGCCGCGCGCGCGGCACAAAAAGATGTCGGCCATGCCGCCCGAGGCCAGGTGCGTGACGAGCTCGTACTTGCCGAAATTCGTGGGGATCGACGGCGCGGGAGGCTGTGATTCGGCCCCGCTGCCTGTGGTGCTGGAGCGTTCCATGGATCTGCGCGGATTTAGTATCTTGCCGGCATCGCTCGCTTGTCAATCACTCGGCGACGGCGACAAGGTGCGAGCGCGGCGTCCACGGCCCTTCATGTGCGGCAATCTGGACGGCGCAGGCGATCAGAGCCGCCGCAGCGTCGCGGCCAGCAGCTCCTCGACCCGCGCGGTCATGCCGTCGGTGTCGACGGGCGCGCGGCCGTCGACCTGGATCGGGATGAAGCGCATCCAGGCATCGCCGTACGCCGCGAGCGCGTGCAGATCCCACCACGCGTCGACGGCGCGGCCGGTCTCGGCTTCGTAGGCGAGCCGGAAGCGCTCGGCCCGCTCGGCGCCGAAGAGCACGGCCAGGTTGAGCCGGCAGTGGCCGACGTCGAGCGCGGGCGGGCCGAGCGCCGCCGCGCCCCAGTCGACGACGCCGGTGAGCCGGCCGCGCGTCCACAGGAAGTTGAAGTGCTGGAAGTCGCGGTGGATGAACGAGCGCTCCGACGAGCCGCCGTCCTCTCGCAACCTCTCGCGCACGGTCTGCCACAGCGCGGGGCGCGTCGACGACGCCGGCGCGGTGAGGCGCGCCGGATCGAGCCAGCGCTCGAACGGCGGCGCGGCGACGGGCGCGTCGTGGATCTTCGCCGCCGCGACGGCGATCTCGCGCAGCCAGCGATCGGGATCGGCGGGCGACAGGCTCGCCAGCCCGCGGAGCCGCGTCATCAGGATCGCCGGATCTCCGCCGGCATCGTCGCCGCGCGCGGAGACCGCCAGCAGCGCGGGCGCCGGCAGCCCGGCCGCCACCGCCGCGTCGAGCGTGCGCGCCTCGCGCGCCACGTCGTCGGCGAGCGCGGCGCTCGAGGCCGCCGTGGCCCCGGCGTAGCGGCGCAGCACGACGACCTGGCGGTTCCGCCCGCGCGCGACGGTGAGCCGATGCACCGCGGCGACGAGGCCGCCGGTCAGGCGGCGACAAGCGACCACGCGCGCACCGTCGCCGAGCGCGCGCTCGACCCAGGCGAGCGCTGCGGCCGGCGGGCGACGCGCTTGAAAGTGCATGGCGGCCGGCTCAGCGGTGCTCGCTGCGATAGTCAGCGAGCCAGGTCTGCACCTTCATGATGAGCTCGTTCGGCACCACGCGATTGCCGAGCCGCTCGCGCGCGTCGCGCGCCGCGTCCAGGAACTGCGCGCGCAACACCGGCGGCACCGGCGTCATCGTCATGCCCTGCTTGGCGAAGAGCCCGCGGTCGAGGAGTTGCTGCTCCTGCAGCCGCGCCGTCTCGCTGAAGCGCAGCGCGCTCTTGGCGCTCTCGCCGGCGACGACGTCGCGCAGATCGGTCGGCAAGCGCTCGAACGACGCCGCCGACATCACCAGGCAGCCGATCACCGGCGAGAGCGGCAAGCGCGCCAGATACATGCGCCGCGCGTACCACTGGAAGCCGAGGATCGCCGCCGGAATGGCGACGAAGCCGTCGATGCGCGCGTCTTCGTAGGCGCGGCCCGCGTCGCCGATGGCGAGCGGCACCACGTTCATGCCCATCGCGCGCGAATAGGCGATCAGCGCCGGCTCGAGGCTCCACTGCCACAGCCTGAGGCGGCGCAGCGCGTCCAGGCCGTCGATGGGCGCGCGCGACAGGACGACGTCGCGGCCGAGCCACGTGAAGGCGAGCATGGCGAAGCCGCGCGCCCGCGCCTCGGCCTGCAGCGTCGGAAGGAGGCGCGTGAGCACGAAGCTGCCTTCGTTCTGATCCTGGATGACGCCGGGGATGCGCATCACGCGCAAGGAGGGCGCGACGTTCTGGCACATGATGCCGCCCGAGAGCGCGCCGTCGAGCTGCTCCTTCTGCATGCGCCCCTCGACCTCCACGTCGTCGCCGGTGATGGCGCCGAAATAGAGGTGCACGCGCAGCCGGCCGGCCGAGGCGCTCTCGACGTCGCGCGCCCAGGCCTTGGCGTCGCGCGCCCAGCTGGTGCCGTCGGGCGCGAGCACGGCGATGCGCAACATCGTCGAATCGCCGTGGGCGGCGACGGAGGCGAAGACGAGCGCGACGACGACGGCGAGACGCAACCGCGCCGATGGTACCTCATCCGAGAATCCCCCGATCGGCCCCCAAACAAGTTTGACAATGACCCACTGCGTGATCTTCCTCGTGCACTTCGAGCGCGGCTGCAGGCATAGAGACGCGATGAAATGTTCGCCCGGCACGCGTTTCACGCTCGTCCTCGCGCTCGCCTCGTTCACCGCCTGCACCGGCGCGCCGCCGACGGCGAGCACCGAAGCGCCGCTCGGCGCCATCTTCGTCCCGCGTAGGTCGCTGCGCATCGCCGTCGTCGGCGCCGGGCCGTCGGGCCTCACCGCCGCGGACACGCTGCAGCAAGAGGGCTACCAGAACGTGACCGTGTTCGAGAAGAACGCGCGCGTGGGCGGCAAGGTCTACTCGTACCGCAACGGCTCGACCGTGAACGAGCTCGGCGCGGTGTTCGCGTCGCCCGACTACAGCCTCGTCCTCGGGCTCGCCGACAAGTACGGCATTCCCTACCAGCCGTACCAGACCAACCAGACAATCCTCGACGCCAACGGCGTCCGGCAGACGGCGCAGAGCTTCCTCACCAGCCGCTACTCGACGCTGCAGATCCTCGCCGCCACGGTCGCCTACGGCGCGGCGCAGACGCTGTTCGTCGGAATTCAGGAAAACGGCTTCGCGTGGCTCCTGCCCGATCTCGATCTGCCGTTCGAGCAATTCGCCGCCAAGTATGGCTTTACGCCCATCGCCGAGCTCGCGCGCAGCGTGATGATCGGCTTCGGCTACGGCTACTACGAGACGGCGCCGGCGGCGAGCTTCATGAAGCTGATCGGCTGGCTCGTGAAAATCGGCGGCTCGCAGGGGCTCGAGCAGGCCACCTACTACACGTTCCCGACGGGCTACCAGTCGATCTGGGAGGCGGTGGCGCAGCACCTCGACGTGCGACTGAATTCGACGGTCACGGCGATCACGCGCCGCGGGCCGCTCGCGGGCGGGAGCCGCGTGACGCTCACGATCAACGGGCGCGACCACTACGACTTCGACGTGGTGATCATCTCGGCGCCGCTCAACCGCGTCGGCAGCTTCATGACGCTCAGCGACGACGAGGCGGCGCTGTTCTCGCAGGTGCAGACCGAGCGCTACGTGGTCAGCCTGTTCACCGCGAGCGGCCTGCCCACGAACGAAGTGCTCTTCTTCGACGGCAACGCGCACCCCGATCGCATCAACCACGTCGACGTGTGGGCCAACCGCGACGCCGCGCATCCGGCCTACGTCGGCTATCAGATCGCCGACCCGAGCCTCTCGCTGCCCGAGCTCGGCGCCACGCTCGGCAGCGACGTCGCCGGACAGGGCGGACAGCTCGGCGACGTGCTCCTGCAGCAGGAGTGGGTCGACTACTTCCCGCACGTGTCGACGGCGGCGATGCAGAACGGCTTCTACGAGCGCATGGAGGCGCTGCAGGGGCGCAACAACACCTTCTATGTGGGCGGCTCGCTCAGCTTCGAGACCGTCGAGCACAGCGCGCGCTACGCGCAGTCGCTGGTGCGAACCTGGTTCCCGACCCCGCTCTACTGAGGCACACCACATGAAGAACATCGTCTTTGCCGCCCTGCCCTGCGCCCTCCTGCTCGCCGGCTGCGGCGCGCCTCCCGCCGACGATTGCGCCGCCGCCGCCGCGCACGTACGCGCCTGCACCGGCGTCGACGTCGCCACGCCGGCGACGTGCGATCGCGGCGCCGCCAGCCAGCTCCTCGGGCTCGACTGCGCCGCGCTCGCCGACGCCACGCGCGCGCCGGCCCATGCGCGCGCCAGCCACACGCTCGACGCCATCGCCTGCGCGGCCGGGATCGTGCGCCTGTGCCCGATGCCTGCGTGCGACGCGCCGGCCTATCCGACGCCGTCGACCACCTGCAGCGACTACATCGACATCGCCGGCTGCGGCGGCTGCCAGTTCTACGCCTGCCGCGAGGCCGAGCACGCCTGCGGCGCGTCGGGCTACTACGTCGCCTACGCCGAGAAATACTGCGTGCGCTTCCTGCAATCGCTACGGCCGCGCATGTCGCCCGCCGGCCAGCGCTTCCTCGACGTCGCGCGCGACTGCCTCATGCGCTACGTCGACGACGAGCTTGCGCCCGACGACGCCTGCCAGGACGTGCGCACGCGCGCGTTCCACTCGCACATCGCCTGCTATCACGACAACGGCTTCTGCGCGCTGCCGGCGTCGGATCAGTGGCTGCTCATCAACACGGTGGACCCGGCCGATCTCGATCTGTCGGCCGCGCTGCAGACCGCGCTCAGCTGCCTGTAGCGCGGCGCAGCACCTCGATGGCGAGCGCGAACATCGAGGCGACCTGCACGATGAAGGCGGTGAAGCGCGCGTTGATCGCCAACGACCGGCCCGACGACAAGTGCGCGAGCGACTGCACGACGCGCGCGCACACGATCACCTTCGGCAAGAGAAGGAACATCGGCGTCGCGACGTGCAGGACGACGCCGGAGAGCACGATGGCGCCGAAGATCGGCAGGTTCTCGACGGTGTTGAGGTGCGCGCGGTTGAGCCGCCAGTAGGCGTCGCCGCCGTGCTGTACGCCGCCCGGGAAGTCGGTCGGACGCCGGCGGCCGACGAGCACCAGGCCGCCGCGGACGAGGCCGAGGGCACCGACGAGAAGGAGCGCCCACAGCGCGAACGCGACGAGGCAAACGAGCGGAGACATTGGCACCTCTCGGGTCAGGGTATGCTGGGAGGCGCAGGCATGGAAGCCGGCCGCCGTTTGTTTTGGAGATGATGGTGCTGCGCGACGAACAGGGCACGGAGTGGACGCTGCTCGGCACGTTGGGCGGCGCCGAGCTGGCGTTCGTCTGCGAGCTCTTCGCCGACGAGAACGTGCCGTATCGCGAGGAGCCCGAGCGGCCGCAGCTCGGCGTCGCGCGCAGCGTCTTGTGGATCGCGGCGCCGGAGCATGCGCGCGCGCTGGCGCTGCTCGCCGAGGCGCAGGCCGAGGCCGCCGAGGCGGTGCAGCGCGAGACGGCGGCGCTCGCGGCCGACGAGGCGCAGGCGGCGGAGGCGGCGGCGCGCGCGGCCGAGGCGGCGGCGCAGGTTGGTGCCAGGGAGCGCCGACACGCGGCGCGCATGGCGGCGCGGCGCGCGCGGAAGGAGGCGCAGCAGCACCACCACGAGCGGGCGCACTCGCACCCTTCCGAAGCGCAGCCTTCCGAGCCCGACCTCGCGGCGGCTCGCGCGGTGCGTTTCATGGCCGGCGCGCTGTTGGCGTTCATTCTGATCATCGGGATCATCTTCGCGATCGGCGAGCGCTACGGAACACATCAGCCGATGCCGGGACGCGACATCAGGGCCGTCTACTGCGGGCCGCGCTCGGGCCTCTGCTACCCGGAGAAGCGTTAGAACGTGCCGGTGAGGCCGCCGAGGCCGGCCTGCAGCGAGCGGCGCGCTTCGCGCACGCCGCGGTGAACGCCGCCGCCGTAGGTCCACGCCAGCGTGCCGGCGAACCAGGTGGCGTCGCCCGCCATGGCGACGCCGAAGCCGGACCAGAACAGCGTCTGGTTGCCGCCGCCGCCGCTGTCGAGATTGACGCCCTGCAGGCCGCCGAGGACCATGCCGACGCCGACGAGCATGAGGCCGAGGCCGCCGGCGAAGAGGCCGATGCCCGCGCGCTCGATGCGGCGCGCGCGCGCTTCGACGCGGTCGAGGGCGTCGACGCCGGCGCCGTCGAGGACGGCGAGCGCGTGATCGTGACCGGCGCCGTACATCACCGTCAACAGCGTCGGATAGAAGAGCACGGCGCTGGTGATGGACAGCGAAAAGCCGGCGGTGAAGCTGGCGGGGCTGTACTCGTCGGCGCCCATCAGCGTCCCGCCGAGAACGAGCAGCCCGCTGCCGGCGACGCTGAGCCCGAGGCCCGCCAGGAGCTCGCGCCGGGCGCCGACGCGCGGCCGGGCGAGGGCGAGCCGCGGCTCGGGGCGCACCAACGCCGGCGTCTCCGCGCGCGCCTCGAGCGTCCACATCATCGACAGCAGCAGCACCAGCGTCAGCGCGATCGGTCGCATCGCGCTCCCTCTCAGCAACCGCGATACCAGCGCACAACCCCGCGCGCGGCGCGGCTGTAGCTCCGACGTCCACGTCGAGCCCTCGACCCGGTGTTCGAATTTCGACGGTCAGCGCGCGAGCTGCAGCCAGCCCGCCGCGTACCAGCCGTGCAGGAGCGCGGCGGTGCGCGCGTCGACGGCGCGCGGCAAGGGCAGCGCGCGCGTCGTCAGCAGCTCTTCGAACAGCGACAGCGTCGCGCGGCTCGCGTCGTGCGACGCGCCGTTCAGGTAGAGGCGCCGCCCGCGCACGAGGCCGCGGCTCGGCAGCGCCAGCACGAGGCGGCCGCGGGCGCGCAGCCGGCCGGCGAACGCGTCGCCGTCGAGCGGGCGGGACGGCCGCGCGAATGCGACGCGCGCCTTCGGGCTGGTCAGAAAGCGCCCGAAGAAGTCCTCGATCATGCGCGCGTCCCAGCGCACGGCGCCGAGCACCGACGTCACCTCGGCGAGCATCGCGTCGGGCAGCGCCAGCGGCCGCTTCGCCGGCGCGGTCACCGTGTCGCGCAGGAGCGCATCCGGATCGATGCGCGGCCCGAGCTCGTGCGCGACATAGCCGAGGAAGCTCTCGACCAGCACCTGGTGCGACGGCGCCAAAAAGCCGATCGAGTAGGTGAAGCACGGCCCTTCGGCCACGCCCCAGTGCGCCACGCCGGGCGGCAGGTAGAGCATGTCGCCGGGCTCGAGCAGCCACTCCTCGTCGGCGACGAAGCGCGAGAGCACGCGGATGGCCGCGTTGGCGTCGACGCTGCGATCGCCGCGGTGCATGACACGCCAGCGCCGCCGCCCCGGCCCCTGCAACAGGAACACGTCGTAGCGATCGTCGTGCGGCCCGACGCCGCCACCGTCGGCAGCGTAGCTGACCATGAGGTCGTCGATGCGCGCCATCGGGATGAACCCGAAGCGGCCGAGCAGCTCCCAGCCGCCCGGCACCAGGCTCTCGACACCATGCACGAGCAGCGTCCACCGGCGGTCGGGCAGCATGCCGGCGTCGAGCCCGCCGAACGGGCCGTCGTGCCGCTCCCAGCGCGAGCGACGGCGCGGATGCTCGAGGACCAGCCGCGAGGTCGCCTCCGCGCGCGTCGCCAGCCCGAGGAGCTGGTCGCGGTCGAGGATGCCGGCGAAGCCCGGGATCGCCTGGCGGACGACGAGCGGGCGCTTCTGCCAGTAGTCACGCAGAAACGCCGCCGGGGAGAGGTCGCCGAGCACCGAAGGCATCGGCGCATCATCGCAGAGTGCACCGCCGGTGTGGTGATCTACACTGAGGGGAAATTGCGCGTTCTACTGCTCACACCGCCGATGGTCCAGCTCAACACGCCCTATCCGGCGACGGCGTACCTCACCGGCTTTCTCGAGCTGCACGCCGCGCGCCTCGGGCTCGCGGTGACGCAGGGCGATCCGGCGCTCGAGCTGTTCCTGCGCCTCTACTCGCGCGCGGGGCTCGAGCGCGTGCGCGCCGTGCTGGCCGGGCTGCCGCGGCGCCGGCGCAAGACGGAGGCGCTGGCCAGCTTCGGCGCGCGCATCGACGCGTACGCCGACACCGTCGACGCCGCGGTGCGCTTTCTGCAGGGGCGCGATCCGGGGCTGGCGCTGCGCATCGCGGGCCGGACGTTCCTGCCCGAGGGGCCGCGCTTCGCGCCGCTGCACGAGGGCGACGAGGATCCGCTCGCCTGGGCCTTCGGCGCCCTCGGCGTCGAGGATCGCGCGCGCCACCTGGCCAGCCTCTACGTCGACGACGTGGCCGACGCCATCCGCGACGGCGTCGATCCGCGCTTCGAGCTGTCGCGCTACGGCGAGCGGCTGGCGGCGAGCGCGCCGTCGTTCGAGCCGCTGCGCGACGCGCTCGAAGGACCGGCGACGCTCGTCGACACCATGCTCGACGAGATCGCGCGCGAGCTGGTCGCCGCCGAGCGCCCCGATCTGGTCGGGCTCACCGTGCCCTTCCCCGGCAACGTCTACGGCGCCTTCCGCCTGGCGCGCGCGGTGAAGGCGGCGGCGCCGGCCACGCGCGTCGCGCTCGGCGGCGGCTACGTCAACACCGAGCTGCGCCAGCTCTCCGATCCGCGCGTCTTCGACTACGTCGACTACGTCACCGTCGACGACGGCGAGCGGCCGCTGCTGGCGCTCCTCGAGCACCTGCGCGATCCGGCGCAGCCGCTTCTGCGCACGCTCGTCCGCGACGGCGAGCGCGTCGTCGAGCGCACCTCGGCGGCGCTGCACGACGTTCCCTTGCGCGACGCCGGCACGCCGACCTATCGCGGGCTGCCGCTCGATCGCTACCTGTCGCTCGTCGAGATGCTCAACCCGATGCACCGCCTCTGGTCGGCGGGGCGCTGGAACAAGCTGACCATCGCGCACGGCTGCTACTGGAAGAAGTGCACGTTCTGCGACATCACGCTCGACTACATCGCGCGCTACGATCTGGCGGCGGCGGATCTGCTCGTCGATCGCATCGAGGCGCTCATCGCCGAGACCGGGCAGACCGGTTTTCACTTCGTCGACGAGGCGGCGCCGCCGGCGGGCTTGCGCGCGCTCGCCGAGCGCCTCCTCGAGCGCAAGGTGGTGTGCAGCTGGTGGGGCAACATCCGCTTCGAGAAGACCTTCACGCCAAAGCTGGCGGAGCTCTTGGCACGCTCGGGCTGTGTGGCGCTGTCGGGCGGGCTCGAGGTCGCCTCCGATCGGCTGCTCGATCGCATGAAGAAGGGCGTGACCGTGGCCCAGGTGGCGCGGGTGACGCGCGCGCTCACCGACGCGGGCATCATGGTGCACGCCTACCTCATGTACGGTTTTCCCACGGAGACCGAGCAGGAGACGGTCGACGCGCTCGAGCGCGTGCGCCAGCTGTTCGCGGCGGGATGCATGCAGTCGGCGTTCTGGCACCGCTTCGCGGCGACGGCGCACAGCCCGATCGGCCGCGCGCCCGAGCTGTTCGGCATCCGCCTGCATCCCGAGCCGACGGTGACCTTCGCGCGCAACGATCTCGGCTTCTCCGACGACACCGGCGCCGATCACGACGCGCTCGGCGCGGGGCTGAAGAAGGCGCTCTACAACTACATGCACGGCCTCGGGCTCGACCTCGACGTGCGCGAGTGGTTCGAGACGGCGGTGCCGGCGACGACGGTGCCCTCCGACTTCGTCGACGAGGCGCTGGCCGCGCGCCGCTGATGGCGGGCGCGATCGAGCTCCTCTACGTCGACGACGACGTCGTCGTGGCGGACAAGCCGTCGGGCCTCAGCGTGCACCGCGGCTGGGACGACGACGACGACGTGGCGATGTTCCGCGTGCGCGACGCGATCGGCGCGCGGGTGCATCCGGTGCATCGGCTCGATCGCGGCACCTCGGGCGCGCTCCTGTTCGCGCGCACGGCCGAAGCGGCGGCGACGCTCGGGCGCGCGTTCGCCGACGGGCACGTCGACAAGCGCTACCTCGCGCTCGTGCGCGGCGCGCCGCCGGCGACGGTGGTGGTCGATCATCCGGTGCCCGAGACCGAGGGCGGCGCGCGCGTGCCGGCGGTGACGCGCCTCCGGCTCGTCGCCCGCTCGACGGTGGAGCGCTGCTCGCTGGTCGAGGCGCGGCCCGAGACCGGCCGCTTCCACCAGATCCGGCGCCACCTGAAGCACCTGTCGCATCCCATCGTCGGCGACGTCAACTACGGCAAGGGCGATCTCAATCGGCTGTTTCGCACGCGCTACGGGCTGCATCGGCTGGCGCTGCACGCGCACCTCCTCGCGTTCGATCATCCGGCGACGGGCCGGCGCCTGGTCGTGCGCGCGCCGCTGCCGGCCGACTTCGCCGCGGCGCTGGCCGCGCTCGGGCTGCCCGTCGCCGTCGACGACGAAGGCGCACCGAAAGCGACGCCGTGAGCCGGCGCGCCAAGCCCGACGGACGCTGCGCGCGCTGCCGCATGTACGAGCGGCTCTGCCTGTGCGCGATGGTGCCGCGCCTCCAGACGCGAACGCGCCTCGTGCTGGTCATCCATCGCGACGAGACGCAGAAGCCGACCAACAGCGGGCTGCTCGCCACGCAGAGCCTGGCCAACAGCGAAGTCTGCGTCCGCGGCCGGCGCGGACAGGAGGCGCCGGCGCTCGTCTTCGCCCCCGGGACGCAGCCGCTCCTCTTGTTCCCGCACGAAGACGCGCAGCCGCTCGCGCGCTTCGCCGGCTCGCCGCGGCCGATCACGCTCGTCGTCCCCGACGGGACCTGGCGTCAGGCCTCGCGCGTGCGCCAGCGCGTCGCCGGGCTCGCCGGCATTCCGTGCGTGACGCTGCCGCCGGCGGCCGCGACGGCGCGCCTGCGCGCGCAGCCCGACGACGCGCGCCTGCCGACGCTGGTCGCGATCGCGCGCGCGCTCGGGATCCTCGACGGGCCCGAGGCCCAGGCCGCGCTCGAGCGGCTCTTCGCCGCGCTCGTCGCGCGCGTCATGCAGCTTCGAGGCGTGGGATGACGAGCCGGCACATCTTGTCGGGATCGCGCACGCCCTGCTCCGCCAGCTCGGCCGCGCCGCGCGGCTCCCCGAGGAGGTAGCGCAGGATCGACAGGACGTGCAGGTTGCCGGCGGCCTCGGCGCAGGCCAGCGCGCGGCGATAGCTCTCCGGCCGCGGCTCGAGCCCGGCGGCGAGCAGCTCGGCCCACAGATCGCCGTACGCCACCTGCTCGCGGCGCAGCTTGCGGATCCGCCGCCGCGCCTCGTCGGCGAGCCCCTCGGCGATGGCCAGCCGCCCCGCGAACCAGTGGTGCTCGATGCGCACGATCTGGATCCGCGGCAAGAGCGACTTCTCGACGACGGCGATGCCGTCGCGCAGCTGCGAGTACGGCGCGCGCTCGCCGCTGTACAGCAAAAGCCCGCCGCGGCCGAGCAGCGCATACCAATGCTGCAGGTGGTAGAAGCCGGTGTCGGGCGGGCTCCACGCCGATTCCTGCAGGAGGCGCGCGCGCGCCACGTCGTCGCGGAGGAGCCAGATCTGGTTCATGCCGCGCGCCAGCCCCGCCTGCATCCAGCGATCGTTGCGCCGCTCGGCCTCGCGCGTGTAGCGATCGACGCGCTCGTTGAGCTCGGTCATGCGGCCGAGATAGCGCAGCGACAAGAGCGTGAAGAAGCGCAGGTTGTTCACTTCCCACACCGTGCCGCCGTAGCGCTCGCGGAACGCCTGCTCGGCGGCGGCCATGTTGCCGACGGCCTCGGCGAAGTGGCCGGTCAGGTAATCGCAGACGCCGGTGGTGCCGCGCACGTGGGTGCGCAGGAACTCGTCGTTCGACGCCTCGGCGATCCGGCTCGCCTCGCCTAGGAGGCGCGCAGCCTCGGGACGGCGGCGGGCGCCCTCGGCGGCGCGCAGCGCGGCTTCGAGGAGCAGCGAGCGAGCCACCTGACGCGGCTGTCCCGTCTTGAGCGCGAGCAGGACGCCGCGCGTGTTGAAGTCGGCGCCGCGGATGTAGTCGACGGCGGAGAGGCCGGTGGCCACCGCGTTGTGCAGCTCGAGCAGCTGCAGGTCGCGCGGCGCGATGTCGCCGGCGTCGCGCGGCTTCCAGCGCATGCCGCGCAGGCCGAGCTTGACGCGGTTCCACACGAGCGAGCGCAAGGCGCCGCGCGGCGTCTCCGGCAGGTGCAGCCCGACCTCGCCGAAGACGACGCGCAGCTCGGCGAGGCCGCGCTCGACGAGCCCGCCGATGAGGAGCTGCTCGGCGGCGCGCCGGCGATATTCGATGCGCGCCGCGCGGTCGGCGTTCTCCAGCACCTCGAGGTACGCCGAGGCCGCCTCGACGGGGCGGCCGGCGAGCGAGAGCGCGTCCCCGAGCTGCACGTGCAGCTTGCGCCGCTCCTCGACGCTCTGCTGGCCGAGGCGCAGCGCCGTCGAGTAGAGCTCGGCGGCTTGATCGAAGGCGAGCGCGTCGACGGCGAGGCCGGCCGCGCGCGTGGCGTGATCGGCGGCGCGCAAGGGCTCGCCCGACCCCTCGAGGTGGTGCACGAGCAGGTGCGGATCGTGCTCGCCGGTGCCTTGCAGCGCGTCGGCGATGCGCGCGTGCAGCTCCCCGGCGCGGGCGCCGATCCGCCCCGCCACCGCCGCGCGCACGCGATCGTGATAGGGCTCGACCAGATCCTGCGCGCGCTGGCCCGGCGAGCGCGCCAGCATCGCCACGCGCAACACCGACGCCAGGCGCGCGCCCGCGGCCGAATCGAGCTCGGCGGCGGCGCTGGCGACCTTGAGCGGCAAGGGGCCTCCGGCCAGCGCCAGCACCTCGAGGAAGCGCCGCGCCTCCGGCTCCAGGCCGTCGACGCGCGCGAGCAGCGCCTGCTCGAGGCGCACCGCGGCCGGGCCGCCGACGAGCGCGGCGTGGCGCACGAGCTCGTGCAGGAACAAGGGGTGCCCTTCGGCTTCGCGCGCGATCTGCGCCGGATCGACGCCGACCGCGAGGTTGTGCGACAAGAGGCGCGCGAGCGCGTGCGAGTCTTCGGGGCCGAGGCCGCCGAGCTCGACGAGCCGCACGTCGTCGAGCATGCGCCCGAGCGACTCGAGCGCCGGGCTCTCGTGGCGCGCGGTCACGATGACCAGCAGCGGCGGCGCGCCCGGCCCGTGCAAGAGCTCGCCGAGCAGCGCCAGCGAGTCGGCGTCGGCCCACTGCAGATCGTCGATGATCAGCACTTGCGGCTGGCGCTCGCCGAGCCGGCGAAACAGCGCGCGCAGCGCCGCGAAGGCGCGGGTGCGCAGCTCCTGCGGGTTCGACAGCTCGGGCGCCTTGGCCGCGGCGCGCCGCACCGCCTGCACGCGCGTGAGCACGGGGAACAGGCGCGCCACCAGGCCCGCCTCCTCGCCGACGACGAGCGCGGCGTCGACGGGATCCATCTTCCCGAGGTGGCGCTCGAGCGCCTCCATGGCGCCGTCGAGCGCCTTGTAGGGCACCCACTCGCGCTCGTAGCAGCGGCCCGTGAGCACGAGGAGGTCGGGCACCTCGGCGCGCAGCCCGTCGGTGAAGTGGCGCACCAGCGCGCTCTTGCCGACGCCCGATTCGCCGCGCAGCGCCACCAGCACCGTGCGATGGCGGCGCACGTCCTCGAACGCCTCGGCGAGCAGCGCGAGCTCGGCAGCGCGCCCGACGAACGGCAGCAGCTGCGGCGTCGACGGCGTGCGCGGCTCGGGCGGGCTGGCGCCGAGCCGGCGCAGCACCTCGTCGCCCGACGGGCGCGCGGCAGGATCGGTGGCGAGCAGCGCGCGCGCGAGCGCATCGAGATCGTCGGGCACGTCGGCGAGCTCGCTCGGCGGCGTCGGCTCGCGCCGCTGCTTGTCGAGCAGCACCTGCAGCGGCGCGCCGTCGAACGGCAGCCGCCCGGTGAGCGCCTCGAAGAGCACGACGCCGGCGGCGTACCAATCGGCGGCCGGCCCCACGCGCGCGCCGTGCGCCTGCTCCGGCGCCATGTACACCGCGGTGCCGACGACCGACTGCAGGCTGGAGCGCTCGTCGGCGTCGGTTTCGACGACGAGCCCGAAGTCGACGAGCGCCACGCGCCCCGCCGGCGTCACGCGGATGTTCGACGGCTTGATGTCGCGATGGACCTTGCCGGCCGCGTGCAGCGCGCCGAGGCCGCGCGCCAGCTGCACTAGCGCGGCGCGCAGGCGCTCGACGTCGAGCCGGCCGCGCGGCGCCCACACGCCCGAGGTCATGCGGTCGGGCGGCGGCTCGTCGAAGCCCGGGCGCACCCACGACAAGAAGTCGGTGCCCTCGACGAGCTCCATGGTGAAGAACCAGCTGCCGTCGACGTCGAAGAGCTCGCCGAGGCTCACCAGGTTCGGGTGGCGCACGTCCTGGAGCGCGCGGAACTCGTGCTTGAACAGGCCGATCGCGTCGGGGGTCAGCTTGAGCAGCGTCTTCAAGGCCACGCGCGCGTTCTGCTCGCGGTCGAGCGCCTCGTAGACCGCGCCCATGCCACCTTCCCCGAGCGCGCGAAGAATCTGGAAGCGTGCCGTGCCGGTGAACGGAAGATCCAAGCCGCGCTCATTCTATCGCAATCCGTCGTCAGGCGGAGCAGCGCCAGGGGTTGCCGAGGAAGTCGTCGATGGCGCGCGCCACCTCGGCCGGCAGCTCGATCGGCAACAGGTGCCCGCCGACGGCGAAGCCGTGCACCTCCACGCGCGTCTCGGCCGGCAGCGCCTCGACGACGCGCGCCATCACCGAATTGGGCAGCACGTGGTCGCGCCGCCCGCGCAGGACCAGCACCGGCATGCGCACCTCGGCCAGATCGCGCTCGGAGGCGGCGAGCTCGCGTGGCGTGAGGAAGGCGCGGTAGTAGGCGCTCATGGTCAGCCGCTCGGCGCGGTTGGCGAGGCGATCGGCGAGCTCGTCGAGATCGTGCACGTCGGTGATGGGCGGCTCGCGCAGCACGTGCGGCAGGCTGGCGCGCACCAGGCGCGTGGCGCCGCACAGCCGCAGCAGCGGCACCCAGACCGCCGGATGGATCGCGATCCGCTCCCACCACGACATCGGGAACGGCGCCACCGCCGCGTCGACGAGGACGAGGGCCGCCACCCGGCAACGGTGGCGGGCGATCAGCCGCACGGCGATGGCGCCGCCGATCGAGTGGCCGACGAGGATGGGCCACTGCCCATCGAGCGCGGCGAGCTCGCTGGCGACGGCGGCGACGATCGTGTCGGCGCTGCGCAGCGACACGCCGTCGAGCTGCGGCAGGTCGAGGAACAGCCGCTCGCCCGGGTGGCGCATCCTCGCCGCCACACCGGAGAAGGAGTGGCCGGTGAAGCCGAGCGCGGGCAGGAACACGAGCGGCGACGGATCGGGAGACGCGGTCATTGCATCTCCGCTGCTTCACGACGCGCGCCACCTCGGACAAACCCCTGATGGCGACGCCCGGCGCGTACGCACGTTGGAAGCAGGAGGTGTGCAATGAAGAAGCTCGCAATCGTGGCAGGCAGCATGCTCGCGTTCGCCCCGGCGCTGGCGTTGGCGGATCAGCCGCAGCAGACCCAGACGACCCAGGAGCGGACGCAAACGACCCAGCAGAAGACGCAGGCGCAGCAGCAGCAGCAGCAGACGCAGCAGACGCCGCAGAAGTCACAGGACATCGCGTCGCGGCGCCTTCTGCCCAAGGATGCCGTGCTCGTCGGCTCGAGCGAATCGGCGGACATCCGCACCTTCCCCGAGCAGGCCGCGTCGACGAAGGTGGAAAAGGAGGGAATGGTCGGCGTCGGCGGGATCGATCGCGTCTGGACGACGCAGCAGCCGTATCACAAGGCGGTCAGCGCCTTCGATCAGAACCTGAAGGGTGAAGACATCACCTCGCTGGCCCGCACGACCACGAAGAGCTCGACCGCGTGGAACCTGCGCATGCCCGACGGGAACATCGCCAACGTCGTCGTACGCAACACCCAGCCCACCACCATCGAGGCGGTCCAGGCCTCGGCGGTCGTCGGCTCGATGACCGACCAGCTTCCGGCACCCTCGAGCAAAACCAAGAAAGGAGAATGAACCATGGCAATCGTCACGACACGTTCTCGGGACCCATATTTGTGGGCCCGCGTCGTCAACTTCTTCATCGGCGTCTGGCTCTTCATTTCGGCCTTCGTGTGGCCGCACGCCACGTCGTCGATGACCAACACGTGGATCCTCGGCGTCTTGATCGCGGTCTTCGCGCTCATCGCGATGGCCCAGCCGGCCGCGCGCTGGCTCAACACGCTGGCGTCGATCTGGCTGTTCTTTTCGACGCTGTCGATCTTCCACTCGAACCAGGCGACGGTGTGGAACAACGTCATCGTCGCCATCGTGGTGTTCGTGCTCTCGTTCGTGGGCGGCTACGCCGAGCGCATGGTCACGACGAGGACGGCGAGGCCTCCGACGACCGCGTGAGGGCCACCGGAAGATCGAGGTAGAAGCAGGCGCCGCCGCGGTCCGACGACCGCGGCGCAACGCCGACCGCGCCTCCGCACGACTCGGCGATGCGGCGCACCGTGGCCAGCCCGAGCCCGAGACCGGCGAGCGAGCGCGCGTCGCCGCGGACGTAGGGATCGAAGATGCGCGGGAGCAGCTCCTCGGGAACGCCGGGACCGTCGTCGCGCACCTCGATGCGCACGTGGCCGCCGCGGCGCTCGGCGCGGAGGTCGACGAGCCCACCGCGCGCGCCACCGCCGTGCTCGAGCGCGTTGCGCAAGAGGTTCGAAAGCGCGCTGCGCAGGGCGCCGCGCGGGCAGGCGACCACCAGGTCGGCGGCGACGTCGATGTGGACGTTCCCGTGCGCGCGCATCGCCAGCGCCGACATCACGTGCTCGACCACCTCGCGCACCTCGGCCTCCCCGCCGGGCACGCAGCGGCCGTCGGCGCGCGCGTAGTCGAGCAGCGCGTCGACGATGTCGAGGGCGCCGGCGACGGTCTGGCGCACCGACGCGCGGCCGTGCGGCGTCAGCGGCGCGCCGTCGGCGGCGTTGAGGTAGAGGGCCACGGCGCTGAGCGGCGCCTTCAGATCGTGCGCGACGCGCGAGGCGAACAGATCGAGCTCGCGGGCGCGCTCGACCGCGTCGCGCCGCTCGTTCTCATCGGCGAGCGCCTGCGCCTGCGCCGCCCGCGCCTGGCTACGCCCGCTCAGCCACACGAGGCCGAGGCCGAGGAGCGCCACGACGGCGGCCAGACAGTGCACGCCGACGGCGGCGCGCTCGGCGCGCAGCCGCTCCTCGGCGATGGCCGGCCCGATCAGCACCGCGCGATTGGCGACCAGGCGGATGCGACGCTCCATGGCGGCGTCGGCGGCGTCGAACTCGGCCGTCGTCGCCGGCGCCGGCACCAGCCCGCCGACCTGGCAGCCGTGCGCCAGCTCGCCGAGCCGTGCGCCGCGCCGCGCCCGCTCGTCGGCGTCGGGCGCGCGCTCGGCCGCGTGCAGCGCGCCGCGCACCCGGCTGAGACAATCGATCTGCGGCGCGATGTCGACCGCCAGCTGGCGCGCCGCCTCGTCGAGCCGCCGCAGCCGGAGGCCGGACCACGCGCTCGAGGCCACGAGCGCGACGACGATGCCGATGGTGGCCAGGGTCAGCGAGCGCTGCAGCGGATCGGCGGGGCGGGCCCGCGTCCTTCTGCTCACCACAGCCCGTCCGCGGGCTCGAGGTGCTGCTCCCACTCGAGCAGATGATGGCGCGCGGCGAAGCGCACCAGCTCGCAGATCGAGTGCACCTCGAGCTTGCGAAAGATGTGCTCGCGATGGGTCTCGACGGTCTTGGTGGTGATGCCGAGGTGGCGCGCGATCCCCGGCGTCGTGTAGTCGCGCACGATCATGCGGAACACCTCGCGCTCGCGCGCCGTCAGCCGCTCGAGCGGGCCGGCCACGCCCGCGGGGCCGCTCGCGGCGATCAGGCGGCGCACCGCGGCGGCGTCGATCGCCGGCGACAAGAACCGGCGCCCCGCCGCCGCGGCGCGGATGCCCTCGGTGAGCACCGGCGCCGGATCGGACTTGAGCACGTAGGCGATGGCGCCGGCGATGAGCGCGTCGGCCACGCGATCGGCCTCGTCGTGCATGCTGAGCACCAGTGTCGACGGTTGCGTCTCGCGGCGGCGCAGCGCGCGCAGGAACGCGAGCCCACTGGGGCCGGGAAGCGTCATGTCCAGGATGACGAGATCGAGCGCGGCGCCGTCGAAGAGCCGGCTCGCCTCGTCGACGGTCGCGGCCTCGGCGACGACGTGCAGGTCGTCGCTGCGGCCGATGAGGAGCTTCAGCCCCTCGCGAAAGAGCTCGTGGTCGTCGATCAAGGCGATGCGCGTGGTCACGGCTGCTCCGAGTGCAAGCGGTTACGAATGTGGGTCGGCGCGCGCGGCAGGCAATTCGGGCGATCGGGCAATCCCCGGGTGCGGGCGCAGGGGGCGTCGCTACGTTGCCGTCGAGGAGGATGGCGATGCGCGGGATCTCGTTGTTGTTGGCGGTCTGTCTCGCGATCTTGTGGGCCTGCGGGCTCAACCTGCATGCAACCGCCTGGTTGACCTGGCTGGTGGCGCTGTGCGCCGTCGGCGGCCTGGTCGTCGCCTCGAGCGGCGACGAAGAGCACCGGCACGGCGCTGCCTACGGCTCGCTCGCGGTGGCGGGCGGGCTCGGCGTCTTGTGGATCGTGGGGCTGGCGACGCGCCGCGAGGCGTGGCTCGTGTGGTGGATCTTCGGCTTCGGCTGCGCCTACCTCGTCGTCGCCATCGGCGGGCTCGTCGCCGAGCATCCGCGCGTGGTGCGGCACGAGCGCCCGCACGCGGTCTAGCGGCCCTGGCGCCGGGCGACGTGGCGCCGCCGGCGTCACAGCTGTTGGCACAGCCAGTCGGCGAGTGCGCGCGGATCGTCGGAGACGAAGGCGTGGCTGCCGGCCCGCTCGACGACGGCGCGCCCGAGGCCGAGCGCCGCGATCGGCCGCCCGCGGGCGTCGGCGCGACGGACGATGTCGCGCGCGAACCCGTCTTCGGCGACGGTCAGCGCGCCGGGTCCGCCGCCCACGACCACGGCGTCCCAGTCGTCCGCCGCGGCGTCGAGCAAGAGCTCGTTGGGACAGAGCTGCTTTCGATGCGCGCCCTGGACCTCGCCGTGGCACTCGTTGGCGGCGACGAGCGCGATCCCGCGCCGCCGCAGCCGCCGCCACAACGCGCGCAGCGACGACAGATCGACCTCGGTCGGCGCGAGGATGGCCAGCACGCGAGCGCGCGTCTCCCCGCGCGGCGGCCGCAGCGTCGGATGCGCGTCGAACAGCGGAATTCTCATGCCACCAAGGGTAGGCCGTCGGTCGCCATTGATCGGGGCTTCGCCCTGCGCAATATGAAGAGCGAGGTGCACACGTGGCGATCGCGACCATCAACCCGGCAACCGGACGTCAGGTCGAGCGGTTCGAGCCGCTCGCCGAGGCCGACATCGAGACGCGCCTCGGCCGCGCCGCCGACGCCGCGCGCCTGTGGCGGACGACCTCGTTCGCCGAGCGCGCCGCCAGGCTGCGCCGCCTCGGCGAGCTCCTCGACGGCGAGCGCGAGCGCTGGGCGCAGGTGATCGTCACCGAGATGGGCAAGACGATCCGCGCCGCGCGCGCCGAGGTCGAGAAGTGCGCGCGCACGTGCCGCTTCTACGCCGACGAGGGCGCGCGCATGCTCGCCGAGGAGGTGGTGGTCGCCGGCGACGATCGGCGCTCCATCGTCTATCAGCCGCTCGGCCCGGTGCTGGCGATCATGCCGTGGAACTTCCCCTTCTGGCAGGTCGTCCGCTTCGCCGCGCCGGCGCTCATGGCGGGCAACGTGGCGCTCCTCAAGCACGCCTCGAACGTGCCGCGCTGCGCGCTCGGGCTCGAGGAGCTGTGTCGCAAGAGCGGCTTTCCCGAGGGCGCCTTCCAGACGCTGCTCGTCGAGACCGGGCCGATCGCGGGCATCCTCGCCGATGCGCGCGTGGCGGCGGTGACGCTCACCGGCAGCGACAGCGCCGGCGCCGCCGTGGCCGAGCTCGCCGGGCGCCACCTCAAGAAGGCGGTGCTCGAGCTCGGCGGCAGCGATCCGTTCCTCGTCATGCCGAGCGCGGATCTCGACGCCGCGGTCCGCACCGCCGTCGACGCGCGCGTGCTCTCGAACGGCCAGTCGTGCATCGCCGCCAAGCGGTTCATCGTGCACGAGGCCGTCTACGACCGCTTCGCCGCCGGCATGTGCGAGGCGATGCGCGCCCTCGGCGTCGGCGATCCGATGCGCGAAGAGACCGACGTCGGCCCGCTCGCCACCGCATCGGCGCGCGAGCGGCTCGTCGATCAGATCGAGCGCTCGGTGGCCGCCGGCGCGCGCCGGCTCGTCGGCGCGGCGACGCTGCCCGGCGACGGCTGGTATTTTTCGCCCGGCGTGCTCGCCGACATTCCGCCGTCGGCGCCGGCGAGCCAGGAAGAGATCTTCGGGCCCGTCGCCCTGCTCCACCGCGCGCGCTCCATCGACCACGCCATCGCCATCGCCAACGACTCGCGCTACGGCCTCGGCGCCGCGGCCTGGACGCGGGACCCTGCCGAGGCGGCCCGCTTCGTGCGCGACCTCGAGGCCGGCTCGGTGTTCGTCAACGAGATGGTCGTCTCCGATCCGCGGCTGCCGTTCGGCGGCATCAAGCGCTCCGGCTTTGGCCGCGAGCTCGGCGCCTTCGGAATTCGTGAATTCGTGAACATCAAGACCGTCGTGCTCGGCGGCCTGGGAGGGAGCTAGCCATGGTCAAGCTCAAGCGGGTGCGCGATCCGGCCGCCCGCTCCGACGGCTATCGCGTGCTCGTCGAGCGGCTGTGGCCGCGCGGCGTGCGCAAGACGGATCTGCCGATGGCCGACTGGGCCAAGGAGATCGCCCCCAGCACCGAGCTGCGCAAGTGGTTCGCGCACGATCCGGAGCGCTGGGCCGAGTTCGGCAAGCGCTACCGGCGCGAGCTCGGCCGCGGCGCCGCGGCCAAGCGCCTCGACGACCTCGTCGAGCGCGCCGCCCGCGGGACGGTGACGCTCTTGTTCTCGACGCACGACGCCGAGCACAACAACGCCGTCGTCCTCAAGGACGCGATCGAGCGGCGAACCTGATCATTCGGCTTTGAGCGAGGCCATGTCGATCGAGAAGCGGTACTTCACGTTCGACCCGAGCAGGCGCTCGTAGGCCTCGTTCACCTTCTGAATCGGAATGACCTCGACGTCGGCGCCGAGCCCGTGCTGGCCGCAGAAGTCGAGCATCTCCTGCGTCTCGGCGATGCCGCCGATGTTCGAGCCGGCGAGGCTGCGCCGCCCCATGATGAGGCTGAACGCCGAGACCGCCAGCGGCTTGGGCGGCGCGCCGACGAGCGTGAGGTTGCCGTCGCGGCGCAAGAGCGCGAGGTAGGCGTCGATGTCGTGGTCGGCCGAGACGGTGTCGAGGATGAAGTCGAAGCTGCCGGCGTGCTTTTGCATCTCGTTGGCATTCTTCGAGACCACGATCTCGTCGGCGCCGAGGCGCAGCGCGTCGTCCTTCTTCTTCGGCGACGTGGTGAACACGACCACGTGCGCGCCGAACGCGTGCGCGAGCTTGACGCCCATGTGGCCGAGGCCGCCGAGCCCGACGACGCCGATCTTCTTGCCCTGGCCCGCGCCCCAATGCTTGAGCGGCGAGTAGGTGGTGATGCCGGCGCACAGAAGCGGCGCCGCGGCGGCGGGCGGAAGGTTCGCGGGCACGCGCAGGACGAAGCGTTCGTCGACGACGATGCTCTCCGAATAGCCGCCGTAGGTGTCGCCGCCGAGGTGCCGGTCGGGCGCCGCGTAGGTCAGCGTCATGTTGGGGCAGAAGTTCTCGAAGCCGGCCTTGCACTCGGGGCAGGTGCCGTCGGAGTCGACCATGCAGCCGACGCCGACGAGATCGCCCGCTTTGTATTTTTGGACGGCGGCGCCGACCTTGGTCACGCGCCCGACGATCTCGTGGCCCGGCACCATCGGGTAGTGAGCGCCCATCCCCTCCCACTCGCCGCGCACCATGTGCAGGTCCGAGTGGCAGATGCCGCAGAAGAGGATCTCGATCTGCACGTCGCGCTCGGTCGGGTCGCGGCGCGGAATCGTGGTGCGGGCGAGCGGCGCCGAGGCGCCGGCGGCTGCGTATGCTTTGGCGTTGAACATGCCCGGGAAGATAACGCGGCGGGCGCGGAAGAAGAAGGGAGCGGGCGCTGGCTGGTGGCTAGTACTTCGCCACAGTGATGTGACCGGTTGCCGATCTGGCTTTTCAAGGCGCCAAAGGCGCCGTCGGCCGGCAGTCCGGCCGTCAGCGGGAGGGAGGCTCGGCGGGCTCTGCCCGACGAGGGAGGCGGCACGCCTCCTCGGATCGATGCGCAGTACCTCGCCGCGACGTGCGAATACGTCACCGGGTTGTGAACCGAAACGAACCGATCAAAACCACTGCGGCGAGGTACTAGTGGAGGCCGGCGGCCAGGAAGCGCTTCAGATAGCCGTGCGTGCCGGCGTTGCCGATCGAGTTGCAGATCGGCGAGGCCGAGCCCGGCGGGCAGTCGACGTCGCGGTCATACGACCAGTAGTGCACACCGGCCATGCCGTTGGCCGTCGCGAAGTGCGCGACCGTGTCGGCGTCGCCGAGCGTGAACGACTCGCCCGCGGTGTCGTTGCCGCCGATCATCGGCGTCAGCTCGATGCCGCTCCACGGCACGCCCCAGTGGTCGTGCAGGTTGTACGCGGCCTGCAGCGCCGACTGGCCCATCTGGCAGATGCCGCCCGCGACCACGCACACGCCCGCCGACGGCGATCCGTAGTCCATGGTCATGAGGTTGACCGTCACGTACGACGGCCAGCTCCCGGCCGAGCCGTTGAAGCCGAGCGTCGACTTGACGGCGTTGAGCGACCAGTCGCCGTAGACGTTGAAGCTGTCGGGCGCGCCGCCGCCGAGCGATTGCGCGCTCGCGGCGCCGTTGTTGTTGCCGAGCGTCGCCAGCGTGAGGCTGAAGCGCAGGTTCGGGTAGCTGGCGTGCGCGGCCTTGATGCGCGCGACCAGGTCGTTGATCACCGCCTGCGACTGGCCGGCTTCGATGTCGAAGTCGACGCCGATGAGGCCGGCGCCCATCCAGCGGTTGATGAAGGTGGTGAAGCCGGCGTCGGAGCCGCAGGTGAACGAGCCGGCCGCGCCGCCCGTCGAGAGCATGTACTTCACGCCGGCGGCGTTGAGCATCGAGACGTTCGCCGAGGCCATGGCCGCGCCCTGCACGCCGCCCCAGTTTTCGCTGCCGCATTCGCCGGTGGCGAAGGCGAGCGTGATGCTCTTGCCGCCGTTGGCGGTGAGATCGGAGGCGAGCGCGGTCGGCGTGCCGGTGACGTTGGTGGTGATGACGTTGGTGTTCCAGTTCATGTTGATGCTGGTGTCTTTGTAGGCGCTGAAGACGAGACCGCTGGCGCCGCCGCCGCCGGTCGAGCCGCCACCGCCTCCGGTCGAGCCGCCACCGCCGCTGCCGCCACCGCCGGCGCTGCCACCGCCGCCGCCGCCCGCGCCGCCGTTGCCGCCGCCGCCGGTGCACGTCGTCGGGCTCCAGAACCACGTGCTGATCGTCGGGTCGTAGCCGGGGTTGTCGTGCGTCGCGACGTAGTAGTTGCCGTTGGTGTACTTCACGACGTCGCCGGTGTGGTACGCCGCGCCCGCCTGCCAGACGGTGAAGCTGCAGGTGCCGCCGCCGCCGCCGGTGCTGCCGCCACCACCGGTGCTGCCACCGCCGCCGCCACCGCCGCCGCTCGAGCACGACACGGGCTCCCACAGCGCGAGCACGACGTCGGGCGTCCAGTTCGACAACGCGGTGTGCGCCTGGCGGCAGCGATAGTCGGTGCCGTTGTAGCTGACCACCGCGCCGACGGCGTAGCTCGTGCCCGCCGACCACCCCGGCACCGGCGACGGACAGGCGACGCTGAGCGGCGCGACCGTGCCGTCCTCGGGACCGCCGCCCGCGCAGCCGACCGCCGTCGCTGCGGCGAGGATGAAGAGCAGATGAAACGGTGAACGAGGGCTCGCAACGCAGGTTGGTCTCATGCCGCGCGTCCATCGCAAGCTCCGCGCCCGCTCGTGGCGCTCGTAACTCCGCGTGGCGCCGTGCCCATCCGTGAGGGCGGACGCACCGCCTGTCCACGCATCGTTTACAGAAATACGCCCCGCCCAGCCTGGGACCGGCTGCGACGGCCGATACCGACGGCCAGTCGCATCGGCCCACCGGCCGCTCCCCTGCTCATGCTACACACGGGGCGATGAAGGACCGCGACGCTCTCGATCCCACGCTCACCGCAAGCGACGCCGCCGGCTCGGCGCTGTCGACAGGCGCAACGACGGGCGAACGCCGCGCGGCGCTCGGGCGCTACGTCGTGCTCGAGCGGCTCGGCTCGGGCGGCATGGGCGTCGTCTACTCGGCCTACGATCCCGAGCTCGACCGCAAGCTCGCGGTCAAGGTCCTGCGTCCCGAGCTGAGCGGCGCCGGCACCCGCCTCTTGCGCGAAGCGCGCGCGATGGCGCGCCTGTCGCATCCGAACGTCATCGCCGTGCACGACGTCGGCACCTCGGCCGACGGCGTCTTCGTCGCCATGGAGCTGGTGAACGGCACGACGCTCGGTCGCTGGCTCGAGGAGGCGCCGCGCTCGTGGCGCGAGGTGCTGCCGCGCTTCGTCGCGGCGGGCCGTGGCCTCGCGGCGGCGCACTCGGTCGGCATCGTGCACCGCGACTTCAAGCCGTCCAACGTGCTCGTCGACGACGCCGGCCGCGTGCGCGTCGCCGACTTCGGCCTGGCGCGCTCGGTCGATACCGGCGACGAGGCGCCGTCGGGTGCAGCGGCGACGAGCGCGTCGCCCGCGGCGGGCGACAAGATCACGCACACCGGCGCGATCCTCGGCACGCCGATCTACATGTCGCCCGAGCAGCTCCTGGCGACGCCGGCCGGCGCCGCCAGCGATCAGTTCAGCTTCTGCGCCGCGCTCTACGGCGCGCTCTACGGCGAGCGGCCTTTCGCCGGCGAGGACATGCGCACGCTGGCCGACGAGATCGTCCACGGCCGGCTGCGCCCCGCGCCGAAGGAGAGCGCGGTGCCGGCGTGGATTCGCGCGGCGCTGGTCAAGGGGCTCTCCTATCGCGCCGAAGATCGCTTCGCGTCGATGGACGAGCTGCTCGCCGCGCTCGAGCGCGATCCGGCGCGCGTGCGCCGCCGCCGGCTCGTGGCCGCCGGCGCCTTCTTCGCGCTGGCGCTCGGCGTCGTCGGCGTCGTCGGCGTCGTGCACCGCGAGCGCGCCGTGTGCCGCGGCGCCGCGGCCAAGCTCGCCGGCGTGTGGGACGACGCGCGCCGCAAGCTGGTGGAGGCCGCCTTCACCGCGACGGGCAAGCCGCTCGCCGCCGAGTCGTACCGCAACGTCGCCCGCGCACTGGACGGCTACGCGCGCGCCTGGGTCGCGGCGCGCACCGACGCCTGCGAGGCGACGCGCACGCGCCGCGAGCAGTCGGAGGAGCTGCTCGATCTGCGAATGGAGTGCCTCGATCAGGGGCTGCAGGCGGTCAAGGCCGAAGTCGATCTGTTCAGCGCCGCCGACGCCAAGATCGTCGACAAGTCGGCGCACATGGCCGCCGCCTTGCCGAGCATCGGCGGTTGCAGCGACGTCGCCGCCCTGCGCGCGCCGGTGCGCCTGCCGGCCGATGCGGCGGCGCGCACCCGCGTCACCGACGTGCGCGCCGAGCTGGCCCGCGTGCGTGCGCTCGTGCTCGCCTCCAAGTACGACGTCGCCAAGGGGCTCGCCGAGCAGGCGGTGACGTCGGCGCGGGCGCTCCACTATCGCCCGCTCGAGGGCGACGCGCTGCTCATGCAGGGCCACGTGCAGCGCCTCCTCGGCGACGCCGGCGGAGCGGACAAGACGCTCGCCGACGCCATCGTCGCCGCCCGCGCCGGCCGCGACGCGCCCACCGAGATCGATGCCGCCGCGGAGCTGGTGGCGTCGGCGCAAGAAGAGGCACACTGGGACGCAGGCCACTACTGGGGTCGCTACGGCCAGGCGGTCTTCGAGTCGCTCGGCAGCCGCGACGAGCGCCTCTTGTCGAAGCTGCTCGAGAACATGGGCACGCTCGTCGCCGAACAGGGCAAATACGACGAGGCGCTCGGCTACGTGCAGCATGCGCTCGCCATCCACGAAAAAGTGGATGGGCCCGAGAGCATGCGCGTCGCGCAGTCGAGCGTCGATCTCGCGCTCATCCTCGGCAGCCAGGGAAATTACAAAGAGGCCGAGACCTACGCGCGCCGCGGCCTCCGGCTCTACGAGAAGACCCTCGGCCCCGCCAACCCCGACGTCGGCTGGTCGTGGTTCCAGATCGGCTACGCGCTCGAAGGGCAAGGCCGCATCGAGGAGGCGCTCGCGGCGTATCGCAAGACGGTCGACAACTGGGAGAAGGTGGTCGGCCCCGACCATCCGCGGCTCTCGCTGCCGCTCAGCAACATCGGCAACCTCCTGGCCGAGCTCGGCCGCTACGACGAGGCGCTCGTCTACAACCGCCGCGCGCTCGCCATCACCGAGAAGAGCCGCGGCGCCGAGCATCCCGACGCGGCGCTGCCGCACCTCAACATCGCCGACGTCCTGCGCCGCCAGGGCAAGCTCGATGCCGCGCTGGCGGAGTTCGAGCGTGCGCTGGCGATCTGGCAGAAGGCGCTCGGCCCCGACCATCACTACATCGCCAACGCGCTCACCGGCGTCGGCCTCACGCAGCTCGATCGCCATCAGCCGGCGCTGGCGCTGCCGCCGCTCGAGCGCGCGCTCGTCATCCACGACAAGGTCAAGGCGCCGCCCGCGGACGTGGCGCTCACCGCGTTCGCGCTGGCGCGCGCGCGCTGGGACACGGGACGCGATCGCGCCGGAGCCCGCACCATGGCGACGCGCGCGCGCACGGCGTATGCGGCCGTCGGTCCGTCGGCGAAGAAGGAGCTCGCCGAGGTCGACGGCTGGATCGCGGCGCATCCGTAGCGACGCGCCATAGCCACGCCCATAGCGACGATCGTCGCGGCCCTCGTCGGTGCATTCACCGACGGACGCCGAAGGTCCCAACGTAAGCTCCCTTGCGACATCCTTGCGCCGTTGCAGGGTAAAATATTCGCGTGGCGTGTGTGACCGATGGCGAGTGGGCGGCCTTCGCAGCCGGCCAGCTCGACCCCGAGCCGGCCGCGGCGGCCGCGCGCCACCTCTCGGGCTGCGACGCCTGCCGGCTCCGCTTCGGCTGGACCGAGCCGACCGCGGTCAGCGGCAACCGCAAGTCGAACCCACGCGCGCGCTCGTTCCTCTCCGTGGACGAAGAGCTCGAGCGCGGCACCAAGCTCGGGCGCTACCTCGTCCTCGACCGCCTCGGCGCCGGCGGCATGGGCGTGGTCTACGCCGCGTTCGATCCGCAGCTCGATCGCAAGGTCGCGCTCAAGGTGCTGCGCTCCGACCTCGGCCACGATCAGTCGCGCTTCGCCGCGCGCATGCTCCGCGAAGCCAAGGCGATGGCGCGGCTCGCCCATCCCCACGTCATCGCCGTGCACGACGTCGGCGTCGACGCCGATCGCGTGTTCCTCGCCATGGAGCTCGTCGAGAGCGGCACGCTCAAGGCATGGCTGCGGCAAAAGCGCAGCTGGCGCGAGATCCTGACGCTGTTCATCGGCGCCGGCCGCGGCCTGGCCGCCGCGCACGCCGCGGGCCTGGTGCATCGCGACTTCAAGCCCGACAACGTGCTCATCGGCGGCGACGGGCGCGCGCGCGTCACCGACTTCGGCCTGGCGCGCAGCGCCTCCTCGAGCGAGCAGGTCCCCGATCCCGCCGACGAGCCGCTCGGCACGCTGCCGGCGCCGTCGTCGCCCGAGGCGTCGCTCGACGTGCCGCTCACCCGCGTCGGCACCATGATGGGCACGCCGGGCTACATGGCGCCCGAGCAGTGCCGCGGCGAGCCCGTCGACGCGCGCGGCGATCAGTTCAGCTTCTGCGCGTCCCTGTACGAGGCGCTCTACAACGAGCGCGCCTTTCCCGGCACCACGCCCGACGACGTCATCGACAACGTCATCGCCGGCACGGTGCGCGAGGCGCCCGCCGACACCAAGGTGCCGGGCTGGGTGCGTCGCATCCTCCTGCGCGGGCTGCGCGCCGAGAAGAGCGAGCGCTGGCCCGACATGGACGCGCTCCTCACCGCGCTGGCGAACGATCCGGCGCAGCGGCGCCGGCGCTGGCTCGTCGCCGCGGTCGGGCTGGTCGTGGCCACCACCGCGCTCGTCGGCGTGCGCCACTTCGGCGGCGAGCGGGCGCGGATGTGCGAAGGCGGCGCGCCGCTCGCCGGCGTGTGGGACCCGGCGCGGCGCGAGGCGGTGCAGCGGGCGTTCGCGCGCAGCGGCAAGCCGTGGGCGGCGCAGGCCGCCGCCGAGACCACGCGCGCGCTCGACGGCTACGCCAGCGCCTGGGCGGCCGCGCACGTCGACGCCTGCGCCGCGACGCGCATCCGCGGCGAAGAGACCGAGGCGAACATGGAGCTGCGCATGGGCTGCCTCGACGATCGCAAGAAGGAGTTGGCCGCGCTCACCGAGCTGTTCATCGTCGCCGACGACGAGACGGTCGAGCGCTCGGTGCAGGCCGTCGACGCGCTGCCGCCGGTGTCGGTGTGCGCCGACGTCAAGACGCTGTCGATGGTGACGCCGCCGCCCGCCGATCCCCAGCTGCGCGCCACGCTCGCCGAGGAGCGCACGGTGCTGGCGACGGCGCGCGCGCGCCTCGGCGCCGGCAAGTACAAGGAGGGGCTGGCGCAGGCCGAGGCGGTCGCGCCGGTGGCGCAGCAGCTCGGCTATCGCCCGCTCGTCGCCGAGACGCAGGAGCTGATCGGAAAGCTGCGCTTCAAATCGGGCGACTACGCGGGCGCCGACCGCGCCTGGCGCGACGCGCTCTACGCCGCCGAGGAGGCGCGGCTCGACGATCTGAAGAGCCGCGTCGCCGTCGAGCTGGCCAACGTGACCGTCGATCTGCACGGCTTCGCCGACGCGCACGAGTGGCTGCGCTTCGCCGAGGCGATGGTGCGCCGCACCGGCGGCAACGGCGGCGCCGAGCTGAGCGTGGATCTGTGGGTCCAGATCGCGCTCGTCTACTATCGCGAGAGCCGCTATCACGAGGCGGAAGAGGCGGCGCGCAAGGCGGTGGCGCTGGCGGGCCAGATCGAGCCCAAGAACCCGCTGCAGCGCGCGGCCGCCTATCGCACGCTCGGCGACGTGCTCAAGTACGAGGGGCGCTACGACGAGGGGCTGCAGCTGCTCGAGAAGGCGCGCACGCTCGCCGAGTCGGTGCTCGGCCCCGAGCACCCCGACGTGGCGGCGATCCTGCGCAAGGAGATCGACGCCTACGCCATGAAGCACGACGGCGCGGCGGCGCTCGAGCTCGGGCGGCGCGTGCTGGCGCTGCTCCAGAAGAGCCTGCCGCCCGGGCACCTCATGATCGCGCAGACGCATACCAACCTGTCGGAGGCGCTCGGCCTGCTCGGCCGCTACGACGAGGCGCTCGCCGAGGAGGCGCAGGCGCTGCCCACCTACGAGCGCGTCTTCGGGCCCGAGAGCGAGAACGTCGGCGTGTCCAACACCAACATCGGGTTCGCGCTGTTGCAGCTGCACCGCAACGACGAGGCGCGCCAGCATCTGCAGCGCGCGGTCGCCATCTACGGCAAGACGCTGGCGCCCGATTGTCCCGATATCGCCGAGCCGCTGTGGCGCCTCGGGCAGCTCGAGCTCTCCGAGCGGCGGCCGACGGCGGCGGTGCGCGTGCTCGAGCGGGCGCTGGCGCTGCGGCAGAAGGATCGCGATCCGACCGAGATGCTGGCCGACATCGAGCTCGAGCTGGCGCGCGCCCTCGGCGAGGTCCGACACGGCGACCCGCGGGCCCGGGCGCTGGCGGAGAAGGCGCGCGACCAGTGGGCCGCGGCCGGCGACAAAGCGCGCGCCCAGTCGGCGTCGGCGTGGCTGGCCGGCCGCTAGCGAAGCGCCGGCGTCCTACAGCGAACGCAGGAAGCTCACCAGGTCCTGCTGATCGCTCGCACCGAGCGCGTTGAAGTTGGCGACGACGGTGTTGGCCTCCGAGCCGCTCGACGCGTGCGCCTCGATGGCGCTCACGAGGTCGCTGGTGCGCCCGTCGTGCAGGAAGAAGAGCCGCTGCCCGACGCCCCACAACGGCGCGGTGCGGAACTGATCGGGACCGGCATTGCCCTGCTCGATGCCATCGGCGAGCCCGGCGCCGAGGTGGTGCAGCGCGAAGTCCGAGTAGGGATGGAAGGTCACCTGGCTCAGCGCCGCGATCGACGAGCGCGCCGTGGTCAGCGACGGTGCGTGGCAGTTCGCGCAGCCGACCTGGATGAACTTCGCCTGCCCGTTGCTCGCCGAGCCCGAGGTCACGCCGGGCGGCAGCGCCGGCGCCGGCGGTGCCGAGAGGCGCGCGGCGGCGGCGAAGTTGACGGTGTCGCTGCTCGCGTCCGACAGATTCTTCGCGGGGAACTTCTTGCGGCTCGGCGTTGTGTCCTCGGGCGTTCCGTCGAGCATGCAGCTGGCGTCCGCCGGGCGCTCGTTCGAGAAGCCCTCGTTGGTGACGCCCTGCTCGACGTTGTACGCCTCGGCGGCGAAGACGAGGAGCGACTTGTTCTGCGCCTTCCAGCCGAAGCGCGTGATCGTCCCATCGTTGCCCGACCGGTTGAACACGCCGCCGGTGATGCCGAGCGCCGCGTTGGTCGGCGCGTTGGGCGGCGGCGCCGTGCTCGCCAGCGTGGCGTCAGCGACGTTCTCGACGAGGCCGGCGCCGAACAGCGGCGTGGGAATGCGAAAGATGACGTTGTTGGCCGCGAGCTCGGCGGCGAAGCTCGGCTGCGGCTGCACGCAGCCGGGCGCGTCGGTGCGGCCGGCGATGGTGTAGAGGTCGTGCACGCCGCCGTCGCTCTTGAAGCGCGCCTCGCGCACCGGGCCGTTCGGCAGGATGAACGAAGGCACCATGTTGTTGGCGCCGTCGAGCGGTGCGAGCGCGACCTGCGGGTTGGCGATGGCGTGCTGCGGGCTGGTGAGCCCGGGGCTCGAGCCGAGCACCGCCGGCTGCGCGTGGCACATCGCGCAGCTGTTGCCGTTGAACGTGGGGCCGAGGCCCTCGCCGCTCTCGTTGCCGAGCGTGCCCGCGACCGAGTCGATCTCCTGAAAGCGGATCACCGCCTGCTGGCAGAAAGTGAGAACGTCGGAGGTGAGCCCCGGCAGGCAGGCGACGCCGGCGGCGTTCTGCGCCTTGTTGGAATCGGGATCGATCGGTTGTGGCGTCGCCGGCGCGCCGGCGCCGGGTGCGCCCGGGCGCGGGCCGGGATCGATCGCGCTCGCCGTCGCTGCCGAGCGCTGCAGCGCGAGCGTCGGATCGGGATCGCCGCCCGGCGCGCAGCCGGCGACGAGCGCCAGCATGGTCGTGATCGTTCTTACCGTCGGATTCGCGCGTGAACGCTGTTGTGCAAGCATGGCCGCCTCCTCGGGGTGGTGCTGCTCGTAGGGCGCGATCGCACGCGACGGAATCGGACGCGCATGCTCCCGAGAGCGACCGAGCAGGGGCCGCTTAGCGCCGTTGCGCGGCCGTCGCAACGGCACGACCGGCGGTGGGTCCGTCGGCGTTGGCTAGCACGCCGCGAACCTCCGCCTACCTTCGGGCGTGGGAGGAGAACATGCGAGGGATCTCGTGTCGTGACATCGGCGTCGACTGCGACTACGTGGCGACCGGCAAGACCGACGACGACGTCTTGAAGGCGTGCGCGGACCACGGCAAGAAGGCGCACCAGATGGAGCAGCTGCCGCCGGAGCTGGCGCAGAAGGTCAAATCGGCGATTCGCGAGATGTAGCGCGCCAAGAGCGAGCGCGCGCTAGGCCCATTCGGACGCTTCGTCCTCGTCGCCGACGAGGCGGCCGGGCGAGCGCGCCAGCCCTTCGAGCAGGTGCTGCGACGCCGCCAGCTCACCCGACATGCGCGTGAGCTCCTCGCGCGTCTCGCTGACGCGATCGTCCTTGGCGCGAAACTCGAGCACGCGCAGGCGGTAGATCGACGCCGGAATGGCCTCGATGGTGCCAACGATGAAGTGCAATGAAGCGAGCATGCGCTCGTGCTCCACCTCGACGCGCGACACCGCCGCGAGCTGCTCTTTGCGCACCGCGAGCGCGCCTTCGTATTCGCGCAGCACCTCCGGCTCGGCGGTGCGCGCGACCACGTCGGTGAGCCGCTGGACTTCGCGCGTGGCGCCCTCGCGCGGCGAGCCGACGAGAAAGCGGCTGAGCTCGTCGGCGTCGCGTAGGAGCTGGCTCGCCCGCGCGCGCAGATCCTCCAACGACGCCAGCGCCGGCCCGAGGTGCGCGCGCACCGGCTCCGGCGTGTGCTTGAGGACGCGCTCGATCTCCTCGTATCCCTTGCGCAGCGAGCGCACCTGCAGCTGCAGCGCCGGATCGTTGAGCGAGGTCTCGGCCGGCAGCTCGCGCGCCTCGGCGGCTTCAGCCTCGAGGAGCTTGCGCCAGAAGCGCGGGCTCGTGGCGTTGCGCCCGACCAGGAACAGGTAGAAGAAGCTACCGACGAGCACGACCGACAAGTGACCGACGAGCAGCCCGGTCGCCAGCCACAAGGCGAGCACGACGAGGTTCGGCGTGTTCCGCGCCGACTGCGCCAAGAGGCGGCTGAGCTCCGGTCGCGGGGGTGTGGCGCTCATCGCGGGCTCCTTCTCGGTCGACGGCTCTCTTTTTGGGTGTCGCGCCGCGCGCGCAATTCACAATCGGGGTGGCGCCGCATTGACGGCGGAATCGGCCGTCGAGCGAGCGTCAGCCGTCGAGCCGCGACAGATCGAGCCGCTGCAGCCGCTCGGGATCGAGGACGCCGTCGATCTCGACGATCTTTCCGCGCACGACGACGAAGCCCATGACGGCGAACGGCCGCCCCTTGAGCGTCACGACCACGCCGGCGAGGCCGTTGATGCGCGCCGGATGGAGGACCGCCGCCGGCATCGCCCCCACCAGAGCGCTGCGCGCCACCTCGGCCGCGCCGCGCCGCACGAAGGTGAGCGTCGGCCGGCCCTCGCCGCCGTCGGAGCGCAGGACGACGTCGGGATCGAGCAGCGTCACGAGCGCGTCGAAGTCCCCGCGGCGCGCCGCGGCGAAGAAGGCGTCGACCACCTCGCGCTGGCGATCGAGGTCGGCGTCGGGCGTAGGCAGCGCGGCGCCCTGCACGCGCCGCCGCGCGCGGCTGGCCAGCTGCCGCGCCGCCGTCGACGTGCGCCCCACCATCGGCGCGATCTCGTCGAACGGAATGTCGAACATGTCGTGCAGCACGAACGCCAGCCGCTCGGCCGGCGGCAGCGTCTCGAGCACGATCTGCAGCGCCAGGCCGACGGAATCGGCGAGCAACGCCTCCGCTTCGGGATCGGGCGCGCTCGCCGGCGTGACGATCGGCTCGGGCAGCCGCACGGCCCGCGCCTCGGCCTGACGCACCGTTCGCGCCTGCAACAGGTTCAAGCAGACGCGCGCGACGATGGTCGTGAGCCAGCCGCCCACGTTCTCCACGCCCTCGGCGCCGGCGCGGCTCGCGCGCAGCCACGTGTCCTGCACCGCCTCGTCGGCCTCGGCCAGCGAGCCGAGCATGCGGTAGGCGACCGCCCGCAAGTGGGCGCGGTGCCCCTCGAATCGTTCGGCCAGCTCGTGTCGTTCATCGGTCATCGCGCGTGTTCCTCGTACACATGACCGTTGGGACCGGCCAGATGTGACCGGTCACGTTTGTGCGCCCGCGGCGGTCAACCTGGCGGAGGACGACATGTCACGAAGCGGGATCATCGCGTATTGGCTGTGCACGGTCTACATCGCCGCCACGTCGCTGCTCGCGGGCGTGCTCGATCTGGCGCGCGCGCAGCCGCTCTGGGGCGAGCTGGTTCGGCTCGGCTATCCGCCGCACTTCGGCGCCGTGCTCGGGACCTGGAAGGTGCTCGGCGCGCTGGCGCTGGTGGCGCCGCGCCGGCCGCTCCTCAAGGAGTGGGCCTACGCCGGCCTGTTCGTAGACTTTTCCGGCGCCATCGTCGCGCACGCGGCGGCGGGCGACGGGGTCACCGCGTTCGTCGGGCCGCTCCTGTCGATCGCCGCGCTGGTGGCGTCGTGGTCCTTACGGCCGCGCGACCGCCGTCTGGTCGATGCGCACGCTGCCGAGGCGTGAGCGCAGCGCCGACCAGGTCCGCGTCAGCGCCTCCGACGGCGCGCCGACGACGCTCGCCGCCTCGAGCAGCGCGAACGTCGAGGTCGGCCCGCGCGGGCTCGGCGAGCGATCGGCCGTCGGCAGGACGGTGGTGCGGTGAAAATCGTAGGCGCGCCGCTCGACCCGCACGACGCCGTCGGAGAAGCGCGCCGCCAGCCCGTCGACGACGGGGCCGATCACCGCCGCCGGCAGCGGCGAGCCCGTGAGCTCGGCCCAACGCACGAGCGCCGCGAGGCCGCGCAGCACGTCGTAGAAGTAGAAGCGCGGGAAGGCGAGCGCGCCCCACGCCGCCGCCGACGTGCGCTCCTCGGCGTTGTGCACCGTCGACGATCCGCGCACGAGGCCGCGCGCGATCAGGAAGCCCGCGGCGCGATCGACGAAGGCGCGCTCCTCGGCCGTCCAGCGATCGTCGACGAGCATCGCCTCGAGCGGCGCGAGGGTGCCGACCATCGAGCTCGGACACTCGCCGTCGACGAGATAGGCGCTCTCGTCGCAGCTGAGGCCGCCGTCGGCCATCTGGTAGCGCAGGAACCACGGCGTCAGCCACGGCAGCGCGCGCCGCACGTCGATGCCGCACGCGCTCAGCACCTGGTACATGGCGCCGTGCGCGCAGTGGCAGGCGTAGTCGCGGTGGCGATCGACCTTGGCCTGCTCGTCGGGCCGATAGGGAAAGACGTGCAGCTGGCGATCGAGCGCGGCCACCATCGCCGTCGCCGTGCGCGGCGGAATCTGGCGCGCCTCGCCGAGCTCGTGGAGGCAGAGCATGTGCCACCACGGCGAATTCCACTTCGGCCAGTAGGGGTCGATCTCGAGGCTGCGGAGCGCCGCGTCCGAGCCGAGATACGCGACCGATTCGGCGATTTCCCTGGTGAGATCCACGCCCACTTCGTAGCACGGGAGCCGCTCCCCCACACCTGGACGATCGTCCATGCGGCGCCGATGTAGGTATCGGCACTTTCTGCGCACCTGGCGCTGGCGCAGGGCTCGCAATTCGGGCAGCCATGCGGCACGAGCCCCAGGCACAAAAGGTCTTCGGCCGGTACCTCCTGCTCGAGGAGCTGGCCGAGGGCGGCATGGCGCAGATCTGGCGCGCGCGCCTCGCCGGACGCGATTCGGACGGCGGCGAGGTGGTGGTCAAGACCCTGCATCCGCGCCTCGTCGATCAACCGCTGTTCGCCGATCTGTTCGCCGCCGAAGCGCGCATCACGCGCCTGCTATCGCACCCGGGCATCGTGCGCCTCGTCGACGAGGGCGCGGTCAAGCGCATGCCCTACCTCGCCATGGAGCGCGTCGACGGCTGGGACCTGGCGACGCTGACGCGCGCGCTGCCCGCGGGCGACAAGATCCCGGTCGACATCGCCATCACGATCGGCCTCGAGCTCTGCCGCGCAGTCGGCTTCGCGCATGCCTGGCGCGACGAGAAGGGAAAGCCGAGGCCGATCGTGCATGGCGATCTGTCGCCGTCGAACCTCATGGTGCGTCGCGACGGCGGCGTGACCCTCATCGACTTCGGTGTGGCGCACATGAGCCGCCGCGCGGCGCGCGCCAGAGCGCACCTGCTCATCGGCAAGAGCGGCTATCTGGCGCCCGAGCTCCTCGACAACAAGCCGGCCGACGCGCGCTCCGACGTCTTCTCGGCGGGCGTGGTGCTGCACGAGCTCCTCACCGGGCGCTACCTCTTCGTCGACCAGAGCGAGCGCGAGACGCTGCGCCGCGTGAGCGAGCAGCCGATCGCGCCGCCGTCGCGCCACAACCCGCACGTCACGCGCGGGCTCGACGCCATCGTGCTGCGCGCGCTCAGCCGCGATCCGGCGCAGCGCTTCGCGTCGGCCAACGAGCTGGCCGACGCGCTCGACTGGCTGCGCGCGCCGGTGCGCGCCTCGCACGATCGCGTGGCCGCCTATCTGCGGCGGCTGTTCGCCGAGCCGCCGCGCAGCCTGCCGGTGAGCGCGGCGCACGAGGTCCGCGTCGCGCCGCCGCCGCAGCTGATGACGGCGGAGGCGGCACGACCGCGCCGTCGCCGCGGCGGCACGCTCTTGCGCGCCGCGTTCGCGGTGGTGGTGATGCTGGCTGCCTTCATGGCCTCGTCGGGCCGGCTGAAGCCCACCGCCGCCGAGCTCGTCGATCGCGCCGACGCGCTCTTTGCGCTGCAGCTCTTCGACCCGCCCGCGCCCCAGCCCCGGTAATATCGTCGCTCCAAGAGGAGGGGCATGCGAAGACTCGGTTTGATCGGGCTTTGGGGCGCGACGCTCGTGAGCGCAGCCGGATGCGGCGGCGAGCTCATGACCTGGCGCAAGCAGCCGCCGGCGCCGTCGCTGGCGGGCAAGGTGGTCATCACCGTCGCCGATCGGCGCGCGGGCAGCCAGGGCGGCGACGACCCGAGCCTGGTCGGCAGCGAGCACGGCGCGCTGTTCATCCCGCACGCGCTGCGCCTCTCCGGGCCGACCGAGGCCGCCGACCGGATCCGCACGCTCGTCGCCGAGGCCGCGCTCACCGCCGGCGTCGGCGTGGCGCCGCCGGGCGACGGCAGCGGCACCGCCAGGCTCGCCGTCGAGATCCACAACATGTGGTGCGACGGCATCTCGCTCGCGTACACCAAGGCGCGCCTGATCGCGAGCGCGATCGTGACGGGGCCCGAAGGCGCGGTGCGCGCCAACATGCCGCTGCAGGTCGAGGGCGCCGGTGCCCATTGCAGCGACGCGTACGAGACGATGCTGAACAACGCCTACTCGTCGGCGAGCGCGCAGATGAGCGACCCGCACCTGAAGGCCGCGCTCACCGGCGGGAACTAAACAGCATCGCCTTGATTGCGATCCGTCGCGTAATCCAGCGTCCGGCGCTGCGGTGCCTGCTCACATACCAAAGCGTATGCTGCGCGGGCTCCTCGCGCCGTCCTTGTCTTCCGCTTGTCTCTCAACAATCCGACGCTGTTTTAGAAGTTCTGATTGCCCTGGTTGCGGAAGCCGCGGCCGGCCTGGCCGGTGTAGTCGCTCGACGTGGCTGCGGTCACGCTGATGAGCGCCTGCACCGCGCGCTGCTGCATCGTCTGCAGGTCGGTGCAGCGCGAGTAGACGATGACCTTGCTGTTGGTGTCGGCGGAGACGCTGACCTCGGCCGGATCGTTGTAGATGGCGAAGGTGAACTCGAACTCGGGGTTGGCCTGACGAATGTCCATCTTGATCTGCTGCGTGTACGGCGCGCCGCCCGGGTAGTGCGCGATCGCGGCGCCCGTCAGGCCGGTGGGAAACGGACCGCCGGAGTCCCAGCACGGCAGCGCGCCCGCCGACGAGGTCTCGCTGCCCGTCGCGCAGATGTTGGCGGCGAGGTACTGATTGAGCCCGGTCTGCGCGCCGGTGGTCGAGAAGTACTGCTTGCCGTAGGCGAGGCCCTGCTCGGCGCAGTCGAGGAGCTGGCGCGACAAGCGATCGTGGCCGGCCGAGCTGTTCTCGCTGCGCATCGACCAGAGCGCGAAGGCGCCGGCGGCGAAGAGCACGGCCAGGAGCACCATCACGATGCCGAGGAGCACGCCGCGCTGGCGACGCTGACGCTGACGATGACGAGGAGTCGACAGGTGCGGGCTCATTCGGCCAGGTTCCACGCGCGCGGCGCGACGATCATGTGGGCCGAGCGATAGCGCGGGCTGCCCGCGGAGGTGCTCGGATACGAGGTGCGATCTTCGACCTGGGTCAACGCCGGCTGCGAGCCGGCGTAGCTGTTCATCGTCTGCAGCAGCAGGCTCAAGCGCACCTGCTTGAGGTTGGCCACGCCCGCGCCCCACACCGTCGTCGGCAGCGTCGACCCGGCGGTCGCGCCGTACCAGATATCGATGTTGCCGGTGTTCAAGCTGTCGGCGCCGACCGCGACCTGGAAGTCGACCGCGCCCTCGACGGCGGGCTGCACCTTGCCGCCGAAGTCGAGATGGTTGGCGCTGGTCACGCCGTTGGGATCGACCATGAGCATGCCGGCGTAGAGCGTGTTCGTGCTCGCCGGGGCGACGAAGAACGAGTAGCTCGCGGCCTTGAACACCAGGCAGTCCTGCTTCAGGTTCGGCGTCGCCTGCGTCGGTGCGGCGAAGGTGCCGCTGATCGCCTTGAGCGGCAGGTTGCCGGGGGTCCGGCCGTTCGCCGTCGCGCCGGTCTTCGCCGGGGTGTCGATCTGGAACAGATAGGCGGCGGTGTTGTCGCTGACGAGGACGTAGTCGTTCGCCTGGAAGTTGGTGATGTCGTAGACCGCCAGCGACGCCGGCAGCGAGGTCGGCGGATTCGAGTAGGCCCAACCCGTCAGCGCCGTCATCGTGCCGCTGGCGTAGATGATCTCGAGCGCATCGGGCGTGTTGGTGACCGTGCCGGTGCTGAAGGCGGTGGCGGCGACGTTCGCGCCGTCCCAGGTCTGCAGGCACGACACCACCTTCGGCGTCACCCCTGGCACGTTGACGCCGACCCAGCCGCCGCCGACGCCGCCGCAGGCGCGCCGCACGTAGGTCTCGATGTAGTCCATCGCCGCGCGCGCGTTCTGCTGCGTGCGCATGATCTGATCGTTCTGTTCGAACGTGCTCAGCTGCGTGCGCACGATCGCCAGCACCGACGTCGTCACGATCGACGTCAGCGCCATCGCGATCATGATCTCCATGAGGGTGAAGCCGCGCGCGCGCCTCATTTCAGATCCTGCGTGCGCGTGGCGTACACGCTGTGGCCGGTGCCTTGCGCATCGTTCCAATCGACCTCGACTTGCACCTGGCGCTGCGTGCCGCTGGTGCTGGTGATCGAGGTCCACTTTGTCGACAGCGCGTAGGGGCCGCTGGCGGGGTTGCCGTTGGCGTCCATCGTAATCCCCGGCAGCGGGATGGACGCCGGCAGCGGGTCCGTGACCGCGCCGCGCGGCAGCGACACCAGCTGCTCCAGCTTCGACTGCGCCAGCACCGACGCCTCGGTCGCGTTGCGCGAGAAGCTGGCGCCGTGCACCGTGACGCCGACGGTGGCTAGCGCGCCGAGGAGCGCCACCGTGGTGACGAGCAGCGCAATCAAAACTTCGATGAGCGTCATGCCGCGCGCGCGGCGACGGCGTCGAATCACCATGTGTCGATCACCTTGGCCATCCCGGTCAGGCCCCAGACGACGACGCGGTACTTCTTGTCGCCGCTCTTGGTCGAAAACAGCAGCGTCGCGCCCGAGTACGACGCCGGGTTCGTCGTCGGGCAGGCGCCGGTCGCGTACTCGTTGACGCGGCCGTTGGCCGCGAAGCAGATGACGTTGTTCGCGTTGGTCAGCGGACAGGTCGCCGCCACGGTTCCGAGCGTCATCGACGCCAGCGGCACGCACAGCTGCATCGACGACGGCAGCGCGGTGCGCGACTGCATCACCCACGCCTTCGTCGTCGGATCGTAGGCCTGCGTCACCAGCGCCTGCTTGATGCCGTCGACGGTCACCGACACCGGCCGGCCGAGCGCGAGCGCCATGTGGCGCGCGTCCATCATCGTGGCCATCGCCCCGCGCGCGAACGCCGGCGCGGTCTCGCCGCGCGCGCCGCGCGAATAGAAGCGCGCCGCCAGCGCCGCCGAGAGGCCGATGATGGCCACCACCACCATGAGCTCGACGAGGGTGAAGCCGCTGTGGCGACGGGCGCGCATCAATTGGAGAGATCGAACCAGGAGACCGTAGTGAACGTGCCGCCGGTCGACGACTGATTGACCGCGTCGGCGGCGGTGCGCAGGCTCGTCGACGATCCGCTCAGCGTCTGGCGGATGCTCGAGGTGGCGCCGGCGACGAAGACTTCGCCGTCGGTGGTGCTGGTGTTGGTCTCGAGCACCGAGCCGGCGCCGCCGGCATAGGCGGTGCCGCTCGTGAGGATCGAGCCGGCGGCGGCCGGCGTGTCGGTGTTGATGTTGGTCCAGCGCAGCACGTTGCCGTAGGTGCCCGGCGTCATGAGCGGCAGGAGCAGCTGCTGCATGCTGCCGATCGAGATCGAAGTGACGTTGGCGTAGAGATCGCTGCCGGCCACGGTGAGCTGCGCGTAGGCGCGCAGCGACAGCGGCACCAGGTTGGCCGTGCCCGACGACGAGCCGCCCGCCGCCGACGCCGGCGGCTGGATGCCGCCGAGCTTGAGCGCCGTGGTCGGGAACTGCGCATTCGTCGTGGCGTCGAAGCCGGTCAGGTACGACTGGTTCGTCGTCGCCGTCAGGTCGCTCTTGTCGGTGGTGGCGCGCGCCCAGTCGGTGCCGCCGGTGGCGACGAGGACGTCGAAGTCGCCGTTGCCGTTGCGCACGATGGTCGGCGAGACGCCGATCGGCTGGCAGGCGACGCCCGCGGCGCAGCCGCCGATGCTGTTGGCGTTGTAGACGTTCGTGGCCGGGTGCGCCGAGTCGAGCTTGGTCAGCGTCGGCGCGGACACGCCCTGCGCCGAGAGCGTGTACTTGCGGATGCGCCCCTCGAGCGTCGAGACGTAGACGGTCTCATCGGTGCCGTCGCCGTCGATGTCGAGGCTGGTGGCGAGCGGCGGCACGTCGTTGGTGATCGGCGTCGACAGGAGCGACGACGTCAGCGTGTACAGGTTCTGCTCGTCGGAGACGATGACGCCGTCGGCGAGCCGGATGACGTACGTGTTGTAGCCCGCCGTCACCGACGTCGGGCAGGCCGTCGTCGACAGCCCGGTGTTGTAGCAGGTCGCCGAGGTCACGATGGCCACGCCCGTCGACGCCGAGGCGGTCACCTGCGCCAGCGTGGCGCCGTTGGTCGGGCCCATCGGCATCGAGGTCACGCCGCTGGCCACGTTGGTGCCGTCGTTCTCCCACAGGAAGCGGAAGCCGTCGGAGTTGACGTTCGACGGATCGGGGTTCGAGATGTCGAGCGCGTCGACGTAGCCGGAGTCGTGCATGCCGACGATGAGGATGGTGCGCGTCACCGCGGCCGAGGCGCCGCCGAACTTGTCGCTCATGTCGGCGACGCGGATGGCGCCGCCGACGTTCACCGCCGACCAGTCCATGTTCGAGCCGCCGTTGTACGCGGTCGTCATCTTCGACCGCATGCCGGGCGGGATGATGGCCCAGATCTCCTCGCCGGGGGCGGCGCCGTAGCAGGTCGTCGAGCCGGTGCCCGGCGTCACGCAGAACGCGTGCAGCATGCCGTCGCGCGCGCCGACGTAGGCGATGGTCGGGCGGCCGGTGAAGCTGCCGACGTTGCGCGACTCGATCACGGCCGCCGTCGACCAGTCGATGCCGCCGAGGATGCCGCTCGTCGAGGCGCCGCTCGAGTCCTTGTTGTCGAGGTGGGTCGAGACGTAGCTCAGCGCCGTGTCGGTCGACGTCAGCGTCGACGCCTTCACCAGGGAGTAGGTGCCCGCCGAGCTGGTGGCCACGAACACGTTGCGCTGGGCGAACGGCTTCATCTTGGTGCCCGCGTCCCAGTTGCACGGGCTCGTGCTGTCGCTCGCGCTGCAGGTCGGCGTGTTCGACGTCGAGCCCGACAGGGTGTACGTGCCGACCGGCTTGTACTCGCGGAAGTGGCCGGTCATGTACGGGAAGTCGGCCGGGTTGGCCTGGTACAGCACGTTGCCGAGCGCGGCGCCGCTCGACGGCACCGCCCAGTCGAAGCTGCCGAGGTACTCGGCGTAGGCGGTGGTGCCGTTCGACAGCGTCACCAGGTTGGCCACCGAGCTCGAGCGCGTGAGCTCGGCCGCGGAGCACGACGTGTTGGCGCCGCCGCCGCCGGCGAGCAGCGTGTTGTAGAGGATGTGGAGGCCGCCGTCCTTGTTGCCCGAGTTGCCGTGCCACGAGTTGAGCGAGCCGAGGTAGACGAGGTTGCCCTGCGTCTGCACGCCCGAGACGGTGGGGTGGCCGGCGATGGCTTCGTTGCCGTCGCCGTTGGAGAGCACCTGCGTGCGCGATGCCGGCGACGAGCCGAAGAACCAGCCCGACGAGCCGTCGACGCCGCCGCCGTTGCCCTGGATCGAGAGCGCCATGTCGTCGAGCTGCAAGAAGCGGTTCGACGCCGGGTACTGCGACGTCGGCCCTGGCGTGGCCAGCGGGTTCGAGTTCGAGCTGGCGACGGCGGGACAGAACGCGCCCTTCTCGGCGCCGCTCGAGTTCTTCGTCATCGTGCCGCCGAGCTTGCCGCCCGATCCCGATTCGAAGCTGACGGCGTCGTCGAGGCCGAGGACGGTGCCGCCGTGCTGGAAGTAGGAACCCATCGACGCCCAGTTGTTGAGGTTGCCGAGCTGGTTGCTCGACCAGACGACGTCGACGATGCGGTTCACGTTGGTGTCGACGAGCGAGGTGCACACGCCTGCCGACGAGCAGCCGGCCGGGCTGGTGAACGCCGCCGGCCACGTATAGCTGTAGTTGGTGCCGCTGCCGCTGATCCATAGATAGGTGGTGCCGGTCGCGGCGACCGAGGTGATTCCCGACTCGGAGAAGAAGGTGTCGAGCGGCGAGGCGTCGATCAGCACCGGCTTCGGGCGCGACGCCATCACCGCGAGCACCGGCGCGGTGAACGGATAGTTGCTGACGTGGAAGGTGACCGGCGTGAACAGGTTGCTGTTGGCGTTGTCGAACGCGGTGATGATCTGCAGCGCCTGCGCGGCGAACGACGCGTCGACGACGAAGGGCATACCGCCGTAGTTGACGGTGTGGGTGCCGCAGTTGATGCCGCCCGAGTCGACGGTGTAGCCCGACGACGACGGGCTCAGGTGCACCACCGTCGAGACGGTGCCGCCCGCCGTCGGCGTAACCGAGAAGTCGGCCTGATTGAGCGCCGTCTTCGTCTGGTTGAGGATGATGCTGACCGGGATGTCGTTCTCGGCGAGCAGGTAGAGCACGCCGAACGGGAGGCGCACGTTGCCGCCGCCGTACTTGTTGTAACAGGTGTACGAATACGGGCCGGCGGCGCAGGATCCGTTGACGTTCGCCGGACCCGAGTTGCCGCCGTTGTCCGGGTTGTAACAGCTGTCCATCGGGATGATGAGCGAGCCGGCGCCGAACGACGTCGTCGTCGCCGTCGGATCGAGCGTCGTCGGATCGATCGTTCCGCCGCACTCGGGGCTCGACGCCGTCGTCGTCGCGTTGCCGTCGGCGGGCAGCAGCAAGAGCGCTGCCGCGCCTACGAGCACCATCCTCATCTGCTTACCCTTCATGAACCCTGTTAGCGAAGACACGCTATTTCGCATCCGCGTTCAGAATATCAGTGTGGATATCCGATTTCAACTCCAGATAACGAGTAGGTTTCCGTCGGTGGGGCGGGCCACGAGATATGAGACCGGTGCCTGGTCTCACACCGGTCGGATATCGATTTCAGATATGTCACGCGATGTAGGCGGCTATCGCCCTCGCTCCTACGCCGGACCGTGCGGACCTCGCCGAATCGGTCGGCCGACGGATGGGCGAATCCGCATCCGTTGCGCACGCCTCTTGTCGTGAAGAGCGCGATCTCGGCTCGCCAGGGCGTCGTCGACCTGACGTGGTGGAAGGTATTCAACGATCCGACGCTCGATCACCTCGCACGGCGGCGCGAGCGACGTCAGAAGCGCGGCGGGCATCAGGAGCCAGGGCGCCCAACGAAGCTGGTCACGGAGGTGTTCTGATGGCCACCACCCTCGGACTTCCCGCGGGCATGCGCGCCTGCCTGTTCGATCTCGACGGCGTGCTCACGCAGACGGCGAAGCTGCACGCGGTCGCGTGGAAGCAGATGTTCGACGGCCTCTTGCGGGAGCACGCCGAGTCGAGCGGGCAGCCGTTCGTGCCCTTCGACGCCGGCGCCGACTACGTCGGCTACGTCGACGGCAAGCTGCGGCTCGACGGCGCGCGCGCTTTTCTGGCCTCGCGCGACATCATCCTGCCCGAGTCGCTCGTCGAGGAGCTGGCGGCACGCAAGGACGAGCTGCTGCTCGAGCTGTTGCGCACGCGGCACGTCGAGACCTACGACGGCTCGGTGCGCTTTCTGCGCGCGGTGCGCGCCGCGGGCTTCAAGGCCGCCGTGGTCTCGGCGAGCCGCCACTGCCAGGAAGTGCTGCGCTCGAGCGGCATCGAAGGGCTGTTCGACGCGCGCGTCGACGGTCTGGTCGCCGACGCGCAGCACCTCGCGGGCAAGCCGGCGCCCGACACCTTCCTCGCCGCGGCGCACGAACTGGGCGTGCCGCCGGCGGAGGCCGTCGTCTTCGAGGACGCGCTCGCCGGCGTCGCCGCGGGACGCGCGGGACACTTCGGCTTCGTCGTCGGTGTCGATCGCGCGGGGCAGGCGGCCGCGCTCCGCAAGAGCGGCGCCGACATCGTGATCACCGATCTGGCCGCGCTGTTGGAACGGCCCTGATTCGGAGCCATCGATGCGCGTGCTGGCGCTGAATGCGGGATCGAGCAACCTCGAGTGGACGCTGCTCGACGGCGACGGCGGCGCCACCGTCGGCACCCGCTTTCGCGGGCCGACCGTCGTCGATCGCGCGGTGCCCGCCGAGCTGCCGTCGCTCGTGCAAGTGGCCCCCTTCGACGGTGGGGGCGGCGCCGCTTCGGCTTTCACAGCCTCAGCGTGCGGTGGGCCGTGATGATGGCGACGCGCGCCAGGTCGACGTGCTCGCCGATGCGCTCCGGGCTGCGCCTCGGCGACGAGCCGGCGCATCCGCCCGCGGGCGACCGCTGACCTCGGCGCGCGACGCTCGGGTGTCCGCCCTCGTCGTCCACGCGCGCGAGAACCTGGTGATCCTCGCCGACCTCCTCGGCGCGACGCGCTCGACGCACTGACCACAGTCGGCGGCGGCGCGTATTGGGCGCAGCGCTCGCCGTGCCTACGGATGGATGCAGAAGCCGAGGAGCAGGTTGATGGCGCAGGTCAGAACGCCCGAAGCCGGCAAAGCGCGCGGCGAAGAGCGCGGCGCCGGCCGCGGCAAGCCGCTCTGCACCGACGAGCTCGCGAAGATCGACGCCGACTGCGTCATCGGCGACGGCGAGGCCGAGACCACCCCGCTCGCCACGAGCTGGCACTCCAACGAGCTCCTCAGCCCCGCCACCGAAGGCGTGGTGCCGCCCATCCTGCACCTCAACGGCTACAAGATCGCCAACCCGTGCGTGCTCGCGCGCATCAGCCTCGACGAGCGCGACCACCTCACGCGCGGCTACGGCGACACGCCGTGGCGACGTGTCCGCCATCGGGACGAGGAACGCGCCGCTGCCGCCATGAACCACAGGAGGTTCCAAGGATGAGCCACCAGCTCGAAGAGACCGCGCAGGCGCTCGTCGCCGCCGGCAAGGGGATCCTGGCCGCCGACGAGAGCACCCGCACCATCGGCAAGCGCTTCGCGGCGCTCGGCATCCCGTCGACGGCGGAGACGCGGCGCGCCTATCGCCAGATGCTGTTCGGCACGCCCGACCTGTCGCGCTACATCAGCGGCGTGATCCTCTACGACGAGACCATTCGCCAGACCGACGATCAGGGCCGGCCGCTCGCCGAGCTCGTGGTGCAGGCGGGGATGATCCCCGGCATCAAGGTCGACACCGGCGCCAAGCCGCTGGCGCTCTGCCCCGACGAGAAGGTGACCGAGGGCCTCGACGGGCTGCGCGCGCGGCTCGAGGAGTATCGGGGGCGTGGCGCGCGCTTCGCCAAGTGGCGCGCGGTCATCAAGATCGGCGACGACCTGCCGAGCGCGACCTGCCTCGACGTCAACGCGCAGGCGCTGGCGCGCTATGCGGCGCTCTGCCAGGAGCAGGACCTGGTGCCCATCGTCGAGCCCGAGGTGCTCATGAACGGCGCCCATCCGCTCGCGCGCACCGAGGCGGTCACGAGCGCGGTGCTGGTGCGCGTGTTCGCGGCGCTGCGCGCGCAGCGGGTGCGGCTCGAGGGCATGCTGCTCAAGCCGAACATGGTGGTGCCGGGCAAGGAGTCGGACGAGCCCGCCTCGGTGGCGGCGGTCGCGGCGGCGACGATGCGCGTCCTCAGGCGCACCGTGCCCGCGGCCGTGCCGGGCATCGTGTTCCTCTCCGGCGGACAGGACGCGCGTCAGGCGACGGTGCACCTCAACGCCATCAACCTCGACGAGGAAGGGCGGCCGTGGCGCGTGACCTTCTCGTTCGCGCGCGCGCTCCAGGATCCCGCGCTCGCCGCCTGGAACGGGCGGCCGTCGGGCGTGCGCGCGGGACAGGAGGCGCTCTCGCATCGCGCGCGGTGCAACAGCGCCGCCACGCTCGGCAGTTATCACGACGCGATGGAGCGCCGCGGCACCGAGCCGGAGCTGACGCTGCACTGAGACGCGTATTCGCCGCGGCCGCGTTGCCGTCGACGCCGTACTGCGTACGCTGGCAGGCATCGACGAGGAGGCCGCGATCATGCGAACGACGGATGGCTGGTGGAAGGCAATCTTCGCGATCGCGGCGCTCTCGCTCCTGTCGGCGACGGCCGCGGCGAACCCCGCGCGCCTGCCGGCCACGACGGGCACCGGCAAGCCCAACATCCTGTTCATCATGGGCGACGACATCGGCTGGATGCAGCCGAGCATCTATCACCGCGGCCTCATGGTCGGCGAGACGCCCAACATCGATCGCATCGGCCGCGAAGGCGCGATGTTCGTCGACTACGTCGCCATGCAGAGCTGCACCTCGGGGCGCAACGCCTTCTTCACGGGCATGTATCCGCTGCGCACCGGCATGATCCCGCCGCAGCTTCCGGGCAGCCCGAGCTACTTGCGGCCGGGCACGCCGGCGATCGCCAAGATCCTCCTCGACCTCGGCTACACCACCGGCGAGTTCGGCAAGAACCACCTCGGCGACCACACCGAGGCGCTGCCGACGGCGCACGGCTTCCAGGAGTTCTGGGGCTACCTCTACCACCTCGATGCCATGCAGCAGGTGAGCTTCCCCGACATCAACAGGAACGCGACCACGCAGGCGATCGCGCCGCCGTGCAAGAACACGCCGATCCCGGGCGTCGCCGAAGTCGCCGGCGCCGTCGATCCGCGCACCACGACCTGCCTGACGCCGCCGCGGCCGATGCTCTCGTGCCAATCATCCGACGGCAGCGCGCGCAATCAGCGCTGCAAGGACGAGGGGCCGATGACGCTCGATCGCTCGCGCACCATCGACGAGGAGATCTCGTCCAAGGTGGTCGATTTTCTCGGACGCCACGATCCGCGCAAGACCGGCAAGCCCTTCTTCGTCTGGTACAACCCCGCGCGCATGCACATCACGACGATGCTGCCGCCCAAGTACGAGGCGATGCTCGGCGAGCGCGGCGGCAAGGACTGGGGCATCAACGAGGCAGGCATGAAGCAGCTCGACGACAACATCGGGCTGGTGCTCAAGAAGCTCGAGGAGATGGGCCAGCTCGACAACACGCTCGTCGTCTTCACCACCGACAACGGCGCCGAGGCCATCACCTTCCCCGACGGCGGCGTGACGCCGTTCAAGGGACAAAAGGGCGAGGCGTGGGAAGGCGGCTATCGCGCGCCGTGCGTGGTGCGCTGGCCGGGGCACATCAAGCCGGGCACGGTGCTCTCGCAGCTGTTCGCCGCGCTCGACTGGATGCCGACGCTGACCGACATCGCCGGCGGTCCCAAAGGCGACGGGCTGCGCAAGCAGATCGAGGGCGGCAACTACTCCGGCTTCGTGCGCACCACGCTCGACGGCGTGGACCAGACCGACTACCTCCTCGGGCGCACGGCGAAGTCGGCGCGCGACGTCTTCTATTACTTCTCGGGCGCGACGCCGTCGGCGGTGCGCTACAAGAACTGGAAGATGTACTACACGATGTCGCAGCCGGGCGCCGAGGGCTGGATCCTGCCGCTCGTGCCGTTCCACTTCACGCTGGTGCAGAACATCAAGCGCGATCCGTTCGAGCAGGCGGTCGGCGACAACGTGAAGAGCGCGATGGCGATCGGCGGTGCCCTGGCCTCGCCGTCGACGGCGTTCCTCTACGACTGGAACCTGCTGCCCATCGGCCAGCAGCTGTGGCTAAAGTGGTTCGAGACGCTCAAGGCGTTCCCGCCGCTGCAGAAGCCGGCGAGCTACAACCTCCAGCAGGTGATGGATCAGATCAAGGGCAGCTCGGGCGCCAACGCCTCCGTCGGCGACTAAAGCGCGATTCACTTGCGTTGAGCGTAGCGAGGTGCGCGAGGCCGAGTTGGATTTGGCAGCGATGAGTCCGCCCAAAGGCAGCCGGCCACGCGCGCCGCAGCAGATCAACGCAAGTGATTCGCGCTTCAGTTCCAGTGGTAGCGCAGGAGGAACACGCTCACGAGCTGTAGCGTGTCGAGCGGGATGCGCGCGTCGGGGCGCAGATCGAACCAGCGCAGCTGCAGATCGACGCCGAGATCGATGGCGCGCCGGCCGGTGTAGAAGACGCCGCCCTCGAGCGTGTGCGTGAAGCGCGCCTCCGACTCGAACGGGATCTGCGTGCGATAGGCGAGGAGGAAGCCGACCGGCACGCGGGGGAAGCGCGGCCGCAGATCGAGCTCGGCGCCGACGCCGAGGACGATGTAGCTGCGGTTGACGCCGGGCGCGTCGCCAAAGTAGCCGCGCCACAGATATTGCGCCGAGCCGAGGAGCCCGATCATCGGATGCGGCGCATAGGCGACGGCGGCGCCCGGCTGCACCGCGTACGCATCGATGCGCTGGCTGATCGCGCCGTTGTCGACCTGCCCGACGGCGAGGCTGGAGCGGACTGCCTCGACCGGCTGCACCAGCTTGAGGTGCGTGTAGCTGAAGTCGAAGGTGCCGCCCACGCGCACGACGCGGGCGAGGCGCCAGCTCGCGGTCAGGCCGGCGCCGAGCGTGATCGGCTCGACGGCGCCGACCACCAGCGCCGAGCGGCCGTCGCTGCCGCCGTTGAGCCCGCCCGAGCCGGCGGCACGGACGGCGAGCCAGCTCGTGACGCTGGCCTGGAACGTTCCGTCGAGCGCGAGCGCCTCGGCGACGTAGTTGTTCTTGCCGACCAGGTTGCCGCGCAGGTCGTAGCCGGGGCCGTCGATCCACGAGTAGCCGGCGCCGGCGTCGAGGCTGAAGAAGGTCGAGAGGAACGGATCGGCGACGGCCAGCGACGGGACGAAGACATGGCCGCCGAGCTCGCGGCGCCATTCGTCGCGCGGCGGCGCCTCGGCGAAGGCGGGCGCGGCCGAAAGAAGCAACCAGAGCGCGAGTCGTCTCGACATGGCAGCCGCTGTAAGCGGCGTGCGCGACGCGTCGAGCGTCGTCGGGCGCAATGCGGCGCCCGCCGGATGGCTACTCCTGCAGGCAGCGGTGCACGAGCTGGATGCAGACCGAGCCTTCACCGACGGCGGAGGCGACACGCTTGACGCTGCCCGCGCGCACGTCGCCGACGGCGAACACGCCGGGGCGGCTGGTCTCGAGCAGGTGCGGCGGCCGTCCGTTGGGGCGCGGGAAGGCGTCGCGCTCGTCGGGGGAGAGCTCGGGGCCGGTCTTGACGAAGCCCTTGGCGTCGAGCGCGATGCAGCCGCGCAGCCAGTCGGTGTGCGGCGTGGCGCCGGTCATGGTGAACACGTGGCGGATGCCGTGCTCCTCGGCGGCGCCGTCGCGCTGGCGCCAACGCACGCGCTCGAGGTGGCCGTCGCCTTCGAGCGCCTCCATCTCGGTGCGCACGTGGAGCGTGATGTTGGGCGTCTCCTCGATGCGGCGCACGAGATAGCGCGACATGCTCTCGGCGAGGCCGCCGGCGCGCACGAGCACGTGCACGTGGCGCGCGCTCCCCGACAGGTAGACGGCGGCCTGCCCGGCAGAGTTGCCGCCGCCGATGACGGCGACCTCCTCGTCGCCGCAGACACGCGCTTCGACGGCGGTCGCGGCGTAGTAGATGCCGACGCCTTCGAAGCGCGGCAGGTCGGGCAGCGCCAGCTTCCGGTAGGAGACGCCCGAGGCGATGATGACCGCGCGCGCGCGCACGGTGCCGTGGCCGCGCACGTGGATGGCGTAGGGGCGGCGCGCGCAGTCGAGCTTCTCGGCGTGGCGTGGGATGGCGATCTCGGCGCCGAACTTCTCGGCCTGCGTGACGCCGCGTCCGGCGAGCGCCTCGCCCGAGATCCCCGTCGGGAAGCCGAGGTAGTTCTCGATCTTCGAGCTCGAGCCGGCCTGGCCGCCGGGCGCGTTGCCTTCGATCACGAGCGTGTCGAGCCCTTCGGAGGCGGCCATCACCGCGGCGGCGAGGCCGGCCGGTCCGGCGCCCACGACGACCAGGTCGCGCACGCGCACCTCGTCGATGGACGTGGTCCAGCCGAGGCAGTCGGCGAGCGCTTCGTTGCTCGGGTTGCGCAGCACCTTGTCGCCGCCGCACACGATCACGGGCACGTCGGTGACGCTGACGTGGAAGCGATCGAGGAGCACCTGCACGCCGGGATCGTGCTCGACGTCGAGCGACGAGTAGGGCTCGCCGTTGCGCCGCAGGAACTCCTTGAGCCGCAGCGTGTCGGCGGAGAAGCGCGAGCCGACGAGCACGATGCCGCCCCAGCTCTGCTCGAGCAGCGCCATGCGGCGCAGGATGAAGGCGCGCATGATGACGTCGGAGAGCTCGCTGTCGGCGAGCACCAGGTTGCGGAACTGCGCGTGGTCGAGCGCGAGCACTTCGCCGTCGCTGACGACCTGGCCGCGGTGGATGGTCGGGCGGCCGGTGAGCATGTCGAACTCGCCGGTGAACTGCATCGCCTCGTGCACCACGATCGGGCGCTCGCCGTCGCCGCCGCGCTGCACGACCGCCACCGAGCCGGCGAGGACGACGAAGAAGTGGCGGTTGACCTCGCCCTCGTGGAACAGGACGTCGCCCGTGTGCACGCGCCGGCGCGTGGCGTGCGCGGCGATGCGCGCGACCTGCGCCTCGCCCAGACGGGGGAACATCTGTGCGCTGCGCTCTTCGAACAGGCTCATCCTCTCCTCCGTGACGGAGCGTCGCGCGGCTACTTCGGCGTCACCACCGCTTCGACCCGCGATCCCTCGGCGCCGCCGGCGCTCCCGGCCGCAGTATAGATGCGATTGCCGTCGATGCCGGCGGAGACGAGCGCGGCCTTGACCGCGTCGGCGCGCGCCTCGCCGAGGTTGCCGCCGGTGGCGTCGTTGCCGAGGCTGCCACCGAAGCCTTCGATGCGGATGGTCGCGTCGGGGTGCGCCTCGAGCGCGGTGGCCAGCTCGCCGACGCTGCGCTGCGCGACCTGGTTGAGCGACGAGTCGCCGGTCGCGAAGCGGATGCCGTCGAGCGTGAAGCGGCGCGGCTGGGTGGGGTTGCTCGCGAGCCAGGCGGCGACCGGGCTCGTGGCCGCGGGCGGCGGCGCAGGCCCGATCTCCGACGGCGTCGTCGTCGAGGGACGGCCCGGCGGCGGCGTACCGGGCGTGCGCGTCTCGGGCAGCCGCGGCGCCGAGACCGTCGGCGCGTGCGGCGCGTGCAGCGAGCGCGCGATCAGCCAGCCGAGGCCGAAGAGCGCAGCGATACCGGCGGCCACCAGCGACCAGTGCGTGTGCGCCGGCTCGGGCGCGCGCACCACGTGCGGCACCACCGGCGGCGCGGGGCGGACGGGCACCTCGGGGATCACCTGATGCTCGACGGGCGGCGCGCCGACGAACGAGCGCAGCGAGTCCGGCACCAGCGTCGCCACCTTGGCCTTCTCGACGGAGAGGAAGGCGGCGAGACCGCGCGGATCGAGGTTGGTCTCGCGCACGCGCCTTCCCACCACGCCGAGCGCGAGCGGCGCCACCAGCGCCAGGATCTTGGAGGTCACGCTGCGATCGCCGCCGCCGAGGGCCGAGAGCCCGCCGACGAAGCCGTCGAGCTTGTGGCCCATAAGCTTGTCGAGGAAGCCGCCGCTTCCGCGGAGGAGCTGGTCGCTCGCTTGCGGGTCGCGGAGCGTGCGCCCGAGGTCGCCGACGTCGAGCTGCGGGGCCGAGCCGTTGCGCAGCCCTTCGAGCAGGCCGGCGGCGCCGAACTCCGTCGAGCCGTGATCGGCGATGCTGTACATCGTGGTGGGCAGCGCGGCACCGAGCGTCCTGCGCGTGACCTCGCGGCTGCCGCCGACGAACTGACTGATCGAATCGAGCAGCCCGCCTTGAACGAACTCCCGCCCCAGGTTCGATAGGTCCATCGTTCCCTCCCCCTTTTCCCGCGAATGCAACGGGGGGACCAGCCGGGGCGCGACGGCGCCCTATCTTGCTGCGGCATGGACAACAAGAGCGCGAGCGGAAGCGGCGAGGGAAAGCCGGCTCAGCCACCGACGGAGAAGGAGCTGCTCGACCGGGCCGACCAGGCGGAAGACGATCGCCTGGCAGCCGAGGAGGCGGGCGAGGTCGAGGACGAGGACGAAGCCGTCGTCGAGGACGCGCGCGAGGAGCGCGTTCCCTGAGGGCGGTCCTCGGGATGCATGACAAGCGAACGGAGGTGCTCATGTCGCGTTGGATTCGTGGGGGCGTCGCCGCCTCGGTCCTGCTGGGGCTGGGGGCGATCGGGTATGCGCAAGACAAGCCGTGCATGGCGGACGCGGCCAAGCTGTGTCCTGGTGTCGAGCCGGGGGGCGGCGCGCAGATCGAGTGCTTGAAGACGCACAAGCAGGATCTGTCACCGGCGTGCAAGAAGAAGGTCATGCAGATGAAGGTCAAGTCGATGGAGAACAAGGAGCTGCAGAAGCAGCAGGCCGAGCCGCCGCCGGCGAACGGCGCGCAGCCCTAGCGGCGTCGGGCCGAAGCGGTCGCCACGCAGCGCGCGCGCGGCGGCGGGCGCGCCGTGGAGATCACCACGCGGCGCGATAGGCGACATCGCGATCGAAGGTCGCAGAGCCGGACGGCGTCGCGGTCGGCGACGCACGTTCTGGCGGCGGTGACGCCGGCCGATCTCGGGCGCCGAGCCCGCCGACGTCGGCGCGGGCGAGCGGGATCTCGGCGGCGTCGTCCGCGGTGGCGGCGCGAGGCGATCCTCGCGCTCGTCGCGATCGCGTGGCTGCGTCGGCGCGTGCTACCGTTGCCGAAATGAGCGACCCGTTCGGCCTGAGCGCACCGGCGACGCTGCAGGATCCCTACCCCACCTACGCGCGCATGCGCGCCGAGGCGCCGGTCGCCTGGTTCGACCCGTGGGACGCCTGGGTGGTCACGCGCCACGACGACGTGCAGGCGGCGTTCCGCGATCCGCGCTGGTCGGCCGAGCGCGCCGCGGCGTTCGCCGCCAAGCTCGACGCCGAGACGCGCGCCCGCGTCGAGCCGCTGGTGCGTAACTTGAGCGGCTGGGCGCTGCTCATGGATCCGCCCGCGCACACGCGCGTTCGCGCGCTGCTCAACCGCGCCTTCACGCCGCGGCTCATCCACGAGCTGCGCCCGCGCGTGGAGGCGCTCGTCGCCGAGCTGCTCGACGCCGCCGGCGACGAGATCGATCTGATGTCGGCGCTGGCCACGCCGCTGCCGGTGATGGTCATCGGCGACATGCTCGGCCTGCCCGCGTCCGATCGCGGCCACCTCAAGCGCTGGTCCGACGATCTGGCGGCGTTCCTCGGGGCCGGCCGCGCGACGCCCGCCGACGTGGTCGCCGCGGTGCGCGCGATTACCCAGATCGAAGACTACTTCCGCACGCAGCTGGCCGAGCGGCGCCGCGCGCCCGGCGACGATCTGTTGAGCGCGCTCCTCTCCGCCGAGGAGGCGGGCACGATCCTCGACGAGCAGGAGCTGGTCTCGACCTGCGCGATGATCTTGTTCGGCGGTCACGAGACCACGACGCACCTCATCGGCAACGGCATGCTCGCGCTCGTCACGCACCGCGCCGAGTGGCAGCGGCTCGCGCACGCGCCCGCTTCGGCCGCCGCGGCCGTCGAAGAGCTGTTGCGCTTCGACGCGCCCGTGCAGCGCATGGGCCGCCTCGCCAAGGAGCCGATGGAGCTGCGCGGACAACGCGTCGCTGCCGGCCAGCGCGTCTTTCTCATGCTCGGCGCGGCCAACCGCGATCCCGAGCAATTCGCCGCGCCCGACACGCTCGACCTCGCGCGCGCCGACGGCAAGCACGTCGCCTTCGGCTGGGGCCCGCACTACTGCGTCGGCGCCGGCCTCGGGCGGCTCGAGGCCGAGCTGGCGTTCGCCGCGCTCGCCCGCCGCTTCCCCGACGCCGCGCTCGGCGAGACGCCGGAGTTCCAGAACAACGTGACCATCCGCGGCCTGCGCTCGCTCCGTCTGCGCCTGCGCGGCTGATCGTCTCAGTCGAGCGCGCGCAGATGATCGACGATCTCGGCGCCCCAGCGACGGAGCCGCTCGGCCGAGATGTTGCGCTGCCGTTCGCGGGAAGCTCGCGCGAGCGCGCGGTGCGCGATGTCGGAGAAGGCGGCGACGGGCGCACCGTCGGCGCGCAGGTTGCGCAGCTCGCGTACCGCCATTCGCCGCGCCGTCGTCAAAAGGTCGTCTTCGGTCAACTCTCGATCATCCTGCGACGTGCGCGCCCGCGACGAAATCCGCAATCCTACGGAGCGAACAAAATGCGGAGCCCGCGCCTGGATCTGCGCCTCGACGGTGACATCTGCATTCCGCGCTCCTGCCTGCTCGTCTACGCCGTCGGCGAGCGCGCGCTGCCTGACGCTGGCGGCGTCGCCCGCCGAGGTGCGCGCGAGCTAGCGAACGGTCGCGGCGTCCTTCGCCGCGAGCCGCTCGGCGAGCGTGTCGACGTCCCCGACGGTGTGCGCGCCCCACTCTTTCTTGCTGTAGTAGCGCTTGACGCCGCGCGAGGTGCCGGCGACGTCGAGGCAGAAGTCGAAGCCCTGCTCGCGGCACGGGCGCGCCGCGTAGCGCAGCTGCTGCCACTCGTTGGTCTCGCCGAAGTAGACGTCGATGACACCGTCGTGCGCCGGCTTGACATGATAGTGGAACCCTTCCCACAGGCCGGTCCACATCGTGCGATTGACGAAGCGGCCGAACGGCTCTTCACCGCTCACGAAGAAGACCTTGAAGTGCTCGCCCCGCGCGTGCGGCTCGTGATCGACCCAGAAGCGATCGAAGACCAGCTTCGGGTTGGGCGCGTCGCTCGTGCGCGAGCGCCAGAACGCGACCACGGCCACGGTGACGACGAGCGCCAGGAGCCACTTTGTACGCATCGTGGGATCTTCGGGCGCGCACCCACGCCTGTCAACGCACGGTCAGATCGACGGCGGTGAAGTCGACCCCGCCGCGGCTGTCGTGCAGCACGACGAAGAGGTGCGCCACGCCCGCCGTCGCCGGCGCGGTCCACGTGGTGGTCGTGAAGAGCTGCTCGTCGTTCTCGCCGCGGCCGGTGTTGGCCGAGCCGATGGTCCCGTCGCTGACGAACCACGACACCGTCATCGCCTCGCGATGCGTGACCAGGACCTGCGCCGCGGGATCGAGCACCGGGAACGACTCGACCGAATCGGCATTCCAGCCGGCGGCGAGCGTGACCGTCTGCCCGGCGGCGATGGCGTCGAGCGGCAGCGGCGTGTCGCCGGCGAACGCGCCGACCGCGGTCAGCGTCGGGTTCACGTTGTTGGTGTAGGTCGCGTTGTACTCGGTGGCGACCTCGAACGACGCGCCGGCGAGCGCGCAGCGGATGCGGGCCAGCGCGATCGTCGGCGTGCCGGCGAGCGCGGCGCGCACCGGCTGGTAGTAGCCGCCGGTGACGTCGGGCGCGCGCGATTGCAGCGGCGGCTGACCGGCCATCTGCGGCGGCGTGTCGGGGCCGAAGAGCCGGCAGCCCATCGCCGGCAGCGCAAACGGCACCGGCACCGCGGCGCCGCTGGCGACGCCCATGGTGCCGTCGGCGGTCAGACACGCGGGATCGACGACGTCGTTGTTGCTGGTGGCCTTCGGCGTCAGGCACAAGGACCAATCGATGGGCGACATGGCCGCGCCGTCGGGCGTGACCACGAACGCCGTCGCCGTCATGGCGGCGCCGGGCGCGGCCTCGGCGGGCTCGAAGCGCACGGCGGCGACGCGCGGGCCGAGCACGAGCGACGTCGGCAGGCCGAGGTCGGGCCGGCAGCCGGCGCCGGCGACGAGCGCCGCGCCGAGGAGCAGCGTGAGCATCGCGCGCCTCAAAAGTTCACCCTCGCGCCGAGCACCGCCAGCGTCGGCAGACCGGTGATCGCGCCGCGCACGCGGTAGTCGCCGCTGTAGACGATCTCCTCGGCGTTGCGACGATAGGTCACGTTCTGCACGTCGAGGTACAGGCGCAGCGTCGCGCGCGACCAGACGAACGCGTACTCGGCGCGCAGATCGAGCTGCACGAAGTCGGGGATGCGGATCGAGTTCTGCGCGCCGAACAAGGGATCGTAGCGATTGTCGCGCGCGTCGAAGTAGCTGCCGACCACCGGCGTGCGCGGAAAGCCCGTCGCCCAGCGCAGGCGCGTGCCGAAATCCCAGTGGCGGAAGGCGTACTCGGCGACGAGCGTGAGGATGTGGGTCTGGTCGTAGTCGAAGAGGCGCCACGGCGACGTCGGATGATCGCGTCGCTCGCTGCGTCCCCCCGTGTAGCTGAGCCAGCCCGACAGGCCGCGCCACGGCGCCGCCCGCACCAGCAGCTGCGCGCCGTAGCTGCGGCCGCTGCCGTCCTGCACCAGCGCCGTCGCCACCGGCGGCGACGGCAACGGGCTGCGCGCGATGAGGTCGTCGAGCTGGCGGTAGAAGCCGGTGGCCTCGGCGCTGAGCGTGCGGGTGATGCGCGCCTCGACGCCGGCGGTGGCGACGGCGGCGCGCTCGGGGCCGAGCGTGGGATCGCCGAAGCGCGCGCCGAGATCGGCCGGCGCCGGCGGCTGGTGATAGAGCCCGCCGGCGGCGACGACGGCGATGCGCGGATGCGCCTGCCAGCGGATCTGCAGGCGCGGATCGGCCGACCAGTCGAAACGCGAGACGCCGACGACGGGCGCGCCCGGCACCGGCGGCACCAGGTGGTTCGACTGCAAGAGCAGCGCATCGACGCGCAGGCCGGGCGTGATCGTGACCGGGCCGAGGCGCAGGTCGACGGAGACGAAGGGCGCGACGTCGAGCTCGTGGATGCTGTCGTCGGCGGCGGCGACGTCGTCGCCGGGCGGCTGGCCGAACACGTAGAGGTCGCCCTCGCGCGCGGGAATCGTCAGCGAGCCGAGCCGCGTGACGCGCGAGTGCGTGTCGAGAAGATCGAGCCCGGCCGAGAAGACGACGAGGCGGCCGAGGCGTCGGCGATAGTCGGCGCGCAGGCCGGCCAGATACGAGCGGACCTCGAGGTTGGCCGGCGTCGAGCCGTAGAGATCGACGGTGCGGCTGTCGTCGTAGCCGAAAAAGGGCGTGACCTCGGCGGCGCCGCCGTCGCGCTCGACGTCGTAGCGAAGGAGCGCGCGATAGCTCGAGCGATCGAAGTGATCGGAGTGCACGGCGGTCGGATCGCCCGTCGAGACCTCGCGCTCGAGCGCGTCGTCGGCGGCGAGGAAGGTGAGCGTCACATGCTCGCGCCGGCCGATGGCGTAGGAGGCGCGCAGCTGATAGTCGTCCCAGCGCGGCAGCGGGATGAAGGCGGCGGCGTCGCCCTGCACGACGGCGGCGGCGGCGCGATCGAGCCACGAGTAGCGCCCGGCGACCGTGAGCGCGAAGCGGCCGCGCGCGTAGGACAGAAGCGCGCTGCCGTCGAGGAGGTCGGCGCCGATCTCGCCGTGAAACCCGGCGGCGGGCGCCGGCGCGCCGTCGACGCGCACGAGGCCGCCGAGCGCCCTGCCCCACTCGGCGCCGAAGCCGCCCGGCGTCAGCGTCACGCGCGCCACCAGGCCGGGCGCCACGGTCGATCGCCAGCCGCCGACGTGGAACAGCGCCGGCAGCTCGACGCCGTCGAAGAGCACGCGCGTGTCGGCGGGCGCCGCGCCCCACACGATGACGTCGCCGGTGCCGACGGTGGCGCGGGCGACGCCGGGCAGATCCTCGACGACCTTGAGCGGATCGTCGCCGGCGCCGGCGACACGGCGCGCCTCTTCGCGCGAGACGCCGGTCTCGACCACGCCGGCGCGCTCGACGCGCGGCGCGCGCACGGTCGACTCGTAGGTGCCACGCGGGGCGGCGACGTCGACGAGGTAGCGCACCTCGCGATGGCGCCCGGCGGCGATCTCCTCGTCGACGCTGACGGGCGCGGCGCCGGGCGGCGTCAAGACGAGCGTGTGGTGCCCGGCGGGCGCGCCGATGAGCCGAAACCGGCCGGCCTCGTCGGTGATGGCGCTGCGATCGGTCCCCGCCAACGTCACCGACACGCCCACGATCGGCCGCTCCGTCGCCCGCTCGAGCACCACGCCCGACAGCTCGCCGGTCCTTGATTGCGCCTGCGCCACGGCCGCGCCGAGCAACACGAGCACGAACACGATCTTTCCGCCAAGCGCGCGAAACGCCGCCAACCAAGGCCGCAAAGCGGCCGTCGGCGCGGAGTCGCGCCGTGCGGTGGGTGGGGACCCCGACGGCTTTGCCGACGGGGCGGGAGGGCGCAGCCCTCCCGTGGGATCGACCGTAGCAGGCGAAGGCCTGCTACGGCACATCGAACTCGAGCGCGGTGCGTCCGGCGCCGGCGTCGTGATCGCCGCGCGTGTCGCTGTCGAGCGCCTGGCCGCCGGCGGAGAGCGTGACCGCGCCGCCGAGGCGCTGCTCGACGCGCCAATCGGCGTAGGGCAAGCCGCACAGCGACGCCGCGTCGACGCGCACGATGTAGTGCCCGCTCGCCGGGGCCACCGGCCACACCACGTTCTCCTGATCGCGCCCGTCGATGGCGCAGCCGGCGTTGGAGTCGCCGTCGAGCAGCGCCGCGTTCGCCTGCGCCGTCGGATCGGGCAGGGCCGGCGGCGGCGGCGGCCGATAGCCCGACGGATGGCGCGAGAAGATCTCGACGCCGTCGGGATCGACGACGTGCAGATCGAGATCGGCGTCGTCGTTCCACACCAGGTGGATGACCATCGGCCCGTCGGGCACCGCCACGCCGTCGACGTCGACCGCCTGCATCACCGGCGTCCCCACGTGCCCGCCGGCGTCGACCGCCGCGGCCACGAGCTGGCGCGTGCCCGTCGCGATGGTGCGCGCGAACGCGGCGCGCACGTCGAAGCGCGGCAGCGTCGGATTGTCCACCGACGGCACCCCGGCGCCGACGATCCAGTAGCCGCGATCGCCGTCGAGCGCGAGCAGCACCGAGGCCGCGTTGGGGTCGAGCACACCGAGGAGCGGCCGGTTCGACTCGCCGGCGAACACGCGCGCGTCGGAGAACTGCAGCGACTGCACCGCCGGCCCGCTCGACGGCGGCGGCAGCGCGCCCGGCGCGAACGTACCGCCGGTGACCTGTAGATCGGCGCCGAGCCCCGGATCGGCCGAGCGCGACGCACAGCCCGCGACGGCGAGCGTGACGACGGCGAGTGCGACGGCGAGGCCGCGCATCAGAACTCCACCTGCCCGCGCAGCGTCAGCACGTCGCCGCCGAGCGTCGTCGGCGCGCCCGTGATGTCGACGGTGAGCGCGTTCCAGCTGTGGTCCCACTCGAACGACAGCCGCCCGTAGGGCTGCCACATCGCCGCCGCGACCACGCTCAGTGTCGAGAAGGTCTTGTCGCGCGGCACCAGGCTGGCGCCCACCTGGTCGTGCGCGTCGGCGTCGGGATCGTAGCGGTCGTAGCGCGCGCCGACGGCGCACCAGCGCGTCAGCTGTTGCGTCACCGCGACATACCAGCCGAGCTCGCGCAGGTCGCGCCCGGTGGCGACGGGATCGGCGACGTAGAGCGCGCGATCGAGGTTGGTGGCCCAGATGATCTCGCCGTACACCGTCAGCGGCCCGACCCGCGGCAGGTCCACCGCGACGTTCAGATCGCCGCCTACCGCGTAGCGCGAAAAGGTGCGCGACGCCGTCGCCGGCTGCCCGACGACACCCAGGATTTCGGTGATGTCGATCTGCCCATCGCCGTTGGTGTCGCGCCACACCAGCGTGTCCTTCGTCGACGGCGTGCCGCGCGAAAAGCCGGTGCCGTACAGCCCGGAGACGCCGCCGAAGATGTGCACGCGCGAGCGCGGCCGCGTGTCGGCGCCCACGCGGCCGAGGAAGTCCTTGGACGCGGTCGGATCCTCGAGCGCGTACTGCTTGTCGCCCGGCGGATGGCCGTTCATCGCCGCCACCTGCCAGCGCAGCCAGCGCCACCCGCCTTGGAGCTTGGCGCCGAGATCGTATTCGCCGGGGAAGAACGCGCGCGCCATGTTCGAGCGCTCGAGGAACAGGCGGATGTAGTCCTTCTGCTGCACCTCGAAGCCGAAGGGAATGCGCGTGAGGCCGAGCGTGCCCATCACCAGCGGCGGGCCGTCGCCGTTACAGCGCGGCCAGCAGCCCGAGACCTCGACGTTGGTGATGCGCGCGACCGGTCCGGCGATGGTGTTGCCGTCGAACTCGAGCACGGCCTCGACGTAGCGATAGTCGGCGTCGACGCGCAGGCGCGCGCGCCGGATGAGGAAGCGCGTCTCGTTGAGCGGCGCGCCCGTCGACGGATTGACCTCGTCCACCGAGGCCGACGAGTAGACGACGCCGTCGGCCTGGACGAAGCCGAAGAGGGACACCTGCAGGCCACCGATGCGGAAACCGGCGTGCGACTGCTTCTGCGCGTCGAGATCGGCGCGTAGCGCGCGCAGCTCGGCGGCCTGGCGATCGATGCGCGACTGGGCCTCGCCGAGCTGGCGCGCCAGATCGTCGACGCGCGCCGCGATCTCCGACGTCTGCGGCGTCGGCGTCGGTGTCGGTGTCGGTGTCGCTGTCGCCGTCGGTGTCGGTGTCTCCGTCGTCGGCGGCGCTTCCTGCGCGCGCGCCGCGGCAGCGATCAGGAGCAGGATGAAGGCGAGTGGTCGCACTCTTCGTCCGAACAGTAAATCAGTCGATGGGGATGACGTGCAACATCGGCATGCCGGCGCCGCCATCGGGACTCCCCGAGTCGGGCTCGGAGAAGAACAGGCGCTTGTGGTCGGCGTCGTAGGCCACGCCGCGCAGCGCCTTGTAGCCGTCCTCGAGCATCATCGGTGTACCGTCCGTCGCGATCTGCCAGACGCTGCCCTGGCTCGACACCGCGAAGAGGGTGTTGCTCGGGCCGGCGGCGAGCTCGTCCGGGTTCGGCAGCGAAGCGAACGTCGTGGTCGTGCCCGGGCTGGCGAGCGGCGTCTTCAGGATCACGTTGTTCATCTGATCGCTGATGTAGAGCTGATCGCCGAGCGCGAGCACGCCGACCGGCTTGCCGACGCCGGTCACCAGATCGGTCTCGCCCGAGCCGTCGAGCGCGACCTTCGAGACGGTGCCGTTGGCCACCGGCATGCTCCCCGTGAACCAGCCGGTGTAGACGTTGCCGTTCGCGTCCTCGGTCAGGCCGATGCGCTCGTGCGCGGGATTGAGCCCGCCCACTTCGACGGTGTGCTGCCCGTCGGCGTCGGTCTTGAGCACCGCGCCGGCCGCGCCGAACCCGAAGCGCGTGGTCAGCCACGAGCCGTCCTCGAGCTGGATGACCTGCCCGAGCGAGCCGAACTTGGGATCGATGTCGGGCAGCTTGGCGAACACCTGGAAGGCCGCCGTCGAGCTCGATTCGTCCCACTTGATGATCTGCGGGCCCTTGTCGTTGGCGAGGTAGAGCGCCTGGCTCGCCGAGTCCCACCACAGCCCTTCGGGCTGGAACATGAGCGGCACGTCGGCCATGCGGCGCACCGCCATGTCGGGCACCGTCATGTCGGCGCCCTCCGTCATCGATAGATCCTGGGTCCCGAGGCTGGTCGTGTCGTCGTCACAGGCCGCGAGGGCCGCGACGCACGCGACCATCGCGATCGTCTTCATCGGTTGGCCTCGCATTTAGGGAAGGGGCGGAAGGTTGCCGTTGGGCGCCAGCGACGGGAAATAGGGCGCGTCCTTGGTCGGATCGCCGGTCTGCGCCGTCGTGCACGCGTTGAGCAGCTCGACCGCCGTCGTCGGATTCATGACGCAGCTCTCCATCATCGTCATGTCGTTGCCGCCGCCCTGCTGCATCGCCAGGTCGGGCGTGCCGTTGTTGTTGTTGTCGCCGCACGCGCTCAGCGTCGCCAGCGCGAGCGCGGCGACGAGGCCGAGGGCCTTGTTCATCGTCGTGGTCATCACCTGGCCTCGCAGTAGCCGTGGCGGCACTTGCCGGCGCCGCACGTCGAATCGTCGGTGCAGGCAGTGCACGTCGTCGCGCCGGTGGTCTTGAAGTCGAAGTAGCAACCGCACGGCTCGGCGATGCTCGCCGGCGTCATGTCGCCGCCCTCGACGGAGCGCTGCACCTTCATCGCGCACGCGGGCACCAGGCCGGCGCCGATGACGATGTCGATTGGCTCGAACGCCGGGTTCGTCGCCACCTGCTTGCCCGACAGGAGGTCGATGATCAGCTGCGCGTCGGGGTTGAGCGCGCCGCCGCCGGCGGCCGCCTGCGGCGCGGCGTACTCGACGTACGACCACAAGGGATAGTGGCCGTCACGCACGTTCTGCTTGTCGAACGCGGTCGGCGACGAGTCGGCCCAGTACGACTTGAGCTGCTTGAACGCGCGGAAGGCGAGCGAGTGCACCGTCGAGCGCGCACCGTCGTAGACCTCGACGCCGAGGATGCCGAGCGTCTTCTCCGCGTTGCCCATCGTCGCCTGGTTGGCGATGCTGGAGAGCACGGTGCCCGACTGATCGATCGCATGGCTCGCGTCGGGGATGAGCTGCCACTTCGCCGACGCGACGCCGATGTTGGCGCCGATCGAGATCTGCGTGCCCTTGGTGGCGGGGCGACCGAAGAAGTAGGTCGGATCGTCCCACGGCGCGACCATCGCCTTGGTCGGCCCCAGGCCGGCCACGAGGTACGCCTCCTCGGCGGTGATGGTGGTCTGTGTCGATCCGTTGTTCATGCCCACGCCGCCTGGCACGGCGAACACCATCGCCTGCACCGGACCCTGCGTCACGGCGACGCTGCTCGGCTTGGCCGGCAGCGACGGACAATCGGTCTTGTCGGCGAAGACGATCGAGATTCCGAGATCCGACTTCTGGCCCGATCCCACGGCCGGCGCGATGCACGTCGGCGGGGTCGACGTGCCGTCGTAGCCGGGGGGAATGTAGAAGGTGCCGCCGCCCGCCGCGTTCGAGGTGAAGTCGGTGTTGTTGTAGACGAGCGGCAGGTTCGTGCACGAGCCGTTCGGTGTGTAGATGATGGTGATCGGTGTGGCCTGCGCGACGAGCTTGGCGCCGAGCGCCTTCAACGACGGCACCTGCGTGTCGGCCGCCTGGATCCAGACGAGGTGCGAACCGGCGGTGGGCGTGCCCACGTCGGTGCAGTTCGGCGTGACGGCGCGCGCGACGCCGCCGGAGCCGACGAGCATGAGGCCGAGCATCAGGGTCCGCGATCGCATGTCCCTCCCCAGTCGCCGCCCCACACAGCGAGCGCCGTGCCAAATCATAAGCTGCCGTTTTCTCGTTGAGGATCCGTAGGGACACGGAGGCCCACGCTCGCCAACGTGCGGTGCGCGGACCTCGGATGCGCGACGCTTCGCGCTACGCCTTGGGCTGCTCGTCGAGCCGCTCGACGGCGACGGCGCACGCCTTGTACGCCGGCTGGCGCGAGTGCGGATCGAACGCAGGAAACGTCAGACGATTGGTCTCGGCGTAATGCATCGGCACGAACAGCTGCCCCGGCGCCACCGCGTGCGTCACGAACGCGCGCGCCTGCAGCTCCGCGCGCCGCGACACCACGCGCACCCACTCGTTCGGCGCGATGCCGAGCCGCCGCGCGTCGACCGGGTTGATCTCGACGTAGATCTGCTGCGGATGCAGCCGCCGCAGCACCGGCGACTTGCCGGTGCGCGTCTGCGTGTGCCATTGGCTCGACGAGCCGCGCCCGCTCGACAGCGTGAACGGGTAGCGTGCGTCGGCCGGCTCCGGCAGCGGCCGCGGCACGTCGAACAGCAGGCGCGCCTTGCCGTCGGCGTGGAAGAAGCGCCCGTCGCCGAAGAGGCGCCGCTCGGGCTCGGGCGGCGACGGCGCGCCCTCCGGATGCGGCCACTGCACGCCGCCCGACGCCGCGAGCATCTCGTAGCCTTCGATGCCGGTGATGTCGCACGGCCGCCCGCGCGACAGCTCGCGCAGGATCGCGAACACCGCCTCGGGCGTGCGCCAGCGCTGGAACATCTCGCCTACGCCCCACGCCTCGGCGACGAGCTGAAAGATGCGGAAGTCGCTCAGCGCCTGCCCCGGCGCGCTCGCCACCGGGCGGATCACGCCGATGCGCCGCTCGGAGTTGATGAAGGTCCCCTCCTTCTCGCCCCACCCCGCCGCCGGCAACACCAGGTGCGCGAACGACGCCGTCTCGGTCGACGCGTACATGTCCTGCACGACGAGGAAGTCGAGCCGCCCGAGGACGTCGTGGAAGTCGGCCTGGTTGATCCACGAGTGCGCGGGATTGGTCCCGACGATCCACAGCGCACGGATCTTTCGTGCCAACACGCCCTCGACGATCTGATCGTAGGCGAGGCTCGGCTGCGCCGGGATCTTCTCGACCGGGATGTCGAGGATGCGCGCGACCTCCGCGCGATCCTCGGCGCTCGTGAACGAGCGGCCGCCGAAGAGGCTCGACGTGTTCGACCACAACCGCGAGCCCATCGCGTTGCACTGCCCGGTGATCGAGTTCGCGCCCGTGCCGGGCCGCCCGATGTTGCCGGTCACGAGCGCCAGGTTGATGAGCGCCTGCGCCGTGCGCACGCCCTCGTGGCTCTGGTTGACGCCCATGGTCCACCAGAACGAGACGCGCTTGCCACGCGCGATGGTGCGCGCCAGCTCGACGATGCGCGCGGGCGCGATCCCCGTCAGCTCCGCCACCCGGTCGACGGGAAACTGCGCCGCGTGCGCGCGCAGCTCGTCGAACCCGACGGTGTGCTCGCGCACCCAGGCGTGGTCGATCCAGCCCTTGCCGACGAGCACGTTCAAGATCCCGGTGAACAGCGCCAGGTCCGACTTCGGCCGCGGCGCCACGTGCTCGGTGCCCGCCATCGCCGTCTCGGTCTTGCGCGGATCGACCACGATGATCGCGGGACGATGGCGATTGCGAGCGAGCCGCTGCCACAAGATCGGATGCGCGATGCACAGGTTCGATCCCACCAGCACCACCACGTCCGACTCTTCGAGATCGCGATAGCTGAACGGCGGCGCGTCGAACCCGAACGACTCTTTGTACGCGGTCACCGCCGTGGCCATGCACTGCCGCGTGTTGCCGTCGCCGTGCACCATGCCCATGCCGAATTTGGCGAGCGCGCCGAGGAGCGCCATCTCCTCGGACACGATCTGTCCCGTCGACAGAAAGGCGACGCTGGCGGCGCCGTGGCGCTCCTGAATGGCGCGCACGCGCCGCACGAACACGCAGAGCGCGCGCTCCCACGGGACCGGCTCCTGCTTACCGCGCGCGTTGCGCAGGAGCGGAATGACCGCGCGATCGGTCGCGGTCAACGGCGTCAGCGCTTCCCAGCCCTTGGGGCACGCCATGCCGAGGTTGACCGGATAGCCCCGCGCCGGCGTCAGGTTCACCGCGCGCCCCTGACGCAGGTGCACCGTCAGCGCGCAGCCCGTCGAGCAGTAGCCGCACACCATGTCGGTGGTGGCGTCGGGAGCGAGGCGCGCCGGCACGCGGCCGAGGCCGAAGCGCCCCGGCTCGAGGGTCAGCTCGCGCGTCAGCGGCCCCTCGTGCGCGCGCAGCAGCTTCTTGAGGAGCGCGCTCGGCTTGATCACGCGGGTCCGCCCGGCATCTTCGGCGCCGTCGCCGCGGCGAAGAAGAGCCAGCGCTCGCACAGCTCGCCCGCGAGCACGAGCACGAAGCTGGCGATCGGCAGCCCGCGCCCGTCGCCTCCGACGCTGCCGTCGACGCCGCCGAAGCCGACGAACGCCGGCAGCACTACGCCGCCGAGGATCCCGCAACCGAAGCGCGCGACCGTGACGCCGACGAGATCGCCGCGCATCAAGATCGCCGCGCGCTTGAGCGCGGTGTGCCGTCGCTCGCCGAGATGGCGGAACAGCCCCGCCTCGTACGCGAGCTTGAGCGCCGCGCCCGCGCACAACGCGCGCGCCAGCAGCGGCGACGGATTCGCCAACATCACCGTCGCCACGCCGAGCACGAACGCGGTCGCATAGAAGGTGAACCCGGTGCGCGCCGCGCCCCAGCTCGCGCGCCGCGTCGCCGCGTAGACCATGACCGAGCAGCCGACCGCCGCCGCGCCCACGCAGGCGACGCCGACCCCGAGCCGCGACGACCAGGCCGCCAACGCCGGCAGGAAGAACGTGCCCGCGTACGCCGCCGCCAGCGCCGAGAAGATGCCGAAGCCGATGATCTCGCGGCTCAGCCACGACGTGCCGAGCCCGAGGAACGCGCGAAACGCGAACCTCGGCCGCCCGAGGTGGAACACGCTCGCCGCCATGGCCGCCATGCCGAGCCCGAGCGCGAACAGCGCGCTCGACGCGCGCAGCGCCGCGCCGCCGCCGAGGAGCGCCCGCCCCAGCGCGTCGACGGCGAAGGCGCCGGCCGAGAGCTGCGTGAGCACCAGCATCAGCACCAGCGGCGGATGCGAATGCTCGGCGTTCACCGCGTAGAAGTCGGCGGGCAGAAGGTTGCGCGGCAGCGGGCGCGCGCTCTCGTAGACCGTCGTCGGCATGGTCGTGTCCGGCCCGGCCGCGCCCGGCACGAACGCGCTCGCCTGCGCCGCCTCCACCACCTGCGCCTCGGACACGAGCCCGATGCGGATGGCCTCGTTCGGGCACGACTGCACGCACGCGGGCGCCTCGCCCTGCGCGAGCCGATCGCTGCACATATCGCACTTGCGCACGATGCCGCGCCGCCGGTTGTACTTGGGCGCGTCGTAGGGGCACATGAAGATGCAGTACTGGCAGCCGATGCACTGGTCGTCGAGGTGGCGCACGATGCCGGTGACCGGGTCCTTCTCGTACGCGCGCACCGGACAGCCGAGCATGCAGGCCGGCTCGAGGCAGTGGTGGCACGCCGAGGTCACCGTGCGCAGCGCCGGCGCCTCGGCCGTGCCGCCGTGCAGCTGCCCGACGGTGCGCCAGACCTCGCCGTCGTCCAGCCCGTTGAGGTTGTGGCAGCCGGTCACGCACGCCTTGCATCCCGTGCAGGCGTCGAGGTCGACCTCGAACGCGTACTGCTGCCCCGCCCGCGGCCGCTCCGACGGGATGAGCGCGCGATAGCGGCGCGCGTCGGGCAGCGCGTCGGCGTCGTGCGCATGAGCGAAGCGCTCGACCGCGGTCAGATCCTGTTGCTCGTCGAGCAGCAGCGACAGCGACAACAGCGCCTCAGCCATCGCGCACCTCGACACGTCCGTCGCGAACGCGCACCTCCCACACCGCGATCGACACCGACGGATCGTCGAGGCACACCCCGGTGCGCAGATCGAAGCTCTGCTTGTAGATCGGCGAGGCGATCTTGGGCGCGCCCTCCTTGTCGCCGACGATGCCGCGCGACAGGACGTACGCCCTGGAGAACGGATCGAAGTTGTCGATGGCGTAGACGCGCCCGCCGGCGCGCACGATCGCGATCTGCCGCTCCGCGACGAGCGCGCAGACGCCGGTGTCGGGCACGATCTCGTCGATCGCGCAGATGTCGATCCACATCAGCCCGCCTCTTTGAGCGGCGGCGCCTTGTCGTCCGACTTCTCTTCCCATTGGGCGGGGCGCGGCTGCCCGCGCGTGCGCAGCATGACGATGCTCGGATCGGCCGCCGGCACGTTCACGAAGGCGCGGAAGCGCGACAGCTTGGCCGGATCGTCGAGCGTCGCGCGCCATTCGCAGCGATAGCTGCCGACGACCGCGGCCATCTCCGCCTCGAGCTCGGCGGCGATGCCGAGCGAGTCGTCGAGGATCACGCGCTTGAGATACGCGAGCCCGCCCTCGAGGCCGTTGAGCCACGAGGCGGTGCGCTGCAAGCGATCGGCGGTGCGGATGTAGAACATGAGGAAGCGATCGATCACGCGCACCAGCGTCTCCTCGTCGAGATCGGTGGCGACGAGCTGCGCGTGCTGCGGCTTCATGCCGCCGTTGCCGCAGACGTAGAGGTTGTAGCCCTTCTCCGTCGCGATGACGCCGAAGTCCTTGCCCTGCGCCTCGGCGCACTCGCGCGCGCAGCCCGACACCGCCGACTTCAGCTTGTGCGGCGCGCGCAGCCCCTTGTAGCGGTTCTCGAGCGCGATGGCGAGCGCCACCGAGTCCTGCACGCCGTAGCGGCACCAGGTCGAGCCGACGCACGACTTGACCGTGCGCAGCGCCTTTCCGTAGGCGTGGCCCGACTCGAAGCCGGCGTCGACGAGCTCGCGCCAGATGAGCGGCAGCTGCTCGACGCGCGCGCCGAAGAGATCGACCCGCTGCGCGCCGGTGATCTTGGAATAGAGCCCGTACTTGCGCGCGACCGAGCCGAGCGCGATGAGCTGCTCGGGCGTGATCTCGCCGCCCGGCACGCGCGGAACGACCGAGTAGCTGCCGTCGCGCTGGATGTTGGCGAGGAAGCGGTCGTTGGTGTCCTGCAGCGGCAGGTGGCGATCGTCGAGCACGTGCTCGTTCCACGCCGACGCCAGGATCGACGCCACCGCCGGTTTGCAGATCTCGCAGCCGCGCCCGCGGCCGTGGCGCTCGAGCAGCGCCTCGAAGCTGTCGAGCCGGTGCAGCCGGACCAGGTGGTACAGCTCCTGCCGCGAGTGCGGAAAGTGCTCGCACACGTGGTTCGACACCGCCACGCCCGCGCGCCCGAGCTCGTGCTTGACCAGCTCGCCGACGAGGGTGGTGCACGAGCCGCAGCCGGTGCCGGCTTTGGTGCACGCCTTGACCGCCGCCACGCTGGTGGCGCCGCCGCCGATGGCCGCGCAGATCGCGCCCTTGGTCACGTTGAGGCAGCTACAGATGGTCGCGCCGGCGCCGAGCGCGGTCACACCGCCGCCGCCGCCACCGGCGCGCTCGACGCCGGCACGAGCCGGCAAAATCAGATCCTCGGGATGCGGCGGCAGCGCCGTGTCGGCGCCGGCGAGGCGATGCAGCTCGGCGTAGGCCGCGGCATCGCCGACGAGCACGCCGCCGAGGAGCCGCGTGCCGTCGCTCGACAGAACGAGCTTCTTGTAGACCGCCGCGTTGCCGTCGAAGAAGCTGAGGAGGCGCGCGCCGGGCGTGGTCGCGAACGCGTCGCCGAAGCTCGCCACGTCGACACCGAGGAGCTTGAGCTTCGTGCTGGTGTCGGCGCCCTCGAAGCGCGCGCTCGTGTCGCCGTCGAGCACCGCCGCGGCCACGCGCGCCATCTGATAGCCGGGCGCGACCAGGCCGTAGGTGCGCCCGCGATGCAGCGCGCACTCGCCGATGGCGAAGATGTCGGGGTCGGAGGTGCGGCAGCGATCGTCGATGACGATGCCGCCGCGATCGCCGACCGCGAGCTCGCAGCCGCGGCCGAGCTCGTCGCGCGGCCGGATGCCGGCGGAGAAGACCACCAGGTCCGCGCACAGCTCGCTGCCGTCGGAGAAGCGCAAGGCGGCGACGCGCCCGTCCTCGCCCGGCACGATCTCGGTGGTCGAGCGCGCGGTGTGCACGGTGACGCCGAGCGCCTCGATGCGCGCGCGCAAGAGCGCGCCGCCGGTCTCGTCGATCTGCAGCGCCATGAGGCGCGGCGCGAACTCCACCACGTGCACCGCGAGGCCGAGGTGCTCGAGCGCGTTGGCCGCTTCCAGGCCGAGGAGCCCGCCGCCGATGACCACGCCCACGCGCGCGCCCTCGGCCGCGGCGCGGATGGCGTCGAGATCCTCGAGGGTGCGATAGACGAAGCAGCCGGCGCCGCGCGCGCCCGGAATGGGCGGCACGAACGGATACGAGCCGGTCGCCAGCACCAGCCGGTCGTAGGCGACCGCGCGCCCCGCCGCCGACACCACGAGCTTCGCGGCGCGATCGATGGCGACCGCCTTGTCGCCGACGTGGACGGTCACGCCCGCGGCGCGATATTGCTCGAGGCGCGCGAGCGCCAGATCCTCGGCGCTCTTGCCGTCGAAATATCCCGACAGATTCACCCGATCGTAGGCGAGCCGGGGCTCCTCGCAGAACGTGGTGATCTCGAAACCGCCGCCGCCCGCCGCCTCGCCACCGGTCGCAGAAGAGAGGAGCTCCACGAACCGATGCCCGACCATGCCGTTTCCGACGACGACGACACGCGTGCGACCAACCATGCTCTGGTTCTACGCAATGCGTCGTTTCGGTGGCGTAAAACGGCCGTTAAATCGGGCGAAGCGTCCCGGAAATATCCCAGAAACCTGATTCAGGCGCGCATTCCATAACGCGTTACGAAAACGATACCAAGATCACTTCTGCGGATCGTACATGCCGAGCGCGTCGTTGGCGCGGAACTTCACGTCGGTCGCCAGCGCGTCGCCTTCGTCGGCATCCTGACAGCGCGCCAGGATCTGCACCAGCGCTTCGCGACAGCGCCGCAGCTCTTCGATCAGCCACAGCACGTCGGCTTCGTCGTCGCGGCCCGAGCCGCGCCGCTGCTTCTCGATGGCGCGCAGCCGCCACTCCAGCTTGGCGCCGCGCCCGAGCGGGTTGCCGTCGCCGAAGCAATCGGGACAGACGTCGGCGCCCTGCTCGGTGACGATCTCGCCGGTTCCATAACAGGTCGCGCAGCGTCCGGGCGTGATTTCGCGGCTCATCGAAACGGATTATACGCAATATTCACCACGCGCATATACGAACGAAACAATCGACTCCTACGCTCCGTCGCATGCGGTGGCCCCGAAGCTGGATCGACGCGTGGGACCCGGAGAATCCGCTCTTCTGGGAGCGCACGGGCCGGCGCATCGCGCGCCGCAATCTCGTCTGGTCGATCTTCGCCGAGAACCTCGGCTTCTCGGTGTGGCTGGTGTGGAGCGTGGTCGCCACGCGCCTGCCCGCCGCCGGCTTCCGCTACACCACCGATCAGCTGTTCGCGCTCGTCTCGCTGCCCGGCCTCGCCGGCGCGCTCCTCCGTTTCCCCTATACCTTCGCGGTGCCGCGCTTCGGCGGACGCAACTGGACCGCCGTCAGCGCGCTCCTGCTCCTCATCCCCACGCTCGCGCTCGCCACGCTCGTCGGCCGGCCCGACACGCCCTTCTGGCTCATGGCGCTCGCCGCCGCCAGCGCCGGCTTCGGCGGCGGCAACTTCGCCTCGAGCATGGCCAACATCTCCTTCTTCTTTCCCGACCGCGACAAGGGCCTGGCGCTCGGCCTCAACGCCGCCGGCGGCAACCTCGGCGTCGCCACCGTGCAGCTGTGCGTGCCGCTGGTGGTCGGCGCCGGCGCCGCGCACCTGTCGCGCGCCGGCACCCTGTGGCTACCGCTCATCGTCGCCGCCGCCGCCGGCGCGTTCCTCTTCATGGACAACCTGTCGACGGCGCGCTCCAGCTTCCGCGATCAGCTGGCGGTCGCGCGCGACAAGCACACCTGGATCGTCGCGCTGCTCTACATCGGCACCTTCGGCTCGTTCGTCGGCTACTCGGCCGCGTTCCCGCTGCTCCTCAGGACGCAGTTCCCGATGGTGACCACGAGCCTCGCGTTCCTCGGCCCGCTCGCCGGCTCGCTGGCGCGCCCGCTGGGCGGCCGCCTCGCCGATCGCCTCGGCGGCGCCCGCGTTACCCTCGCCAGCTTCGCCGTCATGGCCGCGTCCGCCGCCGGCGTGCTCTTCGCGATGCAGCACCACGCGCCCGGCGGCTTCGTCGGCGCGTTCCTCGCGCTCTTCGTCGCCAGCGGCCTCGGAAACGGATCGACGTTCCGCATGATCCCCGCCATCTTCCGCGCGCAGGCGCTCGCCGGCGCCAGCCGCGACGGCGCCGCGACCGCCGCCGCCCACCTGCGCGCGCGCCGCGACAGCGCCGCGGTCATCGGGCTCGCTTCCGCCGTCGGCGCGCTCGGCGGCTTCTTCATCCCACGCGCGCTCGGCGCCTCGATCCACGCCACCGGCGGCCCGGCGGCCGCCTTCAGCGCGTTCCTCGCCTGCTACTTCTTCTGCGTCGCGCTGACCTGGTGGCACTACCTGCGCGCGAGCTTCCTGGTGACGCGCCTGCCCAGCCTCGCTCACGCCGCCGTCTGACGACCGAGCGCGGCCGACGCGCCAACGCGCGCTACGCCGACGCGCTCCGCCGCGGCCAGACAGTCACGAAGCGCGTGCGCGTGGCGTCCTTGCGATCGAGCGTCACGCGCCCGCCGTGCGCGGCCAGGATCGCGCGCACGATGAAGAGCCCGAGGCCCAGGCCGCGCGCCCCGGCGTCGCCCTTCTTGAACGGCTGAAACAGCCCCGCCTGCAGCCGCTCGGGGAACGCGCCGTCGTTGGTCACCGTCACCGTCACCTCGTGCGCGCCGCCCGCGATCTCCACGGACACCGCGCTGCGCGCATGCTCGACCGCGTTGATGACCAGGTTGCCGATCGCCTGCGCCACGCGATCCCCGTCCCAGCTGCCGGCGACCTCACCGCTCGTGCGCAGCTCGATGGCGTGCCCCGGATGCGACAGCTGCACCTCGTCGATCACGCGCCGGCACACCTCGTCCATGCGCTGGTCGACGCGCATCACCGGAATGCCGCCGCCGAAGTAGGTGCGCGCATAGTCGACCAGCGATCGCACCATGCGATCCATGCGATGCCCGCTCGAGTTGATGCGCATGAGCGCGGCGCGGCGCTCCTCGTTCGTCTCGTCCTTGAGCAGATGCTCCGCCGACGCGCAGATGGCCGTCACCGGGCTGCGCAGGTCGTGCCCGAGCACGCCGAGCACCAGGTCCTTCATCTTGAGCGCGCTCTCCGCCGACTGCCGCGCGCGCCGCTCGCGATAGAGCGCCACGAACGAGCGCACCTTGTCACGCAAGAGATCGGGATCGAACGGCTTGTAGATGTAGTCGACCGCGCCGAGCGACAGGCCCTGTCGCGCGTAGTGCGTCTCGGTGTGAATCGCGCTCAGAAAGATGATCGGCGTCTCGCGCGCCCGCTCGTGCTTGCGCATCAGCGCCGCGGTGGCGAAGCCGTCGAGATCGGCCATGCGTACGTCGAGCAGCACGAGCGCGAAGTCGCGCCGCTCGATCTCCTCCAGCGCCTGCCGCCCCGAGCGCGCCTGCACCAGCGTCTCGCCGAGCGGCTCCAGCGTCGCCTCGAGCGCGAGCAGGTTGGCCGGATGGTCGTCGACCATCAGGATGTTGACTGGCTCCTGACTGCTACGAGTGCTCACGTGGCACGTTCCGGGCAACCAGCGCCTCGACGTTGGCCACGAGCTCCGCGGGACGGAACGGCTTGCGCATCACCACCTCGATCGATTCGGAGAGCTGTGGCGCCAGCTCCGCCGCGGTCAGCACGATCACGGGAATCGACGCCAGGCGATGATACGCGCGCACCACCGTGAGGAACTGTCGACCGTCCATCACCGGCATGCGGATGTCGAGCACGATCACGGACGGCTGCTTCTCATCGAGCAGCTTTCCCAACGCGTCGCGTCCGGTTGTCGCCGTATCCACGGCATATCCGGCGCGCAGCAAAATATCGCGAACACTCTCGAGCGTGCTCGGGTCGTCTTCGACGACAAGTACCGTAGACTTTTCCATGTCACTCACCCCAGTGACACGTAAGCACGCGGCCAGAGGCGTTCAAGCCATGCACAGCGCGACGGCGATCCACGACGATCTTGTCAGACGCGCCGGCACCACCGTGCAAATTGTCACCGCGCGGCGTTTCCTGTAATGGGAAACTCCATATTCGCGAATCCATTACGAGTACATTGCAAACCTCAAAATCGCGATTACGATCGAGTCCACTAGGTTATTGCAATGAGCATCTTGGTGATCGAAGACGATGAGGGCGTACGGGAGTCACTGGTCGCGATCCTACGCGACGAAGGCTATGCCGCCGAGACGGCAGCCAACGGCGCCGCGGCGCTGCGACGGCTCGCCCAGCGGCCGTTACCGACGCTGATCCTGCTCGACCTCATGATGCCCAAGATGGACGGCGTCGACTTCCGCTCGCACCAGCTCGCCGATCCCGAGCTGCGCAAGATCCCGGTGGTGATCATCTCCGCGCGCCCCGACGTCGCGCGCCAGGCGGCCGAGCTGCACGTCGACGACTTCCTGCGCAAGCCGATGAGCTTCGAAGAGCTCCTGCACGTGGTGCAGAACCGCGCGCTCACCGAGGTGGGCGTGCCGGAGTAGCGGCCTCGCCGTCCGGGCGCAGCTCGCGATCGAGCAGCTCGCGATCGAGCAGCCGTCCCACGACGACGAGGAGCTCGGCCGGATCGACCGGCTTGGGCAGGTGGACCTGGAACCCTGCCGCGCGCGCCCGCGCGCCGTCCTCGGCGGTGGCGTAGCCGGTGAGCGCGATCGCCGGCAGGCAGCCGCCCGACGCCCGCTCCGCCTCGCGCACGCGCCGGATGAGCGCGTGGCCGTCTTCGCCCGGCATGCCCACGTCGCTCAACAGGATGTGCGGCCGCCGGCGCTCGATGGCGGCCATCGCCTCCGCCGTCGACGACGCGCGGTCGACGGCGGCGCCGTGCTGCTCGAAGACCATGGTGAGCATCTCGCGCGAGTCTTCGTCGTCGTCGACGACGAGCACGCGCACGTCGCGCAGCTCGAGCACGCGCGCGAACGATCCGGTGGTGCGCGAAGGCCAGTTCGCCACCATGACACCCTCCTCGCCCGCCCACAGGGGAAGCCGTACGATGAAGCGCGCGCCGCTGCCGCTGCCGTCCGAGCGCACGTCGACGCTGCCGTGGTGCAGCTCGACGATGTGCTTGACGATCGCCAGCCCGAGGCCAAGTCCGCCGTGGCTGCGCGTCGGCGAGCCGTCGGCCTGACGGAACGCCTCGAACACGTGCGGCAAGAACTCCGGCGCGATGCCGCTGCCGCTGTCGACCACCTCGATCTCCACCGTGTCCTCGACGCTGCCGACGATCACCTCGACGCGTCCGTCCGCCGGCGTGAACTTGATGGCGTTGGCCACGAGGTTCCACACCACCTGCTGCAGGCGGTTGGGATCGGCGTCGATACGGCACGCGACCGGCTCGATCACCGCCACGAGCTCGACGCCCTTCTGCTGCGCGGTCGGCATCATGGCGTCGACGGCGGTGCGCACCACGTCGCCGGCGACGACCGGCTTGGTGTCGAGCGTGAGCTTGCCGGCGACGATGCGCGAGACGTCGAGCAGGTCCTCCACGAGCTTGATCTGCGCGCGCGTGTTGCGCTCGATGGTCTGCATCGCCTTCTGCGCCTGGCGGCGATCGAGCTCGCCCGAGCGCACCATGCGCGTCCAGCCGAAGATGGCGTTGAGCGGCGTGCGCAGCTCGTGCGAGATGGTGGCGAGGAACTCGTCCTTCATGCGGCTCGCCTCTTCCGCTTCGGCACGCGCGGTCTCGGCGCGCCACGCCAGCTCGGTCATGCGCGTCTCGGCGTCCTTCTGATCGTCGATGTCGGTGGCGGTGGCAATCCAGCCGACGATGGCGCCGCGCAGGCCGCGCTCGGGCACCGCGCGCCCGAGGTGCCAGCGATATGCGCCGTCGGCGGCGCGCCGCAAGCGATACTCGACCACCAGGGGCTCACCGGCGCGCACCGCCGCGGTCCACGCGTCGAGCACGCGCTCCCGATCGTCGGGATGGATGACCGCGAGGTGGCCGCGATCGTTGGCCGCGTGCGCGTCGAGCCCGGTGTATTCGGCCCACGCCTTGTTGGTGTAGGTGATGCGCCCTTCGCGGTTCGCCGCCCACACGCACAGCGGCATGAGATCGGTCAGGTTGCGCACGCGGTGCGCGGTCTGCTCTTCGTAGCGCTGGCGATCGCGGCGGCGGATCGCGGCCAGCTCGCGCTTGTGCTCCTCGGCGCGCAGGTGCGACTCGAGGAACAGCGTCGCCTTGCCGCGCAGCACGCGCGCGTCGCACGGCAGGCCGATGAAGTCGACGGCGCCCTGCGCGTAGGCGCGCGCCAGATCGCCGGGGTCCACCTCGCCGCCGGTGGTGAAGATGATGGGCAGCTTGCGCGTGCGCGGGCGCGCCTTGATGAGCGACGCGGTGGCGAAGCCGTCGAGCGTCGGCATGCGCACGTCGATGATGGCGAGGCCGAAGTCGGTGCGCGACAGCTGCGCCAGCGCCTGCTCGCTCGAGCCGGCGCGAATGACGCGATGTCCGAGCGGCGCCAGGATGGCTTCGAGGGCGTCGAGGTTGGCCGTGTGCTGATCGACCAACAAGATCGATGTCACCGCCCGCGGGGATTCACACGGCTGCACATCTCCTCCGAAAGAGTTACGTGAGATTCGTTCCCCTCGTCATGGACACGTGCTTGTTCTAGCCCCGGCCGGGGCCGTGTCAATTGCCCGCCTATATTAATGATCGCAGAAGCCGAGCAGCAGGCAGGGATGGTCGCAGCAGCCGTTCAAGCAGCAGAATTGTGACGGCCCGCAGCAGGTCGAGTTCTGCGTGCAGCAGAACGTGCCCGGCGAGCAGCCCGGGCCCTGCGCGCAGCGGCACGCGCCGTCGGAGCGCGTGGGATCGCACGAGGTGGCGAGCTTCGGATCGCACGCCGGCTCGTCGCCGCAGCGGCAACCCACGCCCGGCGCGCAGTGATCGACCATCTCACCGCCGCACGCCGGTCCGCCGCCGCAGCTGCAGCCGTTGGTGCCGCAGCTGTCGGCGTTCTGCGAGTTGCACACGCCGACGCTCGACGGCCCGCAGCTGCACAGCCCGTCGGCGTTGCAGGTCGGCTCGAGCGACGAGCTGCAGCTGCCGGTGCCGGCATCGACGTCGACGTCACAGGTGCAATGCGCGGCGCCGAGATCCCCGCGCACGCACTGCCCGCCGCCGCAAGCGATGCCGCAGCCGCCGCAGTTCTGCGGATCGCGGTCGACGTCGACGCAGCGCCCGTCGCAGCACGCCATGCCGCTGTCGCACGGCGCGTCGTTGCCACAGGCGCAGCGCCCGTCGGCACCGCAAGAGTCGGCCGCGAAGCGATTGCAGTTGTCGAGCGTGGTGCACTTGTTTCCTGGCGCGCGCCCGAGCTCGCCGATGGCGAAGTCGTACGTCGGCACCACGCCCTGGTCAGGCTCCGGCTCCGACTGCTCGCACCGCAGCGGTCCGAAGCAGCCCCCCAACAACATCAACGCTGCGACCCAGCTCCACCGAGATGCGCGCATGTCCCCTCCGTCATCGTACACTCACGCGCCGTCGCACGCGAGCGTTCCGTGACCGAGTGCAACGCGAGTGCCGCGCCCATCCTCCGCGCAGTCCGCGCCGCTCCAGCGCCCCGCCACCGCCTCTCCGTCGAGCCCCGTCGAAAACCAACCAGCGCGCCTCACCACCGACCAGCGCCGAGGTGCGCACCAGTGCGCACGAGTGCGCACGAACCCAGAGCGCACGAACCCAGAGCGCACGAACCAGCACCGACGAGCAACCCGCGCCCCCGCCCCGCCCTCCTCACGGCTACCGCTTCCGCCCCCCGCGCCGCACCCTCTCCACCACCGCCCTCCCCGTCGCCGACAACCCCTCCGGATCCACCGCCGCCTCCAACCTCCGCATCCTGCCCCCTTCCTCGAACGCCCTCACCCGCCCCTGCTCCCCCAAATCCAACCACGCCGGATGCGCCCTCACCCGTCCATCCCTCGGATCCCTCGGCCGCCACGCCCCCGCCGCCGCCTCGACGAGCTCTTCCTCTTCGCGCGTCATCCGATCAGCTCCATCACATCCACCCCGCGCCGCCGCAAACACTCCGCGATCAACTTCCGTGCCCTTCCGACGTTCTGCAGAAACGTGTTCAGCCGCATCTTCACCCGCGACGCCAACACCGCATCCGCGTCACCACCCGCCGACTCGAGCCGCGCCGTCAGCGCCACCGCCGGCTTCCCCGGCAGCGCCTTCCGACACTCCTCGATCGCCGCCCGCAACAACGGATCCACCATCACCCCCGCCACGCCTTCCCGCGACGCCGCGTCGCGCGCCATCGCCGCCTCGAGCTCGCCCGCCTCCTGCACGCTCACGCGCCGCGCCCTCCGCAGCTCGTCGATCGCCAGATTCCGCGCGATCCGCACCCCCAACCGCAGCAACGCATTCGGCCGCTCGTCGCGCCGACAGCGCGCCGCCACCTGCCACACCCGCAAGAGCGCCTCCTGCAGCACCGCCTCGCAATCCACCTGCGCCGCCATCGGCCGCAACGTCGCGCGCAACGGCGCCTCGGCGCCGGCGACCCATCGACCAAATGCGTCGGGGTCGCCGGCGACGATGCCGTCCAGCTCTCGATCCAGATCGACGACGGTCGTGGTCGTCGTCGTCGTCACACCACGCTCTCCACGATCACGATCTCTCGCGCGCCCATCCGCACGCGCGCGCCCTCCCACGCCACCTGCTCCGTCGCTGCGATCACCAGCACCAACCGCAGCGTCTGCCCCGCCGTCATCGCCCCATCCCCGGTCGTGCGCGCCCGCTCCACCTTCGCCCGCAGCACGCGCCCATCCGCGTCCTCGATCTCCACCTCGTCCTCGACGCGCCACTCGGCGTCGTCGAGCACCGCGATCTCCACGACCGCCTCGTCGCCCTTGCGCCGCACCAGGCGCCCCTCGAACGGCGCCCCTTCCGGCGCCTCGGCCGGCGGCGGCGACTCGGTCACCTCGCGCACCTCGCCGTCGGCGACCTCGTCATCCGACGGCGCCTCGCCCTGCCACATGTCCTTGAACGCGCCGAACACGCGGCCGACCCCCGTCGTCGACTTCTTCGCCTTCTCCCCGGCGCGCCCGCCCGCGTCCGCCTGCGCGCGGATCGGCGACGGCTTCTTCGGCGACGCCGGCGGTGGCGGCGCCGACGGCGGCATTCCGCCCGCCCCCATCGCCCCCATCGGCGCGAACGCCCGCGTGCGCGACATCGACTGCACCTGCGCCGGCGACGGCATCGCCACCATCCCGCCCGGCCCCATCGCCTCGCGCAACCCGAGCCCCTCCACCGACACGCCGAACGGCAGCTCCTGCGGAATCTTCTGCTTCCGCGTCGGCGCCTTCGGATCCACCGTCGGCTCGTCGGACACCGCGATCCACGAGGTCACGCGCGTCGCGATCTGGAACTCGAGCCCCACCCTCTCGATCGCGCCGTCGATCTTCTCGCGATCCTCGCCCGCGCACAGCTGCATCTCGAGGTCCTCGACCTTCTCGCGCCCGAACAGCGCCACGACCGCGCCGTTGCCCGCGCCGCACGCGATCGGCGCCACCTCGATGCGCTGCCGCCACTCGCCCTCGGCGGTGCGCCCGCGCGCCACCAGCTCGCCGCCCTCCGGCTGCAGCGCCAGCGCGCACAACGCCGGCGCCCCCGCGAACAGATCGGGCAGCCGCAGCGGCGCGTGCTCGACGAGCGCGCTGCCCTCGAGCACCAGGTCCACCACCAGCGGCGCCGCCGTGCGCGCGCAGATGCGCTGCGCCGCCCGCTCCAGATCCTCGCCGATGCCGATGATCACCTCGACGCCGCGCCCCGCACGCGCCGCCGGCTCGGTCAGCGATCGGTTCACGCCCGACCCGACGCCGACGGTGTGCAGCCGCGACGCGCGCGGCAGCGTCTTCAACACGTCGTGCACGATCTCCTGCTCGAACCCGATCGCGCCATCCGAAACGAGCACGATCTGCCGCTGCGACTCGGCCCGCAGCGGCGCCAGCGCCTCCATCAGCGCATCGCGCATCTCCGTCGACCCCGACGCCTGCAGGCCGCGCACCCACGCGCGCGCCTCGGCCCGCGCCTTGCCGTCGGCGCGCACCGGCTTCTTCTTCCAGCGCCGCGGCGCATTCGAGAACTCGATCATCTCGAGCATGTCGTCGTCGCCGAGCGTGTCGATCATCGCCTCCATCACGCGCGCCGCCTGCTTGAGCGGCTCGCCCGACATCGATCCCGACGTATCAATCAGGAAACACAGATCGCGCGACACCTTCGCCGTCTTCGCCTCGCGCGCCGGCGGCACCAGCGTGACGAGACCGTAGCCGCGCCCCGCGTGCGGCTTGCCCTCGGCCGGCCGCCCACAGTCGACCGTCAGCCCCGGCGTCGCCGCCGCCACGGCCCAGCGCACCACGAGGTCGCGATCGAGCCGCGTGCCCTCCTCGACGAGCCCGATGACGCCGTCGCTACCCATGCTCAACGCATGCGATGTCGACTCCGCCCGGCAACCCTCGCGCAGTCGATCGCGCACCGTCAGCGTCAGCCGCGCCCGCGCCGGCAGCGCCGCGTCCGCGACGTCGACCGTCACGCGCCCGATGTCCTCGACGCGCCCCGGCGCGCCCATGTAGCGCGGCATCGCCACCGTCGGAAAACGCCACTCCCACGCGCCTTCGTCGAGCCACCGCAGCTTTTGATCGATCGTCAGCTCCGCGACCACCTCCGCGCCCGGCGGAATGTTCCCGATCTCCTGCGTGAACAAGCTCGACCGCTCCTGCTCCACCAGCGCCGCCGAGCGCCCCGTCGCGATCGCCTCCTCGAACCGCTCGCGCGCCGCCTGACGCCGATCGATCTCGCCCACGATCCGCTTGTCGCCGATGGTGAACGCATATCCCGACACCGCGCCGTCCGACGGCAGCGGCATCAGGTACGTCACCGCCAGCGGCTCGGCGAACGTGTTGGCGAAGCGCTGCTCGAGCACCACGCGCGCGATCCCGCCCCTGGCGTCCGCGCGCAGCGTCGCGCCGCGCAGCGCGAGCGTGCGCCCGTCCGCCGTCACCAGCCGTCCACCGCTCGATTCGGCAATTCCACTCATCTTCTTCGTCGCCGCGTTGCTCATGGTCCCCTCCAAGGTCCTCACTTCGACCAACGAACGGGGGCCGGCTTTTGTGACAAACGATTTTACAAGCCTCCGCCTCGACTTGCGTGCGTATACTGCGCGCCATGCTCTCCTACGCGCACGGCGTCGGTGACGCGCCGCTCCTCGGCGATACGATCGGCGCCGCGCTCGCTCGCACGGTCGAGCGCTTCGGCGATCGCGACGCGCTCGTGGTGCGCTCGCAGGGCTACCGCGCGACCTGGCGCCAGCTCTCCGATCAATCGGCGATCGTCGCGCGCGGCCTATTGGCCCGCGGCGTCGCCCCCGGCGATCGCGTCGGCCTCTGGTCGCCCAACCGCTACGAATGGGTGGTCACGCAGCTCGCCTGCGCGCGCGCCGGCGCGATCCTGGTGAACCTCAACCCCGCCTACAAGACCTCCGAGATCGAGTACGCGCTGGCGCAATCGTCGACGAGCCTGCTCCTGCACGCGCGCGCGTTCCGCACCAGCGACTACAGCGCCATGGTAGCCGAGGTCCGCCCGCGCCTGCCCGCCCTGCGCGAGGCCATCGCCTTCGAAGACGGCTGGCAGGCGCTCTCGACCGACGGCGCCCGCATCGACGCCGCCGCCCTCGCCGCGCGCGAAGCGTCGCTGTCGTGCGACGATCCGATCAACATCCAATACACCTCCGGCACCACCGGCTTCCCCAAGGGCGCCACGCTCTCGCACCACAACATCCTCAACAACGGCTACTTCGTCGGGCGCGCCCTCCGCCTCGACGAGCGCGATCGCCTCTGCATCCCCGTGCCCTTCTATCACTGCTTCGGCATGGTCATGGGCAACCTCGCCTGCGTCGCGCTCGGCAGCGCCATGGTCGTCCCCGACGAAGCCTTCGACGCCGCCAAGGTGCTCGAGACCGTCGCCGCCGAGCGCTGCACCGCGCTCTACGGCGTGCCCACCATGTTCATCGCCGAGCTCGATCATCCCGACTTTCCGCGCCACGATCTCGCGTCGCTGCGCACCGGCATCATGGCCGGCTCGCCCTGCCCCGTCGAGGTCATGCGCAAGGTCATGCAGCGCATGCATATCGGCGAGATGACCATCTGCTACGGCATGACCGAAACCGCGCCGGTCTCCACGCAAACCGCCGTCGACGACCCCGTCGAGCTGCGCGTCGGCTCCGTCGGCCGCGTGCACCCGCACATCGAGATCAAGATCGTCGACGACGACGGCCGCACGCTCCCGCGCGGCGAGAAGGGCGAGCTCTGCACGCGCGGCTACTCGGTCATGCGCGGCTACTGGAACAACGACGAGGCCACGCGCATCGCCATCGACGACGCCGGCTGGATGCACACCGGCGACCTGGCGACGATGGACGAGCGCGGCTACGTCAACATCGTCGGCCGCAAGAAGGACATGATCATCCGCGGCGGCGAGAACGTCTACCCGCGCGAGGTCGAAGAGTTCCTGCACACCCACCCCGCCGTCTCCGAGGCGCAGGTCATCGGCGTGCCGAGCGAGAAGTACGGCGAGGAGATCATGGCCTGGGTACGCCTCAAGCCGGGCGCCTCGTGCGGCGACGGCGAGCTCGAATCCCACTGCAAGGGGCGCATCGCCACCTACAAGATCCCGCGCTACTGGAAGCTCGTCGACGCCTTCCCGATGACCGTCACCGGCAAGGTGCAGAAGTTCCGCATGCGCGAGCTGGCCATCGCCGAGCTCGGCCTGCAGCGCGCCGCCGGCATCAAGACCGCGTGAGCCACAAGACCGCGTGAGCGACAAGCACAAAGCCTCGTCGTCCGCGCTGGCGCTCGCCGCGCTCGGCGTCGTCTTCGGCGACATCGGCACCAGCCCGCTCTATGCGCTCAAGGAGTGCGTGTCCGTCGAGCACGGCGTCGAGCCGAGCGCGGCCAACGTGCTCGGCCTCGGCTCGCTCATCTTCTGGGCGCTGACGCTGGTCGTCTCGATCAAGTACGTCACGTTCATCATGCGCGCCGACAACGACGGCGAAGGCGGCATCCTGGCGCTGCTCGCGCTCGTGCCCGAGCGGCTGCGCCAAGGCGGCCGCTGGGGCGTGAGCCTGCTCGCCGCGGTGGTCCTGTTCGGCGCCGCGCTGCTCTACGGCGACGGCATCATCACGCCGGCGATCTCGGTCCTCTCGGCCGTCGAGGGCTTGAAGGTCGCCGCGCCGCACCTCGACCACTTCGTCGTGCCCATCACCTGCGCGGTGCTGCTCCTGCTGTTCGTCATCCAGCGCCACGGCACCACCGGCATCGGGCGCGTGTTCGGCCCCATCATGGCGCTGTGGTTCGTCACCATCGCGCTCCTCGGCGTGCGCTTCATCGTGCAGCACCCCGACGTCTTGCGCGCGCTGTCGCCGACCTACGCCGTCGAGTTCGGCGTGCGCAACCGCGGCACCACCTTCGTCATCCTCGGCTCGGTCGTCCTCGCCATCACCGGCGGCGAGGCGCTCTACGCCGACATGGGCCACTTCGGCCCCCGGCCCATCCGCATCTCGTGGTTCGGCCTGGTGATGCCCGCGCTCGCGCTCAACTACTTCGGCCAGGGCGCGCTGCTCCTCCACGATCCGAGCGCGCGCGGCAACCCGTTCTTCGCGATGGTGCCGGCCGGCGCGCTCACCTACGTGCTCGTCGCGCTCTCGGCGACCGCCACGGTGATCGCCTCGCAGGCGCTCATCTCGGGCGCGTTCTCGCTCACGCGCCAGGCCATCCAGCTCGGCTTTCTGCCACGGCTCGAGGTGCGCCACACCTCGAGCGCCACCGAGGGGCAGATCTACATCGGCGCGATCAACTGGCTGCTCGCCATCCTGTGCATCGGGCTCGTGCTCGCGTTCAAGAGCTCGAGCGCGCTCGCGGCGGCCTACGGCATCGCCGTCACCGGCACCATGGCGATCACCAGCGGCTGCTACTTCGTGGTGCTGCGCGAGGATTGGAAGTGGCCGCTGTGGAAGGCGCTGCCGCTGCTCGTGCTCTTCCTGTTCATCGATCTCACCTTCTTCGCGTCGAACCTGCTCAAGTTCGTCGACGGCGGCTACGTGCCCATCGTCGTCGCGCTCGCCGTCTTCGTGATCATGGTGGTGTGGCGGCGCGGACGGACGCTGCTCCGGCGCCACACCACCGAGGCGGCGCCCGACACCGCGCGCTTCTTCGCCGAGGCGGCGCGCGACCGCGTGGCGCGCGTGCCCGGCACCGGCGTGTTCCTGACCGCGCAGACGACCGGCGTGCCGCCCGCGCTCGTCCACTATCGCCACCATGTGCACGCGCTGCCGCAGCGGATCGTGGTGCTGCACGTCGAGTTCCTGCATACGCCGCGCGTGCCCATCAGCGACTGCGTGCTCGTCGCCGAGGAGGAGCCGGGGTTCTACCGCGTGACCTTGCGCGCGGGGTTCATGGAGCGGCCCAACCTGCCCAATCGGCTGCACGACGCGCCGCCGTCGAGCGCGCTCGGACTCGACGCGCCCGACGTCACCTTCTTCATCGGCCGCGAGACCTTCATGGCCACCGACAAGGGCGAGATGGGCCGCTTCTCCGAGTCCTTATTCGGGTTCCTATATAAGGTCGCGTCGAGCGCGACCAGCTACTTCGGTCTGCCGCCCGAGCGCGTCATGGAAGTCGGCATGCACGTCGACCTGTAGCGCGATCCCCAGCGAGGCGCGATCCTCGCCTACAGTTGGCCGCGGATTCACGCGCGCGTCGCAGCGCCGTAACCTGCAGCGCTTACGCTCGAATCATGTGGCGCGTGCTTGGGTGCCTCGTCGCTGTCGGCTGCGGTGCCACCGCGAGTGACGCGCGCCTCTGTGCGCCGCGTCCGGCGCCGCCGGCCTCGCGTCGCGCGCCGGCGATCGTGCTGGTCACGATCGACGGCGCGCGCGCGGCGGACGTGTTCGATGCCTCGCTCATGCCGACGCTGGCGCGCCTCGCCGACGCCGGCGTGGCGCTCGGCGGCGCCGGCGCGCCGATGGTCGCTTCCGGGCCGCGCTTCGTGTCGCTGCCCGGCTATCGCGAGATCCTCACCGGCCGGCGCGGCGATCGCTGCGTCGACAACGACTGCCCGCTCATCGACGAGCCGACGCTGCTCGACGAGCTGCGCGCCGGCGACGCGCCCGACGCCGGCGACATCGCCGTCATCGCTTCGTGGGAGGTGATCGCGCGCGCCGCCTCGCCGGCGCCGTCCTCGATCGCGCTCTCCGCCGGCCGCCACGGCGGACCCGCGCGCGCCGCGCTCGCCGTCGACGCCGCCACGCGCGCCGCGCTCGCCGCCGGCACGCACGCTTCCGCCTGGCCCGGCCACGGCGACTATCGCCCCGACGCGTTCACCGCCGCGCTCGCGCTCGACCTCGTCGCCGCCGCCCATCCGCACGCGCTCTGGCTCGCGCTCGGCGATGCCGACGAATACGCGCATCGCGACGATCGCGCCGGCTACCGGCGCGCGCTCGCCGCCGCCGACGCCACGCTCGGGCGCCTCGTCGAGCGCGTCGGTCTCGACGACGCCATGGTCTTCGTCACCGCCGACCACGGCCGCGCCGCCAACTTCCGCGACCACGGCGACGCCCCCGAGTCGAGCGCCGTCTGGCTCGTCGCTGCCGGCGCCCACATCCCGCGCCTCGGCTTTCTGCGCACGCACGCGCCGCACCGCCTCGCCGACATCGCGCCGACGCTGCGCGCGCTCCTGCACCTGCGCGCCGACGACTCCGCCCGCGCCGGCCACGCCATCGGCGAGCTCGTCGCCGGCAGCGACACGCTGGCTAGCGCGGACCGCGCCCGATGAAGTAGCCGCCCAGCCCGGCGACGAGGATCAAGACCAGCGCCGCGAACAAGATCCAACCGATGGGCGCGCCACGCCGTGCCGGCGCCGGCAGCTCGGGCGGCTTCACGTCCGTCTCCAGCGCCGGCGCGGCTTCGGCCGGCGGCGCCTGCGTCCGCGTCGACTTGCGCACCACCGGCGGCGCGTCGAGCAGCGGCGCCTCGTCACCGCTGCCGGGGCTGAGCGGCGGCAGCGTCGACAGGCTCAAGCTCCACATCGAGTGCAGCCGCCGCTTGCCCGGCGTCGTCGTCGAGCCCAGCGTCTCGAAGTCGACCGACATGGAATCGAGGATCGCCGGCATCGGCCCCTCGGTCGTGCGCAGCGCGTCGAGCTCGGCCTCGGCCAGCTCCGCGCCGAGCACGCCGGAAAACGGCGCGCCGTCGGTGCGCGCGCGCCCGAACAGCGCCGTCTCGAACGCCGCGAAGAAGGTGGCCGCGTCGGCGGGCCGCGCCTCGGGCGCCTTGGCGAGCGCGCCCGCGAAGAACTGATCGAGCGCCGCGCGCTGCCCATCCACCGTCGGGTGCAGCCGGCCGAGCGCGGGTGCCGGCGCCGTCGTCAGCGCGCGCAAGACGTCGCGCGGCTCGCCGCCGTCCCACGGCAGGCGCCCCGACGTGAGCTCGTACGCCATCACCGCCAGCGCCCACAGATCCGCCGCCGGCGCCGCCGGCTTGCCCTGCACCTGCTCCGGCGCCATGTACTGCGGCGTTCCGAAGCACATCCCGGTCTGCGTCAGCGGCTCGAGCTCGCGCCGCCCCTCGAGCCCGACGAGCTTGGCGAGCCCGAAGTCGAGCACCTTGACGCGCCGGCCGCTGCCCGCGCGCACCAGCATCACGTTCTCCGGCTTCAGATCGCGATGCACGATCCCCTGCCGGTGCGCCGCCGCCAGCGCCTCGGCGATCTGGCCCACGACCACGCGCGCCGCCTCCGCCGGCCACGGCCGCCCGTGCAGCCGCTCGCGCAAGGTCGGCCCCTCGACGTACTCCATGGCGATGAACAGATCGCCGCCGCTGGCGCCGACGTCGTGCAGCTTGACCACGTGCGCGCTGTCGATCGACGCCACCGCCAGCATCTCGCGGCGCAACCGCTCGATCACCTGCGCGTCGCCGGCGAACGCCTCCTTCAGGATCTTGAGCGCCGCCTCCTTGCCCGTCTGCCGATCGCGCGCGCGATAGACGCGGGCGAACGCGCCCTCGCCGAGCTCGGTCACGATCTCGAAGTTGTCGGGCGCACGCGAGGGCATCATGCGAGCTGGAAGATCCCCTCGACCTCCACCGCGATCCCCGACGGCAGCGACGGCGCGCCCACGGCGCTGCGCGCGCCGAGCCCACGCTCGCCGAAGATCTGCACCATCAGATCGGAGAAGCCGTTCATCACCTTCGGATGATCGAAGAACTCCGGCGTCGCGTGCACGAAGCCGAGCACCTTGACGATGCGCGCCACGCCATCGAGCGAGCCGACATGCGCGCGCACCGTCGCCAGCATGGCCAGCGCGCACAGCCGCGCCGCCGCCTGCCCCGCCGCCACGTCGAGATCGGCGCCGAGCCGCCCCGTCAGATAGCTGCCGTCGGGCTTGAGCGGCCCCGTGCCCGACACGTACACGAGCTCGCCGAGCCGCACCGCCGTCGCATACGTCGCCATCGGCTTCGGCGGCTCGGGCAGCGTCAGCCCGAGCTCGCGCAGTCGCGCTTCGATGTCCCCCATCCCCCCATCCTATCCTGCCGGCTAGAGGCCGGCGTCGAACATGTTGTGCGGCGCCGAGCAGTCGCGCGCGACGTCGAAGCGGTCGATCACCACGCCGTGCGTGTTGCGGAAGGTGAACGTGATCCGGCCGCCGTCGTAGACCTCGGCGAAGAGCGCGCCGAAGTCGCCGTTGTAGCGCACCAGCGAGCCCACCTCGGGCGCCGGATTGAACGGGAAGCGATTGAGCGCGCCGCCGAGGCCGTCGACGACGTAGGTCAGCCCGCCGACGAGGAGCCGCTCGTAGTGGTGCTGATGCCCGGTGAGCACGACGTCCGCGCCCCACGCGAGGAACGGCCAGCGCATGCGCGGCTGCACGAAGATGTCCTGCCCCGAGCTGTAGGGCGGATGGTGGAAGTAGACGATGTTGAAGCACGAGGTCGACGCCGTCAGCGCCTGCTCCAGCCATGCCGCCTGCGTCGAGGTCGCGTCGATGCCGTCGGGCTCGTGCTCGTCGCTGTCGATCGCGAAGAAGTGCACGTTGCCGACGACGACGTCGTAATAACGCTTGTTGCCCGGCAGCGACGGAAAGTAGTCGAGGTACGGCTGGTCGCCGGTGGTCGCGTACCAATCGTGGTTGCCGAGGGCGGGCCAGAAGCGGTTCTGCTCGGCGCCCGGCCCGTACTTGCCGGTGTAGCCGCCGATGAAGGGCGCGAAGTACTGCCCGATGTTGGCGTCGATGGTGTCGGCTTCGCCGTTGGGATAGTTGTTGTCGCCGACGGTGACGATGTAGTCGGGGCCCCAACCCTTGACCAGCTTGGCCACGTCCATCTCGTCGGAGGTGTCGACGCCGAAGTCGCCGATCACCGCGAAGCGCGCCAGCGGCTGCGGCACGGGCGGCGTCGACAGGTCCCCGCCGGCGCCGGCATCGCCGTTGCTCGACGTGTCATCGTCGCAGCCGCCGATCGACAAGCTCGCCGCCAACGCCACGCACAGTGCTGCCGTACGAACCATGACCGACTGCCCGAATGATAGCGCGAAACCACGTCAGGCGTCGGGAAACAGGAAGCAACGGCGCGCCAAGGGCGAATCGAGCGTGGCCCGCGCCCAGTACCGGTCGAAGAGCGCGCGCTCGAACAGCTCCGGATGATCGGCGGAGAAGCGCCGCCAGCTGCGCGTGCGTCCGCCGCGCTCGAGCCGCTCGTTGACGAGGAGGAGGTACGCCAGCGTGATCGTCTCGTGATAGACCTCGGGCTTGCCGATGTGCATGGCGTAGCGCCGCAGCGACGAGACGAAGCGCAGCATCGCCGGCAGCGGCGGCCCCTGCCGCAGCATCCACCACGCCACCTGCAGGTGCTGGCGATGGTGGAAGTCCGCCGGCGGCAGCGTGCACGCCTCGAACGCCGCGGCGAGCCGGCCCACCTCCTCGTCGCCGCCGGCGCGCGCGCTCACGGGTGCACCTTGCAGGTGCACCATGAGCCAATTCGATCCGCTGGCCCTACGGGCCGGACGCTCACGTTCGCTCGCTGGCGCGCGCTCACGGCTTCTCTTTCATGCGGTGGCTGGCGCTGGCGTCGAGGTCGAGCTCGTAGATGCGCTTCAGGTCGGCGATGCGCTGCAGCGACTTCTTCTCGAACGGCGATTTTCCGTCGAAGGCGTGGAGCACGATGCCTTCGAGCAGATCGCCGAGCGTGAGGTCGTAATAGTCGGCGAGCGCCTTGAGCACCTTGAGCAGGCGCTTCTCCAGGCGCACGCCGGTCTGCACGCGCTCGACGACGATCTCTTCGCCCTGCCGTTTGACCATGGTAACTTGGTACCATGGTATGTCGGTACGGTCAACGCGCCGAGCCGGGAACGAATGAGCAGCCGCTGCGCGCCGGTGCGTCCATGCCGCCGCCCGTCGCCGGCGGGCTGCCGCTCATCGAGCCGCCGGTCTGACCGCCGCCGCCGGTGGCGAAGTCGGGGTTGACGGCGAAGCCGTCGGTCATCATGAACCCGTCGGTGTTGGGTCCCATGTCCGTCGACGGGCAGACGCAGCTGAACGACGCCCCGTCGCACACGGCGCCGAAGGTGTCGCAAGTCGCGTCGCCGGGCGTACAGGGCACCATCCCCGGCACCGCGCACGCCGCTTGTGGCTGCGCGACCGGCGGCGGGGGTGTGGCACCGACGCCGGCGGCGAGCACGCCGATGATGAGCGCGACCATGATTAATAGAGGGCGCCAGCGCATGCTCGGATCATAAGCACCTCGCACGAAGGGTGCGAGAAACTTACCGGGTTAGCCTACGTTGCGACGACGCGCCGCGACATGTGCCGGGCGCATCTCGCAGGCGTTACCCTGCCGCCATGCGATCGCCTCTTCTTCTGCTGCTCGCCGGCGCGACGCTGATGGCGTGCAGCAGCGCCGCATCCAACGGCCCCGGTCGCGACGGCGGCGCCGGCGGCAATGGCAGCGACGGCGGCCTCGCCGGCGGCGACGATCTCGCAGGCGCCGGCGATCTCGCGACGGCCGGCGACGCCGCGCTGCCGGCCGACACGCTCGACGGCAATCGCGATCGCCTGCTCGCCAGCTACCTCGCCTATCTGCAAGCGCACCCGGGCGCGCAATCGAACGGCCTCGACGGCGCCGCGCTCGCCGGCGTGTGCGATCTGTGGACGCGCCTCGATCCGTCGAGCCAGCGCGTCTTTCTCACGCTGACCGCGCGCCTGCAGGGCTCGACCCTCGACGGCGACGGCAGCCCGATGCTCGGCCACGTCGCGCGCGTCTACCGCATCGCCGGCGGGCAGAACGCCACCGCCAGCGACGCCGGCAGCTGCGGCGGCGGCGAGTACAACCGCATGATCATGTCGATGGACCCGACGCTGCACGACGCGCTCGTCGCCCACACCATCGGCGACGTGCCCGGCCACGGCGCCTGGCGCGACTCGCACGACCTCGGCGGCCCCCACGCGCCGTTCGATCTCAGCGACGAGACCAACGACGGCGCGCCGCGCGGTCAGGTGCAATATTTCAGCGACCCGGCGTCGGCCGTCGCCAACGCCCCTCTCGGCCGCATGGATCTGACCACGCTCGTCGACCCGCTCGCGCTCGAGATGGACCACGACTACGACTGCGTGCACAACTCCAACCCGTCGTGCAGCTACGTGACGTACGGGCCTTTGTGCGCGCCCGAGACGTCCAAGCTCGGCGTCGATCTCTACGAGTCGAGCTACGGGACGATCGAATCAGGTTGGCACCCGAGCGGCTGCTGAGCCGCGACTGGCGCCGATCGTTTGCAGGTAGTATCGTCAATGGGCTATGTGCTCGCAAACAGCGGCCAAGCTGCTGCTCGTCGTCGACGACGACCCTTCGATTCGCGAAACTCTCGCCGAGATCCTGCACGACGAGGGCTATACCGTCATGACCGCAGTCAACGGCCAGGACGCGCTCACACGCCTGCGCGCGAGCGCGGCGCACCCCTGCGTGATCTTGCTCGATCTGATGATGCCGGTGATGAGCGGGCCCGAGTTCTACGACGAGATGCAGAACGACCCGTCGCTCGCCGCGATCCCGGTCGTGGTCATCTCCGCCGATGGCAACGCCCGCCGCAAGGTCGCGTCGATGGGCGGCGAGTTCATCGCCAAGCCCGTGAAGATCGAGACCGTCTTGTCCGCGGTCGAGAGCCACTGCCCCTAGCCTCGCCCGCTCCAGCGCGAATCACAGAGAGCTGTGGATAAGCTGTGGTCTCGCAGGTCACGCGCCGCGCATCTCGTGCAACGGCGGCGTTGCAGCGGCGTTGCGCGGTGGTTGCCCATTCTTTAGGCACCGCGCGCGCCCTCTACGCTACATGTCCGGCATCGCCATGTCGGGACCCGGCGGCGGCTTCACCGGCGGGCAGTACGACTCGGGAATCTTGCTCGTCACCGACGGCAGGCTGCGCAAGTAGGCGACGATCGCCTGCGCCTCGGTGTCGCCCATGCCGTCGAAGCGCGGCATCGTCGGGCAGAGCTCTTGGTTCTCGTCGTCGAAGCCGTAGCGGATGGCGCGGATGATCTGCGCGTCGGCCCAGCCGCCGATCCCGGTCGTGCGATCGGGCGTGAGGTTGCCCGGATAGGCGAACGTGCCCTCGACGGCGAGGGCGTTGCCCGAGAGCGTGCTCATGCCCTTGGCCTGGTGACACATCGGGCAGCCACGCTGCTCGACGTAGTGGGCGCCGATCTCGGCGAGCGCGCCCGCATCACCGTTCACGCTCGTTCCCGAGCTCGAGCAACCGGCCGCGACGAGCGCGGCCACGTAGAACCACCGCATCGGCGGCACCGTAGCGAATTTCACCGCGCGCGGCAACCTTGACGCGCCTTCCGGAGGCGTTAAGGATGAGCCGTGTCCGACGCGACCGAGGCGGCGTTTCAACGCGCGTACCAAGCGATGGTCGCCTTGTGGACCACGCCGCCCGAGTCGCGCGACGTGCGCCTGCCGAGCGGCGAGACCACGCGCGTCCAGGTCTGGGGCAAACCCGATGCGCCGCCGCTGGTGATGCTGCACGGGTTTCACGTGACGTCGACGATGTGGGCGCCGAACGCGGCCGATCTCGGCGCCAAGCGGCGGGTCTACGCGCCCGACACGCTCGGCGATTACGGCTACTCGCGCACCGCCGAGGTGCCGCGCACGCTCGACGAGCTGCTCCGCTGGCTCGAGCAGCTGCTCGACGCGCTCGGACTGCAAACAATCGACATCGGCGGCATGTCGTACGGCGGCTGGCTGGCGGCGTCGTTCGCGGCGCGGCGGCCGGCGCGCGTGCGGCGCCTGGTGCTGCTGGCGCCAGGCGCCTCGTTCGGCGCGTTCTCGCTGGCGTTCGTGTTTCGCGGGCTGCCGATGCTCGTGTTTCGCAAGCGGCGCTACGTCGACGCCTATCTGCGCTGGGCGGCGGTGCCGGCGCCGGACGATGCGCGCTACCAGGCGTGGGTGAACGCGCTCGTCGACGTGATGCACGCGGGCATCTGCAACTTCCGCGGGCGCACGCTGCCGTTGCCGCAACGCTTGCCGCCGGAGACGATGCGCGCCATCACGGCGCCGACGCTGCTCGTGTACGGCGAGCAGGAGAAGATGTACGCGGCGCGCCGCGCGATCGAGGTGGCGCGCACGCACCTTCGCAGCCTCGAGACGCTGCTCGTGCCCGACGCCAGCCACGATCTGACGCTGCGGCAGCCGGGCGCCGTCGACGAGGCGATCGTCCGCTTCCTCGGCTGATCGATCTGCCGCGGGCTCAGTTGGCCATGCAGCGCGAAGCCTGCGCCGCGCAGTGGCCGAGCACGCACATCTTGCAGCCGAACGACGCCGGCTCGCGGCACGGCGCCGTGCCCGCATCGGCGTTCGCGCACGCCGGTGTCACGCACGCTTGCAGCTCGTCGTAGACCGGGCGCGCCACCGCGGTCAGCCGGCGCGTGCACGCCTCGGCGCAAGCGGCATCGGCGCAGCGATCGGTGCAGCTCTGCAGCGCGCGGCAGGTCAGCGGCGCCGGCGGCGGCTCGACCTTTGGGCTCGGCGCCGAATCGCGCTTGTGCGGACATCCTGCGACGAGCACGAGCACGGCCACGACGAGCGCACGACGCACCATGGACGAAGCCTAGCGCGGCATTATGATGCGGCGCCATGACCTCGTCCGCTTCGCCGCTGCGCCTCGGCATCCTCGGCGCCGCCCGCATCGCCCCCGCCGCGCTCATTCGCCCCGCGCGCCACGTCGCCGAGGCGCGCGTGGTCGCCGTCGCGGCGCGCGATCGCGACAAGGCTGCGCGCTTCGCGCAAAAGCACGGCATCGAGACGGCGCACGGCAGCTACGAGGCGCTCCTCGGCGACGCCAACGTCGACGCCGTCTACAACCCGCTGCCCAACGGGCTGCACGGCCGCTGGACGCGCGCCGCGCTCGCCGCCGCCAAGCACGTGTTGTGCGAAAAGCCGTTCACCGCCAACGCCGACGAGGCCGCCGAGGTCGCCGCCGCCGCCGCCGCGAGCGGCCGCGTGGTGATGGAGGCGTTCCACTATCGCTATCACCCGCTGGCGCTGCGCGCGCGCGAGATCCTCGACGCGCACGAGATCGGGCGCATCCGCCGCGTCGAGACCTGGCTCTGCTTTCCGCTGCCGCGCTTCTCCGACATCCGCTACGACCACGCGCTCGCCGGCGGCGCGCTCATGGACGCGGGCTGCTACGCGGTGCACATGGCGCGCTTCTTCGGCGGCGAGGAGCCCGAGGTCGTGTCGGCGACGGCCAAGCTGCGCACACCCGACGTCGACCGCGCGATGCGCGCCGAGGTGCGCTATCCGAGCGGGCACACCGGCGTCATCCACTGCTCGATGTGGTCGTCGACGCTGCTGCGCATCTTCGCGCGCGTCGAAGGCGAGCACGGCGAGCTGCGTATCACCAACCCGGTCATGCCGCAGCTGTGGCACAAGCTCGTGGTCGTGGCGAACGGCAAGCGGCGCGTCGAGCGCGTGTCGAAGCGGCCCACCTACGAGTTCCAGCTGCAGGCGTTCTGCGACGCGGTGCTGCGCGGCGCGCCCACGCTGACGCCGCCGTCGGACGCGGTGGCCAACATGCGCGTCATCGACGCCATCTATCGTGCCGCCGGCATGCATCCGCGGCAGCCGTCGGCCTAGCCGCGATCGGCCACGATCGGCCCCGGGCGCCACTCTTGCGTACAGCGCGCGCACACGCCCGACGGCGCGTCGTGCAAACGATGCGCTTGCGCCAAGATGTCCGACAAGCGACGATCGACGGGTGACACCGATGATGATCTTGATGGTGGAGGACGACGAGGCGACGGCCTATCTGCATCGCCGGGCGCTCGAGGGGGCGGGGCATCACGTCATCGTCGCGGTCAGCGTCGAGGATGCGCGTCACTACCTCGACGAGATGGTCTTCGACGTCGTCTTCTCGGACTTCAACCTCTCGGAGAGGGAGAACGGCGCCGAGCTCCTGCTCGAGGTGCGGCACCGCTCGCCGCACACGCGGCGCGTGCTCTACTCCAACGGCCTGCCGTGGCGCATGAAGCTGGCGGCGCAGGCGGTGGCCGACTCGGTCGTCGACGGCGTGCGCGGCTCCGAGGATCTCGTCACCGCGCTCGCTGCGTAGCTCTGGCGATGTAGCGCCATCGCGTTACAATCGCCGGATGGCGAAAGTCCTCGACGAGCTGGTCAAGCTCCTCGCGCTCGAGAAGATCGAAGAGAACCTGTTTCGCGGCCAGAGCCAGGATCTCGGCTGGGGCACGGTGTTCGGCGGCCAGGTGCTCGGGCAAGCGCTGTCGGCCGCCGTGCAGACGGTGCCGCAGGAGCGCGCGATCCATTCGCTGCACGCCTACTTCTTGCGGCCGGGCGACGTGCATCGGCCGATCGTGTACGACGTCGATCGCATCCGCGACGGCAGCTCGTTCACCACGCGGCGCGTGGTCGCGATCCAGAACGGCAAGGCCATCTTCAACATGTCGGCGTCGTTCCAGAAGCACGAGCCGGGCTACGAGCACCAGGACGCGATGCCCGAGGTGCCGCCGCCCGAGGAGCTGCAGACCGAGCAGCAGCTGATCGCGGCGTCGAAGCGCGAGCTGCCCGAATATTTCCGTCAGCGCGCGACGGCGGAGCGGCCGTTCGAGATGCGGCCCGTGAATCCGCCGGCGGATCCATTCGTGCCGCAGAAGCAGCCGCCGCAGCGCGCGGTGTGGCTGAAGACGGTCGACCGGCTGCCCGATGATCCGACGCTGCATCCCTATCTGCTCGCGTACGCGAGCGACCATGGGTTCATCGGCACGGCGCTCCTGCCGCACGCCGTGACCTGGTGGACGCCGGGAATGCAGATCGCCAGCGTCGACCACGTGATGTGGTTCCATCAGCCGTTCCGCGTCGACGAGTGGCTGCTGCACGTCATGGACTCGCCGGCGGCGCACGGCGCGCGCGGGCTGGTGCGCGGGCGCGTCTTCACGCGCGACGGGCGGCTGGTGGCGTCGACGGCGCAAGAGGGCCTCATCCGCCAGCGCAAGCCGTAACATGAGAGGCGCCATCGTCGCCCGGCGCGCGAACAGCGGCGACCGCGAAGCGCTGCGCTCGCTCGACACGCGCACGGCCTCGGCGCCGATCGAGCAGCTGTGGGTCGCGCATCGCGACGCCAAGCTCGTCGGCTTCGCCGTGCTCGTCGATCACTTCTTCGGCCGCCCGTTCGTCGAGCTCCTCGTCGTCGCCGAGGACGCGCGCCGCAGCGGCGTCGGCACGGCGCTCCTCGCCGCGATCGAAGACGCGATCGCCGGCGATCGGCTATTCACCTCGACGAACGAATCGAACGCGCCGATGCGCGCGCTGCTCGCAAAGGTCGGCTGGATCCTGAGCGGCCGCATCGAGAACCTCGACGCCGGCGATCCCGAGCTCGTCTTCGTCAAGCTCCTCCGGCGCTGATTGCTTCAGATTGTCGCGCGGAACGTACGACGCGACCGTCGAGCGAGGCCGCGAGGACGTACGCCGCGAGATGCCCCGGAGCTGCGGCCGTAGCAGCGGCTAGTGCGACTTGCCGAAGACGGCGTCGAGAAACGACGTCCCCGGCAGCACCACGCTCGCGCCCACCGCGGGCGGCGCCCACGGCACGAAGCCGGTGCCGCGCCAGGCGCCCCAGTGCAGCGACGGATCGTCGAGCGAGCGATCGAAGCGCGCGCGGATCACCGCCGGCCGCCCGTCGGGCTCGACCTCGTCGACGAGGACGTCCATGCCGGTCAGATGGATCGTCTGCCCGCGCGTGAACGGATGGTCGAGCCGGCGCAGCATGCGCTCGGATACGAAGGGGATGAAGCCGCCCTCGGGCCGCACGCGCAGCGTGCGATCGTCGAGCCGCGTGACCGTGACGTCGCTCGTGCCCGTCGACAGCCAGCGCGTCGGCGGCAGCGGCCGTCCTTCGGAGGCGCGCAGGATCACGATGTACGCGCAGAAGATGTCGGACGGCGGATTGACCAGCACGAGCGTGCCGCCCTTCAGCGTCTCCGACGGCGGCAGCGTCGCGTCGGCGCGGCGGAACGGCGCCGCCACCGTGGTCATCGAGCGCGAGCGGATGGGCAGGAGCAGCGCCGCGAAGATCACGTGCACCACGATCAAGAGCGCGGCCACCACGGCCGACCACCACGCGCGCGGGCGCAGCTCGAGCCAGCGCGCCACCAGCCCCATGGCGCCGACGCCGACGAACCACAGCAGCCGATCGGCCGGGAAGGTCGAGCAGACCGGCACCACCGCCGCCAGCGTGCCGACGGCGAAGAAGCGCGCCAGCCGATCGCGCCGACAGAGCGGCGCGAACAGGAGCACGAAGCCCGCGACCACGATCGACGCGAACACCAGCGCGTTGCGCGCCGCGTGCGGCGAGACGAACGGCCACATCGCCGCGAAGTCGCTCCACGGCGTGAACAGCTGCCCGGCGAGCAGGAACACCGCGCGCGACGGCAGCGCGCGCAGGAACTGCAGCGGCTCGGCGCCCGGATCGAGATACACGCCCGACCACGCGGTGCCGAAGCCGAGCGCGTGATAGACGACGCGCCACACGATCACGACCGCCAGATACGGCGTCAGCGTCATGAGCCGCTGGCCGAGCGTGCCGCGCTCGTCGAGGCACAAGGCGTAGGCCCCGAGATACGCCGCCACCGCGAGCGACGACTCCCCTGCCCCGAGCGCCACGGCCAGCCCCAAGGGCGCCAGCCACGCGCCCGCGCGCCAGCCGTCGCGACGCCAGCGATCGTGAAGCAGCATCACCGGCAGCGCCAGCGCCACCGCGATCATCGCGTTGCGGTTCGCGATCCAACCGACCGCGGGGCCGTGCGCGTCGTCGATCGCGTACAGGATCGCTGCCAGCCCGCCGGCCCATGCGGCGCCGCCGAAGCCGGCGAAGAAGCGCCGGTAGAACGCGGCCACCGCCACCAGCGCGAGCGCGAACCAGAAGAGGTTCTGCACGTGCATGAGCGCCGCCGAGCCGGGCCACGCCGTCCAATCGAGGACGTGCGTGAGCGAGGTCAGCGGCCGCCAGAACGCGAGCTTGACCGCCGGATCGGTCCACCACGGCAGCACGCCCGCGTTCATCTGTAGGAGCGCGTCGCGCGGATCATGTCCGACGAACGAGAACAGATCGAAGCGGCTCGTCGGCAGCCCGGGGAACGGGCTCAGCTGGCGAGCAACGATGTGCTGCAACCAATCGTCCGCACTCAGCCCGGTCGTGATCGACGGGGCCGCCAGCGCCACCGCCAGGGCGATCGCGGCCCAAGTTGCCGTCGGACGAGCCAGAAATCGCACGATCGAGCCGCGCAAATCGGCCGAACGATAGCACGGCCCCGGCCGGCGGCGACTGCGGCGCGTGCGACGCGCCTCCACAAAGTTTGATGAAACAAATTTTTAACACGCCGATTGTCCCCCACAAACGCGGCGCGGCACCTACTGTTCGTATGCGAGGTGACCGAGTGGAGCGCACGAATTTCGCCGATTGGCCGGCCCCTGGACCCATCGATCTCGCAGTTCACGATCTCCCGCATCGCTCGTCGGCCACGGAGTGGTGGTACGTCAATACGCACGTAGAGACGATCGACGGCCACGAGCTGTCGCTGTTCGCCGCCTTCTTCCGCATCATCGAAGGCAAAGACGAGAAGACCGGCGCGCCCGAGTACGCGCACTCGTGCACCTGGGCGCTGAGCGACGCCGGCGAGAAGAGCTACTTCGCGCGCTCGTACGTCGATCCCAAGGCGCCGAAGATGGGCCTCGAGCGCATCAAGCGCGGGCGCGGCTCGCGCGATCAGCGGCTCAACCGCGCCATCACCGAGATCCTCGAGCGCGGCCGCGTCCCCGGGCCGGACAAGATCTTCGAAGGGCCGGTCACCGTCGGCGATCGCAAGCTCGACCTCGACTTCGGCGGCTCGCGCTACTTCAAGAACGACGACGGCAGCTACACGCTCGAGCTCGCCGATCGCAAGGCCGGCGTCGGCTGCACGCTCACCTTCCATCCCGAGAAGCCGGTCACGCGCCACGGCGACGACGGCGTGGTGCGCGGGCCGAGCGGCGAAGACATGTTCTACTACTTCATCCCGCGCTGCCGCGTCGACGGCACGGTCACGCTGCGCGGGATCGAGCGCGCCGTCGCCGGCGGCCAGGGCTGGTACGATCACGAGTTCGGCGGCATGCGCGCCGACAACCGGCCCGAGGAAGAGAAGAAGAAGGACCTCGAGAAGGCGGCCACCGAGAAGCACGTCGACGTAGCGTGGAACTGGGCCGCGCTGCAGCTCGACAACGGCGAGGAGCTGTCGGCGTACGCGCTCGTGCGCGTCGAGGACAACCACGTGCTCGGGCAGTGGGTCATCCACATCGACCACGCCGGCTATCGCCACGACTACAAGAACATGACCTTCGCGCCGTCGCAGCCGTGGCGCTCGACGCGCACGTTCTACGACTATCCGCTGACGTGGACGCTGTCGGTGCCGGAGGCGAACATCGACCTGACCCTCGGCGCCGCCTTCGCCGATCAGGAGTTCATCACCTGCATCTCCAAGCCCGCCTTCTGGGAGGGGCGCGTGCAGGCGCGCGGCACCGTCGGCGGACGGCAGGTGGCAGGCATCGGCTACGTCGAGCGCTCGGGGTTCGAGCCGGTGCACGACCTCGACGAATTCTTCGCCGCCGTCGGCGAGGAGGTGCGCCGCTCGGTGGCAGCGCTGATGCCGCTCGAGCCGTCGCACGACGAGGTGCGCCAGCTGATCGCGTCCGATGATCGCGAGCAGTACATGGACGGCGTCGATCGCCAGCAGATCGCGCGCTCGCTCTTCAAGCCGCTGCGCGAGATCGCCGATCGCGGCGGCAAGTCGTGGCGCTCGTACGCCGCGCTCGCCTGCTGCGACGTCGTCGGCGGCGACTCGCGCAAGTTCGTGCAGTGGATGGCGATGCCCGAGCTGATGCACGTCGGGTCGCTGCTCGTCGACGACGTGGAAGACAAGTCGACGGTCCGGCGCGGCGGGCCGGCGGCGCACCTCATCTACGGCGAGCCGCTCGCCATCAACTCGGGTACCGCGGGCTACTTCATCACGCAGAAGCTCTTGCAGTCGAGCGACGTCTCGGCGAACGACAAGCTGCGCCTCTACGACCTCTACTTCGAGGCCATGCGCGCCGGGCACGCGGGACAGGCCATCGATCTCGACGGGCTCGACGCGCAGATGGCGCGCGCCATCGAGACCGGCGACTCGAGCGAGCTCGAGCGCGCGGTGTGCGCCAAGCATCGCCTGAAGGCGGCGGCGCCGGCGGCGGCGCTGTCGCGCATGGGCGCGGTCGTCGGCGGCGGCACCGAGGCGCAGATCGAGGCCATCGGCCGCTTCTTCGAGGCCATCGGGCTCGCCTTCCAGATCATCGACGACGTCCTCAACCTGCGCGGCTTCAAGAACGATCTGAAGGCGCGCGCCGAGGACATCACCAACGGCTCGATCACGCTGCCGGTGGCCAAGGCGATGGCGCGGCTCGACGCGGCCGGGCGCACGCAGCTGGCGGCGACGCTGGCGTCGCATCCGACCGATCCGGTCGTGGTCTCGGGCGTCGTCGAGAAGCTGGAGACGATCGGCGCGGTGCAGGCGTGCGCCGACGAGGCCAAGGCGCTCGTCGAAGACGCGTGGCAGGCGGCCGAGCCGCTGTTGCCCGATACGATCGTCAAGGTCATGCTGCGAGCCTTCGGCTGGTACATCCTCGAGCGCCACTACTAACGAGCCACCGTCGTGCGCACGCTCCTCGTCCCGCTCGGATCGACTGGTGACGTGCTGCCCTTCCTCGGCCTCGGGCGGACGCTGCGCGCGCGCGGGCACGCGGTGACCATCGCGGCCAATCCGCACTTCGCGGCGAAGATCGCGGACGCCGGGCTCGACTTCAGCGCGCTCGGCGACGAGGACGAGCACGACGCCCTGTGCGCGAGCCCGCGCTTCATGGATCGCGCGCAGGGCTTCCGCTTCGTGATGGACTGGGCGTCGACGCTGATCCGGCCGGTCTACGAGCTGGCGGCGGCCGATCGCGGCGCGCTCGTGATCGCGCATCCGCTGGCGTTCGGCGCGCGCGTGGCGGAAGAGCGCCTCGGTGTGCGCGTGGCGACGCTGCTCTTGTCGCCGGCCATCTTGCGGCTCGGCGACTCGTGGGTGAAGCGCTCGATGCGCTGGGCCGCGGATCGGCTGATCGCGGACCGCGTGCTCGGGCCGCCGCTCAATGCGTTTCGTGCCGCCAAGGGGCTGCCGCCGGTGACGCGCGTGCTCAGCCGCGGGTGGAGCGACGAGCACCTGTTCGTGGCCATGTTCCCGTGGTGGTTCGCCGACGAGCTCGACGGGCCGCGCCGGTTCTGGCACGCGGGCTTTCCGCTGTATGACGCGGCGCCGGGCGACGAGCTGCCGCCGGGCGTGTGTGAGCGCAGCGCCGGCGACGCGCCGATCGTCTTCACGGCCGGCACCGGCAACCGCGGGGCGCGCCCGTTCTTCGATGCTGCCGTCGAGGCGGCGACGCGCCTCGGGCGGCGCGCGATCCTTCTGACCGCGCATCGCGATCAGCTGCCGCCGTCGCTGCCGCCCAATGTCGAGCACTTCTCGTTTCTGCCGCTGAGCCGACTCCTGCCGTGCGCCTCCGCGTTGGTGCATCACGGTGGGATCGGCTCGGCGGCAGCAGCTCTCGCCGCGGGCGTGCCGCAGCTCGTGATCCCGTTCGCGCACGATCAGCCGGACAATGCCGCGCGCCTCGTGCGCCTCGGCGTGGCGGCGGTGCTCTCGCCGTCGCGGGCGAACGGCGCGCGCATGGCGGCGCGGCTCGAGCATCTCCTCGGCTCCGAGACGGTGCGCGGCCGCTGCCGCGCGCTGGCGGCGACCGTCGAGTCGGGGCTCGACGCCGCGTGCGACGCGCTCGAGGCCTATGCGCTCGCCGAGGAGGCGCGGCTCGGCGACGGCGCGCGCGTCGAAGGCGCGGCATGAAGTCGATCCTGGTCGCCTGCGCCAGCGAGTGGCTCGCGCCGGCGCGGCTGCCGCGGGTGCTGTCTCGCGCCGGTGCGCGGGTGGTCGCCTTCTGCCCGCGCGCCTGGCCGCTGGCGCAGACGCGCTTCGTCGACGACGTCATCGACGCGCCCGCCGAGCTCGACGCCTACGTCGAGTCGCTGCGCGATCACCTGGCCGACGTCGCCTACGATTGGGTGCTCGTCGTCGACGATCCGCTGCTCGAGGCGCTCGCCGCGCGGCGCGCCGAGCCGTGGGTCGACGGCCTGCTGCCGATCGCGCGCACGCACCCGTGGGCCCGCGCGCTCGCGTCGAAGGCGGCGTTCTGCGCGCTCGCGGCCGACGCCGGCCTGCCGGTGCCGAAGTCGCGCACCGTGCGCACGCTCGACGAAGCGCGCGACGCGGCGCTGTCGATCGGGCTGCCGATGATGCTCAAGACCTCGGGCGGCTTCGCCGGCCTCGGCGTGCGCCTGGTGCGCGAGGCGCGCGAGCTGGAGGCGTCGTTCGGCGCGCTCGCCGGCGGGCTGCCGCTGGTGGCGCAGCGCTACGTCGACGGGCCGATTGGCAACACGGTGGTGCTCTTCGATCGCGGCGTGCCCATCTGCTGGATGTCGGCGTTCAAGGTGCGCACCTGGCCGGGGCCGTTCGGCCCGTCGAGCGCGCGCCAGTTCATGAGCCACGACGACGTCGAGCCGATCATCCGCGCCGTCGGCGCGCGCTCCGGCTATCACGGCTTCTGCGCGCTCGACTGGGTGCTCGACGACGACGGGCGGCTGCAGATCATCGAGCTCAACGCGCGGCCGGTGCCGACGATCCACATGGGTCGCCTCAGCGGCGTCGACTTCTCGCGCGCGGTGAAGGAGCTCCTCGGCGGCGTGCCGCGCGTGCAGCCGCCGCGGCCGCGCGCGGCGCGGGTCATTCCCATGTTTCCCGAGGACGTGTGGCGGGCGGCGTCCGAACACTCGCTGTCGCTGGCGGCGTGGCTGCCGTGGCCGGGGCGCTTCACCGACGTGCCGTGGCACGATCCGCCACTGCTTTTGCACCACTTGCGCCGGTTCGCGCAGGCCGCACGCGACGCGCGTCAGCGCTAGCGCCCATTAATGATAGAGTTGGCGGGTGGACGTCGACGAGGTGAGGAGTGAGCTCGAGGCGCTGGGGCGCAAGGGGTTCGTCGAGCGCCACGGCAAGTGGTTCCTGGTGCTGACCGCCCCCGACGCGCTCGACAGCTTCGCCGCGTTCGTCAACACGGCGAGCCGCGACGCCGCCGACATCCTGGCGGGCAAGGATGACCTCGACGAGGTCGACATCTTCCCGCTACAGCCGCGGCGCGGCAGCGAAGTCAGCATCGGCCGCGAAGGCGCCGACGTGGTGCTGCCCAGCGGCAAGATCTCGAAGCTGCACGCCGTGTTCTCGATGGGCGGCGGGCTGCCGTCGCTGAGCGACTCGGGCAGCAAGAACGGCACGTGGCTCAACGGCAACAAGCTCCCGCACGGGCGCGCGGTGCCCGTCGACGTCGGCGACACCATCCAGTTCGCGTCGGTGTCGGCGACGCTGTGGTCGATCGACGATCTGGTCGCTGCCGTCGCTGGCGGCTGAGGGCGCGCGGCCGCGAGGCGCGCGGCGCGAGGCGCAGCCCTCCGCGGCGCTGCTCCAGAATTTGCGCACAGCCTGTGCCGTGCGGCGAACCGTGGACAGGGAGGCAAACTCCACCTGTGCCGTGCGGCGATGATTTCGAGTAGGCGGGAGATCAAGAGTCTTCGACTCGCCCGGTCGCTGGCCACGCCCACCTCACCGTCGTCCGCGCTAAAGCGCGGCCGAGGGGGCCGCATCTTCAGTGGAGCGCGCGTCGGCGTCCAGCGCGAACGTTCGTGCGAGTCGTGGAATGCGGGCGCAACGTGTGCCGTGTTCGCGGAGCGCGCGCTCCACCGAAGATCGCGGCAACCGCTGCCGCGCTTCAGCGCGGCAGCCGGGATGGTGTGCGCCGGCAACGACGCGCGAAACGAAGACTCCTGATCTCCCGCCTACTCGGAATCGTCGCCGCACGGCACAGGTGGAGTGTGCCTCCCTGTCCACGACGCTCTGCACGGCACAGGTTGTGCGCAAATTCTGGAAGAGCGCCGCGCGCGCTGCGCCTCGCGCCCCCAGCGACTACTCCGCCTCGTGCCCAACCACAATTCGCGTGACGCCGGGGATGTGGGGCGTGGTGTCGCCCGGGCGGCCGAGCCGGCCGCCGGCGCCGTGATACGGCGGAAACGGCGCGTTCGGCACCACCATCGTCGCGACGAGGTCGCCGCGGCGGTTGAGCATGAGCACCGGCTGCGGGTCCGTCGACGCCAGCGGCTGCTTCAACACCAGGCCCGCCACCGGCGCACCGCTGACCACGATCTCACTGCCCGGCGCCAGCGGCCCGAGGAGCGTCGTCAGCTTCCACGCGTGCCGCTCCGCGTCGGCGAAGTCGGGCGGCGTCGCGCGCAGGCGCACCGCATCGATCGCCGCCGCCGCCTTGCCGGCGACGACGACGTCGATGTGCAGCCCGTCGGGCACGCGCAGCGCCTGCGCCTGCGCGGGGGCCGGCGGAGGCGGCGGCTGCGGCATGCGCTTGGCCTGCGTCGCGTCGCTCGCCTTCTGACAACCGCCGCCGACGCCGAGGGTCGCGATGAGCCCGAGCACGCACGCCATCACGCGCATGCCCACAGTGTATCAGCGCGCGTACTTCATGGAAGCGGGATAGCGCGCCCCCGCCGCCACCCCGCGCGGCGCGATCGCCTCGATGCGCTCGAGCTCCTCCTTCGTCAGCCGGAGCTCGGCCGCCGCCAGGTTCTCGTCGAGATAGGTGCGCTTCTTGGTACCCGGAATCGGCACCACGTCGTCGCCGCGCGACAGCACCCAGGCCAGCGCCAGCTGCGACGGCGTCGCGCCGCGCGCCTTGGCCAACCGCTCGATCTCGCGCACCAGCTCCAGGTTTTTGGCGAAGTTGTCGCCCATGAAGCGCGGCGAGTGGCGCCGATAGTCGTCGGCCGGCAGATCCTCGAAGCGCTGGAAGCGCCCCGTGAGAAAGCCGCGCCCGAGCGGGCTGTAGGCGACGAACCCGATGCAGAGCTCGCGGCACGCGGCGAGCGCGCCGTCGTCCTCCGGATCGCGCGTCCACAACGACCATTCGCTCTGCAGCGCCGTGATCGGATGGACCTTCGCCGCGCGCCGGATCGTCTCGGGCCCCGCCTCCGACAGCCCGAGGTGGCGCACCTTGCCCTGCTTCACCAGCGACGCCATGGCGCCGACGGTGTCCTCGATCGGCGTCTCGGGATCGACGCGATGCAGGTAGTACAGATCGATCACGTCGACGCCGAGCCGTTGCAGGCTCGCCTCGCACGACTTCTGCACGTACTCGGGCTTTCCCGAAAAGCCGCGCACCGTCGGATCCTTCGCATCGCGCACGATGCCGAACTTCGTCGCCAGTACGATGCGATCGCGCTTGCCGGCGATGGCCCGCCCGACGAGCTTCTCGTTCTCGAACGGCCCGTAGATATCGGCGGTGTCGAGGAAGTTGCCGCCGCGATCGAGGTAATGATGAATGGTCGCGATCGACTCGGCGTCGTCGCGCCCGCCATAGAACTCGCTCATCCCCATGCATCCGAGGCCGAGCGCCGACACCTTCAGTCGCGCGCGGCCGAGCTCACGCATCTGCATCGTCGCCTCCAAGGTCCGTACATCGCCGTGGCGCTCATCGCGCCGGGAATCGTCCGCTCGCCAACAGCATGTCGAGCGTCGCCTGCCGCCATGCATCTTCCGCCTGCGCCACCGCGGTGTCGGCGTCGCGTGCCACGCGCTCGGCGTCGATGACCTCGATGTTGGTCGACGCGCCGGCGCGATAGGCCAGGTTGGTCAGCGACAGCCCTTCGGCCGCCAGCTGGGCCGCGTCGCGCGCCGACGCCAGCGCCGCCCCCGAACGCCGCACCTCCTCGTCGGAGGCGCGCACGTCCGACCGCGCCTGGCGTACGCTGCCTTCGAGGTTCGACTTCGCCTCGCGCACCAGCGCCGCGCGCTCCTTCGCCAAGCCGTAGCGCAGCCCGCCGTCGTAGATCGGCCACGACAGGAGCAGCTGCCCCTGGAACCCCTTCTCCGGCAGCGTCGACGTCGCGGGATACTGCAGGAACGGCTGCAGCGTCAGCGTCAGCGACGGCATGTAGTCGGCCCAATCGTCCTTGCGCACGTGCTCGGCCGCGTGCAGCCGCCCCTGCAAGAGGAGCACGTCGGTGCGCAGCTCGAGCGCGTCCTTGAGCGACTGATCGAGCGGCGGCGCGCCCGGCAGCGACACGTCCTCGGTCACGTCGACCGGATGATCGGCACCGACGAGTACGCCGAGCGCTTCGCGCAGCCGCGCCAGGTTCGACACCGACGCCTGCAACAGCGCCTCGTCGGCCGCGACCTCCTGCGCCGCGCGCACCTCGTCGACGCGCGTGCCGTATCCGCCGGCGAAGCGCTGATGCGCGAACTGGTAGTGCGCGCGCGCGTTGTCCCGCGCCCGCCGCGACACCTCGATCGATCGGTGCTGCGCCATGAGCTGTAGATAGGTGCGCGCCGTCGCCAGCGCCAGCTGCCGCTGCACGTCGGCCGCGCTCAGCCGCGCCACCGCCACGTTGTCCTTGGCGTGCTCGATCTGCACCCAGCTGCGCGGCGCGACCAGCGGCGCCGCGAGGAACAAGTTCGCGCCCACCTGATCGCCCGGCAACACCACCACCGGCGGGTTCGAGCCGGCGAGCGTGCGATCGCCCTCGAGCCGCGTGTAGCTGGCGTTGAACGACAGGGTCGGCATCGACGCCGAGCGCACCTCCTCGACCACCGCGCGCGCCCGCGCGATCTCGTCGAGCGCCACCGCCGCCGACGGATTGGCGCGCAGCGCCCGCGACACCGCCGCGTCGAACGCCAGCACCTCCGCCGGCGCCAGCTCCGCCGGCAGGCTGTTGGCCTGCATCGCCTGCGCCGGCGTCATCGACGACGGCTGCGTCTGCACCTTCGGCAGCGGCTGCGTCTGCACCTTCGGCAGCGGCTGCGCATTGGGCGTCGGCGCCTGCGCGCCCGCCACCGTCGCTCCCGCCACCAACGCGCCGCCGACGAGCGCCGCGACCAGCCTACTTGCCTGCGGCATCCCGACCACCCGGCGGCGGCGGCGGCAGCACCGGCTGCACGTGCGCGCCATCCGCCACGTTGTCCCCGACGTTGAGCGCCACCAACTCGCCGACCCGCAGCCCGCGCGCGAGCCGCACCGTCGAGCCGTCGTTGTCGCTCACCGTCACCGGCCGCGCGTGCACCGTGTCGCCGTCGAGCACGTAGACCGACGCGTTGTGTCCCTGCAGCACCAGCGCCTCCACCGGCACGATGATCTCCGGCGGCGTCGCGAAGCTCAGCGTCACCGTCACGAAGCTGCCGGCCACGATCCTGCCGTCCCGATTGTCGAGATCGACCTCGACGAGCATCATGCGCGTCTTCGGATCGAGCTCGTCCGAGCGCCGCGCCACGGTCCCTTCGATGCGCACGTCGGCGCGATCGGGCATCGTGACCTCGACCTTGTCGCCGACCTTCACGAACCCGGCGTCACGCTGCGGCACGTAGATGTACACGCGCAGCCGCTCCGGCGTCGCGATGGTGACGAGCGGCAGCGCGCCCGTCTGCGCCCCCGTCGCCGCCTGCACCAGCGCGCCCGGATCGGCGAAGCGCGCCGTCACCGTGCCGGCGAACGGCGCGCGCAGCACCTCGTACGACTTCTGCTGCGCCAGCGTCGCCACCTGCGCCTGGGCCACCTGCGCCACGCCGACCTGCGTCTCCGCCTCCGCCGCCGAGACCACGCCGGGCTTGGCCAGCTCGGCCGCGCGCCGCGCGTTGGCCTTCTTGTAGCTGGCGTCGGCGACGGCCGCCTCGTATTGCCGATCGATCTCGGGCGCCTCGATCACCGCGACGATCTGATTGGGCTTCACCACGTCGCCCTTGTCGACGCGCATCGCCTTGATGTAGCCGGAGACCTTCGCGTACAGCGTCGCCGACGCGAACGGCCGCGCCTCGCCCTGCAGCTCGATCTTGCGCATCGGCGGCGACAGCTGCGCGCGCGCCACGCGGATGCGCGGCCCCTTGGCCACCTCCTCGGTGCGCTCTTTGCCTTCGCGATCGGCCGCCGCCTGCCGCGACGTCGCGATCACCACCACACCGACGAGCGCGCCGATCACGCCGACGACGCCGACGATGTAGACCCACTTGGTCCGCTTCTCTGCTTCCGTGCTCATACATGCCTCTCGAGCGCGGCGTCGGGCTCGAGGCCCTGCTTCTCGCGCTGGAACCGCTCTTCCAACAGATGCCGCGTCGGCGGCTTTCGCCGCAGCAGCGTGTACACGACCGGGACCACGAACAACGTCACGAACGTCGCCATCACGAGGCCACCGATGACGGCGCGGCCGAGCGGCGCGTTCTGCTCGCCCGCCTCGCCGAGCGCGAGCGCCATCGGGATCATGCCGATGATCATCGCCAGCGCCGTCATGAGCACCGGACGCAGGCGCGTCCTGCCCGCCTCCAGCGCCGCCTCGAGCGGCGTGGCGTCCAGCTTCTCCGCGCGATAGTCGTTGGCGAAGTTGACGAGCAGGATCGAGTTCGACACCGCGATGCCCACCGCCATGATCGCGCCCATCAGCGACTCGACGTTGATGGTCGTGTGCGTGACCGTCAGCATCCACAAGATGCCGACGAGCGCCCCGGGCACCGCCATGATGATGATGAGCGGATCGATCCACGACTGATAGAGCACGACCATCAGGCAGTACACGAGCAGCACCGCGAGGATGAGCCCGAGCCCGAGGCTGCGGAACGACTGGTTCATGACCTCGTTCTGCCCGCGCACGGTGATCTTCATGCCCTTGGGCAGCTGGCCGAGCTCGGCGATCTTCTTGTCGATGTCCTTCGACACCGAGCCGAGGTCGCGCCCTTCGACGCTGGCGCCGATGTCGAGCACGCGCTGCACCGTATAGTGCGACAGCTGGTTGTAGCGCACCTCCGACGAGAGCGCCGAGATGTTCCCGAGCGTCTGCGCCGGCGCCTCCGGCAGCGTCGACGGCGACGGCGTCCCGCCCGGCTGCAAGAGCGCCGCGGCCGACGGCGGCGTCAGCGGCACCGACATGAGGTTGGACACCGACTTCACTTTTTGTAGCGGCGCCTTGACCACGACCGTGTAGTTCACGCTGTTCTGCGGATTCAAGAAGTACGACGGCGACGTCAGCGACGACGACGACAGCGACACCAGCATCGACGACGCCACGTCGCGCTGCGACAGCCCGAGCTGCGCCGCGCGCTCGCGATCGACGTCGACCTTGAGCGTCGGATAGTCGAGCACCTGCGAGATGTGCACGTCGGCGGTGCCGGGGATGGTGCGCATCTTGTCGCGCAAGACGCGCGCGATCTCCCCCGACTTCTGCAGGTTGGGGTACTCGACCTGCACATCGATCGGCGACGCCAACCCGAAGTTGAGCACCTGCGTGACGATATCGGCCGGCTGGAAGTAGAAGCTGCAGTCGGGGAAATCGTGCGACAGCGCGGCGCGGATCTTCTTCATGTACTCGGGCGTCGGGTGGTGCTTCTCCTTGAGCGCGATGAGGATGTCGGCGTCCATCGGCCCCTGGTTGTCGGTCTGCACGAACGCCAGGTTGTAGTTGATGGGCACACCGATCATGTCGTTGATGGTCTCGATCTCCTCGTTCGGCACGATCGAGCGGATGCGATCCTCGACGGCGAGCACCTTCTTCTCGGTCGACTCGATGCGCAGGCCCGCCGGCGCGCGGAAGTGCAGCTTCATGATGCCCGCGTCCACCGACGGGAAGAAGTCGGTGCCGACGACGAAGGCGAGCCCGAACGAGATGCAGCCGACGATGAGCGCCACCACCACGGTGAAGAGCCGGTGGTGCAGCAGATGTTCGAGGATCGACGCGTACAGGCTCTGGAAGCGCTCGAACCCGCGGTCGCGCGCCGTGTTGAACTTGTAGGCGAAGCGCGTCCACCAGCTGGCGTCGGCCCCCGGCTCGCCGTGGTGCTCCGACGCCATCAGCATGCGCGCCAGCGTCGGCACCAGCGTTCGCGACAAGACGTACGACGCGAGCATGGCGAGCACGACGGCGAGCGCCAGCGGCACGAACAGGTACTTCGCCGGCCCGAAGAGCAGCACGACCGGGAAGAACACGATGCAGATCGACAGCGTCGCCACGATCGCCGGCGTCGCGATCTGGCTGGCGCCGTCGAGGATGGCGCGGGTGAGCGGCTTTCCCATCCCGCGGTTGCGATGGATGTTCTCGACTTCGACGGTGGCGTCGTCGACGAGCATGCCGATGGCGAGCGAGAGCCCGCCGAGCGTCATGATGTTGATCGTGTGCCCCCATAAATGGAGCCCGATGATCGCCGTGAAGATGGCGAGCGGGATCGAGGTGCACACGATGACCATCGACCGCCAGCTGCCGAGGAAGATGCCGATCATCAGCGACACGAGGATCGACGAGATGATCCCTTCGCGAAGCACGCTCTTGATGGCGCCGCGCACGAACAGCGACTGATCGAAGTCGATCTTGAGCTCGAGCCCGTCGGGCGCGGTCTGCTTGATGATCGGCAGCGCCGCGCGCGTCGCCTCGACCACCGCCAGCGTCGACGCATCGGCGTGCTTCAAGATCGCCAGATACGTCGCGCGCTTTCCGTCGACGTGCACGATGTTCTCTTGATCGGCGAACGCGTCGGCCACGTGCGCCACGTCGCCGAGCAGGACCGGCTGCCCGCCCACGACCTTGACCGGGATCTTGTTGAACTGGTCGACCGCCGACGGCGAGCTGTTCATGACCACGCTGTACTCGCGGTCGCCGATGCGCGCCGTGCCCGACGGGATGATGACGTTGGACGAGGTCAGCGCCGCCACCACGTCCGACGGCGACAGCCCCTTGGCGGCGAGCGCCACCGGATCGATGTCGACGTTGATCTCGCGCCGCTTGCCGCCGAACGGCGCCGGCGTCGCCAGCCCCGGGATCGTGAACAGGCGGACGCGGATGAAGTTGAGGCCGTAGTCGAAGATCTGCTGCTCGGGCAGCTTGTCCGACGACAGCGTCATCTGCGCCACGGGAACGTTGGACGCGTTGAACTGCATGACGACCGGCGGCGGCGTCCCCGGCGGCGCGATGCGCAAGAGCGTCGACGACACCGACGAGATCTGCGCGATCGCCGCGCCGATGTCGGTGCCCGGCTGGAAGTAGATGCGCATGAGGCCGATGCCCGGAATCGAGTTCGACTCGATCTTCTCGATGCCGTTGACCGTCGACGAGTAGGCGCGCTCGGCGATGATCACGATGCGCCGCTCCATGTCCTCGGCCGGCAGCCCGTCGTAGCTCCACACCACGGCGACGACGGGGATGTCGATGGTCGGAAAGATGTCGACCACCGAGCGCGTGAGCGACAGGACGCCCATCACGAGGATCAAGATCGACATGACGGCGACGGTGTACGGGCGGCGCAGCGCCAGCTCTACGATCCACATCGTCAGGCCGCCTTCACGTAATCGATGCCGAGGAACTGAAATGCGCTCTTGCCGAGGTTCTTCATGATCTCGTGGTCGTCCTGAATGCGGGCCTGCGTGAGCACGCCTTCCATGTATGCGAACAGCGCGCGCGCCTTGCCCGGGACGTCGACGATGGGGATGCCGTCGGCGGCGGCGTCGGCCAGCGCACTCTCGTAGTAGGCGACGTAGGCCGCCATGATCCGCTGCACCGTCTTGCCGATCTCGGAGTCGCCGCCGACTTCGACGCCGACCTTGCCGTAGAGGCAGCCGGGCGGGCGGCCGAACTTGAGCGCCATGTCGGACTGGCGCCGAAAGACGTTCTCGAAGTACCTGCGCAACCGCTCGAGCGGCGGATGGGACGGCGCGAACAGCTCATCGAGCGTCGGCTTGCGCCCTTCCCAGTGCGCCTCGAGCGCGGCGATGACCAGGTCGTCCTTGGACTTGAAGAAGTGGTAGAAGCTGCCCTTCTTCACCTTGGCGTGCTCGCAGATGGCGTCGACCGAGACGGCGCCGTAGCTCCCGGTCCAGATGAGATCGATCGTCGCCTGGACCAGGCGCTCTCTGGCGGTGCTCACGCGTCCCATGGCAGTGCTTAATAGTTGACTGGTCGGTTTAGTGCAATCTTTCGGTAGATAACTACCTGTATCTACTTGTTATTAGGTAACGGCTCGTCCGCCCCGGAAAGCCGTTCGACCGGCGAATCGGCGTCCAGGCGCAAGCCGTCTCCGCGGGCGGCCAGACGGTCGGTGCGAATGACGTCGCCGCGGGAGAGATCGACGAAGGCGCGGTTGTGCGGGCCGACGTGCTTGTGCGGCAGGATGAGCGGCACGCGGCCTTCGGGACCGCAGCCGACGAAGCGGTGCTGCCCTTTTTGCGGCAGCGGCTCGGACACGATGCGGAACAGGCGCCCCGCCGGCAGCGACGGCCACGCGGCGCCCGGCGCGGCGAGCACGAGGTAGCTCATCTTGAGCGTCTCGCGGTGCAGCTTGGCGGCGTGCGCCAACTCGTCGACGACGGCGGGCACCGTCCAGGTGCGCTCGGCGTGGCACCAATCGCCCTGCCGCACCAGCGCCGGGCAGTCGCCGCGATAGAGACAGGGCGCGAGCACGGCCGCGCCGCCGGCGACGAGCCGATCGCGCAGCTCGAGGAGCGCGCGCGAGGTCTCGCGCAGCGCCGGCTCGATGAGCACCACGGCGCCCGCCGGCGCCAGGCGCGCGCGCATGCTCTCCACGAGGCGCACGCGCGCGTCGAGATCGCCGCCGAGCTCGTTGAGCACGTGGCCGGCGAGGACGAGATCGAACGGTCCGTCGGGCAGCGGCCGCGGCGACTCCCAGCGCGCGGTCTTGAGGCCCGGCGCCAGCGCGCGCGCCACGTCGATCGCGGCGTTGCTGCGATCGATCGCCAGCACCTCGCGCGCGCCGGCATCGAGGGCCGCGAGCGCCATCGGGCCGGGGCCACTGCCGACGTCGAGCACGCGGCCGCGCGCCGCCGGGCCGAGCTCGCGCAGCACCGAGGCAGCCTGCGCGTAGGTGGCCGGCCACCACAAAAGCAGGTACGCGCCGAGGAGCTGCGGATCGTCGAAGTAGCCCGCGCCGGCCAGCTCGCGCTCGCGGGTGAGCCCGCGCGAGAGCCGCTGCGCACCCGCGACGATGTCCTGCCGCTCCGCCGCCGTCAGCGGCGCGCCGGGCGCCGCCGACCGGTCGGCCGCCGGGCCACGCAGCCGTCGCCAGGTGGCCACGAGGCGTGGAATCCAGTCCGCGAGCATGGTTACACCCTGCATGCCGCCGGCACGGCCGTCCAGTGCCTTGACGCCGCCCAACTTTAGACTTAGTCTAACTCTGTCATGAGTCGAGACATTGCCGCCGTCCTGCGCGAGCACGGCATTCAGCCGTCGGCGCAACGGCTCGCGGTGGCCGGGTACGTGCTCTCCACCTGCGACCATCCCTCGGCCGAGCAGGTGCTGCAGGAGGCGCAGCGCAACCTACCGATGATCTCGCGCGCGACCGTGTACAACACGCTCAACCTGTTCGTGCAGAGGCGCCTCCTGCGCGAGCACGTGCTCTCTGCCGGGCGCACCGTGTTCGACTGCAACATGGCGCCCCACCACCACTTCGTCGACGACGCGACGGGTGACATCCACGACGTGCCCTGGGAGGCGCTGAGCGTCGACAAGGTCGGCCGGCTGACCGGCTACGACATCAGCGAGTACATGGTGGTGCTGCGCGGCACCAAGCGCCCGGCCCGGCCGCCGCAGAAGCGCCGGCGTCGCTGATTTTTTTGGCCTCGATATAGACACTGTCTAAAACGAGAATTATTACAGAGTTCGAAGGAGACAAGAGATGCTCACCGTTGGCGACAAGCTGCCCCCGTTTTCCCTCCAGGCCGTCACCAGCCTCGACGTCGGCAAGGAGTTCACGAACGTTTCGGCGCACAGCTACCCCGGCCAGTGGCTGGTGCTGTTCGCCTGGCCGATGGACTTCACCTTCGTCTGTCCGACGGAGATCGCCGAGTTCGGCCGCCGCAACGCCGACTTCGCAGAGCGCGGCGCGCAGCTGCTCGGCTTCTCGACCGACACCCACTTCGTGCACCTGGCGTGGCGCCAGCACCATCCCGATCTGAAGGCGCTGCCCTTCCCCATGCTCGGTGACACCAAGCGCGAGCTGTCGCAGGCGCTCGGCATCCTGCATCCCGAGGACGGCGTCGCCCTGCGCGCGACCTTCATCGTCGATCCGCTCGGCGTCATCCGCTTCGCCAGCGTCCACGACCTGTCGGTGGGCCGCAACGTCGAGGAGGTCCTGCGCACGCTCGACGCGCTGCAGACCGGCGCGCTCACGCCGTGCAACTGGAAGCGCGGCGACAAGACGCTCGACGCCGCGTAATCGACCTCACCATCCATTGCGGGTCTCGCAACCCGGTCTTAGGTTGCGACTCATGACCAGACAGACGATGGCCTTGCTTCCGGTGGGTGACCGCGTGGTCTTCCCCGGCACCGAGACGACGCTCGACCTCAAGGGCGCCGCCATCGATCGCCTCTTCGAAGACCTCAAGCGCCACAAGGACGCGCGCGTGGCCCTGCGCATGCGCGACGACGACCAACTGGCCGTCGCCGCCGCGCTGCGCAAGATCGTGCGCCTGCCCGACGAGCGCTACCTCGTGACCCTGCAGGGGATCGAGCGCGTCCACATCGATCAGATCGTGGAGACGACGCCGTACGCGCGGGCCGAGGTGTCGACGGCGGAGGAGCGCGAGGCGACCGATCGCGCGGGCGGCGAGCTCGTCGATCGCGTCGAGGAGCTGTGGGGCGAGCTGCACGAAGACGAAGAAGAGGAGCCGGTCGCGACCGCCTCGGCGCTGGCCGACCGCGTCGCCGACGGGTTGCCGCTCGGCTTCGAGCCGCGGCGGGCGCTGCTGCTCGAGCTCGACGTGCGCGCGCGCCTCGAGGCGGTGTTGCACGAGCTCGAGTCGCGGCGCGCGGCCCATCAGCAGGCCAAGGCCGAGCGCGCCGAGACGCGGCGCGAGATCCTGCGCGCGCAGCTCAAGAAGATCAAAAAGGAGCTCGGCGACGAGACCGTCGACGACGAAGACAACGAGTGGCTGGCGCGGGTGCGCGCGGCGAAGCTGCCCGCCGAGACCGAGGCGGCGGCCCTGCGCGAGGCGCGGCGGCTGGGCACGCTGGGCGAAGGCTCGGCGGAGGCCAACGTGTCGCGGACGTATCTCGAGTGGCTGCTCGAGCTGCCGTGGACCCGGGCGAGCGAAGACAAGCTCGACGTCGCGGCGGCGCGCGCGGTGCTCGAGGCCGACCACCGCGGCCTCGGCAAGGTGAAGAAGCGCATCCTCGAGTACTTGTCGGTGCGGCAGCTGGCGCCGTCGAAGAAGGCGCCGATCCTGTTGTTCGTCGGGCCGCCCGGCGTGGGGAAGACGTCGCTCGGGCGCTCGATCGCCCGCGCGCTCGGGCGCGAGTTCGTGCGCATCTCGCTCGGCGGCGTGCGCGACGAAGCGGAGATCCGCGGGCACCGGCGCACCTACGTGGGCGCGCTGCCGGGACGCATCGTGCAGGGGCTCAAGCGCGCCGGCACGCGCAATCCGGTCTTCATGCTCGACGAGATCGACAAGCTGGCGGCCGATTTCCGCGGCGACCCGGCGGCGGCGCTGCTCGAGGTCCTCGATCCCGAGCAGAACGCGACGTTCACCGATCATTATCTCGAGGTGCCGTTCGATCTGTCGCAGGTGGTGTTCATCGCCACGGCGAACGATCTCGGCCCGCTGTCGGCGCCGCTGCGCGACCGCATGGAGATCATCCCCATCGCCGGCTATCCGACGGCGGAGAAGATCGACATCGCGCTCTCGCATCTGTGGCCCAAGCAGCTCGCCGAGCACGGCGTCGATGGCGGCCTGAGCATCACGCGCGCGGCCGTCGAGGAGGTGGTGCAGGGCTACACGCGCGAGGCGGGCGTGCGCAACCTCGAGCGCGAGCTGGCGGCGATCGCCCGCGCGATCGCGGTCAAGGTGGCGAGCGGCGAGGCGGCGGCGAACACGACCGGCGGCGCGGCGGCGACCATCGACGTGGCCGACGTGGCCGCGTACCTCGGGCCGCGCAAGCGCGAGGACGAGACCGCGGCGGCGGCGCTGGAGCCGGGTGTGGCGACGGGGCTGGCGTGGACGCCGACGGGCGGGGAGATCCTGTTCGTCGAGGCGACCAAGATGCGCGGCCACGGCAAGCTGGTGCTCACCGGTCAGCTCGGCGACGTCATGCGCGAGTCGGCGATGGCGGCGCTGTCATGGGTGCGCGCCAATGCGGCGCGGCTCGGCATCGAGGACGCGGCGTTCGCCGAATCGGACGTGCACGTGCACTTCCCGGCGGGCGCGATCCCGAAGGACGGGCCGTCGGCGGGCAACGCGCTGGTCTCGGCGTTGGTGTCGCTGTTCACCGGACGCGCGGTGCGCGCGGACATGGCCATGACCGGCGAGATCACGCTGCGCGGCGCGGTGCTGCCGGTGGGCGGGATCGCCGACAAGCTCCTGGCCGCGCATCGCGCCGGCATCCGGCGCATCATCCTGCCCGAGCGCAACGCCAAGGACCTGGTGGAGCTGCCGGCGGACGTGCGCGCGGAGCTCGACGTCACGCTCGTCAAGCGCATCGACGAAACGCTCGCGACGGCGCTCGAGCCGATGGCGATCGTGCCGGAGCGGCCGACGCTGCCGCCGCCGCGCGTGGCGCCGGCGCCGGAGCTGCGCGCCGCGTAGCCGGGCGAGCGGTCGAACGAAGGGTGACGAAGCGGCTGGGCGATCCGGCGGGCGCTTGACCGCGCCCGCGCGGGTCGCATGTTTCACGACGGAGGACTGCCATGCGCCGCTTCGTCACCATCGCCTGCGCGCTCGGCCTGTGGGCGCTCCCCGCCGCCGCGCAAGAATCGCTGCAACTGTCGCCGCCCGAGATGAGCGCGCGCGCCGAGCGCTGCACGCCCGACCTGCGCACGCGCTGCGAGGGCGTCGGCGAGCGCGCCCTCGACCGCGACCTCGCCTGCGACGCGTGCCAGCCGATGCCCGCCGACGTGATCGCCCCCGAGTCGACACCGGCGGCCACGCCACGCACCACGTCGCCCGAGTGCCTGCCGCGCGCGTCGGGCGAGGTGCCGGCGTCCTGCGCCGACGCGCCGCGCCTCGATCACATCCCGCGGCCTTGATCCGGCGCGCCTACAAGCCGCGCAGCGTCCGCCGCCGCGCTGGTTTGCGCGGCTTCCACTGATGCCGCGTCAGGTCGATCGTCCCGTCGTCGCGAAAGCGCACGCCCTCGGCGCGCAGCATCGCGCGCTGCCGCCCCGGGTTCTCGCGCTCGGTGCTGAGCCCGCCCGACGAGTTGACCACACGATGCCAGGGCAGCTTCGGCCCGCCGGC
>DATNAQ010000081.1:0-7723 GCA_035607415.1 Polyangia bacterium
TTGGCGTTCTTGAGGATCTCCTCCTTCTTTTCCAAGAGGAGGTCGCGGAACCGCTTGAGTTCCTTCTTCTTGAGGCCTTCTGGGTGCTTGGCCGTCATGGGGCAGCCCTACGTGGGTGAACCTCAACCATAGATCCCCTCCGACGCCCGGTCAAGTCCTCAAATAAAAAGGCCCTTCAGCGTGAACGCAATCAGCTCGTGGCCCAGATGCTCGAGATCGAGGTTGGTCGGATCGCGCTTGACGAAGGCCCAGTGCACGAGCTCCTTGGCTGCGCCGAGGATCGCGTGCGCCACCATCTCGGCGTCGCACTTTCGCACCAGGCCCATCCCCTGCCCCGTCTGCACCGCCGAGGTGATGAGCGCCTCGATGCGTCCGTAGAACTGCGCCAGCTTGGCGTCGAACTCGTCGTCGATGCCGACCGCTTCGCGGAGGAGGATGCGAGCCATCTCCCGGTTCTCGACCAGCGTCTGCATCACGCGGTCGACGGTGGCGTCCATCTGCTCGACGGGCGGCGCCGCGCCCGGTCCGGTCTCGATGCGCCGCACCTGCGACTGCAGCGTGGTGAACAGCTCGTCGAGCAGCTCGTCGAAGATGGCGCGCTTGGACTCGAAGTACAGATAGAACGTGCCGCGCGCGATGCCCGCCGCCTCGATGATGTCGTCGATGCTGGTGGCGTGATAGCCCTTGTCGGCGAAGATCCGTCGAGCGGACGCCAGCACGGCGGTGCGGCGCTCGGCCCGCGCTCGTTGCGCGCGCGTGACGCGTCCGTCCTGTTTCTCGCCGTACCGAACCATCTAGTCTTTCGAGCTTAGCATGCGTTGACAGCCTGACGAACCGGCTCTATACGAGTCTCCTGCGAAAAGGGGAGGATCTCATGAGCGTTCAACTGGGCAGCACGGCTCCCGACTTCAGCGCCGAGACCACCGACGGCCCCATCAAGTTCCACGAGTGGATCGGCAACTCCTGGGCGGTGCTCTTCTCGCACCCGAAAGACTTCACGCCGGTGTGCACCACCGAGCTCGGCTACGTCGCCAAGATCAAGCCCGACTTCGACAAGCGCGGCGTCAAGGTGATCGCGCTCTCGGTCGATCCCGTCGACTCGCACAAGAAGTGGATCGGCGACATCGAGGACACGCAGAAGACGAAGGTGAACTACCCGATCATCGGCGACACCGACGCGAAGGTGTCGAACCTCTACGGGATGATTCATCCCGAGGCGCTGGCGACGCTGACCGTGCGCTCGGTCTACATCATCGATCCGAACAAGAAGGTGCGCGCCACGATCCAGTATCCGCCGTCGACGGGGCGCGACTTCAACGAGATCTTGCGCGTGATCGATTCCTTGCAGCTGACCGACAACTACAAGGTGTCGACGCCGGCGAACTGGAAGGATGGCGACGACGTGGTCATCTCCGGCACCGTCAGCGACGAGGACGCCAAGACGCGCTTCCCAAAGGGCTTCCGTTCGCTGCGCCCCTACTTGCGGATGACTCCCCAGCCAAATAAGTAGTAAGCGCCTTGACACCCAGGCTATGCGACCCGTACGATAGTCGAGCACTTTTCAGACTCGACATTGCGGAGGCGCCATGGCCGGCAGCGACAAGCGTAAACAAAGCCTGTACTTCCCCGAGGAGATGCTCAAGGAAATCCAGGACGAGGCGGCCCGCCAGGACCGGTCGCTGTCATGGATCGTCCAGAAGGCCTGGAAGCTCGCCCGCAAGGACATCATGAAGTATCCGTCCGTCAATGAGTTCCCGGGCGAAGACGACGAGCGCGGCGCCGCGGAGTAACCCTTCCGGCACCGAAGCGCCGCAAGCGCTACCCACGGGCGAGCCCGTGGGTGGCGACGGCGGCGAGCGTCACACGCTGGTCGACCGCCAGGGCTTCGCCGTCGGCTGCGACGATACTCCCATCTTCTATCGCGTCCGCGGACCGGCCCATGCGCCGGCCGTGGTCTTCTGCGACGGCATCGGCTGCGACGGCTACGTCTGGAAGTACCTCGAGGCGTCGCTGCGCAGCACGCATCGCATCGTGCACTGGCATTATCGCGGCCACGGCCGCACGCCGATGCCGCGCAGCCCGCGGCGCGTCGACATCGCCGATCTCGCCGACGATCTCGCGGCCGTCCTCGACGCCGCCGTCGGCGACGGCGAAGGCGCGGTCGTCGCCGGCCACTCGATGGGCGTGCAGGTCTGCCTCGAGATGTACCGCCGCCATCGCGATCGCGTGAAGGGGCTCATCCTCATGTGCGGCAGCTACGGCACGCCGCTGCGCACCTTCAAGGGCAAGCGCACGCTCGAGCAGGTGCTGCCGTTCGTCCGCTTCGCGGTCAACCGCATCCCCGGCATCGCCCAGACGATGGTAGCGCGTCTGGTTCCGACGGAGCTGGCCTATCAGATCGCCACGCGCTTCGAGATCAACGGCGAGCTCATCCGCCGCGACGACTTCTTCCCCTACCTCGAGCACATGTCGCGCGTCGACGTGCGGCTATTCTTGGAGATGCTCGCCGCCGCCGGCCGTCACACCGCGCGCGAGCTGCTCGGGCACATCGCGGTGCCGACGTTGATCGTCGCCGGCGACCGCGACGGCTTCACGCCGGCGAACCTGTCGGAGGAGATGCATCGCCTCATCCGCGACTCGGAGCTGCACGTGGTGCAGGGCGGCTCGCACACGGCGCCGATCGAGCGCCCGGCCGAGGTCACCGAGCGCATCGCCGACTTCTTGCGGAAGAAGTTCTAGCGACAGGACGCTCGCGCTCCCGGCACGCGCGTTGCTCGTTCTTTCGCGCATGAAAACCAAGACGATGATCGCCGGAGTGTTCGTGACCGCCGTCGCTGCGATGCCGCTCGTCGCCCACGCCGACTGGGGAGATCTGAAGAATCGCGGCGCCAACCTCGAGCAGCAGGGCAAGGATCTGCAGCAAAAGGGCGAGAACCTCGAGGCCAAAGGCAAGGAGCTGAAGGCCAAGGGTGAAGTCGACGAGACCAAGGGCAAGGCCGCGTACAACACCGGCAAGACCTACGAGCAGAAGACGGTCAAGACGTACAAGAAGGGCCGCAACTACGCCAAGACGACGACGCAGAAGATCCACAAGGAGTAGCGCGTCGGGGAGCGCGGCCGGCGCGCGTGCTATGGTTCGTCGGTGCGCGCGTTCTGGATCAATCGGCTGATCCGCATCCTCAGCCTCGTCGTGTTCGCGGCGGCGATTGGCCTGCTCTTGCACCGATTGCGGCGCACGCCCGAGCAGCAGGAGCTCACGCATTACGTGAAGGTCGAGATCCCGTCGCTGTTCTCGGTCGAGGAGCCGATCGACGAGCGCCTCGCGCGGCTGAACAAAGCGCCGGGGCTCAAGCCGGAGGAGGCGCGCGCGCTCCTCGTCGACGACGTGATCCCGCGCATCGTCAAGCTGCGCCGGCAGGCGGCCGATCTGCAGCTGCACACCTACGAGGCGCAGCGGCTCAATCAGGAATACCTCGGCGTGATCGATCAGCTGATCGACGCCTGCCGCGCGTGCGTGCGCGTGATGGACGATCCGCAGCTGCCCGAGGGCGCGGGCATGGTGGTGGTGCGCGAGCGCTTCGCCGACGTGCGGCGCGCGCTCGGCGCGTGGGACGACCACGTGCGCGAGGCGTGCGTGCGCAATCGCCTCGCCAAGCCGTCGGCGCTGCCCAAGCCATGAAGGCGCGCACGGCCGTGGCGCGCGGCTGGCACGAGCTGTGGCGCGCGCCCGGGCCGACCTTGCTCGCCCTCGCCGGTGCGCTGGCGGCGGCGCTGGCGATGCGCGCGGCGTGGCTGCGCGCGGGTGAAGCGATCGTCGCCGACCGACCGCTGCGCGCCCTCTACGGCCTGTTCGCCGGCGCCAGCCTCGGGCTGCTCCTCGCCGACGTCACGCGCGCCGCCGCGCTCGTCGCCTACGCCGGTCCGCCGCGCTCGTTTGCCCGCACGGTGGCGCTCGGCCTGGAGCGCACGCCGGCGATGATCACGGTGCGCGCCGTCGAGCTCCTCGTCTACTTCGCGCTCGCGCTCGGCGAGCTCTTCGTGCTCGCGCGCGGCCTCGGCGGCCTCGGCGGTCTCGGCGGTCTCGGGCCCGCCCCGGCGCACGCGGCCTTCGTCGCCACCGTCTGCCTGGCGCCGGCGCTGGTGCTCGGCGCGCTCGTCTTCGCCGCCTCGCGCGTGGCGCAGACGGTGATCGCGCGCGGCCTCGACGCCGCCCCCGCCCTCGCCCACGGCTACGACCTGGCGCTGCGCCGCTTCGCCTCTTTGGCGCGGCTCGCGCTCCTGGCGCTGCCGGTGGCTGCGCCATTTTGGATCATGGCGCTGCTGGTGCCGGCGCCGCTCGGCGGGCTCGTGGTCGGGCTGGCGGCGCTCTGGCTCTATGCCGCCCTCGCCGCGCTCGTCGGCGCCGACGGCCGCCTCGCGCTCGGCTAGGCCTTTCCCTCGGGCCTTCCTCTGGCCCTGCCGTCAAGGCCCTGCCGTCGGGCCCTGCCGTCAGGCCTTGCCGTACTCCTTGAGCTTGCGCAGGAGCGTGTTGCGCCCGATGCCGAGGAGCTCGGCGGCGCGCGAGCGGTTGTCGTCGACGGCGGCCATGGTCCTCAGGATGTGCTCGCGCTCGACCTCGGCCAGCGGCCGCGCCACGAACGCGCCGCTGTCGCCGCCGCCGCGCTGGCGCCCGAGCGGCAGCGCCAGCTGCTCGACCCCGATCTCGACGCCCTCACACAGCACCACCGCGCTCTCCACGCAGTGCTCGAGATCGCGGATGTTGCCCGGCCAGCGATGCTGCACCAGCCGCTCGCGCGCCGCTGCGCCAAAACGGAGCAGCGGCTTTCCGTGCTTGCGCCGGTACACGTCGAGGAAGTGCTCGGCGAGCCGGATCACGTCCTCGGCGCCACGCTCGCGCAACGGCGGCAGCGCCACCTGCACCACCTTGATGCGGTAGTAGAGGTCCTCGCGAAACTCGCCGCGCCCGACCAGCGCCTCGAGGTCGCGGTGCGTCGCCGTCACCACGCGCACGTCGGCCGACAGCGTGCGCGTGCCGCCGACGCGCTCGAACTCGCGGTCCTGCAAGAAGCGCAGGATCTTGGCCTGCAGCGGCAGCGGCAGCTCGCCGATCTCGTCGATGAACAGCGTGCCGCCGTCGGCGGCTTCGCACTTGCCGCGCGCCCGCGCCTCGGCGCCGGTGTAGGCGCCGCGCTCGTGGCCGAAGAGCTCGTTCTCCATCAGCGTCGGCGGGATGGTGGTGCAGTCGAGCTTGACGAACGGCCCGTCGCGCCGCGCGCTGTTGTAGTGGATGGCGCGCGCGATCAGCTCCTTGCCGGTGCCGCTCTCGCCGCGCAGGAGCACCGTGGCGTCGGTGGCCGCCGCCTTGCGCGTGAGCGCGTAGACCTTTTGCATGGCCGCCGATTCGCCGACGATGCGGTTGTAGCGATAGCGCACCGGCAGGCTCTTGCCGCCGGCGTCGCGCCCGCGCGGCCGCACCAACGCGTAGAGCGGCGTGTTCTCGACGGCGAGCGCGGCCTCGGCCGCTAGCCGCTTCAGGTACTCCTCGTCGGCGGCGCTGAAGCTGCCGCGGCGCGCGTTGAGCACCTGCACCACGCCGATGACGTTGCCGTCGCGATCGCGGAGCGGCGCCGCCAGGACGCTGCGCGTGCGATAGCCGGTCTGGCGATCGATCTCCTTCCAGAAGCGCCGGTCCCCCTCCGCCGACGGCAGGTTGAGCGTCTGCCCGGTGGCCGCGACGGTGCCGGCGATGCCCTGCCCGATCTTCAGGCGGATCTGCTTGAGCTCGGGCAGGTGCGCCGCTTTGGAGAACAGCTCGCCGGCCTCGGGATCGACGAGGTACAAGGTGCCGCGATCGGCGCCGAGCGCCTCGGCGATCTTGGTGACGATCTGATCGAGCAGCTCGTCGAGATCGACCTCGCGCTGCAGGAGCGGCCCGACCGCCAGCAGCACGTTGGGCTTCTGCGACATCGGATCCTCGCTGATCCGTTCTGGATCAGCGATCGATGGTAGCAGAAGGTCGCCCATGGCGCATTCCTCGGGGGCTACGCGGCGCTGCGCGCCACGGTCGGCCCGAGCGTCAGCACCAGCCCCTCGCGCGCGGCCACGGTGTTGGGGAAGCGGGCACGCGTGGCCGCCTCGATGCGCGCGATCTGCCAGTCGTCGTGCGTCGGGTCATGGTGATAGAGCACCAGCTGGCCGACGCCGGCGGCTTCGGCCAGGCGCGCGCCCTCCTCCGCCGTCGAGTGGCCCCAGCCGCGCTTGCCCGCGTACTCCTCGGCCGTGTACTGCGCGTCGTAGACGAGCACGTCGGCGCCGCGCGCCAGCTCGAGGAGGTCGCGATCGATGCCGCCCGATCCGTCGTGCTCGGTGTCGGTGGCGTAGACGACGCTGCGTCCGCCCGCCGAGACGCGATAGGCGAGACAGCCGTTCGGGTGCTTGGCCGCCGCCGCCTGCACCGTGGCCGGGCCGATCGCCAGCTGCGCCCCGGCCGCGACGGCACGGAAGGACAAGCTCGCGCGCATCGCGTCGAGCCCGACGGGGAAATGGGGCGCGCGCATCTGCGCGTCGAGCGCGGCGCGCACATGACCGTCGGGGGCACAGCGCTCGGGCGCGTGCAACGTGAGCTTGTTCCCCGGCGCGTAGGCGGGCCCGAAGAAGGGAAAGCCCTGGATGTGGTCCCAGTGCAGGTGGCTCAGGAACAGGTGCGCATCGACCGGCGCGCGCAGCGACTCGCCGAGCCGGCGCAGGCCGGTGCCCGCGTCGAGGATGAGGAGCGTCTCGCCGTGGCCGTCAGCGGCGTCGACGCGCACCTCCACGCAGCTGGTGTTGCCGCCCACCTGCGCGGTCTCGGGCCCCGCCGCCGCGATGCTGCCGCGCACTCCCCAGAATCGTACTCGCATCATGTTGCTCCCTCCGCCGCGGCAAAAGAGCAAGCGGCGGGCCAGCGGCGGCCGCGCGTGGTTTCGCGCGGTTGGCGATGCGGCGGCGTGATCGAAATCGATCGCCTGATCCGAAATGGATCAGCCGTTCGGGTGCAGGTGGATCGTGGCGCTGGTGCGCGCCGGCTGGGCATAGAACAAGAAGTTCACCAGCGCCGGCTCCACGCCGTAGCGCTCGGCGTACTCCCCGGCGACGGCATCGGGCCACGCCTTGTCGACCAGCCCGAAGTCGAGGTGCTCGATGTCGCTCGCCTCGACGAGATCGACGGTCGCGCGCATGCGCTTCAACAGCTTGGCGTCGTACACGCCGGGCTGTGGCAGCTCGCGCAAGACCCAGCCCTCGCCCGCGCGATCGAGCTCGAGCGCCACCTCCTGGATGGTCGCGATCCGAGCCACCGTCGACAGATGCACGCGCAGATAGCGCTCGCGCACCTGATCGGCCTCGGGCGGCGCCAGACCGTCGCGCACGTCGAGCAGCGCCGGCTCGCGCCCGAGGCACAGGATCCAGACGTAGTGGCACAGATCGTCGGGTCCGCCCGGGCGGAAGAAGACCGGCGCCTTGGCCGCCACGGCCATCGAGCGGCCGAGCGCGCGCGCCTCGCGCTCGCGGATGCCGGCGCGGAAGCGCGCCTCGTCGTCGGGCCGACCCCAGGTGCGATCGGGATAGACCGCGCGCATGACCTCGTCGATGACCGCGCGCTGCGGCCCCTTGTGGCTCTCGCAACCGCCGCCGCCGCTCTTGCAGTCCGCGCAACCGCCCATCGGCTAGACCGACCTCGGGTCGA